>JAFRER010000012.1 GCA_017434755.1 Oscillospiraceae bacterium | reverse complement strand
TGCTCCGCTCCGGTGGGAAGAAGCTCTGAATGTAGGAGATAATGAAAATGAGCAGACAGAGCAGGATTGTGATCTTAATAACATCATAGATAAAAAACTGTACGCTGCCGCCCCAGCGGGAAGTATTATCAAGGCCGAGTGCGCTCAGCCCTTTGCCGATCAGGGCATTGAGCCACTTCATCCCGAGTATCTGTTCTTGAATAAATGTCCACATTGTAGGCGCTCCTTTATTTGACACATTCAAATGTATCAATATATTGTCTTTTATAATAGGCGATCCCAGAGGATCGCCTATTCGTTATTATTTGCAGCAGCAAGCTGACATTGCCTCTTCTTTCTCGCAATCACAGCGGACATAGCCGGAAATCATTTCCCGGTATGATGCGATCCCCTCCGGAGAGAGAGAATAATGCATCCATTTTCCCTCTTTGCGGCTCGCCACAAGTCCGCTGTCACACAGGATCTTCATGTGATGGGATAGCGTGGGCTGGGTGATATTCAACTCTTCGAGAAGCACACAACCGCATTTTTCGCCATGCTGCAGAGCCAGCATGATCGCAAGGCGATTTTCATCTGCCAAAGCCTTCACTTTTCTGACGTCTTCACGGAATCCCATGCTCATCGCCTCCTCGGATGCACGTATTGTAACACACGCATTTATGCTTGTCAATATATAAATATGTTCTTTTCTCGTAGATTATTACATATCTTTCCGCCCATACGCCACCCAGCCGACGAAGCAGTCCTGCTCCGGCATGATCAGCACAGCTTTTGCAGCACTTCTCCGCTGTCGCCGTCGATGCAGATGGACTGTTTCTCGATCTGCTTTGGACAGACCGCCTCATTGTAGTTCAGGCAGGCGTATACGGCTTTGGGATTCTCCGCCGTTATTGCCCAGAAGGGGTACTTGATGATGACCGGGGTGTTGGCTCCGACACCGATCTCCAGGAACAAAACGTGCCTGTCCTCAACGGCTTTCAGAAACGACGCATAGCTTGCGGACGCTTCCTGCCAGCCCGCGTCCTCCACAAAGGTGTCGTCGGATCGCAGGTTCATCGCGGCCTTCCCGCCCTCCGGGATCTCCGGGAGCAGATCGTGCGGGATGCGCATCGAGATCTTCCGATCGTGCGGCACCTGAAAAACGCCGTCGCTATCCCGGACAAAGCCCTGCGCCTCCATGGCCAGCATGACCCAAGCCTCGTTGTCCCAGGTCTTTTTGATCCTGCCGGACGCGCTTTGGAACAGGCCATAATCGCCCTGCGTATAGAACAGGCGCGTTTTATCAAAGCCCGCCCTCTGGAATTGGTGATCCACATTTGTCGTGATCACAAAGTAGTTCTTGTCCCGGACAAGCGAAAGCAGATCCTTGTAAACGGGCTTCGGCGGGTCGACATAGCGGTTATAGTAGATATGCCGCGCCCACCAGGCCCAGCGCGTTTCCTCATCCGGGAAGGGCCAGAAGCCGCCGGAATACATATCCGGGATGTGGAAGCGGTCGATGAAGTCGAAGAAATACTGTTCGAAGCGCTCACCGCTGTAGGTGAGGCCCGCTGCGGTGGAAAGGCCCGCGCCCGCGCCGATCACGACGGCGTCTGCGCTGTACAGCTCCTGTTTCAGCCGCTGGATGTTTTCCTCGCTCCTTCCCGTCCCGTAGGACAGTCCGCTGCGAAAGCTCCTTACGGCGCTCAGTCCCTTCTGGATCGAAGAGGTATATCCGTTTTCTTTCTTAATAAAATAGTCTCTCATATAGTTTTCTGTCCTTGTCCGAGAACACGTTGAAGATCACGCGATCCATGCGCTCGCCATGTTCGTCCAGCCAATCCATGACCGTCCTGACCGCGATCTGGGCTGCCCTGCCTGCCGGAAAATGGAATACGCCGGTAGAGATGCAGCAGAAGGCGACGCTCTTAAGCCCGTTCTCCGCGCACATATTCAGCGTGTTGCGATAGCAGTCGGCCAGATCCTTTTCCAGTTCCGGCGACAATTCGTCCTGTACGATGGGGCCAACGATATGAATGACCTTCTTCGCCGGGAGGTTGTAGCCCTCCGTCAGCATGGGGACGGCAGTCGGCTGTTCGTAATCTCTGCCGTACTTCGCCCGAAGCTGCTTCATCTGCCGATCGCACTCCGAACGGAGCTGCACGCCCGCGAAGGTGTGGATGCAGTTGTCGATACAGGTATGCATCGGCACGAAGCAGCCCAGCATCTGCGAATTGGCCGCGTTCACGATGGCGTCAACGGCCAGCCTTGTGATATCCCCCTGCCAGAGGGAGAGCTGCGAGGCGTGAGCAACCGTGCTGCCCTGCTCCGCGAGAGTGGTGATCTCCGCAAGAGGCACGACCCCTTTCCCGGCGTTTCGCTCGGTAAGGTATTCATCCTGTACGGCAAGAACCTCATCCGGCAGCTCTCGCGGCATACGGATGTTCATGAGAGAGCGGAGAAGCCGCCGCTTGCCCTCAGGATCACCCGGCGTTCGCAAATCTTTGTATTCACCGGAATCGGCCTTGAATCCCTCCACGAGATAGTCAAGGCGCTGCTCCTGTGTCATCTTCTCTTTCATGTCGAGTCCTCCTGCGAACAAGGCTCC
>JAFRER010000011.1 GCA_017434755.1 Oscillospiraceae bacterium | reverse complement strand
TTCGTCCATCGCCGCTATCGCGCTCAGTTCCGAGTTGATCTTGCTTCTTATCGTGGTGTCCGCCACCATCTTTCCGGTCTCATCCAGGATGACCGCTTTCGTAAATGTCGATCCTACGTCGCATCCGCCAAAATATTTCATTCTTTTCCCACTTTCCTACAGTTTAGTTAATGCTGAGATTATGAAATGCCCGAATCACATGTCGTACTTGTATTTCGGGAATTTGTCAAGATCATAGGGTTCCTTGAGCACATCCTTGCGTTCCATGTCATCATAGTGTTTCTTCAGGAAGGGCTCCACCACGTTGAACAGCAGCTTGCCGTCAAGGTCAAAGAAGAAAACGATGAATAACACAGCATTGAGCGCAACGAATATCCCGCAGAATTTCAGTAAGAACTTACCGAGCTTGCTTCCCAGTTTGCATTTGCATTTTTTCATATTCATATTCCTCCGATCACCAGGTCATAGAGTCGTCAAAGTCGAGCAGGGACGGATCGAGCGGCTCTTCGTGCATGACCGTGGTCATATAGTCGTTTATCTGCCTGCGGATCTCCGCACGGGAAACTGTACGGCAGTCGGGAAGGGCATGCGGCATCCAGAATGCGTTGATGTTTCTCTTTCTGAATTCGTCCTCGAACAGGCCGTGGACACCCTGCATGCCTTTGCACTGCAGCTGGTCATACATGGCGACCATATCGCAGTTGAAGCGTTTCATATAATCCCAAAGCTCAAAAATATGGTGCATGCCGCCGACCGCCATGCGGCGCATCGGAGCCCACATATGGTAGGTCGCCATGTCTTCAAGCATATTCTCGTAGGAGTCGGTGCGAATCTCCATATCGAACATCAGCGAGTCCATATTGATGATAACGTTGAGTCCCCAGCAGTTGTATGCCCAGGTGCACCAGTTGGAATAATACAGAGGCGCGCAGGACCAGGCGATCACGCGATGGCGGGTCTGCGGGAAGGGATTGATCTTCTTCTCGACGCACTTGTACATGATCTTCTTGACTTTTTCGCTGGCTTCCTCCCAGAAGTCACCCTGGATACCGTACTGGGTGGAGTAGATGCGGAAGAGTGCCTGGGCGACACCGTTGATCGGATAGTAGTCGGTCTTGGAAGCGACTTCCCACTTCTCCCACTCATCACGCTGCAGCTTGTTCTGGCGCTCGAGGCGCTTCTTCATGGATTCCCAGCTGAACGGGACGCCGGTCTGCTCCTCTATGAACTTCCAGCATTCCTCTATCTCGTTCATGCAGTATTTTTTGACCAGCGGATCGTCGAACTGCATGGGAAGCGGCAATGCGAACAGAGGCTTGTTGGCGAACCAGTCCTGAAGGGTATGCGTTGAGACCGATGCATCGCAGGCCTCGTTGCAGGTGATGATCAGCGGAGCGGAATCGGGAACGTCATCCAGCACGAACAGTCCGGACTCAGCCTGGCACATCGGGCAGGGGTCACCCGGGAGACCGAGAGACTGGACCGCGTCGATGTAGTTGAGGACCGTGTGGCTGTTGACATGGCATGTGACGAAGTACGGGATCATCTCCATCGGGATATACTGGTATCCGGCGTCCATCCACGGATAGAACAGGGTCCCGCAGGTCGTCTCATTTGCATAGAACGTATGTTTGTACGCATTGTTCTGCTTTCCGCCGTGCAGGCGGGTATCCGCATTGAAGAAGTTGCAGATCTGATGGATCGAAGCGCTGACCATCGCGCGGTAGTGCCAGGCGGAGGCGGCAAGCGCTTCGCCGCGCATGCCCTGCAGACCGCGTTCGAACCAGTGGATGACGGGCAGATAGGTCTGGCCCATCCAGCGATAACGCAAAGTGCCCTTTAAAAAGTCGATGGGGTTGTTGGAGTATTTCAGGATATCGAGGACCATATGCACATAGTTGTAGCCCCAGATATTATACATGTAGTAGAAAGTGTCCTTTACGCCTCTCCACTCTCTGTGCTTCAGAAGACCCGTCTTGTCCTCATAAAGATCTCCGAGCCGGCGGCCGCCCTCTTCGGCGGTATGCGGTTTGCCGTACCAGAAATCCTTTACCGCTTTAGCAAGATTCATTTTAGCCATAGTCAGTTGCCCTCCTGGATCTGCTTGATCTCAATACTCTCCACAAAGGCCTGGAACCGTGTACGCAGCTGGCCCGAAGCGGAGTTGATATATTCTTTTTCTATCGAGCAAACGGGGATGCCGTAGTCACGCTTGAGGATGAAGGTGTCTATTACGCGCTCATAGCTCCAGTACTCGCAGAACTTATTGGATGCAATGATGATACCGTCGGCATGATACTCTTTCGCCAGATCCGCAAGTCTCTTTTTACGCGCGCGCATTTCGTCCTGCGGCATAAAGCGCGGGCAGTTGGAGGTCTTGAGATAATGCTCCGCGATTGCGCGAAGAGGACTCTGTCCCTCTTTGACTTCGATGGGAATGCGGCTTTCAACGGCTCCGTAGCAGAAACGGTCGCATACGACAAGAGCGCCGCAGCTTTCCACAAGCTTGGTGAAATCGGGATCGTCGTTTTCCGATCCGGCAAGAACGACTTTGCAGCGGAAATTCTTCTTCTGGTCCGGTTCACGTGTCTTCATCTCTTCTGCCGTCTCACGCAGATACGGAAGAATGAGGTATTTCGGGCAGGCAAGAGAGACGAGCTGGATCACATGGAACTCATACCCGGTTATCGTCGGATTGTCCAGTTTGCGGTAATCACCGATCTCATTGATGAGCCTGCAGACTTCATTATGATCCTCAATGGTCTTGAGAAGAGTCTCATCCGAAATGTCTATGCCGAAATGCTCGTGAAGCGGCTCGAGCACATGGGCGCGAAGCTGCGTCTCGAAGTGCTGATAGCTGTTTTCGGTGTTTTTGAACGGGATATCGGTAAACGTGCAGAAGAAATCATCGTTGTCGATGATCCGCATGTCATCCACGGAGTCGAGATGCTTCTGCTGGATATGCTCCTGGAACCGGCAGGTGGCGGTGCAGGTCTCGGTCCCCATCTGGGCGTCGAGGAAATTATAGCCGCCCTCGAGCGCGCGCTCCAGCAGGGAGCGGGCATAGTGGCAAACGCGTCCGGACAGATAATAGGTCGCGATGTCCGGGGAGGTGCAGCCGGGTGCTCTCAGTCTGACGGAAAAGCAGCCGGGAAGATCGAGGAGCACTTCAGGCATGAAATAGCAGGTATAGCCGATGGCTCTGTTGCCGTCAGCTTTCCCCTGCTTGACGAGGTCGTTATTCGCCTCCTGAAGGAGCTTCTCAAAAAAGATGAGATGTTTAAGGTCTTTCAACAGATAACCCCCTAATCAAATAGTATGCTGATTCTGCTGGGCATATTATCCCAATACTAAAGAGTATTTTAACAATTCGGTTTCTGCGTGTCAATTGTGATTAATACCGATAAAAAAAGCCGCAATTCGTCAGAATGACCGAATTGCGGCAGATTTCAGGACAGCTCAGGACAGCTCCGAGGTGCAGTGCGGGCAGCGGGTGGCTTCGATGGCTATCTCGCTCCTGCAGTACGGGCAGACCTTGGTGGTGGGAGCCGCAGGCTCGGCAGGCTCTTTCGATTTGCCGACCGTGCGGGCCTTGTTGATCGCCTTGACAATGAGGAATACGATCAGCGCCAGGATCAGGAAGGTGATGATGGCAGAGATGAAAGCGCCGAATTTGATGGCGACTTCTTCCACCGGTTCACCGGCGGCATCCACCGTTGCTTCATGGATCACGATCTTCAGTGAATTGTCCAGATTATCGATGCCGGGGATCAGCGACAGCAGCGGGTTGACGATATTTCCGGTAAAAGCTGTCACCAGAGCCGTGAACGCACCGCCGATGATGACGCCGATGGCCATATCGATCATGTTGCCCTTCACGGCGAAGTCTTTGAATTCCTGTAAAAACTTCTTCATGGTGTTCTCCTTTCAATTATCATTCATAATCAGTTTAATTTGAAAGCATTGAAAAAGTCTCTTATCTTCTGTGCGCAGGAGGCGCTGTGTCCCTGGATCATGGATGCCGATCCGCCCCCTTTTCCTTCTATCCCGGCGTTGATCGCTTTGGCACAGCTTCTGAGATCCGCGTTTGAACTCCCGATTATATACCTGTACCCGGTCTGATCGTCTCCGGAAAAAACGCCTGCCATACCCCTGCATTTTCCGGATAACCGATTCACCAGTTCCCTAATCGCAATATCGTCAAGCAGATCCTCAAACAGGCAGATATTCCCTTCCGTATCGGCAACCGACTCCGCTTTCAGGGAAGCGCAGTCCATGCTGAGAGCGGCGATCTTCAGTTTCTGTTCTTCTGACAAACGCAGCAGCCTTTCCACGGCAGAACCGATCTCATCCTGCTTTGCGGAAAGCAGAGCGGAGATCTTTTCCGCATTCTCCTGTTTGAGCCTGAAATGATCCAGCGCATCCATGCCGCATACGGCTTCGATGCGTGTTCCCCCGCGATGACGCATGGAGGAAAGGATCTTTATCGATCCGATCTCTCCGGTGGCCGAGACATGCGGAGCACAGCAGGCACAGATGTCACAGCCGTCTATCTTCACGAGCCGTACATTCTCCGTGAGATCGAGCTTGCTTCTGTATTCGGTTGCGGCAAGTTCCTCCGGGCTCGGGAAATAAGCCGTTACAGGGATGTTATCCCTGATCTTTTCATTGGCAGCCTTTTCGATCCCGGCAAGGTCTGAATCCGACAGTTCACCGCTGAAATCGATCGTCATGCAGCGCTCTCCCATGTGAAAGCCCACGTTCGAATAGCCGAAACGCCTGTAGATCAGACCGGAGAGAACATGTTCCCCCGAATGGTTCTGCATCCTCCGCAGCCTCTGCTCGCGGTCCACTTCGCACAGGGCGTCCGGGCATGCATCGACCGGTCCGCTGCATCTGTGGAAGATCACGCCGTCCTTCTCGAACACATGCGTGACCCGGATCCCCGCTATCGTTCCCGTATCGGCCCGCTGTCCCCCTCCTTCGGGGAAAAACGCGGTCCTGTCCAGAACCGCCAGAAAGCCGCCGTCTTCCGAGCCGGTGCATGCAAGCACAGCGGCATGGAAGGAAAAGAGATGGCTGTCGCTATAATACAGTTTTTCCGTCATCTTCAGCGTCTGCATCGTCGCTTTTTTCCTCTTTCACGTGAAAGACTACAAACTTGCTCAACAGATAGTTCAGCGCGATGGTAATGCATGTGGTCACAAATTTGACAGGCATCCTCGGAAGATGAAGAAGCGTGATAAATATCAGGATAAGCAGTTCTTCCACACCCAGCGTGAAAATCCGCTCACCGTAGAACGAAAGCATGAATCTGAACAGTTCCCCAATGTTTTTCGGCTTGATCCGGAACACGATGAAGCAGTTTGTAACAAAGGCAAACAGCGTAGACAGGATCCAGGCAACGATATTGGAAACATGTTCATTTAACCCGAGTTTTTTCCCAAGAAGCCAGAATATGAAAATATTCAGTACCGTTGTACAAACGCCGACGACAAAGTACCGGAACACTTCTGCCCAGTCCAGCGTCCTGATGAAATTGACACACCAGTTGAACAGCTTCTTCATATCACTCTTACCCTCAAAACATCATCCATCGCACGGATGCTCTCGGCAGTCCTGTCGTCGATCCACTCGGCAAGGTCAACGATCGTATAGGCATATTTGTCCCTCGGCTTGTTGATCATGTGCTCAACGTTGATATTCCTGGCGCTGATAAAATCCAGGATACCCGTGATCATGCGGGGAACGTTTCTGTGGATGACGCAAAGCCTGCATACACCCATCCGGTTGAGAGATGCGTCAGGCAGATTGACCGAATTCTTTATGTTCCCGTTCACCAGATAATCATAAAGCTGATTGGCCGCCATATAGGAGCAGCGCTCCTCACTCTCCGGCGTGCAGGCGCCGAGATGCGGCATGGCGATCACATTCGGCGTTCTGAGCAGCTTTGTGTTCGGAAAATCCGTCACATATCTGGCGACCTTTCCCGATTCGATCGCTCTGATCATGGCATCATCGTCGACCACTTCCGCTCTGGACTCATTTATGATCCTCACACCGTTTTTCATCTTGGAAAACTCGGCGTCGGAGATCATGTGGAAGGTCTCGTCGTTATACGGCACGTTCAGGCTTATATAATCGCTGCAGGAGAGCACTTCATCCAGCGTGTCCGAGCGAATGACGCTTCTTGACAGTCTCCACGCCGCATCCACCGACATGAAGGGATCATAACCGTGCACTTCCATCTCAAGATCAACGGCGGCATTCGCCACAAGCGCGCCTACTGCTCCGAGCCCCAGGACCCCGATGGTTTTGCCCATGAGTTCCGGGCCGGTGAAGCTGCCCTTGTTTTTCTCAACAAGTCCGGTGATGGCATCGCCTTCGTCGGCAATGGACCTGACCCATTCGATGCTGCCGAGAACATCTCTCGAAGCCATCACGAGAGAGCAGAGCTCAAGCTCTTTGACCGCCTCTGCATTCGCTCCGGGACTGTTGAAGACAACGATGCCTTTTTCCGCGCAGTCTTCAATCGGAATATTGTTATAGCCGGAGCCTGCTCTCGCGATCGCCAGGAGCTCCCTGTTGAAAACCGTTCCGTGCAGGTTTTCGCTGCGCACGAGGATGGCATCGGGAGCCACGGTATACGGATGGACGGAAAAGCCCTTTTTCTTAAGGAATTCGATCCCCGTCTCCGAAATATTGTTTATGGTCTTTATCTGAAACATCTGTTCTGTGCCTCGAATCTCTTCATATAATCAGCGAGTGCGGCGGCACCTTCAGGCGGCATCGCATTATAAAGCGACGCGCGGATCCCGCCGGTAGTCCGGTGTCCCTTCAGGTTGACAAGGCCTTCCCTTTCCGCCTCCGAAACAAATCTGCTGTCCAGTTCGGCGGAAGGAGTCCGGAACGTGACGTTCATAAAGCTGCGGGAACCGGGTTCCGCCATTGAAATATAAAAACCGCTGTTATCAAGAACATCGTAGATCATTCCGGACCGAACCCGCCTCAGTTCGTCCATCGCGGTGACGCCGCCCTGTCTCTTCAGCCATTCCAGTTCGAGCGTCAGCATATAAATGCACCAGCACGGCGGCGTATTGAGCATGGAATCATTTTTGATGAGAGCATCATACCGCATCACTTCCGGCGTGATATCCAAGTGCCTGCCGGCAAGCGTTCTGTCGATCACCACCACGGTAAGTCCCGCAGGCGCGATGTTTTTCTGTGCACCGGCATAGATCAGCCCGTAGCGTGAAACATCGACCGGACAGGAGAGAATGTCGGAAGACATGTCACAGACGAGCGCAGAGGATACCTCCGGAACATAATGCCATTCCGTTCCGTAGATGGTATTGTTGGCACAGTAATAGAAGTAAGATGCATCCTCCGAGGTCTCAAGATCCCTCTGATCCGGGATCCGGTCAAATCCCGAGGCGGACATATCGCAGGCGAGATTGACTTTTCCGTACTTTTCAGCCTCACGCGCCGCTTTTCCGGAAAACACGCCGGTAACGGCATAATCCGCGGTCCCGCCGCGAAGAAGGTTCATCGGGATGGATGCAAACTGCAGCGTGGCACCGCCCTGAAGGAAAAGGATCTCATGCGTATCGGGTACGGAAAGGACTTCCCGGAACAGAGATTTTGCTTTTTGGAATATCCCGGCAAAATCTTTGCCTCTGTGCGTCATCTCCATAACGGACATGCCGCTGTCCCCGTAGGACACGAGTTCATCTCTCGCTTTCTCAAGCACTTCAAGGGGCAGAACGGACGGCCCCGCGGCAAAGTTGAACACTCTTTCTTTCATCAGACGATACCTGCTGTTTACCAGATCATATGGAAATGCCGAATGACGGAAATATGTACTCGGCATTTTAACTGAATCAATATATAGTATTTTGGAGGATTAGTCAATCACACCATAAAGAATTTCATCTTTTCTTTCCCGTATCCTTACCTGCCGGATCTTCCCTCTGAGGTCAGTGCCCGGAGCACGCACGAGAAGATAATTGTCACTGTGACCGATGGCTGTTTCCTCATCCCCTCCGCTTTCGAACAGCACGGGAAGCGTAAGCCCTATCTGGGAATCCAGAAACGCAAGCTTCATTCCGGCGGCGACCCGGGCGGCCTCACGGGCACGCGCATTTCTGACGGCATTCGTGCACTGATCCGGCATCCTGTCCGCCGGTGTGCCGGGTCTTCTTGAATACGGGAAAACATGCATGGCCGAAAAGGCGCACTTTTCTATGAACCGGATCGTCTGCAGATGGTCGCTGTCGCTCTCCCCCGGAAAGCCGGTTATGAGATCCGCGGTAATGCCGCAATTCGGGAAAAACTCCCTGAGCATGACGATCTTTTCATAAAAGCCGGCTGTATCGTATTTTCTGTTCATCGCCTTCAGCGTCCTGTCGCACCCGGACTGTAGCGAGAGATGAAAATGTCTGCACATTTTCCCGGTATCCCGGATCTGCCTGCAGAACTGTTCCGTGATCACGGTCGGCTCAAGGGAACCGAGCCTGATCCTCATCTCACCGGCATGGTCGGCGACCGTACAGATGAGGTCAGCCAGCGCCGGTTTTCCCGGAAGATCGACTCCGTAGGAGGCGATCTCGATCCCGGTCAGAACAAGCTCCCCGAATCCGTGATCCCTCAGCTTCGCCGTCTCCTCCGCAGCCCTCTCAGGCGGAAGGGACCGAAGTCCTCCTCTGGTATAAGGGATTATGCAGTAAGAGCAGAAATTGACACAGCCATCCTGTATCTTCAGCATGGCACGGGTCCTTCCGGAGACCGCCCCGGAAGGAAGATCCTCAAACTGCTTTCTGTGAAACGGATCATCGACCTCCTGCATTCTCTCTCCGGACAGCACCGCTCTCTCGACGGCATCGATGAATCCTTTCCTGTCAGCCGATCCGAAAACGATATCCGCGCCGAGGGACGATACATCCGCGGGTGAAAGCTGGGAATAACAGCCGCAGACCGCTACTGCGGCTCCGGGATGTTCCTCTTTCAGCCGTCTGATGAGCTGTCGGGATTTTCTTCCGCTCTCGGCGGTTACCGCGCACGTGTTGACGATCACGGCATCCGCCGGCTCTCCCGGAGCGGCGCATATATGGCCTCTCTCCGCAAGAAGGGCCTCCATCGCCTGCGATTCATACTGATTGACCTTGCAGCCGAGAGTGGATATAATGTATTTCATATTGTACTCCTGCTATATTTCATATTGTACTCCTGCTATCTTGAAAGGCTGATTATGGAACATTATCTTGACAACGCCGCCACCACGCGTGTATGTGATGAGGCAGCCGAGGCAGCCGTCCGTGCCATGACCGTCACATACGGGAATCCGAGCTCCACGCATGCTTCAGGCCGGAATGCACGGGCTCTGCTGGATTCCTCCAGAAAGAGGATCGCTTCGGCTCTCGGCTGCGGGCAGTCCGAGCTCGTATTCACTTCCTGCGGTACGGAAAGCGACAACTGGGCAGTGATCGCGGGAACTGAGAGCATGCGCAGAAAAGGCCTGCATGTGATCAGCTCCGAAGCGGAACACGATGCCGTCAGAAAATCGCTGGATGAGCTTGAGCGCAGAGGATTTGAGATCACCCGTCTCAAGCCGGATCCCTCCGGCTCGGTCAGCATCGATTCGCTCCGGTCCGCCCTCCGGCCCGATACGGTCCTCGTTTCCCTCATGCTGGTAAACAATGAGACCGGATCCGTCACGGATATTTCCGCCGCGGCCCGTGCGATAAAAGACGCCGGGAGCAGTGCCCTGCTGCATACCGATGCGGTGCAGGCCTTCCTGAAGGTCCCGTTCCGGGCGGCCTCGCTCGGAGCTGACCTGATCAGCATCAGCGGCCACAAGATACACGCTCCGAAAGGGATCGGCGCATTATACATCCGGAAAGGGCTGCGTTTAAAACCATATATCATCGGCGGCGGGCAGGAGGATGGCCGGCGGGCGGGCACCGAGGCCCTTCCCCAGATCGCCGCTTTCGCCGCCGCATGCGATGCTGCAGCAGCTCAGTTCGAAGAGTATTCTCAGAGAATGTACGGTTTTCGGGACGAGATCATCCGTTCCGTTTCCTCTTCCGTACCGTCCGTAACGATCAACGGCGGCGGCGCTCCCCATATCCTGAACATCTCTCTCCCCGGTCTGAAAAGCGAAGTGCTTATGAACTATCTGGAAGCCAGAGAGATCTATGTATCAAAAAGCTCCGCCTGCAAAAAGGGCGGGCGGAGC
Organism: Oscillospiraceae bacterium; assembly: GCA_017434755.1. Taxonomy (GTDB): domain Bacteria; phylum Bacillota; class Clostridia; order Oscillospirales; family Oscillospiraceae; genus Limivicinus. Next base: position 105,354 of record JAFRER010000011.1, on the reverse strand, counting down.
CACGTGCTCGAAGCTATGGGGGTCGATCCCAGATCGATCGACGGGTCCATACGGATCGGTCTGTCCAGATATACGACCGGGGAGGATGTCACGGCTCTTTGCGAAGGGATACGCGAGGCCTGGAAAAGCCTTGCTCATTCCTGACCGGTCCCGGGACCGGCGGCGATCCCCCGGTCATCCGCCGGGCTCCTCACGATCTCCCTTGTAACCGGATCGATCCTCTCGATATCCAGATAATCCTCTGTCTCAACCGGGAGATCGCTCCGCTTGAGTTTGCGGCTGATCAGGCTGTTTATGAGCGTATAGATGACGACGAACACCGGAACGCCGAGCAGCATCCCCCAGAAGCCAAAGAGTCCGGCACCGAGTATGATGGAGAACAGCACCCAGAAGCCGCTGACGCCTGTGGAGTTGCCCAGGATCTTCGGTCCTATGAAATTTCCGTCGACCTGCTGAAGAACGATAATGAAAATGATAAAGATCAGGCATTTGACCGGGGCGGGATAGAGCAGGATGATCAGCGCGGAAGGAACGGCGCCGATCAGCGGTCCGAAGAATGGAATGATATTCGTAACGCCGACGATCACGCTCACGAGCAGAGCGCTGGGCATACCGGTAATGGCGCAGAAAATGTAGCAGATCAGACCTATTATCGCGGAATCGAGCAGTTTTCCCGAAATGAATCCCATGAATGTCTTATCCGCAAATCGTATTCCTTCATAGATCTTGTCGGCAGCCTCCACCGTGAATATGCAGTAGATGAGACGCTTGAATCCGGCCCCGACTTTCTCGAGATTGCCGAGGATATAGGCGGATACGATGATCCCCACCACCAGATTGTAAAGACCTCTCAGGAACACATACAGACCGCCGGCAACGCTGCTGACGATATTTGCCATGCCCGGAAGCACGGTAGTCTGCAGCCAGTCGACCAATCCTTCGTTGAAGTTTTTCAGAGCAGTTGAAACATATTCCTCGATCACGGGATTGTCCGCCAGCCGTTTATCCACCCATGTGCTCACGGTGTTGATATAGGAATCGCCGTTCAAAACGATGTTGGAAACGATTTTTTCAATGCTGTTGTACAGTTCGGGAATGATCAGATATACCAGCAGGGTGAGTATCGCGAGAAGGACTATTTCGGAAACGAGAACGGAAAGCGCTCTGGCAAGTCTTTCTCCCGAATTCTTTTTATTCTTTTTGAACAGCCTGCGCGCCAGCGGGAGGAGGACCTTCCTTTCCAGCTTTTTCATCAGCGGAGCGAGAAGATACGTAAGGACAAGTCCCCAAACGAACGGGCTGAGGATGCGGAAGAATTTTCCCAGCGCCTCCCCTATGACGGGAATATACGTGAGCGCCATAAAAAACAGAATGGCACAGGCGATCACGCAAAATGCCGTGACTCCCCAGTGCAGATATTTCTTATCCCATCTGAATTTTCTTCTCATTTCAGTTTCTCCGTTTTCGGACGTCCAAGACTGTGTTTCCTTTTCGAATTTTCATTTTACTATCGACTGTGCCCAGCGTCAATAATGAAATCGACGAATAATCACATTATGTAAATCAAATATCCTTCAAAATCTTTCAGTATTCATTTTTCAGCTGTTGAAAAGTCTGTTGAAAATGTTCAGAAGGTCCGTAAATCGGTTTACAATTCAGAAACAAATAGTTTATTGATTCATTTTTGATAACAGAATATGCATAATTTTGTAAACCGGATAGAAAAACACGAGGCTTGAATTCAACTCAAAACAGACTATAATAAGTTTTCAGGTATAATAAAAGAATAACAGAACAGGAGAAAGCAGAACTATGGTCAAAGTAGATCTATCCGGAGCAAAGGCCTTCTTCACCGGAAACGGACCGGATTATTCCGCAGCGGAAGCCGCCCATAAGGTCCTTGCCGAGCGCAGCGGTGCCGGCGCCGATTTCCTCGGATGGCCTGAACTTCCCGCCAAAATCAGGGAGACTGAGCTTGACAGGATCGTTGCGGCAGCTGAGAAGATCCGTTCAAGATCTTCGGTGCTCGTCGTGATCGGCATAGGCGGATCATATCTGGGGGCAAAAGGCGCTATAGAGTTTCTCAGGCCGAATCCCGGTCCCGGTGACACGAGAGTGCTGTTCGCGGGCAACGGCGTCAATCCCGATTATCTTTATGACATTATCGGACAGCTTGCGGACCGCGACTTTGATGTGAACGTCATCTCCAAGTCCGGCACAACGCTCGAACCGGCCGTCTCCTTCCGGATATTCAGGGATATCCTCTCCGCCAAATACGGAGACGAGGCAAACGATCATATCTTCGCGACCACCGATGCGAAAAGAGGCGTTCTGAAATCCCTTGCCGATGCAAACGGCTGGGAGAGCTTCGTTGTGCCCGATGACGTCGGCGGACGCTACAGTGTGTTCTCCGCAGTGGGTCTCCTGCCTATGGCAGTCGCCGGGATCGACGTGAGAAAAGTGATAGACTGCGCGGTCAAAGAGTTCAAGGCTCTTGACGAGCGGAGCGAAAGCAACCCGGCCTGGCAGTATGCCGCCGCAAGGCAGAACCTCTATGCATCAGGCAAGAAGGTGGAACTTCTGGCCTGCTTCGATCCCAAATTCCGCTGGATGGCGGAGTGGTGGAAGCAGCTGTACGGTGAGAGCGAGGGCAAGGACAAGATCGGGATATTCCCCGCTTCCGTCGAGTTCACCGCGGATCTCCACTCCATGGGCCAGTATATCCAGGATGGTGAACGGATCCTTATGGAGACCGTTGTCCGGTTCGATGAATGCATGACGTTTATGGAAGTCCCGTTTGTAAGCTCGAATGCCGACGGTCTCAATTATCTGGCCGGAAGAGATCTCGGCGAGATCGGACGTGTTATAGAAGACGCCGTTATGGAAGCCCACATCTCCGGCGGTGTGCCCTGCATGACCGTAAGCGTGAAAAAACGGAACGAGGAAGGGCTTGCCTCTCTCGTCTGTTTCTTTGAGCTTGCATGCGGCATAAGCGGTTATATGTCCGGCGTGAATCCGTTCAATCAGCCCGGTGTCGAGGCATATAAAAAGAACATGTTCCGCATGCTCGGCAAGCCCGGTGCGGTCTGACGGAGGCTTAACACTTTTTTTACCCCTTCTTTACCTTTTCATTCTTGCGCGCGCCATTCAAACGTGTTAAGCTTGAAACGCAGAGATTCCAGGACATACAAGACAATCATATGAAGGAGAGCGGAGCATGGTAAAACTGATCATGGGCCTCAAAGGTTCCGGAAAGACAAAGCAGCTTGTCGATCTTGTAATAGATGCCGTTAACGAAGGAAACGGTGATGTCGTATGCATCGAAAAGGAGCGCAAGCTCACATACGATATCCCCTATCAGGCCAGACTTATCGAAGCCGGCGCCTACGACATCGGTTCTTATGAGTTTCTCAAGGGGCTTATCTGCGGGATCCACTCCGGAAACTACGACATCACGCACATTTTCATCGATAACTTCTACAAGCTTGTCAAAGACAGATCCGAATCCTCTCTCGAAGCCTTCATCCTCTGGCTCGAGCGCTTCTCGGAAAAAGAGAATGTGGATTTTGTCATCAGCATATCCGCCGAATCCGAAAACATGCCGGATGCAGTCAAAGCACACATCATCTGATCAGACGATAAAGAAAACCGCAGCAAACGCTGCGGTTTTTTAATCAACGGATCCCTCCGGAAAAACAGGCATCACCCCGAAACGGGATCGCTGCGCCGCCGGATGCTTCGCCGCAGAAGAAACAGCGCAAGCAGAGCGCCGAGCGTCTCTCCGGCCGGCAGCGCCGCCGCCAGTCCGGGTTCCCCGAAAAACCTGTCGAGCAGGAACATGAGCGGGATATAGAAGACCAGTTCGCGAACGAATGCGTGGAGCATGGTGCTCTTCCCGTCTCCGAGGGCCTGCATGCAGTAAGACGAATTGTAATTGATGAACTGTACAGGCGCGGCAAGACAACTTATCCGGAGAAATGCCGCGGCATAGGCCACTGTTATGAGAGCCGTCGCGGAATCCCCGGCTGTGGTGCTGAGGAACATCCGGGAGAGCGGTCCGGCAAATACTTCAAATGCCGCAATGCAGATAAACGAAACCAGAAGACCTGCTTTTCTCGCAGTCCGGATCGCCGCTCTCATCCGTACATGATCGCCCGATGAATAATTGAACGCCACGATCGGCAGCATGCCCTGACATATTCCCACATTCACCGCATTCGGAAGCCTCTCTATCTTCATCACGATGCCCAGCCCCGCCACGACCAGATCGCTGTGCGCCGCCGCGATCATATTCGCGCAGACATTCGCGACGTCAAACAGTCCTGTCAGAATCGCCGACGGGACGCCGACGGAAAACACCGCTTTGATATTTTCTTTTCCGACGGATCCCGCTTCAGCAGGCGAAAGACTCAGCGGAGCGGTTCCGGAGGCTTTCCTGTAGGCAGTAATAAGGTAGATGCATCCTGCCGTGTTTGAGATCGTGGTTGCGATCGCCGCGCCGGTCACTTCCATACCTTTCGGAAGCAGGACGAACATGAAGATGGGATCCAGGATCATGTTCAGTATCCCGCCGCCGCTCAGTCCCACACTCGCCTGCGCCGAATAGCCGCTGTTCCGCAGAAGATGCGAAAGGACCATCTGGAGCAGGATCGGAAGCGTGCCTATCACGACCACTATCATCCCATAGCTGTGCGCATATTCCAGTGTATTATCCGATGCTCCGAGAAATCTGAGCAGCGGGTCGAGAAAAAGGCCCACCAGCACTGAATAAAGCAGTCCCGTCGCCGCAGCCCCGTATACGCTGAAGGCGCTCACCCGTCTGGCGTCATCCGTGTTCCCGGCACCGAGCAGTCTCGCGACATGGCTTCCGCCGCCGATGCCGAACAGATTGCCGAAGGATATATTCAGGAGCATCACCGGAAGTGTGATCGTGGTTGCCGCCATCATAAACGAATTGCCGGTCCGTCCTATATAAAAGGCATCCACCATGTTGTAGATCAGACTTATCAGCTGACTTATCACCGTCGGTACGGCAAGGGTCACAAGTGCTTTCCCTACCGGAATTCTCGCGAACAGCTCGTTTTTATCTATCGGCGTTTTTCCCATATCGGTCTGTCTTTCTGCAATAGTTCGTAATCTGCGGCCATTCTTCTCCGCGACCCTGATCGGTCATTATTCTATCACCCCGCTCCGCCTGTTTACAAGTCAAACAATTCATTCATTACGGAAGCTGCCGATGAAATACAAAAAGACCCGAACAAAACACAAAAGAGCCCTGACGCTGATCCTTATTGCGATCCTTCTTCTCCTCCTTGCCGCGGCGGCAGCCGTCCTGCTGTTCACGGAAAGGACAAAGCAGGGGCCGCTCGAGGGTCCCTGCCGCGTTATGAAAGTATATGACGGCGATACGATCTCCGTTCTTATCGGCAATACGGAGACGACCATACGGATGATTGGGATCGATACCCCTGAGAGCGTCAACCGCGATCAGAGCAAAAACACACCGGAAGGCATGGAGGTCTCGCTCTGGCTGCACGACTGTCTGGAAGGTCGCAAGGTATGGCTCGAATACGATGAGCAGCGAGAGGACCGTTACGGCCGTACGCTCGCATATGTCTGGCTTGATGAGGGAGAGACCATGCTGGAAGATGTTCTCCTGGAAAACGGCATGGCGCTCACGCTTCCCATAGAGCCGAACCTGCGTTATTCCTCGCGATTCTCGGAGCTTGAACGGCAGGCGAAACGTGAGAAGGCCGGATTCTGGGGAAGCGGCTTCTTCAAGTAGATAATACGAAAATGAACCCGCCTGTCCGAATAATCAGGCGGGTTCATTTATTGCGGTCTTCAAGCCTCTTTTACGAGCTTTCCGGATATATATTCCGGAACCAGTGCGAACATCAGCGTTCTGGATCCGGCGCGTTTTATCTCTTCCTTGATATAGGAATCATCATCCGTGAATTTCCGGCTCAGTTTATCCGCAAGCCTGCAGATGGTATCCTGATCCTCCACGAACTCAATGTGCCCGAAGACGATCACCGATTTTATATTGAGCGCCCATTCCCCTTCCTTTCGGAAGCCACCGTCATATACGCAGAAAGATGCTTTGGGGTCTCTCTTCAGTGCATCAATCTTATGTCCTTTTCCACCGCCGTGGAAATAGATTTTTCCGTTTTCTTCGCAATAATAGTGGTTTATAGGCATTCCATACGGATATCCGTCATCTCCGATCACGGAAAGAACACCGCGCAGCTCACTTTTAAGCAAACGAATGCACTCGTCCTCTGACAGCTTCTGTTTTTTCTCAGCAATTCCCTGAACATGTTCCACCTCCTTAAGAAGAGCCTGTTGTTAATCAGTATTCGGTCTTTACGTCTTCGAGCTTATAGATTTTTTTAAACTTTTTCTCGTCCTCCGGTGAGTTGATGAGCATCACTTCAACAAAGTGTCCGGTTTCGCGGTCTTTAAATCCCGCCGTCTTCTCTCCGCTGCAGATGGAACAGTGTATAACAGCCTCCTGTTTCTCGGGATCAAAGGGAATTGCAGCTGACAGATCTTCTTCTCCTCGCTCCCTGTATCTCTTTCCTGTCCGAACAGCGCCTGTTACGATCAGGATCAGCGCGACCGCCTCCAGCAGAAATGCCGTCCAACCCGGAGCCGCTCCGGGAAAAATGATCTTGTCAACAAGCATCAATACCGCAAACAGCAGCAAACCGATGATTAGTTTTTTATCCATAACGCCGGCCCTCCGTTCCGTATTCAGGTCAGCAGAGTAAAAGCAAAGAAAGCATTCCTGTATGATTGGAAGAATAACAGCAGTTTTCCGGTGCGACTGCATGAATAAAAAGTGTTTACAGGTTGCTTTGTGTCTATTATTATTATAGTGAACGAAACAAACCGATGACTCGAGGAGGCCGATATGAACCGGTTCATAGCATACTGCGGGCTGGACTGCGAGAAATGTGATGCCAGGATCGCAACAGTCAGGGATGATAACGATCTGCGGGAGAAAGTCGCAAGGCTCTGGTCAGATCTGAACGGAGTTGAGATCACTCCCGAAATGATCAGCTGCAGCGGCTGCCGCATCGACGGTGTAAAAACACCCTATTGCGATTCTCTGTGTCCGATCAGGCAGTGCGCTTTGAGAAAAGGCGTCGAAACATGCGGGAACTGCGCCGAAATGAATGACTGCAGAGATCTCCGCGCAATAACCGGGAACAATGCGGACGCCTTAAAGAACCTGAAAACACGGAACTGACCGATCCTGTTCTGCGACAGTGAGAAAATGCATCGATCTGAAAAACAGCCGTCCCCTGATGCATCCTAAAGCCATCGGAGGTAAAGCAGAATGAACGGATACCGATTTATCGAATTGCGGGAATGCCCCTGTCTGAAAGATAAAGCGGCTGCATGGTTCCATGAAAAATGGGGCGTGCCGGAAAACGCATATCTGGAATGCATGGATGCCTGCCTTGCCGGAGACAGTCCGTACGGATGGTATCTGTGCCTTTCCGGCGATGCGATCGCCGGCGGTCTGGGGATCATTGAGAACGACTTCCATGACAGGAAGGACCTTGCCCCCAATGTCTGTGCCGTCTATACGGAAAAAGATCACCGCGGCAAAGGGATCGCCGGACGGCTGCTGACCATGGCGGTGGAGGACATGCGGACAAAGGGATTTTCTCCGCTGTATCTGCTGACCGATCACACCGGATTCTACGAGCGCTACGGGTGGGTATTTCTGTGCATGGCACAGAGTGACGGAGAAGCGGAGCCGTCAAGGATGTATATCCACCGCTGAAAACAGTATTTTATAAAGGACAGAGACCCGGATGACATCCGGTCTCTGTTTTTCTTTCAGCCGTTCGGATCCGCTTCCAGACAGCGGGCATCTTTCATAAGCGCGCGTCCGATCCCGATGAGATCGGCTTTCCCCTCCTTCAGCAGCTTCTCGGCCTCTGCGGCCGTTGTGACGCCCCCGGTAAGCAGAACGGGGATACGGACGGCCTTCTTTATCTTTTCCGTCATGGAGGAAAAATACCCCGGTCCGGAAAGGCCTTTCACGATGAATCCGCACATTCCTCCGGAGATGTCAAGCAGATCGACTCCGGCTTTTTCCAGCAGCAGTGAGGCATTGACCGCATCCTCTTCCGTTGCTCCTCCGGACAGATAGTCGCATCCTCCGAGCCGGACAGCCAGCGGCACATCATCTCCTGTGACAGCCCTTACCTCACGGACCGTCTCCAGCAGGAACCGCAGCCTGTTTTCAAGACTGCCTCCGAACATGTCTGTGCGCTCGTTGGTCAGGGGGGAATAAAACTGGTTGAGCAGATATCCGTGAGCAGAGTGTATCTCGACTCCGTCATACCCGGCCTTTACGGCGCGTCCGGCAGCGGTGGCATACGCTTTCTCAAGCGATCGTATCTCTTCCGCCGGAAGTGCTCTCGGCCTGCGTTTGCGTTCGCTTCTCGGATTGAAGATCTCACTCGCCGAAACACAGTCCCCGATGCCGTTGCTGCCGGCATGATTCAGCTGAACAAAGGCAAGGCTGCCGCCCTCGTGGATCGCATCCGTCAGCCGGATGTGGTCATCGATCAGTTCATCTGATGCGATCGAAAGCTGCGTTTCGGAGGCCATGCCGCCCGACGTAATAAAACTGTGCTCTGTCAGGATGATTCCCGGAGAGCTGAAAAGGGCCCGTTTTCCGTAATAGCGCACCATCTCTTCCGTTACATGCCCTCCGACGGATTTCCCTGTATGCATCGGGGGCATGACAAGCCGGTTCTTCACAACAAGAGCGCCGATTTTCACCGGCGTAAATGCGACCATCTTCAGTCTCCTTCCGTCTGCAATGCTCTGTACATGGCAGCTGCATCCGCTTTCCCGGGGTTCTCGTCCAGTGAGAGCACCTCTACTTTCACAGTCCTCTGCGCAAGCATCAGTTCCACGACATCCCCCGGCTTCACCTGAAAGCCGGCTTTCACGGGCTTTCCGTTCACCCGGACTTTTCCCGCATCGCATGCTTCATTGGCCAGAGTCCGGCGCTTTATGATCCTGGATACTTTCAGGAATTTATCAAGTCTCATATCATTCTCCGAAACGGAATCAAAGGATCGTCTGAATAAAAAAGAGCCGCTACGGCGGCTCTTTTTTATTCAACAGAAGATATTACTTTGCAACTGCGTCCTTGAGAGCCTTGCCGGCCTTGAAGGAAGCAACGCGGGTCGCGGGGATGCTGATCTCTTCCTTGGTTCTGGGGTTGCGGCCGACGCGTGCATTGCGTGCCTTGGTCTCGAAAGAGCCAAAACCAACGAGCTGGACCTTGTCGCCCTTGACGAGTGCTTCGGTGATCGCTTCGAAAGCAGCATTGACTGCCTTCTCGCCGTCTTTCTTGGAAAGGCCGGCCTTTGCTGCAACAGCAGCTACGAGTTCGGATTTGTTCATGTTATTCCTCCTAAAAGTTTTCCGGCAGCTGCCGGGCATACAGGCACACCCTATATCCGGAAGGTGTCTTCCCGTATCTGACATTCGACTGCGTCAAAAATGTCGTATTGCAATGTATCATATCTTTTAGCGATTATCAAGTATAATTTGCCGGCTGAGCGCAAATATGCGATGTTTTTTTGAAAAAACGGGCAAAATCAGCGCAAATGTAACAGTTTTGAGATTTTTTCGCCTTTCGGAATAAGGTTCATATCTTCCGCCGTTATCGCTTTGAGCTTGATCGCCGCAACGGCATAAACTCCCACGCCGACGATCATCGCCGCGATCATGGCCACCACATAATGCGACCAGGACAGTTCTCCCATTATCCTGGATATAAGGAAGTACAGCAGCCATGCGCACAGCCCCATTGCCGCGCTTGCCAGGATCGGACCTTTCAGAATGTTGAAAACCTTCGGATTCTTATCAAGGGCATAGCACATGAAAACGAAATTCATCACGGACATGACCACATAACTGATCAGAGAGCCGATCGCCGCTCCGTATACGTTGATCCGCGGATCTGCCACAAGGAACCAGTTTACGGTGATCTTGATCAGACCGCCCGTCACGAGCGTGATCATCGTGAATTTCTCTCTGCCGGAAGCCTGAAGGATCGCGTTCTCCATAAGGACCATGCAGACGAAAAAGGATGTCACGCCGAGTATGGCCAGCAGTCCCGGCCCGGAGTCATGGCTGCCCCGGTAGATCACGCGCATGATAGGCGTGGAAAGCACCGCGAGCCCGACTCCCATCGGAAGACACACTGCAGCCGCTATACGCATCGAATCTTCGGAAATTTTCGTGGCCTTGTCGTTTTCCCCTCTTACATTCGCCGCGGCGATGGCCGGAACGACCGAAATGGTCAGCGGCGTAATGAATGCCGCGGGAAGATTGTAAAGCGTCTGCGCTTCCCCGTACACGCCGTAAAGCGTCTGTGCCTCTTTGAGCCCGCAGCCGGCGCCGGACTGGAGCCTTGCCATGCATATGCCGGAATCGATAAGATTGATGATGGAAAGCGCCGAAGCACCGAGTGCGATGGGTATTCCGATCCGCAGGAACCTTCTCAGGATCCTTCCCTCACTGTCGGGTATATCCGGATCTTCCAGCGGGGTATCCTTATAATAGGCCCTTTTATAGATCACCATGAAGATCAGCGCAACGGCAGATCCCGCCGTGACCCCGAAAATAGCTCCGGCTGATCCTTCCGCCTTGCTTCCGCCCGATTTCATGATCACGGCGGCCAGAACAAGGCCGATCACCACTTTTGCAAGCACCTCGAGCACCTGCCCGATGGTCGTGGGGATCATGTTTCCGAAGCCCTGACAGTATCCTCTGTATCCGGATACCAGACAGACGAGCAGAACAGAGGGCGCCATCATCCGGATGCTGGCAGCCGCGTCGGGATTGTGAAGGATCAGTCCTGCTATCAGTTCGGGGAAGAACAGCATGATCAGCGAACAGAAAACACCGATGACCAGAAATGTCTTCATGGCCACCCGGAAGGTCGCTCTGGCCTGCATGGGCCTGTTCTCGGCATTTGCTTCGGATATGAGCCGCGAGAGCGCCACGGGAAGGCCCGCCGTGGAAAGCGTAAGGAAAACATTATAGACGCTGTAGGTCTGGATGAACATCGAATATCCGTCATCGCCTATAATGTTTGCAACGGGGATCTTATACAAGGCCCCGAGGATCTTCATGATTATGACGCCGGCAGTCAGGATCGCGGCGCCATAAAAATAATTCTGGCCTTTTGTTCTGTCTTTATTGTCCATACAGTACATTCCTCACAAGGAGATGGGGTATATATCCGAAAAGTGATTTACATAATTTAAGGTTTTAACAGTATACACTATCAGCGGAAAAAAAGCAAACCAAATAAACATCTCCCCCGAACGCTCATCCGGGCAAAACTGTTTGCCAACAGATCTATTGCGTGATAATATGTTGCTGATAATTGCAGTTCTTACGGAGAATCGGTTATGATCAGATTTTACAACGGAAAAGTTCTGTACTTCACCCGATCGGGTCCTGTCGTCGCGGATGACGAGGTGCACGTTGACGGGGAACGCATCGTGTATGCCGGTCCCCGCAAAGCCTCTGAAGGCTCCTGTTTCGACCGGGAGATCGATCTCAACGGTGACCTGCTCATGCCGGGTTTCAAGAATGCGCATACCCACAGCCCCATGAACTTCCTGCGCTCGCTCGCAGATGACCGGCCTCTGGATCTCTGGCTCCGGGAATCCTGCTGGCCGAACGAGGCGAAGCTGGACGATGAGGCCGTATATAACATAACCAGGCTCAGCATTCTGGAATACCTCTCCTCCGGTACGACCGCCGTATTCGATATGTACAACCATTCGGAAGCATTTTCCCGCGCCTGTGCCGACAGCGGCTTCCGGGCCGTGATCTGCTCCGCGATGAATGATTTCGACAGAGATCCCGCGGATATAGAGCGTGACTATCTGAAACTGAACGGCTTCGGCGCCGGTCTTGTTTCCTACAGACTCGGCATCCACGCCGAATACACCACCGGCCTTGAACGGCTGAAATACATGGTCTCGCTCGCGGAAAAATACCGGGAGCCCTGTTGGACACATCTGTGCGAAACAAAGGGCGAAGTCGAAGGATGCCTGTCCCGTTACGGAATGACTCCCCCGCAGTTTCTCGACAGCCTCGGTTTCTTCCGGTTCGGCGGCGGCGGGTATCACTGCGTCTGGATGAGCGACGGGGATATCGATCTGTTTGCGAAGAAAAACCTTCACGCCGTGACCTGCCCCTCATCCAATCTCAAGCTTTCAAGCGGGATCGCACCGGTCGCCGCGATGCTGCGCGCGGGCATCAGCGTTGCCATAGGCACGGACAGTGCGGCCAGCAACAATGCGCTGGATATGTTCCGGGAGATGTATCTTGTGAGCACGCTCCAGAAATATCTTGAAAACGATCCCACCGCATGCCCTGCGGCAGATGTCCTTAAAATGGCCTGTGTCAGCGGCGCCCGGTGCATGGGCCTGGATGACTGCGACGGAATCGCCGCCGGCAAAAAGGCCGATCTGACCGTTATGGATCTCCACAGGCCGAACATGAGACCGCTCAACAATCTGCCCGTCAATCTCGTGTATGCCGGTTCAAAGGAAAACGTCAGACTCACCATGGTAAACGGCAGAGTGCTCTACGAAGACAGTCGCTTCTTCATCGGTGAGGAAGCGGAAAGCATCTATGAAAAGGCGGAGAAGTTCATGCGTGAGAAAGTACGCTCCTGAAAACGACCGTTCAGCATATTCTTTCCGATCTGCGATACGGCCGATCCTCTCTGTTTCAGGATCGGTACACGACCGGATCCGGGTTTACTAATTCCGAATGAAAGAAGGATTCATGATCTATGCCTTCATCTGACCTGCCCATAAGCAGTTTCATAACGGAGCTTTCCTCGGCTTCCCCTGCTCCCGGAGGCGGAGCGGCAGCCGCTCTCGCAGCGGCGCTTTCTTCCTCGCTCCTTTCGATGGCGGCCCTTGCCACTTCTGAAAACGGCCGGTATTCCGCTGTGCGTGACGAGATGATCGCCGCAGCGGAAGAGCTGAAAACACTGTGCGGTGAACTGCTGTCCCTGATCGACGCCGATGCGGAGGGCTTCGCTCCTCTTTCGGATCTGTACAAGGCTCCGAAAGACAGCGAAGGTTTCGAGCAGAAACGGCATAACGCCGTGTTGCTCGCATGCAGGGCCCCGCTCGACATGCTGCACTGTCTGGATAAGGTCAGTTCGATACTCGGCAGGATCGGAGGCAGCGTCAGCAGAAGCATCCTCTCCGACGTCAGATGCGCCGCCCTTCTCTGCTCCGCCTCGGCAAAGTGCTGCGCGGCGACCATAGCCGCAAATACCGGACTGATAAAAGGCACTCCGGATGCCGGGCTCATCGGAGCCGAATCGGCCGGGATCACGGCAGCGATCTGCGATAGGACCGACGCTTTCACGGCCGGCCTTTTCCCGGACAGATCCGCGGAGGTGCTCTGATGGCTCGAATCCTTTACGGAAGACCGGTCGCCGAGGCAATATCCGAAGATGTGCACGGTCGCGTTGACCGGTTGACGAGAAGAGGCGTCTATCCTGCTCTCGCCATCGTACGGGTCGGCCAGAACGGCAGCCAGACCGCCTATGAGCGCACCGCCGTCCGCAGGCTGGAAAATCTGGGCATGGATGTCCAGTGCTTCGCTTTTAAAGAGGACATCCCGGAATCAGAACTGCTTTCCGCAATAGAGCGCATCAACGCAGATCCTCTCATTCACGGCTGCATCGTGCTCCTGCCTCTCCCCGGCCATATCCGCAGCAGACTCATCTGCAGCAGCATCGCTCCGCTGAAAGACGTGGACGGGGTGACCGGTGATTCGATCTCCGCGGTGTTTCTCGGAGAGGCCGGCTTCTCTCCCTGCGCGCCGGGCTCCTGCATCGAACTGCTCGACTATTACGGGATCGGCATAAAGGGCAGGCGGGTGTGCGTCGTAGGGCGAAGCCTTGTCGTCGGCAGACCTCTTTCCATGCTCCTGCTTGCAAGGGACGCGACCGTCACGATCTGTCATTCGGATACCGAAGATCTCGCAGGCGAATGCAGAAGAGCGGACATACTCATCTCTGCCGCAGGCAGGCCCGGACTGATCACCGCCGATCATGTCAGAGCCGGGCAGACTGTCATCGATGTGGGTATAACGGCCGGGCCGGACGGGGAGCTCCTCGGAGACGTCGCCTTTGAGGAAGTGAGCGGGATCGTCTCCGCGATCACGCCCGTTCCCGGAGGGATCGGCGTTATTGCCGGTTCGATCCTTGCCAAAAACCTTGTTACGGCCGCAGAGATCCTCAGCGCTGATTAGGAAACCTCTCATTACCGTTTGTATTAACATGTCCCTGTTTATTCAGGGACATGTTTTATTCGTCATTTTGAATAAAACTTATCGTCAGTTTTTGTGGACAGCGCAGACTCTGTTTTATTTGCGATAATTCCAGTAAAAATGTAAAATATTGCCATAATTGTTTAACTGACAAATCTGAAGGAGGTAAAGAAATATGTCCACTGGAAGCAGAAAAAAGTATGTAATCGCTCTTGCAGTTTTATTGATACTCATCCTGCTTTGCATGTTATTTGCCAACCGCATCCAGACTGACGGCGGAAAAGTCAGGATAAGCAGAGAGTTCTTCGATACCGATCTAGGCATGCTTTCCTATAAGCTATACGTACCAGAATCAGCCACCGAGAATTCTCCTGCACCGGCGGTCCTTCTTCTGCATGGCTACCAGAACGATGCTGAGACCTGCGCGGCATATTCCATTGAACTTGCAAGACGCGGCATTGTGGTAATGTCACTTGATGAATACGGTCACGGAAGCACGGATATCGGGCTTATTAACCGCGGTTACGTAGATCATAAAGTCACCGTAAACTACGGAAATGACAGTGAAGCCGACGGCACCTATGTTGCCATCAACGGACAGAACCGCTATAAGCTGATGATGAATTTCTCAAACCTCAGTTTTTTCAACGACCGTTACAGCAAAGGCAGCGACGGCAGTGAGATAGGCGACAGTTCGGCCGGCGGTGTGTATGCTTATGCGTTTCTTGCTGATCTCCCGTTTACTGACTGCTCCAGAATGGCTGTGAGCGGCCATTCGATGGGCACCTGGTCATCCTGGTCTGTTGCCGCTGCATATTCAGGCACGGAAATCGAACCCCGGGCCACGGTCCTGCAGTGCGGTGAACTGTTCCGGGACAGTGTTTACGATCCCGCCATCCATTTCAACAATGTATTGCTTCTTCAGGCAAAGTATGACGAATTCAGCTATTTCAGAGATTATGAGATGAATGTGGACGACAGCCTGCTCAGATCCGATCTTCGCACGGAATTCCTCGGAACGGATGCAGACAGCGCCGCCTGGAACACGACTTTCGGGAATTTCGAGGACGGAAGCGCACGCAGGATCGAGCTCCTGTACACGAACCACCGTCTCACGACCCACAACAGGCAGGGCCTTGCAACTGCTCTTAGTTGGTTTGCTTCCTCATTCGGAACGGATTTTGAACTTGATCCGTACGATCAGATAGCTATGATCAAGGAGCTCCTTGTTGTGGCGGCCATGCTCTTTGCTCTCGCTGCGATGCTTCCTCTCATGGAGCTGCTGCTGACAATTCCCTTCTTTGATAAATCCGCCACGCCTCTTCCTCCTGTGAAAAGCGTGAAAACGGCGGGCCAATGGTGGAAAGGAGCTGTTGTGACCATGCTCCTTTCCGGATTGACCTACCCTTTCATGACACAGCTCGGGCACGGTCTTCTCCCGCTGCCTGAAAGCGTTTTCCGGATGACCGTAGGCAACGGTTTCCTTTCCTACTTCGGACTGCTTGTGATCATCATGATCATCATGGCTGCTGTTCAGCGGTCTTCTGCAAAAAAGAAAGGCCTGGATGCAAGCCTGTATAACAGAGGCCTTGCTTCCGAACAGACCCCCGACCGTGTTTCCTGGGGTACTCTTTTCAGGTCCCTCCTTCTTGCTGTCTGCATGACAGGAATGATCTATATTCTCACATCTCTGTTCACAGCCCTGTTTGATCTCGACTTCCGTTTCATCTGGCCGTTCTTCAAGCCCTTCACGAAGCAGAGGCTCATTCAGTTTTTCGTATATATCCTCATTTATCTCCTCTTCTTCCTTCTCAGCTACAGCAACGCCATCGCCTACTCGCGCAGAAAGGCGGTCTACAGAAAGGGCTTCGGCGCTTTCCTCGCCGCGTGGCTTCCGAACATGCTCATGCTGACAGGCGGCGCGATCCTCATCGTGCTCCTCGAGTACATTCCTTTCTTCATGGGCATCGGGCCCGGCGCCGATCTTCTCTTCGGCTTCACATTCGGCGGTCCGTTTATGTCCCTGCTGATCCTGTTCGTGCCGCAGATCCTGGTCTACAGCATCATAGGCACCTATACCTACCGCCGCACGGGAAATGTCTACACAGGCGCCTTCACCGCCGCGATACTCGCCTGCTGGATCGTCACCGGAGGCTCCAGCATGCTGTAAGAGAGCCTGAGGCAAGCAAACAGGCAGGTCTTGTAAGACCTGCCTGTTCCTTATTTCTCTATGGAAACTCTTTTATTTGGATTTGCTCTTTATATATTCGTCTATGCTCTTTGCTCCGGTCTTGCCGGCGCCCATCGCCATGATGACCGTTGCGGAGCCGGTGACTGCATCGCCGCCGGCAAAAACGCCTTCGCGTGCGGTCGCGCCGTTCTCGTCAGCCTCGATACCGCCCTTGCGCGTGAAGGTGAGTCCTTCGGTCGTGTTGCGGATCAGCGGGTTCGGACTGGTGCCGATGGCGATGATGACCGTATCGACATCGAGGACCCAGTTGCTGCCGGGGATCGCGACAGGACTGCGTCTGCCCTTCTCATCCGGCTCGCCGAGTTCCTGCCGGATCATCTCGATACCGCAGACATGGCCGGTCTCATCCGCATGGATGGCGCAGGGGTTGTTGAGCAGGTTGAACTCGATCCCTTCGGCTTCGGCATGCTCGACTTCCTCCAGACGGGCGGGAAGCTCGTCTCTGCCGCGGCGGTAGCAGATATAGACATGCTCCGCTCCGAGACGTTTTGCGACACGCGAAGCGTCCATCGCAACGTTGCCGGCGCCGACGACCGCGACACGGTTGAATTTCTTGATAGGCGTGTCGTAATCATCGCGGTAGGCCTTCATGAGGTTCGTACGGGTAAGGATCTCGTTGGCGGAATAGACACCGAGGTAGTTCTCGCCGGGAATGTGGAGGAACTGGGGAAGTCCGGCGCCGGAGCCGATGAAGACAGCCTCGTATCCGTCTTCGAACAGCTCATCCACCGTGATGGACTTGCCGATGATGGCGTTGTTGATGATCTTCACGCCCATGGCCTTGAGGTTGTCGATCTCGGCCGCGACGATCTCCTTCGGGAGACGGAACTGGGGTATGCCGTATACGAGAACGCCGCCGGATTTGTGGAAGGCTTCGAATACATCCACATCGTACCCCATCTTTCGCAGGTCTCCTGCGCAGGTCAGTCCGGCAGGACCGGAACCGATGACCGCGATCTTGTGGCCGTTGCTGGGCGGGACCGCTGGCGCGGCCTTGTCGGGCTTGTTCATATGGTAATCCGCTACAAAACGCTCGAGACGCCCGATGGCAACGCTCTGGCCCTTGATGCCCCTGACACACTTGGATTCGCACTGCTTCTCCTGCGGGCAGACACGGCCGCAGACAGCGGGGAGGGAGTTCGTGGAGGTGATGATGTCGTATGCGCCGTCAAGATCGCCCGCAACCAGCTTCTCGATGAACTCGGGGATCCTTACGCTGACGGGGCATCCGGTGCGGCACTGGGGATTCTTGCAGTTGAGGCATCTGGCTGCCTCGTCCATCGCCGCCTCCAGCGGGTAGCCGAGAGCGACCTCGTCGAAATTCGTGACCCTTACCTTGGGATCCTGCTCAGGCATCGGGTTTTTGTCCATTCTCATATTAGCCATTGCGCTTTCCTCCTGTCATCCTGCAGATGTGCTTGGCAGCTTCTTCCTGTTCTTCCTGATAGAATGCGGCGCGCTTGAGGAGCGTGTCAAAGTCGACTTCGTGAGCATCGAAGTCAGGTCCGTCGACGCAGGCGAACTTGGTCTGGCCGCCTACAATGACGCGGCAGCCTCCGCACATTCCCGTGCCGTCGACCATGATCGGGTCGAGAGAGATGATGGTCTTGATCCCGTAAGGTCTGGTGACATCCGCGAGGAACTTCATCATGATGTCCGGCCCGATGGCGATGACTCTGTCAAACTGGGGCTTGCCTTCCGCGATATTGGCTTCGATCTCCTCCTTGAGGAACTGCGTGGTGAAGCCTTTGGGGCCGTAGGTCCCGTCATCCGTGCAGATGATGAGCTTGTTCGAGGCAGCCTTCAGCTCTTCCTTGAGAATGACGATGTCCGCGCTGCGGAAGCCGGCGATGAACGTAACATCGATCCCTTTCTCATGCATCTCTTTTGCGATCGGATAGGCGATGGCGCAGCCGACGCCTCCGCCGACCACGCAGACCTTGCTGAGGCCTTCCATCTCCGTTGCTTTTCCGAGAGGTCCGACTATATCCGTAATGTAGTCGCCCTCCTCAACCGTATGGAGCATCTTCGTGGTGCGGCCGGCAGCCTGGACCATGACCGTGACCGTGCCCTTTTCCCTGTCATACCCTGCGACAGATACCGGGACGCGCTCACCCTGCTCATCGAGACGGAAGATCACGAACTGGCCGGCCTGCGCATGGCGTGCGATCAGCGGCGCATCGATCTCGAAGAGGCAGATAGTCTTCGCGTCATTGAGAAAGCGCTTTTGAACTACTTTATACATGATTGCTCTCCTTTATATGATCCTTAAATAATTAAAGAATTCAACAAATTTATAATACTATCAACGGCTGTTATTGTCAAACATGTATATACGTTTCACAAAGCTTTTTTAGAAAGAAAAACACGCGGGACAGGACGCTTCTGCATCCTGTCCCGCGCGGATCCCTTCATCATGTCAGCGGTATGCCGTAGATCCTGCAGGAGCGGTGACCGATCACCAGCCAGTTTTCAAACACGATGCCGGAAGCCTCCACGTTTCCGTTGAGATTGCGGCTGTCGTACACCTCGCCGGTCTCCGCATTCATCAGATATACGTAACCCGTGCTGCTGTATCCGGTGTTATAGATCAGATACTTCTTCCCCACGCTGTCATCGAAGCGGATCGGAGATCCCCAGCTGTAGATGTTCGTGCTGTATTCCCAGTTGGTCTCGCCGGTCTTTTTGTCGAGTGAGACCAGCAGCCCGGCGTTGGCGCTGCTGCCGGTCCGTGCAACGGGCACGTAGATGCTCGTATCATCGATCGCCAGCGTCCCCTGTACGCCGCCCGAGACGCCGCTCTCGGAATAGCAGGTAAAGTCAACCCGCCAGATGATCTCGCCGGTCTCCGCGTCTATCTTCCAGACCGGAACGGTCTCCTTTCCGGAGCTCCTCCATCCGTAGTGATACGAGGTGCTCACATACAGATAAGGATGCCCGTTTTCGAGATCCATAACGGGAGAACAGTTCGAATCATCGAGGATGTCCTGCACCCACACGAGTTCGAGGGTGTTCAGATCCAGACACATGAGCAGGCCGCCGTTGTCATTGAGATAAAGATATCCCCCGTAGGCTACACAGCTGGATTCCATCCCGAGCCAGTATTTTCCGGGTGTATTGTAATTGCCTGTCCAGCGTCTGTTATGATATCTCCATTTGACCACATTGTCGGGGTTTATCGAAAGGGTCCCTGCTGCCTCATCATACTGCGTGTTCAGGTGGATGATATAGACGAGTCCGTTTTCACCCGGCTGGATAAGCTGATCCGTTTCGGCATCGACGATGGCGGACGAGTCGAACATCCTCCAGTCACGAAGCGCATAAGGATCGCCGTCGCCGAACTTGTACATGACGGTGCAGTCGATGAGGTTCACGATCGAGACGTTGCAGCGGCCGTCCATGTTGCGCACGCCGCCGCCCAGGTAGAGGATCGGATAACCGCGCGGATCGAGCGCTCCGCCGCCCTTATAGGTTATTCCCATATTCAGCGGCCTGCGGGTCGCCTTTCCGGTGGAGAGCTCAAGGAAATAGACCTTGCCGTCCATCGTGGCGTAGATCACTTCCACGAGATCGTCCTGTTCCCTCGCCCAGTCATACATGGAGGTCATGACCGCTCTGGTGGATTTGGGCCACCGGGCGACAAGGGGCTGCCCTGTCCAGCCGCTTCCGGTCCACACGTTGCCGTTATAGTCCGTGAGGGTGCCTGTCGAGATCTCCCATCCGGAGCCGAACTTTCTGCCGGAAAGAGCCTGTGTCCTGCCGTAGGAGGCTCCGGAGCGGAAATTGTCCCCGCGGAACGTGACGATCCCCTTTACGCCGGTATAATCCTTGCCTTTGTCAAAGCTGATGGGCTCATAGGGGCTGCTGTAATCCGACAGGTCCTCGAGCTCGGCGTTGTTCACCTGGATGCCGGTAAAATCCACATAAACCGATGGTTCCGTGCTGTCCACGGCATGCGGCTCGAAGACGTATTCGGGCTCGGGCGGCAGGACCGTCTCCGGGTCTCCCGTTTCCGTCCCCGCCGTTTCCGCCCCGCTGTCCGATGAAACAGGCCCGGCGGAACCGGAGGCCGCGCTGCCGGAGGAGGATGCCGCGATCGTCCCGGCTCCCCCGTCTGAACCGGCGGCCTTTCTTCCCCTGTAGTCCTTTATCACGATGATGGAGAGCACCATCACAAGGAACAGCAGGAGAAGGACTCCGAGAAGCCTGAGGATGTTTGCAAACACACCCTCGCCGCTTTTCTTTTTCTTCTTCTTCGGCTGCGGTGCCGGAGCCGGGCTCTGCCGGACAGGGCTGTGCGCCGCGGCACTGTTTCTTGCCGCCGGAGCGGGAGATCGGTATCCGCTCTGTCCGGAACCGCTCCTGTTCCCGCCGTGCGGATTGCTCCCGGTCGTTTTGTCGTTCTGACTTATGTGCTTAGATGGCATGATTGAATACTTCCGTGTTCATTATGATATTACTCGGTGAAATGGATGTGGCTGTTTATGTGGTCCTGGCAGAAGCAGTGATATCCGGCGCATTTCGAGCAGTACCGGAATTCGAGCTCCGGATGATCCGTGTCCGTTCTGCCGCAGACACAGCATTTATGGTTATACAGGCTGCCCTCCTGCGCTTTCCGGATCTTCTGCGCCTCCTGTTTGAAGCTGACGGTGTTCTGCGGATTCTTTCTTCTGCGAAAGAAACTCTTTATTCTTCCGATCAGCCTCTTAATGCCGTACAGGACGTCATCCCAGCAGAAGATGAGGAAATTCAGCACCGCGATCACGGGAAGAAGATTGAACGGAAAGCGTGTTGTGACAATGCTGTAAAGGAAGATCACCGCGTCGATCAGGGCGAGCCATTTGATCTTTATCGGGAGTATGAAGAACAGGAGCACCTGCATATCGGGAAAAAGCGCCGCAAAGGAAAAGAACATGGAAAGATAAATGAACTGCGCATCTATCTGATAGGCCTCGGGCACATATCTCCCGCCCGTAACGAAATAAACGATGAATCCGTACAGGATCGTCAGCAGTACACCGGTAAAGAAGTAGATCGTGAAGCGGCCGCTTCCCCACTTTACCTCGAGGATATTCCCGATCATATAGTAAAAATAGAAAGCGATCAGCGCCAGGAAGCCCGTACTGACCGGGATGAACATGAAGGAGACGAGTCTCCACACCTCTCCCTGCAGGATCCGGCTCGGATCGAACACCATATAATCCAGGATCCCCGGCTTGAAGAACTGGAGGATCCATATGACCGCATTCGCTATGATGATATAGCGCATGAGGTTTTTTATTCCGAAATTCGGATGCCGGTAGCAGAAAATATCGATCTTCTTTTTCATAACGCTACTAATATACGCTAAATGCCCTTCAAAGTCCATGTTTTTTTAGCTTCGGGAAAAATAAGACCTTGAGTTTTCTCCGCTTTATGATATTATTCTATTCGTCTTATTATGCGTAAATCTACCCATACGAGGATATCATGCCGGACAACAGCAAGCTGAACAACGAAACCATAGAGGGCCGCAACGCCGTTATCGAGGCGCTGCGCGCCGGAAGAAGCATAGACAAGGTATTCATCGCCCGGGGGGAGACCGACAGCACGCTCGGCCACATCGCCTCCCGCGCAAGGGACCTCGGGGTCCCGGTGGTGGAATGCGACCGGCGCAAGCTGGATTTCATGAGCAGCACCCATTCCCATCAGGGCGTGATAGCTGTTGCCGCCGTGAAGGAATACTGCTCGGTGGATGACATTTTCCGGCTTGCCGAAGAGCGCAGCGAGGCCCCTTTTATCATCGTCTGCGATGAGATAAGCGACGGACACAACCTCGGCGCCATCATAAGAAGCGCCGAATGCGCCGGCGCCCACGGTGTGATCATCCCCAAACGCAGAAGTGCGGGACTGACCGCCGTTGTGGACAAGGCGTCCGCCGGAGCGGCAGAGCATATGCTCATCGCCAGAGTGTCGAACATCCCCGCTGCTCTGGAAGAGCTGAAGTCACGGGGCGTATGGATATACGGCACCGCGGCGGACGGGAGCTCCGCTCTGTGGAACACGGACTTTTCCGGCCCGCTCGCTCTTGTGATCGGCTCGGAAGGAGACGGAATGGGCCGCCTTGTCAGAGAAAAATGTGATTTTATCGTGAGTCTTCCGATGCGCGGCGAGGTCGGATCGCTCAACGCGAGCAACGCCGCAGCGATCGTGATGTACGAGGTGCTCAGACAGCGCCTCTGATGCCTTTTTGAACCAGTGCCGTTTTTTCGGCGGAACAATTGATGATATGTCGGATTTATTTGAAAACAGCATAGAAGACAGCGAACTGTCTCTGGAGGACATCCTGGCGGAGTTTCATTCCGAAAACGACTATGCAGACTCCGAACCGGAGGAGTCTTATATCCCGGATCCCGCTTCTTTCGATCTTCCCATAGAGCAGGTCCAGGAGGATGTCCCCGTCACCCCCGACGGGTCGATCCAGCAATCCGAGCGGTTTCCGACAGCGGCGGAGATCCGGGCGTATCTCGACTCTGTAAAGGATAAGGATTTTCTCAACATTTCCGAGGATATTTCCATTCCCCCGCCGGACCACGAGGATATCGACCGCCGCTTCAGCGTCGACGGGAAGCAGCAGGAGCCTTCCGTTCTGTACGCCGGCGAGGAAGTCCCCGTTGAGCCCGATGAGGAGTATTTTCCTCCCGTGCAGGATGTTGAACTCGAGAACGACTCTGTCTATTCGGAACCCCATAACGAGTTCAGCCGGCGCAGAAAAAAGAGCGTAAAAGCCGGTATCCGGAGAAAAAGGAAAGACAAGCGCAAACAGCAGCTGTCTGAAATGGAGACGGAGTCGAAAATAAGAGAGAGCGACTCGGTCCACTATGATGAGTTCACCAGCTACAGCATCCCGTATTCGGAGATCGATGCGGATGAATATCCCTTTGACGATGAACACGCTTCCGCGTATGACAGTGACGCGAAGATGGTCCCTTCCACCTTCGGCGGCTATATCAGCGGAATGTTCGCCTCTCTGTTTTACAAGATCCATCGCCGCAGAACGTATGAGGGTTCTCTCGACCCGATCGAATCGGATGAGGAACTCGGAAAAGAGCTCAAGCCTCTCGACGCTTCAAAGTATTACGGATCGTTTTCACAGTCCATCCGGCTCCGTTTCCGGATAGGGCTCCTCCTCTGGCTCATTATGCTCTGGATCAGTTCCGGCCTGCCCGTTCTCGGTCTGCTGAAGGACATCCGTATCGCATCCGCGATGCTCATCCTGCTCCAGTTCACCATCATGCTCCTTTCTCTTGACGTGGTGACGAACGCCCTTCTGAATGTGTTCACCATCCGCGGCGGGATCGACTTTCTCGCCGTGCTGTCCTGTGTTCTGACCTCTCTGGACGGACTTATGGTCGTCCGGTCTTCCTCCGTCAGTCCCCATCTGCCGTTCTGCGTCATCTCCTCCCTTTCCCTGCTGGGCGTGCTCCTGTCTTCACTGGTGAGTGCAAGAGCGCTCCGGAAAGCGCTTCGCGTCCCTGCCATAGGAAAGACGGTCTATGCCGCAACAGCTGAGAAAGGCCGGAACGGAAGAAAGACCGTTCTCAAGTCCCTCCGTCCGCTCAAGGGTTTTGTCCGCAGGTCGGAGGAGACCCCGCTGGATGAGGATCTGTACATAAAGCTCACGCCGTTCATTCTTGCAGCCTGTCTCCTCTTCACCCTGCTCATCACGGCAGTCAAAAAATCCTATTCCGATACCGTATTCGTTTTTGCCGCGTTCATCTCCTCCTCCGTCCCCTTCATGGCGCTTTTGAGTTTTGCGCTCCCCTACTTTGCCGGTTCCATGAGGATCTTTTCCTCCGGCGCCGCCATTGCCGGCTGGTCCGGGCTTTGTGATATCGGCCAGTGCAAGGACATCATCGTCACCGACAGGGACATCTTCCCGAAAGGGTCCGTGGAGATCTCCTCCATACGCATCTTTTCAGATGCCGACAGCCGGAAGATCATAAGCTACGCCGGAAGCATGATGGCCCCGACCGGAATGGCCACTTCCGAATGCTTCATCGATATGATGCGGAAAAACGGCGGCCGGAAATTCAAGATCGAAAACATCGAATTCCTGCCCTCCGGCGGCATCAAGGGGATCATCGAGGGCGAGCGGGTCCTCTGCGGCAACGTTGACCTTATGCGGCTCATGAACGTGCGGGTGCCGTACCGGCTCGTGGACAAGAACAGCATCCTTCTCGCCATCGACGGCGTGCTCTACGGGATCTTCGGCATCCGGTACACGCCGATGAAGAGGGTGCGCAAAGCGCTCACGGAACTCATCAGTTCCAACCGGCACGCCATTTTCGCCATCCGGGATTTCAACATCACCCCGGAAATGCTCCGCCGGCTTTTCGATATCGCAACGGACGGCTATGATTTCCCCCCCTATCTCGAGAGATTCGAGATCTCTGCCACAAAGGCCTCCGGCGAAAGCAGGATCGCCGCCGTGGTATGCAGGGAAACGCTCGGCCCGCTCGTGGATATGGCGGACGCCGGCCGGTCTATGTACCTTGCGGTGAAAGCCAATACCTGGATCTCCGTTGCCGGGACCGCGGTCGGTATCCTGTTCACGCTTTTCAGTCTGCTCATCTCGGGCTCCGTCACACCCGTCACCATGCTGGTGCTGATGCTTATTTTCGCAATCCCCATCCCGCTTATCAGCTTTCTTTCCCTGCGCAGGCAGATCAAACGACAGCAAAGCTGACCTTCATCCCAATTCTTTTATTGCCAAAGACCGATTATTTATGTATAATAAATTGGTTACTGTTCTATAAGCATCTCCGATCTTAAGGATCATCTTTAAAACTGCATATTATTATAGAGAGGAATAATACATGGAAACCAAAAACATTCGCAACATTGCGCTTCTCGGCCACGGCAACAACGGCAAGACCAGTCTGGCGGAAAGCATGCTGTTCTGCACCGGCGCCGTAGACCGTCAGGGTAAAGTCGCAGACGGAAACACAGCCCTTGATTATGACGCTGAAGAGATCAAGCGTCAGATCACCATCTCTTCCAGCCTTGCTCCCATCAGCTTCGGCGGGAACAAGATCAACGTTCTGGACTGCCCCGGTTATTTTGACTTTGAGGCGGAGGCTCTTGCCGCGATCCGCGTCGTTGAGACCGGTGTGATCGTCTGCGCGGCAAAGGATATCGCGGAGTCTGTCTCGGTCGGTACCCAGCGCTGCTGGAAATACCTGAAGGCCGCCGGCATCCCCGTCATGTTCGTCATCTCCAAGTGCCTCGAGGAGCACGGTGATTATTTCAAGGCGCTTTCCACTCTCGAGGGAAAATACGGCAGCATCGTCTGCCCTGTTACCATCCCGATGAGCGACGGTTCCGGTGTTATCGACCTCGTGCACAATGTCGCGTATAAGACCAGCGGCGCAAAGGCGGACAAGGTCGATGTCCCCGCAGCCGATGCCGGCAGAGCCTCCGAGCTTCGCGAGCAGCTGATGGAAGCCGCCGCCGGAGCCACTGAAGAGCTCATGGAAAAATACTTCGAGAATATGGAACTCGATGAGGCCGATATCATCGAAGGACTCAAGGTCGGTGTGAAAGAGCGCGCCGTTGTCCCCGTTTTTGCCAGTGACGCCATGAGCAATCTCGGCACCGTTGCCATTCTTCAGGGCATCTCCGATTACTGCCCCGCTCCCGAATACAAAGACGGCAGCGTTCTCGGCTTCGTATTCAAGACCATCTCCGACAAGTTCGGCAAATACAGCTTTGTCAAGGTGCTGTCCGGCAAGATCGTTGCCGGCGCGAGCCTCCGCAACTCCCGCACCTCCAGCACCGACAAGCTCGGCCGTCTGTACAGCATGTGCGGCAAGAAGAGCACGGAAGTCACCGAGGCATGCTGCGGCGATATAGTCGCCATCGGAAAGATGGACTGGAAGACCGGCGACACTGTTTCCGATTCCAAGGATGATATCGAGCTTCCCGCGATCGCGATCCCCGAGCCCTGCTACTCCATGGCCATCGCTCCCAAGACCAAGGGCCAGGACGACAAGGTCGCCGGCGGACTTGCCAAGCTCAACGAGGAAGATATCTCCTTCACGCTCGTCAACAACGCCGAGACCCATCAGATGGTCATTTCCGGAGCCGGAGACATCCAGATCGACGTTCTCTGCTCCAAGCTCAAAAACAACTTCAATGTCGAGACCGAGCTTCTTCCCGCCAGAGTCGCTTACAGAGAGAAGATCAAGGGCAAGGTCGAGGCCCACGGCCGTCACAAGAAACAGTCCGGCGGTTCCGGCCAGTTCGGTGATGTATGGATCCGCTTCGAGCCCCAGGAGGAGCAGGATGACATGATCTTCGCCGAGGAAGTGTTCGGCGGCGCCGTTCCCAAGAACTTCTTCCCCTCCGTTGAAAAGGGTCTCCGCAATGCGGTCCAGAAGGGTGTTCTTGCCGGTTATCCTCTCGTCGGCCTCAAGGCCACCCTGTACGACGGCCAGTATCACCCCGTCGACTCCAACGACATGGCATTCCAGACCGCAGCCCGTCTCGCCTATCAGGACGGCATCCCCAAGGCCAAACCCACCATCCTCGAGCCCATCGGTCAGCTCTTCGTGACGATCCCCGATGAGTTCCAGGGCGCCATTATCGGTGACATCAACTCCAAGCGCCGCGGCACCATGATGGGAAACCTTCCCGCCGAGGAGGGCATGACGACCATCGAGGCCGAGGTCCCCATGGCTGAAATGTCCACCTACCAGATCGATCTCCGCTCCATGACACAGGGCGCCGGCTCCTTCACCTGCAAGTTCGTCCGCTATGAGGAAGCTCCCGGCAATGTTCAGCAGAAAGTCATCGACGAAGCCAAGGCTCTTGCCGAAGCAGAGGCTTGATCCCACACATTCAGACAATATGGCGGGGCCGCTGCCCCGCCTTGTTTTATCGGAAGTGAAACGCCATGCTGGATACTATCGTTAAATTCAAAAATGTCATATGGGCCTTGCTTATACTCATAGCCCTGCTCGCCGTCCTTGTGGGCGTGATCTACTGCCTCGTCAATCCGTATGCAGGCGAGCGGGTCGTTCCGGTGGTCGAGCTCGGAGCGTCTTCCGGTGCATCGAAAAAAGAGAGCAAAGCCGATCTTTCCGCTCCGTCATCCGCTTCCGTTTCCGCCCAGGCCGGCGTGCTGAACGAGCTGGAAAAGACCAGGGACCGCGGACAGGAATATATCACTTCCCTCACCTTCCTCTGTGACAGCCGCAACACCGCCGTCGTGACCTACGGTGCCGATCCTTCGAAGGTCTGGCTCGGATCGGAAGGCGCCGTGGATATGAACGATCTGTACGCGGCAGGCGTCCGTTTTCCGGGCGACGGCTCAACGGTCAGCGCATCAAATGCAGCTATGATCACCAAGCCGGATATTCTGGTCATCCTGATCGGGAAAGACGGGCTGCCGGACATCAGCGAAGAGAGCTTCATCACGGGATACAGAGCTCTGATCAACTCCGTGCTCAGCCAGTCCCCGTCCACCAGGATCATCTGCTGCAGCATTTCGTCCGTCACCGAAGCATACGACGGAAACATAACACCGGAGAAGGTCTATCTGGCGAACCAATGGCTGAAGACCGTCTGCACGGATACAGCCGTCTGGTACGCCGACACCGCATCGGCTGTCTGCGCCGACGGATGGCTCCTGGAAGAATATGCAGCATCCGACGGAGTAAGCCTTAACGGCGCCGGAGCAAGTGCTGTATTTGAATACCTGAGCACGCATGCTCTTTCCTGAGAAAGGCACCTGATAGGAACAGATCCCCTGAAAAAGAGAGCCGGGAACTGCGCCGCCTCAGGGACCGGGTCAACCGTATGAAAGCCGGAGAGACGGAGGATTTCGATCCGGAAAGCAATCCCGCTGATACATACAGCTGACCGGTATCCCCGGACCTTCAGACATAGGAAAAGGACCCGAAGCGACTGACAGCAGCCGCTCCGGGTCCTTTATTGTCAAATCGATCTTCAGATCTTCTTCAGAACGTTCTCCACATACCATTCATTGAAAAGCACCGAGGCGGAAGGATCTTCGGACTGCGTGGTGCAGACCACGCACCAGCCGTCAAAGCCTCCGTTCTTCGCCGCGGAGATCAGTTTCGGGAAATCGACAAGACCTTCTCCCTCCGGAGCCCCCATTTCCCAGAACCATCTGGAAAGACCCCGTTCACCGCCTGTGCTGAGGATATCCTCCGCAAAAGGCTGGGCACGCTCATTGAGCTCGTCGGTGGTAAACACCTGCTCGAGCCGCAGCATCGCGACACGATCGGCATATTTTTCATACACTTCAACGGGATCGATGCCCACCAGTGCAAGCGCCGCCGTATCGATCGCGAGGAACACATTCTCTTTGTCGGTGTTCGCCATGAGCACGTCTATTGCATGCAGGCTGTTCGCAGCGCAAAGGAAGTCGGGGTCCAGGATCACTTTGACGCCGTATTGTGCGCTCATCCGGCCGACCTTGTTCCAGCACTCCGCGACTGCCTTCAGTTTTTCGTCGGTCACTTCGCCGGCACGCCACAATGCGCCCATCGGCCGTACGCAGAAGTTGTCACCGCCGACGGTCTTCAGAAACTCGGCAAACTGGACAAGCGCATCGACGATCCCTTCGTGCTGCGCGGGATCCGTAGGGTCACGGCCGTCGCAGTTCTCTTCGGCATAGGGCGCCGTCGGATCGTAATCCCAGCCAGCGATCTGTTTGATGCCGATGTTTTTCAGATACTCGTCGAACTCTTTTACTCCGCCGTAGACCTGGCTGATTATGAGCGGCCTGCCCAGCGGCTTCATGCGGTAGGTGGCGATCTTCATCTGGATGCAGTCCAGCCCGCCTGCCACTATGGTTTTGAAATTTCTCTCGTTATGCTGCTTGCGCGCGGAATTGGCCGTGATATTCCATGCATTGATCGAATAAGCCCATTTCATCGCCATCTTCTTAACCCTCCTTCAGGATAGGATCGAGCACATGCTTGATATACCATACTCCCTGGGCCGTGCAGTCGGCAAAGCTCTTTCCTTCAAACTCGGCTTTATCATGCTCGCTGCTGATCCAGCCGCTGTAACCGTACTTTTTGATCGCTCTGTAGAGTGCGGGGAAATCACACAGGCCTTCTCCGTTGGCCTCATAGAACCAGCGCTCCACATCTTCCGCCATGCACTCGGCATCGGGAGGGATGCGGTATGCTTTCGGATCGGTGTTCTTCGTGTCTTTCAGGTGGAATCCCCAGGTCCTGTCGTGCAGCTGTTCATAAAGCGCCACCGGATCCACGCCGGCTATGACATGCTGGGCCGTGTCGCAGAAATACCATACATACTTCGGGTCTGTGAGCTCATAGAACAGATCGATCGCCCATTTATCGCGAAGTCCGCACCAGAACTCATGATGGCATGCCGCATGGATACCATAGTCCTCCAACATCATCTTGCCCGTCCGGTTCCAGAAATCGGCGGTATGCTTTATGTGGTCCTCGGTAACCGGATCGGTGTAGAAGTACTGGCATGCGGGCATAACGATGAAGGTGTCGATCCCGGTGCCCTTTGCCATCTCACAGGCCGCGCGGAACTTGTTGAAAATCTGGTCATGGCAGGCCGGATCGGCGATCCGCTCCGCAGGGTTGTTCCCTATGAAATCCAGGAACATGCTGACCAGTCTTTCGAACCCGAGATCTTTGAGATAGTTCTCGAAATCAACGGGTGTCCCGTTTTTACCGGCAACGAGTCTGCCGTAATACGGCAGGCGGGCGGCGAAGGTGTCGAGTCCGACATACCCGAGCGCTCTGAGTTCCTTGAGGTAGCGCTCAAGGTAGGTCCGGCGGCAGCCGGGCGCGGTCAGCCCCGCCGCCGTATGGATCTCCCAGTGATCCATGTAGGAATACTTGATGTTGTTCATATCTGGCCCTCCTTTTAAATTGCTGATGATCGTATTGTTAAACAGGATTATTCTTCTGCTGATCTTCTGTTCGAGGCCTGCAGGACGAGCTCCTCCAGCAGATCGTACCTTGCTTTCAGCGCGGCGCCGATCGGATCGTCAAAGAGGCCGGTCTCGCTGAAGGAAATGCTGTCTCGGGTAATGTCCGCATTCAGTGCGGAAAGATGCGCGTGGAGCTCATCGGAAAAACCGGAAATCTTGTTGGCCATGTCACCGCTGATAACGATCGGGAGTCCGAACATGGCATAAATGTTGTTCAGCCCCGCCGCAAGATTAAAGAGATAAACATCCCACAGTCTTTGGAACATTCTGTTCCCTTCGCGAATCTCTCTGAAGAATCCGGAATACCGGCTGACCCCCGGATCCCCGGCATTTTCCATAACGATGTTCTCAAGGCCCAGTGATTTCAGCGTATCGACAATATGGCTCGCCGAGCAGCAGGCAGCGAAAGACCGGAACGCGGGCTTTTTATCAGGACAGGATTCCGCTCCGACGATCATCTTTCCGAAATTGCAGTCGCTTTTACTCAGGGGAAACAGATGCCCGTCGCGTATGATCGTTCCGGAGATGGCCCTGTTTATCGAGACGAAGACACAGTCGTTCAGATCCGGATTTGTCTGCAGCATCGGAAGCGCGCTGAATTTCGATGCGTCGCATACGGAAAAACCTTTTACATCCCGGAAGCAGAACAGGATCTTTTCAATGTTGAAAACATCCACGACGAAACCGTCATCTCTGGTGATGACAGAGGTATCCTTATCGAAACGCCCGGGAAAAGACAGCACAACAGCGGACGGTTCTTTTACGCCTTCCGCCGTCCGAAGGTAAAGATCGTAAATAAAATCACA
Source organism: Oscillospiraceae bacterium (assembly GCA_017434755.1). Classification (GTDB taxonomy): domain Bacteria; phylum Bacillota; class Clostridia; order Oscillospirales; family Oscillospiraceae; genus Limivicinus. The sequence continues at coordinate 73,946 of JAFRER010000011.1, read as the reverse complement.
GTACTCCTTTGTGTCTTCAAATGTCCGGTAAAGGAAGGTCTGCTTCAGTACAAGCCCGTCCATCCGGATCAAAACGGATTTGACCGTATGCACCGTGATACTGATCCCGACGAAATATGCATATTCCGGATTGATCGAATAAAGAAGCGCCTTCCGGCCGCCGGTGGAGGCTTTCTCACCGCTCAGGACAAGAAGGCCGTCGTTTCGGAGGATCGATATGATGCTGGAGACCGTGGCAACACTGATGCCGTACTTCCGGGAAATGTCGGAAACGGTGTTGTCAGGATGATCGATGACCTCCCTGACGATATGAAAAGCATTCTGCCTGCGTATCTCTGAAGTACTATGCAGTCTCACGTCTGTTCAAACCTCTTTGAAAAGAATAATAAAAGAAGAACTGCTGACTGTGACGATCGTTTTTTTATGAACGGCAGCTGCGTTCGGATCCTGATGCCGGATGGGAAGACAGCTGCCGCTAAACTGCAGAATATTACGGATTAAAATGATAAGATATACCGCTCAGTACTATGCCTCGAGACCGCCGGTCTTATCCTCGTTGTAGATCTCAACGAAAAGACCGAGCTCTTTGCAAAGATCAAGATAGGCAAATTCCATGCCGATGTTGGCTTCCTTGCACCAGAGCCAGGGATCCTTGCCGGTAAGAGCTTTATGCTCCTCAATGACTTTTTCGAATGGATCCCGGGTGATGACGGCGATATGGTGGATACCGGGGCCGTGCTCTTCAAGCCAGGTCTTATAGGGGCTCGCGGAGACCGGTTCGATGAGTTCCAGTTCAAAGCCGTACATGTTGATAAAAGCATTGCGCGTGCAGATTTCAACACCTTTTTTCCCGTTCACGATGATCTCCGGGAATACTTTGTTGTCGATCCCGCCCATTCTCCAGGGTCCGATACCGTACTCTGCATAGTGTTTGATCGCTTCATCGATGTTCTCGACGATGATCCCTATCTGCAGGAATTTGGCAAACTGAGTATCCATTTTTAATCTCCTTTTCCTGTCGCATTTCATAATAACAACTGTTTTTCAGAGAATCCTACCTGTTTTTAAAATAGTACAGGGAAAACCTTTTGTCAACAGTAATTTTAAGTCCCATAAAAAGTTTCTTTAATTCCGTTATTATTAATCGCCATCCAGATGGTCCGGCATTTAAATTAATTGAATATCAACGTTTTTTGACAAAATCCCGATCCGAAAAGCTTTTTATGATTCTTAGAAAAAGATAAAAATTTATATTGACATTTCCTTTGCGACCATCTATTATTAACTTAGAGAGCAATTTCAAACGTCTTTTTAATGCACAGTGGCAGATAAAACAAGAATTCTTTTTCACCAAAAAAACGAGTTCAAGCAATAAAGCCGTCTGTGCTTTTTTTGGAGGGTCAAAAGAAATGTCTGATGAGAAGAAACTGCTGTTTCAGGCGAAAAACATGTACAAATCCTTCGGCCCCACAAAGGCCCTTGTCGACGTCAGCCTTGATGTATATGCAGGCGAGGTCGTAGGCCTTATCGGTGAAAACGGTTCCGGAAAGTCCACTTTGACCACGATCATTGCCCGTATCCAGAAAGGCGATCAGGAAGAAATGTACCTTGAGGGACAGCCCTATTCCCCGCCGGACGTTATCGCAGCCACCGCTGAAGGGATCTGCATGGTCACGCAGGAACAGGCCACCTTTGAGGATCTTTCCGTTGCCGCCAATATCTTTATCGGTGAAGAAAAGCAGTTTGCCACAGGTCCCGTCGTCAACAACGCCCAAATGAAGAAGGCGGCTAAAAAAGCCCTCGAAAATATCGGCGTTACGCATATAAATGTGTCGACTCTTGCCGGAAAGCTCGTATTTGAAGACAGGAAACTGGTCGAGATCGCCCGCGCCGTGTATGCGGATCCGAAGATCCTCATCATCGACGAGACTTCCACCACGCTCGGCAAAAGAGGAAGAGACATTCTTTACAGCGTCATCAACAGCATCCGGGATTCCGGAAGAGCCGTGATCTTCATCTCCCACGATATTGATGAAATCATGGAAGTATGCGACAGGATCTCGATCCTCCGCGACGGTCACAAGGTCGCCGAGATGGAGAAAAAGGATTTCACCAGTCTCGGTATCAAGCGCCAGATGGTCGGCCGTGAGATCGAAGACAACTTCTATCGCAACGATTACGACGGCAGCTTCAGCGATGAGGTGGCCCTCAGGGCAAGGAACCTTGCTCTCGGCTGTCTCAGGGATATCTCCTTCGATCTGCATAAGGGCGAGATTCTGGGCGTCGGAGGACTTGCCGACTGCGGCATGCACGATCTCGGCAGGATCCTTTTCGGGCTTGATAAACCCGATCTCGGCAGCGTTGAGACCGGCTACGGAAAACGCATAAAGAAAAACACGGATGCCATAAAAAACGATTTTGCTTACATTTCAAAGAACAGAGACCAGGAAGCGCTGTTTTCCGTTATGAGCATCCGGGACAATATCTGTATCGCCTCTCTTAACAAGCTGGCCAACGGCCTCGGTCTTATTTCCAATAAGAAGGAAAAGGATCTGGTAAACACCTGGACAAACGAACTGCAGATCAAGATGGATAACATGAACCAGTTCGTCATGTACCTTTCCGGAGGCAACAAGCAGAAGGTCGCCGTGGCAAAATGGCTCGGCTTCCACGCGGATGTGTTCATTCTCGACTGCCCGACCAGAGGAATCGACGTAGGTGTTAAAGCCGCCATCTATCAGCTGCTTTCTGAACTGAAAGCGCAGGGCAAGGCGATCATCATGATCTCCGAAGAGCTTCCCGAGGTTATAGGAATGAGCGACAGGATCCTGATCATCAAAGACGGCCTCATTTCCGGTGAGTTCCCGAGAAATCCGGATCTCAAGGAAAGCGACCTGATCAATTATATGATATGATTTGTTGGGTGGTGAGAAAATGAACGAGACAGTTAAGACAGCAGAAGAAAAAAGGATATCAGCCAATACTGTAAAAAGTGTTGCGATGAAGCTGTATCCCTTTGTCGCTCTTTTCATCATTGTTGTTCTGTTTTCCGTCTGGAGCGGCGGAAGGCTTCTCGCTGCGAGGAATCTGAAGACCATTCTGACAGAAGCATTCCGCATGATCCTTGGTGCATCGGCCCTGGCGTTCGTTATTTCACAGGGAGCCATCGATCTGTCCTACGGATCCGCGATCGGCCTGTGCGCCGCGATCGGTGCCATATCTGCCAAGGCATTCGGCCCTCCCGCTGTATTCGTCACGCTTCTGGTCGGAGCCGTTATCGGTCTGGTCAACGGATTCGTTCATGCAAAACTGCATGTAAATGCATTTATAACAACTCTGTCGATGTCGTTCATGCTGGGCGGTCTGCTTGACACCATCCTCGGCGGCGGTTCAGCCAGCGTTCCCTATTCGATGCTCAATTGGGACAGCACCTGGCTCAGGCTCATAACTCTTATAGTGGTTGTTGCAATAGGTTATATCGTATTTGAATACGGCAAGCTCGGCAAGCGCTGCCGTGCAGTCGGCTCGAATGAGACGGCAGCAAGGCAGTCCGGCATCAACATCGCGAATGTGAAGATGACGGCCTATATGATCACGGGCGTGATGGCCGGCTTCCTGGCATTCTTCAGCCTTATCCGGACAGGCACCTCCACATCCGGCACGGGAGACGGCTTTGAAATGGATTGTATGCTCTCTCTATTTCTTGGCGGAATGCCCATTACCGGCGGCACCAGCGCAAAATTCCGGGCGGCGATCATCGGCGGACTGACCATGACCGTCCTGACGAACGGCATGAATGTCGTCAGCCTTGACGTCCTGGTCCAGCAGTTTGTTCGCGGCGTGATCTTCCTTGCTGCCGTTGCCCTTACATTCAACAGAAAGACGGTTGCCTTCATCAAGTAATCCACCACTGATCCGTGGATTAAATAAATCATCTTTATGAAAGGGAAAGAAATGAAAAAGTACATCGCATTGCTCTTAGCGCTCGTTTTTGCAGTTGCGCTCTTCTCCGGATGCGGAAGCACCACCGCAGCCACCACTGAGCAGCCCGCCGCTTCCGGAACCACGCAGTCCGGCAGCGCCCCTGCTGCTGCAAGCACCGAATCCTCTGCCCCCAAGTTCAAAGTCGCCTATATCGATTTCCCGATCGCCGACGCCAGCAGCCAGGGTATGTATAACAACGCCGCTGCTGTTGTTGAGGCAGCCGGCGGTGAGATGGTATTCGTTGAAGGCGGATCCGACGCCGATGAGACCATCACTGCAATCGAGTCTGCCATCAGCGCAGGCGTTGCAGGCCTCATGTTCACTCCCTCCGCTGACTCCATGCTCCCCACCGTTGCAAAGCTCTGCGGTGACGCCGGTGTTTACTTCGCGCTCACCTTCCGCTCCATTAACGATCCCGAAGTGAAAGCGATCGTTGAAGCATGCCCCTACTACGCCGGCAACACCGTTGAGAATGAGTACGACGCCGGATACTATGTTGCAAACCTCATGGCTGAAAAGGGCATCAAAAAGGTTGCCTTCATCAGCATCCAGAAGGGTGACACCACTGCCGAAGCCCGCGAGGCCGGTATGAGAGACGCCTTTGCGAAAGCCGGTGTTGAAGTCGTCGGCGAGCTTCGTTCCCCCGCTCAGGCCAGTGACGCAGCAGCTGCTGCCGAAAGCTGGATGGCCACGATCGACGGTCTTGACGGAATCATGATGCTCTCCTGCCAGACATCCGGTGTTTTCGAGGCTCTTGAAGACGCAATAGTCAGCAACAACAAGGTCGGCAAGGTGTTCCTCGGTTCCTGCGACTTCGGTACCGATATGGAAAGCAGCTTTGAGAACGGTATTGCAGTTGCCCTTTGCGGCGGCCACTGCATGCCTGACCGTGCTCTCTGCTCCGTCATCGTGACCAACGCCATCATTGGCACTCCCCTTGACGGCGGAAAGCCCGTCACGGTCGTTTGCCCCTTCCTCTATCTTGAGTCTGCTGCTGATGCAAAAGCATATCAGGATCTCGCACTCACTGGCGATCCCCTCTACCACATCGACGAATGCCAGGAGCTGCTCCTCGGCACTGGAATTGCAAAAGTTCAGGAAGTTGCTGACAGCTACAGCATGGCCGATCTCGCAGCGCGCCACGGCGGCTGATCTTAAATTCATATCCGGACCGGACACTCTCCGGTCCGGATATCCCGGAATCATTAAAAGCACTTCTTCATTCTGATTGTTTTTTTACCAAATCATCGCGACCGACATTAAGGAGTAGTGAATTGTCATGAATACGAATTCGTTCGGAAGCAAGCTGGCCGGCGGTATAAAGAAGTTCCTGTGGATGGCTGCCATCCCCGTGATACTGTTTGTGATCTTCTGGGTCGCCACTCCCGGTTTCGGGCCTAACAGCATCCTGGTCATACTGAATCAGAGCATGATCCCCATGGCCATCGGCTACGGTATGTGTTTTTTGATGAAGGCCGGCATGATGGAACTGTCTGCCGGTGCCCAGATCATTCTTATCGGTATCGTCGGTGTCCAGTTCAGCAAAACCTTTGGCATGCCCGGTTTCATTATCGGCTGCATCGTAACAGGCGTTCTGACCGGTTTGCTGAAAGGTGCCGTATTCGCCTTGCTTCGTATTCCTTCGATGGTCATCTCCCTCGGCATGTGCCTGATCCTTGAGGTTATTGGACGCTGGATTGCCGGCGGCAAGGGAAAGATGGATCTCGATAAGTCTCTTGGCTTTATCGGCAAGGTACCGTACAACTTCGTGATAATCGCCATACTGGGCATCCTGTTCCTGCTGATCTTCTACAATACTGCTTTCGGCAGTCATGTCAGAGCGATCGGAAACAACGAAGTCGTGGCAAAGAGTCTCGGCATCAAGCCCATCAAGGTCAAGTTCCTCTGCTATACGGTATGCGGTTTCTTCTTTGGTTTTGCTGCGATCCTTCAGGTATGCTATTCGAACACCATTGCCGCAAAAATGTCCATGGGCAGCCTTCCCATGGTATTCAAGCCCATGATGGGCGTGCTTATCGGTATCGAACTGAACCGTATCTATGATAATTTCTTAGTGAACATTCTGGTCGGCGAACTTGGAATGGCCATTATCTTCAACGGTCTGATGGCCGCCGGACTGCCGACGACGATCCAGGATTTTGTTACCGGCTTCTTCCTTCTCTTTGTCATGCTGATCTCTGCAAACAGAGAGAGTGCCGGCGATGCCATCAGAAGAATAAAGCTTCGCAGGCAGGCAGCAAAACAGGAGGGCTGATCCGGAACAGGGATTCGAGCAAGCTCCTTATATGTACTGAAACCGGCCTCCGAATGATATAACGATCATTCGGAGGCCGGTTCATTTTCTATAGGAGCTGAAGGTACCGGGATGACCGGACCCGTAAAAGCGGAACGCCTCTTAAAGCTTCTTCAGCTTCCAGTCCGGATCAAGCACATTCTGTACATACCAACTGTTGAACAGGACGCTTGCGGGCGGGTCGGCAGACTGGTCGCTTTCCACAACGATCCATCCGTCATAGCCGTGGGCTCTGACCGCTTTCATCATAGTGGGAAAGTCCACCAGGCCGGGGCACTCCGTGCGTCCCATCTCCCAGAACCAGCGGTCGATGCCGCGTTCGCCGCCGTTTTTGATAATCTCTTCTGCAAAGGGCTTTTTATACTCCTGAAGGGAATCCGTAACACGGACATCCTTGAACTGCAGCAGTCCGACTCTGTCTGCATAAGCCTCATAGAGTTCTATCGGGTCGATCTCCACTATCGCGAGCTCACCGGTATTCAGGCAAAGCCCGACAAGCTCCGGATCGGTCTCCGCCATCAGTTTGTCGATCGCGCGGCGATCGTTGGCCGCGCAGAACCAGTCAAAGCGCAGCAGCACTTTCACTCCGTATCGGGAAGTCATCTTTCCCACTTTGTTCCAGCATGCCGCGGCAGCTGCGATCTTTTCTTCTGTTACCGGCGCCGTCTGCCAGTAGGAACACATCGGCCTTATAACCAGATACTTCGATCCCACTTCCCCGAGGAAGGCGGCAAACTGCTCCAGAGCCGCGACGATCCCCTCATGCTGAGCAGGCTCGGAAGGATCTCTTCCGAATACATTTTCCTCGCCTGACATCATTCCAGGATCATAGTCCCAGGCAACGATCTGTTCGATCCCCAGATCCTTCAGATACGTATCAAACTCTTTAGTCCCTCCGTAGATCTGGCTGATGATCAGAGGACGCCCCAGCGGTTTCCACCGGCCGCTGCCGATCTGCATCTCAATGCCTTTAAACCCCGCAGCAGCTATCACCTTGAACGTACGCTCATTTCTATCCTTTCGGACGGAATTCTCTTCATTATCCCACGCATTTAGGGAATAAGCCCACTTAATAGCCATTGCATATACCTCCCTCAGATCTTCTGCAGCACATTTCGAATATACCATGCCGATACGCCGGTACACTCCGAGAAGTTCCCGCCGCCTATTTCAGCCTTATCGTGCTCAACGCTGATCCATCCATCATAGTTATGCTCTTTCATCTTCCTGTATACGGCGGGAAAATCAACGATCCCTTCCCCCGCTTCAAAAAACCAGCGGGGAACATCGGGGACCATCAGTTCCGTGTCCGGCGGAAGACGATAATACTCGAAGTCCGTGTCGCGCGTATCTTTCAGATGGAATCCCCAGGTCCTCTCATGCAGTTCGTCGTAAAGCTGTGCCGGATCCACCCCTGCGATCCTGTGCTGCGCCGTATCGCAGAAGAAATAAACGTAACGTGGGTCTGTCCAGCGGTAGAATTTCCGTATCGCTTCGATCTCGCGCAGTCCGCACCAGAACTCATGGTGCATGGAGAGATGAATGCCGTATTTCGTCAATGTCATCTCCCCTACCCTGTTCCACAGCTCGGCCAGATTCCTGATCTTTTCATCCGTTACGGGTTCGCAGTAACAGTAGCTGGCGGCAGGCATGGCAATGAATGTCTCCACACCCGTTCCCTCCGCCTTGATGCAGGCTTCCTCAAAATCTTGGAAGATCGCATCATGGCATTCCCTTACATGCGGGAGCAGCGCTTTATTGTCGCCGATGTATGCGTTGAAGATCCCGGACACCTTTTCAAATCCCAGGTCTTTCAGATACTCCTCAAACTTGATAAAGGAACCGAACATGCGTGCAAATTTATCGATCGTAAAGGAAAAGATGTCCAGTCCGCTGAATCCCAGAGCCGCGATCTGCTTCAGATACAGGTCCATATAGGACCGTCTCACATCCGGTGAGGTAAGTCCCTGCGGAGACTGCATCATCCAATGGTTCATATAGGAATACTTATTCATTCATTTCCCTCCTATTATGTATTTTATTGCTCAAGACCGTTGTCCGTTTTTATCTTACAACGGCTTTAACGAACTTTTCTTTTCTGCCTTTCCGCTCGGTCAGGAAATAGCAGGCCCGCAGTTCATCCGCCGCTTTCGCCGCTGCCTCTTCATTTGTGGCGTGAACAGTACCAAGGACCTCTCCCTCGTCAACATGGTCCCCTACCTTCTTATTAAGCACCACACCGACCGAGAGATCTATCTCGCTATCCTTGGTTATCCTTCCTCCTCCGAGATGCATGGACACCAGTCCCACATTCTCCGCAGCGATATGCTTCACATAGCCTTTGCTGCTGCTGCGCACATCCATCTTAACAGGTGCATCAGGCAGACGCGAGGTATCATATACGGCAGCCGGATCGCCCCCCTGGGCCTCCACCAGTTCCACAAGCTTTTTCAGTGCGCTGCCGTCCTCCACCGTCCGGCGGAGCATTGATCGCGCTTCTTCCTCCTTGTCCGTCATCCCTGCATCAATAAGGATATAGGATCCGAGGGTCAGACAAAGGTTCATAAGCTCTCCGCATTCAGCACCGTTAAGCGCTGCGATCGCCTCTTTTACTTCAAGTGCATTACCCACGGCATATCCGAGCGGTTCATCCATATCCGTGATGACGGCAGTGACCTTTTTGCCGGCAAGTTTTCCGACCCGAACAAGCTGTGATGCAAGCTTTTCGGCATCCGCCTTTGTCTTCATGAAGGAGCCCTCTCCGCATTTTACGTCAAGCACTATCACATCTGCTCCTGCAGCAAGTTTCTTTGACATGATACTACTTACAATCAACGGAACAGATGGCACGGTTCCCGTTACATCTCTCAGCGCATACATTTTTTTATCTGCAGGGACAAGGTTGCCAGTCTGACCAGCTATAGCTATCCCTATCCTGTTTACATTTGAGATGAATTGCTCTTCGCTTATTGCAGTAGTAAAGCCGGGAAAGCTCTCAAGCTTGTCTATTGTTCCGCCTGTGTGTCCGAGCCCGCGTCCGGACATTTTCGCAAATTTGACTCCGAGGGCTGCTATCATCGGGCACAGGACAAGTGTGGTTTTGTCCCCCACTCCTCCGGTGGAATGCTTATCGGCCTTGACACCCTTTATTCCCGACAGATCGAGGATGTCGCCCGATCTTTCCATTGCAAGTGTGAGATCCAGGATCTCTCGGTCGTTCATACCTCTGAATAGTATTGCCATGCACATGGAAGCCATCTGGTAATCCGGAATGCTCCCGGATGTGAAGTTGTTAATCATGAATTGTATCTGCTCGGTAGAAAGCTCTCTTCCGTCTCGTTTGGCAGCAATAAGGTCTGTCATCAGCACGCTGATCATCTCCAATCGCTTTTCATGTATAGTTATTTTTTCATGTATAGTTATTATTATATCATCGATCTGGAAAAAAACTACTGTTTTTCGTTCGTTGACTGCATTTCAATTCTCGGTTATACTCTATATATCACATATCATCAAAGAATTTTTCGGAAAGGGCCAATCAAATGAAGTATATCATGTCGCTGGATCAGGGAACCACCAGTTCACGCTGCATTCTATTCGATAAGTCAGGAAACATTTGTTCATCCGTCCAAAAGGAATTCCGGCAGATATTCCCGAAGCCGGGCTGGGTGGAGCACAACGCCATGGAAATCTGGGACACCACGCTGGAAGTATCCCGTGCAGCAATGGATAAACTCCAGGTTACAGCTGCAGATATTGAAGCGATCGGCATAACAAACCAGCGTGAGACTACCGTCCTATGGGACCGCGTTACGGGAGAGCCGATAGCCAACGCTATCGTGTGGCAGTGCCGCCGTACGTCCGGAATTATAGACGATCTGGTAAAACGCGGTCTGAGCGATACTATACGAGCCAAAACGGGTCTCGTGCCTGATGCATATTTTTCTGGTTCGAAAATCAAATGGCTTTTGGACAATGTACCGGGTGCCCGTGAGAAAGCCAATGCCGGTCAACTACTTTTTGGTACGATCGATACATGGCTCATATGGAAGCTTACAGCGGGACGAGTACATGTGACCGATGTTACCAACGCAAGCCGCACGATGCTGTACAACATCCATACTCTCAGCTGGGATGACGAACTGCTTGAGATGCTTGACATTCCCCGCTGCATCCTGCCTAAGGTAAAGCCATCAAGCTGCGTTTACGGCATCACCGAGTTCGAACTGTACGGCGGCACTATTCCCATCGCGGGCGCCGCAGGCGATCAGCAGTGCGCGCTTTTCGGGCAATGCTGCTTCAAGCCAGGTGATATGAAAAACACTTACGGAACAGGCTGCTTCCTTCTGATGAATACCGGTTTGGAACCGGTTGACAGTAAGAACGGACTTGTGACGACCATAGCGGTCGGTTTCAAGGATCATGTCGAATACGCCCTTGAGGGAAGCATATTCGTAGCAGGCGCGGCAATTCAGTGGCTGCGGGACGAGCTAAAGGTGATATCACTCGCAGTAGACAGCGAACGATATGCCAGAAGCGTGGAGGATTCAGCAGGAGCATATGTGGTACCAGCCTTCACAGGACTCGGCGCACCCTACTGGAGCCAGAGCTGCCGCGGAATGATAACCGGCATCACACGCGGTTTCGGGCGCTCTCACCTTGTCCGCGCAACACTTGAAAGCCTTGCCTATCAGACCTATGATATCTGCAAGGCCATGGAGCAGGACAGTGGCATAGAGATCACCACCCTGAAAGTGGACGGCGGTGCATGCGCGAACGATTTCCTTATGCAGTTTCAATCCGATATCACGGACTGCGCCGTAATACGGCCAGAATGCATCGAGACAACCGCACTCGGTGCTGCTTATCTTGCCGGGCTGGCCACCGGTTACTGGGAGAGTCTTGACGATATCCGCAGCAACTGGGCAGTGGATCATGTATTCACCAGAAAGATGAACGAAGCCCGGCGCAAAGAGCTTCTCAAAGGCTGGCACAAGGCTGTCAGATGCGCCCTTATCTGGGCAGACGACAGTGATGAAGGAGAATGACAATGGAACTGTATGATCTGATCGCAAACTATAGAGACTGGCTGAAATACTTTACCAGAAACGATTATCCTTCGCACTTTGAGGAATACAAAGCGGCAGGCGAGCCGGTAATAACCGCGCTTGAAGATCCGGCCGCTTCCGCTGCGGAGCTTCTCGAGAAACTGGAGCGTGACTGGGCTTCCAACAAACGGGGATACAAGATCCGGCGGGCCCGGGATACAGACAAGATGCTGATCTGCATGTTTTTCAACCCCATGGCCATGTCGCTCGCCTCTTCTAACGGCAAAATCGTTGCCTATGAGCTATGCCGCCTGTATGGTGACAGGTATCCGAAAGAACGGTACCAGGTCGGGACATACGAACTGTATATGGAAGGTTTCAAGCCACGGTTTCTCGGGTTTAAGCTGGGTTGACACAAATGATCAAAGCAGTACCTTTCGGTACTGCTTTGTTTTTTTCCGCTGTTTCAGAAACTCGAAATGAACCGCCGGAACGCCGCTTTCCCCTCCGGTGTCCGCTTAAAGACTCCTGCATCCTCAAGAACTCTCTCAAATACGGCGCCGACCTCGTTTTGTAGGATCATTCCGGCGTTTTCCGCATCGAATGTGTACTTTTCCCGAAGCTCTGCGATCCAGTCGGCATGGGCGGCAAGCCTGGCTTCCGGTGTCCCGCCGGATATGAGGACCTCCTTTATTTCATCCAGTTCGTTCTTGAGCCTCGAGGGCAGCACTGCCAGGCCCATGACCTCGATCAGCCCTATGTTCTCCTTTTTTATGTGGTGAAGTTCCGCATGCGGGTGGAACACTCCCAGCGGATGCTCCTCCGTCGTAATGTTATTGCGCAGGACAAGGTCAAGTTCAAAAAGTTCTCCCCTTCTTCTCGCGATGGGAGTTATCGTATTGTGCCCTTCCCCTTCCGTCTCGGCAAAAATGAAAGCCGAGGGATCGCTGTAGGCTCTCCAGGAGCAGAGGATCCTGTCCGCAAGATCCGCAAGCCGTGTTTTATCAGCCGACTTCAGACGTATCACGGACATTGGCCAAGCCACTATTCCGGCACTTATATCCTCGAACCCGTCAAACCGGATCTCTTCCTCCACCTCTGCTCTGGCCATGGCAAACTCGTATCGGCCGCCCTGGAAGTGATCGTGGCTGAGTATGGAACCTCCGACAATGGGCAGATCGGCATTGGAGCCGATGAAATAGTGCGGGAACAGTTCGACAAAATCCAGCAGCCTGACGAAAGAGGCCCTGTCCACCTTCATGGGAATGTGCTTTTCATTGAGCGCAATGCAGTGCTCGTTGTAATAGGAATAAGGCGAATACTGCAGGAACCAGCTCTCCCCGTTGAGCGTCAGCGGGATGAGCCTGTGGTTTCCTCTTGCGGGATGTCCGATCTTTCCCGCAAAGCCCTCGTTTTCCACACACAGCTGGCAGAGCGGGTATTTGGCCGAATCCGTGTTCCTTGCTTTCGCTATGGCTCTTGGATCCTTCTCCGGTTTGGCAAGATTGATAGTTATGTCCAGCGTGCCGTATTTCCCGCTGTAGGTCCACTTCCTGTCTTTCTTTATCCTGTCCGTGCGGATGTAGTTCGTCGCCTTGGAGAATGAATAGAACCAGTCCGTGGCCGTCTCGGGACTGACCGCATATTTCTCGCGGAAGACCCGTCTCACCTCCCGGGGGAAAGGCGTCACCGCGGCCATCAGCCTCGTATCGAACAGATCCCGGCTCTCGATATCGTCCTCGATGATCCCTCTGGCGGCCGCGTCCTCCACAAGGGCATCCAGAATGCCGTGAAGGCCCTCCGGAACAGCGCCTTCCGATGAGGACGGAACGGATTTCGTGATATCGAGAAGCGCGTTCGTGCAGAAGACCCTGTCGTCATCCGCGATGAGCCCGGCGGATACGGCGTAGTCCGTCAGTGCTTTTATCAGTGAATACGTATCGGCCATGTTGTTCCTTCCCTGTCGCTTATTCTGTGATACTTAATCAGATTATATTATTAATGGTAAAAAACTCAAGTCGATTTTTACTTTTCGGTTTACAAAACTTCTTGTCGCGGTTATACTCAAATCGTTTTATCCCGATTTCGACTGCTTATGAGGTGTTCACTTGCTCGATATTATAAAAGAGGCATTGCTGGATACGCTGAAAACGCTGCCTTTTCTGTTTGCCGCGTATCTCATTATAGAATTCATAGAGGCGAAGGCCGAGGAAAAGACCGTAGAGATCGTCCACCGTGCCGGAAGGCTCGGGCCTGTTCTCGGAGCTGCGCTCGGGGTGATCCCCCAGTGCGGTTTTTCCGCCGCCACAGCCAACCTGTATGTGAGCGGACTGGTCACAAGAGGAACGCTGCTCGCTGTCTTCCTCTCCACATCGGACGAGATGCTCCCCATACTCATCTCCAGTTCCGCGCCCGCCGGATTCATCCTGAAGGTGCTTGCTTACAAGGTCCTCGCCGCCATCATCGCCGGCATGACCATCGATCTCATCGACAAACGCTTCGGTCTCGTGAAGGAGCGTCACATACACGAGATGTGCGAGCAGGAAGGCTGCAAGTGCGAAGATGGGATCTTCAAATCCGCTGTTATCCACACATTGAAGATCGCCGGTTTCCTTCTGCTCGTTAACCTCGTTCTTTCCTTCGTTATCGAATACGTCGGGCCCGATACGATCAGCCGCTTCATCCTGAACAGGCCCGTTATCGGGGAATTCCTCGCCGGCCTGATCGGCCTGATCCCCAACTGCGCCGCAAGCGTGGTCATCACCCAGCTGTATCTGCAGGGCAGCATGAGCGCGGGAGCCATGCTCTCCGGCCTTCTCACCGGTTCCGGCGTAGGCCTGCTGGTTCTGTTCCGGATGGACCGGAAAAGCAGCGAGAAATACGTTACCCTGCTGATGCTGTATGTCTCGGGCGTCTTGTTCGGGATCCTCGCAAACATTCTTCCCATATTCTGAACAGCAGGCCGTAAAGGGACGAATACCGGCCGCCTCCTATTCATAAATGCAAAAAGGATGCTCCCCCTGTGCGACAGAGAAGCTCTGTCCATCACAGGGGGAGCCTTATGTTTCAGCAGTCCGCTGTCAGAAGCCTGACAGCATCAGATCCTCATGCAGACATCCCATGCGCGCCATACGACGGTACGCAGGTTGCCTATCGCAACGCAGTCACCGACGCGGTGGATATGCGCACCCTTCTCTCCCAGAGGAGCGGGAACGAATCCGACGCCGTTGACGACCGCATCGCACTCCTGGGTGAACGCGTCATCCGGAGTCTTGATCACGCAGTAGCCGTCTCCGATCTCGGTGATGGTGCTGTGCAGATACACGGGGACCTTGTGGTATTCCATAGCGTCACGCAGGAAGGACGTATTGGCAAGGCAGGTCGCCTGGGCCGCAACGAGGTCGTTGCCGTACTCGACTATGATCGGGTGCTTGCCGGCAAGGACGAGATCGTATGCCGCTTCGCAGGAGGACTGGCCGCCGCCGAGGAAGACGATCTTGTCGCCTTCAACAGACTTCTCGCGGAGCAGTTCGCGGAAGGAGCGGGTCTTCTCGAAGCCCTTGATCTGAGGCATGTTTCTGGGAACGGAGCCGGTGGCGACGATCACTTCGTCAAAGCTCTTGAGAAGTTCGTTGACATCCTTGATCTCGCTGTTGAACCGGACCTCGATGCCGTATCTCTTTATCTCATCCTCATACCACTTGAGCAGCTGCTTGTCGTTCTCCTTGAAGGTCATGGCCGAAGCAGTCAGGAACAGACCGCCGAGCTTGTCCTCTTTCTCGAAGATGACTGGGTTGTGGCCGCGTTTCTTGAGAACAAGAGCGGATTCCATACCGCCGACGCCGCCGCCGACGATGGCGACCTTCTTCGGGTTCTTGGTGGGAACGATCTTATAACGGTTGTGCTGCATGGTGGGCGGGTTCAGAGCGCAGCGTGCAAGGTGCAGAGAATCGCCGAGAGCCTGCATGTTTTCGGTGCCGGCAGCCTTGGAGAAGTTGAAGCAGCCGTTGTGGCAGCGGATGCAGGGACGGATCTCGTCTTCACGGCCCTGTTTGATCTTGGTGATCCAGTTTTCATCGACGAGGTTCTGACGGGCAATCGCAACTGCGTCGAGACGTCCGGCGGCGATCTCCTCGGCGGCCTTGACAGGATCCATACGGCCTGCGCAGGCTACGGGGATATCTATGAACTGACGGATGTGCTCAACATCTGCAAGGTTGCAGTTGTCCGGCATGTACTGAGGCGGATGAGCCCAGTACCAGGCATCGTAGGTGCCGTTGTCGCAGTTGAGGAAGGCGTATCCGGCATCCTGCAGGATCTTGACCGCCTTCTCGGACTCTGCCATGTCACGGCCAAACTCCTCGAACTCCTCGCCGGGCATTGCGCCCTTTCTCCAGCCCTTGGTGCAGGAGCGTACGGAGTAACGGAGAGATACCGGGAAGTCGTCGCCGGCCTGCTTGTGGATCTCCTGAACGATCTCGGTCGCGAAACGGAGACGGTTCTCAAGGGATCCGCCGTACTGGTCGGTACGGAAGTTCATGTTCGCAATGGCGAACTGGTCGAGGTTGTAGCCTTCGTGGACGGCGTGGATCTCAACGCCGTCGATGCCGGCCTCGCGGAGCTTCTTCGCGGTGGCGCCGAAGTGCCATACCATCTCCTGGATCTCTTCTACGGTGAAGGGACGGGAGGTGAGGTTATCGGCCCAGCGGTTGGGCGTGGCGGAAGCGGAAGCGCAGGCGTACTGAACGTCGACGATCGGGCTTGCGAGCTTGTTGAGAAGATCGTTTCTGGCAAGGGCCGCCATCCAGGGAGTGACCGCCATGGAACGGCCGAAGCCGCCGGCCAGCTGGATGAACAGCTTGCTGCCGGTCTTGTGGTACTCGTCCATGTAGGGTTTCAGCACACGGTACATCTGACGGTTGGAGTCAAGCCATTTTCTTCCCATGGTATCGCGGATGACCTGCATGCCGGGAAGGACAAGGCCGACGCCGTCTTTTGCTCTCTTGAGCAGGAAGTCTGCGCCTTCAAGGTCGAAGTGGGAGGGCTCCAGCCAGCCGAACAGCGTGGTTCCGCCCATGGAGCACTGAACAATGCGGTTAGGGATCTCTACATCTCCGATTTTGAACGGTGTAAATAGAGGCTCGTATTTCGGATTCATCAAATAACTCCTTTACAATTTTAATTTTCCGCTCAAATCACGGAAGAAGTGCTCTGACAAAGTCGATCGGCCACATCAGCAGATCGCCGAGCAGATAGGCTTTGTCTTCGATCGCGAGGTAGGTGTCTTCGCCGAGGATGTTGAAAAGCTTTTCCTTTGCTGCGTCAGTCTTGAGCAGCTTTACGAGAAGGTAGCCCACTCCACCCAGGCAGACGAGGACAAGCAGTTTCTTTGCTTTCTTCTTCAGGCTTGATTTCTTCTTCATGTATTTTTCTCTCCTCCAAATTGGTATTCATGAAAAAGGACTGTTATAGAGCATACCAGTCACATCTTAACCGTTATTATAATCTCCGCGCGGCCCGCAGTCAACAGCTATTTGGACGATACGGCAACTTTAGATTGTCAAAAGTGGAACATAATTGGCAATATTACACAATTTTCAGACGTATTTTTGACTAAAACGACAAAAAGTCCCTGATGCGCTTTCAGGCACATCAGGGACTTTGCGATATAAGTGTCATTTATTCCGTCGCTTTATGCTTCACCGTAACAAGAACAGCGACCGAAAGCGCCAGAAGCACGGTTATGAACCACATGGAAGCAAGATATCCCGCTGATTCTATGATGGCGCCCATGATGACCGGCGCAAGAAGCGCGGAGAGAGAGACCCCGAGGACGATCGCCGAAGAGGCCGATGCCGTTCTGTCGGCAAAATCGTCTGTAACCAGAAGCTGAAGGCTCGGGACCGCTATCCCCTGCAGGAGCCCCGTCACAACAAGAAGCAGCCGCAGAAGCATCAGCGGCGCGGACGGAAGCAGCAGGAACACCGCGAACACCGCGACAGACGCACTGATGCTGAGCAGATAGTAGATCCTGGCGGACAAACGTCTGTAGACTGCAGGCGAGATCAGCCGTATGACCAGCGCGCCGAGGAAATACAGCGTCAGCATGCTGTTGGCGGTCTCATACGGCGTACCGAGCCGGACTTCAAAGAACCGGGGGAGCCAGGCGACAAGACCGGTCTGAAAACTCAGATAAAGAAAACAGCAGAGAAAATACTGCCAGGCCCGTATATCCCGGAACACCTCGAACGGATTGGCTGCGGCTCTCGCCCTTATCGGTGCCATATCCGCGTACAGCGTGTCCGGGGTCACCTTTCTGACGCAGGTAAAGAACACGATCCCCAGGATGACCGCGCAGCATCCCGTCACAAGATAAGGAACCGAAAAACTGGCCGGTTTTGAAGGGTCCGCCAGCATCGATACGAACAGAGGCGCGAGCATGGATCCCCCGCCGTAAAAGGCGTGGACCAGAGGAAGCAGCGTGGACTTTTTCTCTCTGAACACATCAGCGACCGCACCGTTCATCAAAAGGTCGATCGTGATATAGCCGATACCGCCGATCACGGAAAAGCACAGCATCGTGCCGTAGCCGCTCCCCTGCGCCCGGAATGCCGGGATCGTGCCGATGAGTATGCCGGCCAGGCCCATCACGAGCACACCGAGGAGCAGGCCCTTCAGCTTGTTGACACGCTCGCCGATGACTCCCAGTATAACTGCCATGACGATGCAGCCGATCGACTGCACCGTCATGATCATGCCCTGCCGGGATTCGCTTATCCCGAAAAAGGCCATCATATTGCCTGAATTTGCTCCGAAGCCGCCGAAGTACATGCCGTAGAGCAAATACATCACGAAGCACAGGGCTATCAGCAGTTTTTTCGAACCGGAAAGCCGCTCCCCGTTCATTTCGCCTTTGCTCTGCTGCGCAGGAGCGGAAGCATGATCTGGATGAATACCGCCAGCAGGAGGATCGTCCCCTTGATGGTGTCGTTGATGAGAGCATCCACACCCAGAGAAGCGATGATCTTGTCGATGATCGTGTAGCTCATGGCGCCGAAGAGCACGCCGAGCAGTCTGCCTTTTCCGCCGGCCATGCTGATGCCGCCTATGACGACGGCCGCAATGGCGTACATCTCGTTGCTCTTGCCCAGGGTAGCCGGGTCAACGGAACCGTTCATCGCCATCCAGAGGAATGCGCTCAGTCCGCAGAGGAGACCGCAGATAACGTATACGAGCACCCTCGTCTTGTCTACATGGATACCGGCCAGCAGCGCCGCTCTCTCGTTGCTTCCGACGGCATAGATGGTTTTGCCGAACTTGGTGTTCGTTGCCATGAACACCATCAGCACGGTAACCAGGATCAGCACGATCCCGACCAGCGGGACCGTAAGAAACTTCGCCTGACCGAAGCCGTAGAACGCGTTGTATCTGGAGAGCGTGCCGTTCATGTTGTAGATCGATACGCCCGTTGTACGCAGATAATACTGGGCTACCGACCTGTAGATCAGCATCGTTGCGAGCGTCACGATGAAGGCCGGCATCTTGGCATAGCCGATCAGCACGCCGTTGATCGCGCCGCAGAGCGCTCCGGCCGCGAGCGTGAAAAGCAGTGTGACAAAGATGCTGCCCGTCGCGTTGAACACCACCACGCCGAAGCTTGAAACAAGGCACAGCATGGAGCCGACGGAAAGATCGATGCCGCCGGTTATGATGGCAAGGCCCATACCGAAAGCGATGATGCCGACCACTGCCGAGTGCCGGAGGATATTCATCACGCCGCTCCAGGTGGTGGCTCCGCCGTTAACGATCAGGTATGCTATAAAGATACCGAGCGCGATGAGAACGAAGCTGTAGTTGCTGGCGATCGTCCCGATCGATTTTTTCGTTTTGACTGTCTTGTTATCCATTTTGCTCCTCCGTTGCCTGCCTGACGTTCGTGGCATAAAGCATTACAAGTTCCTCATTGATTTCCTCACGCGGAAGTATGGTCTGGATATGTCCGTGATAGAACACCGCACAGCGGTCCGCTATCTTCTGTATCTCCGGTATTTCAAGCGTATTGACCAGGATCGTCTTCCCCTGATCGGCAAGATCCATGATCAGCTTGTAGATCTCGGCTTTGGCGCCGACGTCGATGCCCTGTGTCGGATTGTCCAGCAGCAGGATATCCGCCTGGGTCGTGAGCCATCTGGCAAGGATCACTTTCTGCTGGTTTCCGCCGGACAGAGAAAGGATCGAATCATCCGGGCTGTTCGCTTTGATATTCAGCGCCTGTTTGTGTTTTTCGAAGATCGCAAGCTCTTTCTTTTTGTTTATATACTGCCTGCGGGAGCTGAGGGTATGCTCGGAAACATAGTTGTTTTCAAGGAGCGAGAAGTCCGGGATAATGGAGTTTTCCTTCCTGTTTGAAGGGATCATTCCGACCTTTTCCGTCATGGCCAAATGGATGTTCTCGTGCTTGATCTCCTTGCCGTTGATGAGTATCTTTCCGCCAAGCAGCGGTCTTGCGCCGAATATGGTCTGCATCGTCTGGCTGACGCCGGCCCCTTTCAGACCGGTCATTCCGAGGACCTCCCCTTTTCTCACCTGAAAACTGACGTCCTCGAAGCCCTGTCCGGTGGCGTGTTCAAGCGAAAGCACCACGTCACCGAGTTCACGCTTCTGATAGACTCCTTCGGCGGAAAAGCTGTTGCCGACCATCATGCGTGTCACTTCCTCGGGGGAAGTGTCGGCGATCCTGCCGGCATTTATAAAGCATCCGTTGCGGAGGACCGTATAGGTATCCGCAATGGTAAAAATCTCGTTCATCTTGTGGGAAATGAAGATAAAGGACTTTCCCTGTTCCTTGAGCCGGCGGACGATCCCGAACAGGTGGTCGATCTCGTTGTTGTTCAGAGAGGTCGTGGGCTCGTCGAGGATGATCAGCTTGGCATTGGCAAAGATCGCCTTCGAGATCTCCAGGATCTGCTTTTTGCTCGGTTCAAGCTCGGAAACGAGGACATCCGGCTCGATATCCACCCCCATTGATTCAAACAGCTCCCTCGCCCTGGCGATCATGGCGCTTTTGTTGAGCGTATGCAGCTTTGTCAGGATCTCTTTGCGGAGGAACATGTTCTCGTATACTTTGAGGTCGTTGAACAGGTTGAGCTCCTGATGGACGAACGCGATACCGGCCTGCTCGGTCTTTTGGACGGAAATATCCTCCATGACCTCGCCGTCAAAAACGATCTGGCCCGAATCGCGCTGATGCACGCCCGCGAGAATATTCATCAAGGTGGATTTTCCCGCTCCGTTTTCACCGAGAAGGGCATGCACCTCGCCCTTTTCCACGCTGAAATCCACGTGGGAAAGAACGGTAACGCCGGAGAACGATTTGCTTATATCCGTCATCTTAAGCAGTTCCATGACGGTTCTCCTTCCATTTCATCTTTCAAGTATTCGCGGGCACCGTAAAGATGCCCGCGAAATCAAGATCTAAGCGGCTGTGATATTACTTGGATACTGCGTCGCCGAAGCCCTGGAACTGGTCAACATTGCTGGCATCGACAACGGAAACGGGGATGACGTGATCCTTGGGAACAGTTCCGCCCTCAATAGAGGTGATCATATCATCAATAGCGATCTTAATCATTGCAGGGTCATAGGTCACGGAGAAGAGGTCGGCAAGGCCGGCGACTTCAGCGGTGTAGTCTTTCTGGTGGATGCCCTTAAGGACGGAGTAGATCTCGTTCAGTCCGGAAGAGGTTCCGAGATGGACACCCGCATCATAGAAGGCCTGCTTCTTCTCGGCGCTGATCTCGTCGGATTTCAGAGCCTCGAGCATGCCCATGGCGATCTCATCGTCGTGCGTGAAGATCCACTTGGTGTTCTTGATGGTGTCGACCGTGTTGGAGTCGAGCCAGTTGACGAAGAGCTCATGGCCTTTTGCGCGGCTCCAGCCGGTGTAGTCGGTGGATTCGATGGCTGCGATCTGATCATCGGACCAGCCGTTCTCTTTCAGGACGGCGAAGAAGCCGTCGTTGCGCATGGTGGGAACGGACGAGTTGTCACCGGGGATGATGAGGATCTTGTCGCCGGGCTTCATTCCCTTTTCGATAAAGCGTTTTGCGGTCTCCGCACCTATGCCGTTGTTGTCGCCCTTGACGGCGGCAACTGCGCTGTCAGCAACGGAGTCGATGACACGGTCGAACATGGTGAAGGGGATGCCGCTGGCGGCGAGCTTCTTCATCGTGGCTTCAAGGGAGTTGTCCTGCGGGAGGATGACAACATGGGTAGCGGTCTTGTTCGCTATGAGGTCTTCCACCTGCTGGATCTGGTTGGTGGCATCCGTGGAAGTGATCACCGTGACGTTGTATTTTCCGCCGGCGCTGATTTCTTTCGCATGCTCCTGCGCATAGGTCATGACAGCGCCTGTCCAGCCGTGGTCGGCATTCGGAACGAGAACTGCCACTTTAACAGCACCGCCGGATGCGGATTTGCCGCAGCCCGCGAATACTGCCGCGATCATAATGACCGCAAGAATGATTGCCAGGGTTTTCTTCATTTCTTTTCCTCCATTTATGTGTTTGATATTTAAAACGGCGCATGCCGTTTTATTTACAAAAAGAAACCGATTCATGAAACAGGCCATAAAGTGAATAATCAACGTTCTAATTCATTAAACAAATACTTAAATGATATGATAATCTAAGCTAAATATAGCACCGAATCAGATCCGATGTCAACCGATCAGGCATGATTTTGACCGAATGATTTTCTCCGGATCCGCGGTGTTTTGTATAAACAGCACAATTTCAGACAGTTTCCGGCAGACCCTTCTCTTCGATCTTCCTCATTCTGACGTAAAACAGAACGAACATCATCACGGCACACGGGAACCATGCCGCGGGGCCGGTCAGGGCCAGTGCCGCGTAGCCGATCACGGGAGCGAGGAAAAGCGAGAATGTCACCCGCATGATGAGTTCGGCAACTCCCCCGAGAAAGGACGCAAATCCCATCCCGAGGCCTGTCACGGCGCCCCTGTATACATGCAGGAAGCTCAGGATCCACATGAACGGGCAGATGCACAGAAGGTGCAGCTCGGCATAGCCGGTCGCCTCGACCGCTTCGGCCTCCAGGAACAGCCTGACCAGCGGCGTCCTGAAATACAGGGCGATCAAAGGCACGGTCATATGATAGAGAAAACAGATCAGCCATGTCTTCTTCACGCCGCTGCGGATCCGGCCGAAGTCACGCGCCCCGTAGTTGATCCCCACATAGGTGCCGATGACCGTTCCGAGCGATATCGTGAACATCTCTATGAGCCGCTGTATCCTCAGTCCGACCGATGAAGCGGCCACGGCGGAGGAACCCATCCCGTTGAGGACCCTTGCGATCACGATGACCCCCAGCGAGACCATCGATACCTGCAGGCCCATCGGAACGCCGATCTTCAGGGAGGCGCCGACTTCCGGCCATATGCTGCGGAAGTGTCTTCTCTCCGGCAGAAGCTCCGGATACTTCCTCCCGGTATAGACAAGGCACAGGACGCCTGAAACGAGCTGCGAGAACACGGTCGCGATCGCCGCCCCGGCAACGCCCCATCCGAATCCGATGATGCAGAGGAAATCGAGTCCTATGTTCAGCAGCGAGGAAAAGATCAGGAAATACAGCGGTGTCCTGCTGTCCCCCACCGAACGGAGAATGGAGGATATCGTGTTGTACAGCACCGTCGCGGGGATGCCCAGATAGATGATCAGAAGATAGATGTATGTGTCGTCTATGATGTCTGCCGGGGTGTTCAGGAGCCGCAGGAGCGGCATCACGAGGAGCGAGAACAGAAGCGTGAACCCAACGGAGAATAGAGCTGCTATGGTGAAATTCGCGGCCACGCTCCTCTTGACCCCCTCACGGTTCTCCGCGCCGTAGTACTGGGAGGTGGTTATGGCGCAGCCGCCGGCATTGCCTATAAGGAAGCCGGTCACCATGAAGGCGAGCGATGACGTCGCTCCCACCGCCGCGAGCTTGGTCACCCCCAGCGTGTGGCCCACGATGAGGGTATCGACCGTATTGTACATTTCCTGCAGATAGTTCCCTATGATCACGGGGACCGCGAAGAGGAATATCACCTTCAGCACGGACCCGCGGGTAAGGTCTATCATTCCGCTCTTTTTCATCGTTTCAATCCCTTACCGCTTCCTCCGCAATGGCGGAACGCGTAAGATTCTTCATCCATTTGAACCGGTTTATCTTCACCACGGCAACGAAGCACTTCAGGATCTGATCGGACTGCAGACAGGCATAGATCACCCATGCAGGCGCATTCAGATGAAGCGCAATGAGCGCCGAAGGCAGGACCACGCCGAAGACGAAGATGCTGTCGTTCTTGAGCATGAAGCTCGTATCTCCGCCCGCGCGGACGAGCCCCTGCAGACAGGTCGCCTGATAGCAGCGGCCCACCTGCGCGACCACCAGGACGATCATGAACTGGTCCGTTATCTCGCGTGTCACTTCCGTAAGATTGTAAAAACCGATCACGGTGTCCTTGATCAGATAGAAGAAAGCTGCCACGACTATTCCGACGATGAGAAAAATGATCTGCGCGGTAATGGCATAACCTTTCATCTTCTCATATTCGCCGGCACCGACCGTCTTGCTCGTGATGATCCCCAGGGCGGCGGCAAGGCCGAGAACTGCCATGAACAGAAGCTGACTGAGATTATTTGCTATACTGACGGCCGAAACGGCTTCCGTTCCAACACGCCCCATAATGGCTGTCGCTGCGAGATTGTTTATCGCCCATACGATCCAGGCTCCCATGATCGGCGCGCCGCAGCGGACCAGATCGCGGAAAAGCCCTTCCCCGTTCAGGAAGAACGACTTTATCCGGAATCCCAGCTTTTTGTCTGCCAGCGTGACATAGGCCGTCATGACGCCGGCTTCTATGATCCTGGAGATCAGCGTGGCCAGCGCGGCGCCTCTTACGCCCATGGCCGGAAAGCCCAGTTTTCCGAAAATGAGCACATAGTTCAGCCCGACGTTCGTGAAGAGCGCGAGGATCGTGATATAGAGCCCTATCTTCACCTGCTCCACGGCCTGCATCGATGCCACGAGCGTCATGCTGTAGCAGAAGAATATATAGGACCAGCAAACGATCGTGAGATACTTCACGCCGGAATCCAGCACCAGCGGATCATCGCTGAAGAACGACAGGATCGGCCGCGGGAGCGCAAGGGCGATCAGCGTGAAGAACAGCCCCAGAACGAGCGCGCACCGCACGCTCACCGCCGTGAGCCGGCGGATGCTGCGGGTATCCCCTTTTCCCCAGTACTGCGCGCCGAGGATGGTAAGGCTTCCCGTAATGCCGTTGACCATCAGCTGCACGACCGTCTGGAACTGGTTCCCGATGTAGACCCCGGCGATGTCTGTCTCGCCGAGCTTGCCGATCATCAGGTTGTCCATGAAGTTCACGCCGTAGGAGATAAAGTTCTGGAGGGCGATCGGGATGGCGAGGATCACCAGCGTGCGATAGAAGGACCGGTCTTTTGTAAACAGCGGGTATTTCATCTCAGTCTCCGGAAGAAAAACTTATTGTCCTGATTATACCACAGACGCTCCAGATAAAACAATAAATAAAATATATTGTGTAAAAATATTTGCTTTGCGGAAGATTCTGTATTATTATAATTATATTGTTTATTATTACAGATCATTACAGATCGGTACCCGATCGTTCCGGAAGGATCTTATGAGAACGAAAACAAAAGCGATCGACATGACAACGGGGAACATCCTCAAATGCATGATCCTCTTCACCATCCCCGTTGTGGTGGGAAATCTTCTTCAGGAATTATACAGCTTTTTCGACACCATGATCGTCGGCAGGACGCTCGGCGTCGTCAAGCTCGCAGCCGTCGGCATCACGGGCGCGCTTATGTTTTTTGCCATGGGTTTTGCCATAGGCAATGCCGCCGGCTGTTCCGTCCTGACCTCCCAGCGTTTCGGCGCGGGTGACAAAAAGGGCATAGAGCGGAGCATCGCGGCCCATTATGTCATTTCCCTGCTGGAGGCGGTCATCCTGACGGCTGTTTTCGTCAGTCTTACGGGGGCCCTGCTGCGAGCGCTGGACACCGGAAGCGATATGTATCCCCATGCCCGGATCTACCTGATGATCATCTACGCGGGCCTTCCGGCCACGATCCTGTATAACATGCTCTCCTCCATCCTGAGAGCCGTGGGCGACAGCCGGACGCCCCTGATCTTCCTGGCGATCTGTTCCGTTCTGAACATCTTCCTCGACCTGCTGTTCATCATCGCCTTCGGCTGGGATGTCGCCGGGGCAGCCATCGCGACGGTCGCCTCCCAGCTCATCTCCGGAGTAGCCTGCTTTTTCTATACGAAAGTCAGATTCCCCGAGCTGATCCCCTCAAAAGAGTCCTTCCGGAACATCTGGCCGGAAGTCTGGGACGCCCTGAAGATCGGGATCCCGATGGGTCTGAACATGTGCGTGACCGCCGCGGGGATCCTGATCGTCTCCAAGGTGCTCAACAGCTTCGGTTCGTCGGCCGTGGCCGCGCAGACCATCTGTCTGAAGATGCAGCGGCTGATGGAGACCGTGATGTTCGCTGTGAGCACGATGGTTTCCACCTATGTGGGGCAGAATTACGGCGCAGGCGACTTCGTCCGGATCAAGAAGGGCGTTTTCCAGATATCCGTGCTTTCCTTCCTGTATCTTGTTTTCTTCTCTGCCCTCACCTATATTTTCAGGCATCCGATCATCCGGATCTTTATCACCGAGTCGAACGATGAAATGCTCGCTTTTGTGGAGCAGTATCTGAGATGGATGTGCCCGTTCATGTTCATCCTCGGCTTCCTGCATGTATTCAGAGGTGCCAACATCGGTCTGGGAAGCGGCTATGCCGCTCTGATCACCGGCCTGTCCGAGCTCTTCGCCAGAGGTGTGTTCACTCCCCTGCTCGCTCCCCTGATCGGTTTTACCTCCATCTGCGTCACAACGCCTCTCGCCTGGGTGCTGTGCGCCGCGCTGGGCATCATCCTCTTTACGGCGAAGCTGAAAAAGCTGCGAAAGCAAGGGATCACCCCCGTCGTGGACTGACGGACGGAAAGAAGAATATGAAGAAACAGCGCGTCCCGGTGAACCTCCGGGGCGCGCTGTTTTACTTTCCCTATACGCCGTACAGCCGGCATACGGCCTTTGCCGCGCCGTCCTCGCTGACGGGCGGAGCAATATAATCGGCAATATCCTTTACGCACTGCTCGCCGTTTTCCATGGCCACGGCGAAGGCCGAGCCCTGCAGCATCTCCAGATCGTTCCGGCTGTCCCCGAAGGCCGCGTAAGCCCCCGGCCCGAAGCCGAGCCTTTCACACAACACATCCAGGGCCGCCGCCTTGGTAACGCCCCTTGCCGTGATCTCCAGCGTGGTGCCGAACATCGTCAGGACCGCCAGCTCCCTGTCGCCCTGCAGCGCTTCCAGCGCCTTCGAGCAGGAATCCCTGTCCCGGAAGAAGACCTGCACCTTGTAGGTGGGCTTCGCGAAGGGATTGACCGCCTCCAGGGCCTTCCGGTAGCGTGTGCCGTCGCCCGAGTAGCCGCCGATGATATTGTCATCCTTCCCCATGTTTTTCAGCATGGTGGCGGCCACCAGCCTCTCGCCTTCCTCCGTGGCCCGGATGAGGCCGTTTTGCATCAGGAAGCTGTATCCGCCGAGCTTTTCGAGCTTCTTCATGGCCCTGTACAGGCTGTGCCAGCCGATCCTGCGCGACCAGATCAGTTCCCCGCTCGAAACGTCCACGACGCACGAGCCGTTGGTGAGCACGGCATAGCTGAAACACTTGAGCATCCCGGGGCTGATCTGGGAAAGGTCCCTCCCCGAGGAGAGCACCACATACACGCCGGACTCCTTCAGCGCCTCCAGCGCCTTCACGACGGCGTCGGAAGGCGTGAGCGCGAATTCCCGGACAAGGGTGCCGTCCAGGTCGAAGGCGGCCACGGGGCACTTTTCCCTGTCGAACATCGTCTCAGGCATCGCGCTTCCCTGCCTTCAGGGCCTCAAAGAGCCTTCTCACCGCGCCCTCCTCCCGGTTTATGACTGCAAGGACGAGTTCCAGCGTCCTGTCGTCGATCTTTCCGGACATTCTGGCCGCGGAGCGGTAGGTCGCGTTCAGGAGGAACATGGTGTTGGCCGCGCTCATCTTGTCCCCGCGCAGGAGGCAGAGCTCCCGGAAGAACACCACCGCATTGTAGATGAACTTCCCGAGGCCGCCGGAGAGATACTCTCCCTGGGCGATCGTGTCGTTCGGCGTCATGGCCTTCGTGCGGTCCCACAGGGCTTCGGGGATCGGATAGCCGAGCAGCTTCCCGAAGGCCCCGTCTGAAACGAGGTCCGGCTCGCAGGAATAATACGCCGCAAAGATCTCGTCATCATAGGGATTCGGCTGCGGCTCGCCGGTCTTTTCAATCTCGGCGCCGAGCCGGATATCGGAGCAGGAGGCCCCGATCAGGATGCTGTACCTGCCGGGCTCCACCACCCAGTCCCCCGCCGCGGTGTTCCACACGGCAAAGGAGCGGTCGTCCAGCCCGATCTCCAAGGTCTTCTCCTCACCGGGCGCCAGCTCCACCCGGCGGAAGCCCTTCAGCTCCTTCGCCGGTCTGAACACGCCGCCGGTCCTTGCGGAAACATACAGCTGCGCGATCTCCGCCCCGGCCCTGTCCCCCGTGTTCTTCACCGTGAAGCTCACGCGATCGCCGTTCAGCTTCAGGCCGGAGTATTCGAAGGATGTGTAGCTCAGGCCGAAGCCGAAGGGGTATTTCACCGGCACTTCCGCCGTCTCATAATACCGGTAGCCCACGAAGATGCCCTCGCGGTATTCCGCTGTCCTCTCGCGGCCGGGATACCACTTCGACGCGGGCCCGTCCTCATACCGGATCGGGAAGGTCTCGGAGAGCTTCCCGCTGAAGTTCCGCTTTCCCGTCAGCAGCTCCGCCATGGCGAGCGGAGCGGCCTGTCCGGAGAGGAAGCCGTGCACCAGCGCCTTGCAGAGGCAGTCCCACGACGTGTCCACCACGCCGCCGCAGCTGAGGATCACAACGATGTTCTCATTCACTTCCGAGAGGACCTTGAGCAGGTTGATCTGATTGGCCGGGATCGCGATGCTCTCCCGGTCGAGTCCTTCCGCCTCGTCTCCCTCTTCGAGCCCCATGTAGTAAAGCACGATGTCCGACTCGCGCGCGAGGCTGACGGCCTCCTTCATGAGCTTCGAACTGCGCTTGCCGTCCCGTTTGAAGCCCTTCGCCTTCCCCTTGATCCGGAGCCCCGTCTTTTCGAGGCACTCCGCCGGGTCGAGCGGGTTCCACGCGTTCACCAGCGAGCTGCCCGCCCCCTGATAGCGCGGTTTGAACGCAAAATCGCCTATTATGGCAACGGTCTTCTCCATGCCGAGCGGGAGGATCCCGTCCTCGTTCTTGAGCAGAACGGCCGTCTCCCCCGCGGCTTTCGCGGCGAACAGATGCTGCTTGAACATGTCGAATCTTCTCGGGCCGACGGCTTTCCCCGTTGTGAACACCATCTCCAGAAGCCGCTTCACCTGCTCGTCCAATACCGCCTCATCCAGCTCCCCTGCCCGGACCGCCTCCACGATCTGCCGGTCGGTGATCCCTTCACAGCCCGGCATCTCCAGCGTGCAGCCCGCCTTGATGCCCGCGACCCGGTCGTTGTTGGCGCCCCAGTCGGTCACCACCATGCCGTCGAAGCCCCATTCGCCGTACAGGATGTCCCGCAGGAGATGGGGGTTCTCGCTCGAATAGGTCCCGTTCACGCGGTTGTAGGAGCTCATGACACATTTGGCCCCGCCTTCCTTCACGGCGGTCTCGAACGCGGCCAGATAGATCTCCCGCAGCGTCCGCTCATCCACCACGGAGTCCACCGTCATCCGCAGATGCTCCTGCGAATTGGCGGCAAAGTGCTTCGGGCAGGCGTATATGCCGTTGGACTGGATGCCTCTCACCATGGCGGCGGCAAGCTTTCCGGCAAGGAAGGGGTCCTCGGAGAAATATTCGAAGTTCCGGCCGCAGAGCGGGTCTCTCTTGATGTTGAGTCCCGGCCCCAGCAGCACGCCCACGTCCTCGTTGGCCGCCTCAAGTCCCAGGAGCCTTCCCATCTCCTCGACCATTTCCTCGTCCCAGCTGTTCGCCAGGGCGGAGGCCGTCGGGAAGCAGGTGGCCGGAACGGAATTGCTCACGTCCGGCGTCTTGGCCGAGCCGATCACTTTCCGCAGTCCGTGCGGGCCGTCGCTCATCATGGCGGCGGGGATCCCGAGCCTTTCCACCGCCTTGGTGTGCCAGAAATCTGCCCCGGACATAAGCGAGGCCTTTTCCTCAAGGCTCATATGAGAGATCAGGAACTCGATGCTCACCGGTCTTCACCTCCGGAAGTCTTTCTGTTGAATCGGTCGGCCTTCTTCATGGCCTTCTTCTCGTCCGCGTTCCGGCAGGAGCCGAACCGGGCTTTTTCGGCCCTGCGCTTTTCCTTCGCGGGGCTCGTTTTTTCAACAGCGCGAAGCTTTATCTTCATTACCCGCACCACCTGTCCAAATTGTATTGCAAGCAGAACGTCCCGTTCCGGTCAGGGAGCGGGACAGTCTTTCAGAAGCAGGGAAATCTTGTCATCACGAACAGCACCGTCACCACGCACATGAGGATCGCCGGGAGGATGTTCATCCGGACGAGGTCCCTCTGCGTATAGCCGGCGGCGCCCATGATCATCGGGACGGCCGTGGTCGCCATCGGCGTGATCAGCGAGCACATGCTCCCGATATAGCACATCCGCATGAGGCCCCGCGGGTCGCAGTTCATGCTGATGCTGCTCAGGAGGACGATCGGGATGAGGATCTTGCTGACGGCCCTGTTATACAGCAGCGACGTCATGATATAAGCCGCCGCGAAGAACGCCGCGCCGATCAGATAGCTGTTCCCCGTCCGGCCGAGCACGGCGGATACCGCGTCGCCGATGATCTCCCCGGCGCCCGTGGCGGCAAAGGCGTTGCCCAGCACCGCCGCGCCGACATAGATCATGATGATATCCAGCCCCATGCTGCTGATCGCCTCCCGCTCGGTCAGCACGCCGCTCAGCACGACGATGCAGGCCCCGCAGGCGGGGATGACCCACGAGGGAAGCCCGAAGGACCGGAACATCAGGCAGATGATCACCGCGGCGAACACCCCGTAGCCGATCACTTCGCGGACGGGCCCCAGCGGAGCCTTCTCCTTCTTCGCCGGTCCCGTGAAGCTGCTAAGCATGGGGTCTGGGATATCCGGCGCAAACTTCGGGGCGAAGAAGATCGCCCAGAGGATCACCACGATCGTGCACGGGATCTTGTCGATCATCTCGTCAAAGATCGTGAACTCAACACCCGTGATGCCGTATTCGGCGAGCATGCCGTTGCTCTCGATGTAGTTGGCGGCGTAAGGGCCGATCGGGGTGAATGTCCATGAGGCCGCCACGCCGACGATGGCCACCGAGAAGAGCATCTTGGAGGGATTGATCTTCATCTCCCTGCACATGGAGACCACCAGCGGGCAGACCAGCGCGACGATCGCCGTCGTGGACGGAAGGAACTGCCCGAGGATGAACGTCACGAGGACATAGCCCGCCAGGACCTTCGTGAACGAGCCCTTTGAAACTCTGTACACCAGCCCCGACAGCTTATCCACCATCTGCGTCCGCTGGAGGCCGGCGGCGATGATGAACATGGAGATCATCGTGAGCACCGTGCCGCTGCCGATGGTGGAAAGAACGGAGGACGAGCTGACACAGCCCGTGATCACCAGCAGCAGCATGCCGATCATGGACGTCAGCGCCATGGGGATCCTGTTCAGGCTGTAGCTGACGATCATGGCAATGAATATGACGATGGTGATGACTGTCTGCGCCATGGCTGCTCCTCCTTCCCGTTTTTGCTTATTGTATTATTGTATTTCATCGCGGCGGTAAAGTAAAGTCCGCGAACGCCTTTATTTGATTTTATTGCGCGGGCGGTCAAAAACGCTTGCAATCTGCCGGCAGGTGTGCTATATTATTCGAGCACGAAAAAGAAATCCGGGTGTAGCGCAGTTGGTAGCGTGCTTGAATGGGGTTCAAGAGGCCGGGCGTTCAAATCGCCCCACTCGGACCAGGGAAAACCCGCAAGGCATTGAAAATACAAGCCTTGCGGGTTTTCTGTTTTTCCCTGAAAACTGCAGAAAAACCGGTCAGTTTTTGTCCTTGTAATACTGTGCGGAAGAAACACCGATCAATGCCCCGATAAAGAGGGCGACAGCCGCGCAGGTGGTAAGCACTTCTTCCCCGTAAGGCCAGCCCCATATGGAAGCCAATGTTTTGAAAAGAATTCCTGCAGCATTGAAAAAAACAAGGGAAAGCCATTTCAGGATATCATATACGCGATCCGGCAGTTTCATACCAGCCTCCTTTCTATATTGTCCAGCCGGCGGTCGGTGTCGGTCATGTGCTGCCGGATCGCCGGTATATTCTCCGAGAACATCTGCGCATATCGGTTGTGCGCTGCGATGTCCTCCTTCATGTGGTCCATCTTCGTTTCGATGACCGCTATTTTTTTGTCCATTTCCGCCGCCTGCTTTTTGCTCTGGGAGATGATCGTGAGGATGGAGATCAGCAGGGATGCCCCGGAGCTGATGATCACCGCGATGATGGTCGCTGTCGTCTGGGTCATGTTTTCAGCCTCGCTTTCAGTTCCGCCGCCTTTGCAAGGTGCCGGTCTGCCTCCGCCTGCTCGTACCCGATCCACTCCCTCAGCAGGTCGTCCTTCGGCTCCGGAGCAGGGTCGGGATCCGGCTCAGGCTCAACATCCTTACCATGGAATTGATTATAGATCGTCTGCCCGCAGTCAGCCCGTGCGGCCACGTTGTTCACGGCCGGCCGCTCATAGTTTACGCAGACGAGCCTTGCGGCTTCGAGGATCGTAGGATCGTTCAGCAGAGCTCTCCATGTGCTCACGAATTCCGTCTGCATCTCAGCCAGAAAGAAACGGATCTGCGTTGTCTCGTCCTCAATGCCGGTGCCGTAGGACTGTGCCGTTGAAAGCAGGTTCGCTTTACGGCTGAAATATGTCCATTGAGCCAGGCCAAAGCCGCGTGCATCACTCTGCCATTGCTGCGGAGAGATCGCTCCGGAATTCACCTTCTGAGCATATTCCCGGCTGGTCCTTCGATCGGCGGTGAAATCACCCTGAACGCGGCAGCTCTCATTGTTGCTCTCAGCCTCAAAGTTTCCCATGATCCCGGCGATGGCCTCATCCGAAAGCTGTGTATGCCTCTTGAAATAATTCCATATGGTTTGCTTGCTCATGTTATCCCCTTTATGCAGCAGATATGCTTACCCCGTGTAAGCGATCAGATATGGGCAAACTACTTGTCTTGCGCTGCCGCTGCTGCTTGTTGTCCATATGGCGGTTGAAGGCTCTAAAATGGTAGATGAGGAATACCAGATAGCGCCTCCCCATCCGACAGGGGCGGGAGTGAGCCAACAAATAAAAGTATATCCACTCGGAACGGTTGCTGTAACGGAAGTGGTACTACTGTTTGCTGGAATTGTAACGCTAACTGTCCTTGCTTCTGCACGGTATGGCGTCACCCATCCTGCGTCATAATCGGTGGAAGACGCTTTGGTAAGGACATCCCCTGCATTGCCGCCCTGCGGAACACCTGCGCCGGACGCAGGGATCTCTACCCAACTGTTTCCGTCTTTTATTCTCAGTACACTCATGTTATCCCCTTTATGCCGTAGATGAAGATCGGTATGATTTCACCGTTGCTTTGTACGCTTGAACCGCTGTTATAAGTGTTTATTCTCCTGCCCGCAGAAAAGGTAATGCCCGATGTCGATACTGTTATATCTCTGTATTGGAAAATCGCCCAAACAGTACAAATCATTCGTTGCGTGGCATTGTTCATGAGAAAAAACTGCGGAGATGATAATGTGTAGTCACTCTTTGAGGGGGCAAAAACAATTGCTCCCGCTGTATAGCCGCTCAAATCCAAAGAAAGCGTCTGTGCCGCAAAATCGCTTGATGGGGAAGGGTTCGTCCATAATAGTTCCATCGTTAAAAACGGAAGTGTTACAGCACCGCTCTGCCCATTTACGCTTGTCACAACGGAAACGCCCTGTTCGTCCGTGTCGAGCCATATCTTCGTCTTTGGGTCTGCCGGAGCAGATGCTCCCACATGGATTGTGTCGGGTATCTCTGCCACTCCGTCCGTCACGACAGACGAACCGTCGACTTCTACATCGGTAACGCCGGAGCCGCCGTTCAGCAAGGCCTGAAGCTCGGCCTCGGACATGGATGTATCGCCCATCATGAAATCCCATCCGGATGCGAGCTGGAGAGCATTGTCATGCTCCGTGACCTTCCCGAATGCAGCGCCTGGGCCGCCAAGAGAATTCCTCATGTGGAAGACCCAGGACCTTCTGGGCATACTCATCTCAGTGGATGCACTGTTCCCTACCGTGTCCGTTACCGTGACTTTCACATAATAGGAAGTATCCGCGAGGAACGAGCCACCGATGATCTTCTTTGTGGCATTGGGCGTGGTCCCGTAGGATGTGTAAGAGCCGCCGGTAGGCTTTGCAAAGATCTCAATGGATATGGCATTATCTGCCAATGCAGTAAACGTGCAGGCAGCCGTAACGGCCATGTATGGATCATTCTCGTCTTCCGCGCCGGAGCTGTCACAGCGATAGCAATTGAGCGAGGCTATCGCCGGATTCGCATAGTCGTTGACGGAGATCGTCTGCGTGGCTGCTGTGCTCCGTCCTCTGCTGTCCGTTACGGTGCAGGTGATCGTAAGCGTGCCGGCTGCCGTTACCGTATTGCTCGATACAAGCGTT
The DNA here is from genome assembly GCA_017434755.1 of Oscillospiraceae bacterium. Lineage (GTDB taxonomy): Bacteria > Bacillota > Clostridia > Oscillospirales > Oscillospiraceae > Limivicinus. Next base: position 39,702 of record JAFRER010000011.1, on the reverse strand, counting down.
GTATTGCTCCCGCTCGTGGCCGTGCCCTGAACGGATATCGCATACGTTCCGGCTGAAGCTCCTGCAGCATGCGTGATCTTGCTTGTGTCAAATACAGCCCGGACCTTGGAATATCCTTTTACATATCCCGGATTTGTAAGGCTCGCGGCTCCCGTGCCGGTGTTGTACGGCGTCAGGGTTACGCAGCCTGCCGCCAGTGTCGGCTTCATCGTGGCGTCCGCCGCCACGGTGAAGGTGCAGCTGTCCGTCACGCCGGTGACCGTTGTGCATTCCGGATCCGTGTATGTGGTGAGCACCGCCGTTACCATGATCGCCGTAACGGTGCCGAAGGCATCGAACCAGCTCTGCGGAACCGTCAGTGACGTGCTCTCCGTGAAGACGGCCGAGGTGTGCAGCAGCGTGCCGCCGCTGTCGTAGTATCGGAGCTTGTTGTAGTGGGAGGTGCTGTATCTGTTTACGGTGAGGGAGAATGTATCAAGGGTATTGACGGATCTGTCGTATGTGGCGATAGTGGAAGACTGAGCGACAGCGTCTGCCGCTATCGCCACGGCTCCGGAAACAGTATGTGTGCCGCCGGAAACGAAATCCGAGCCGTTGACCTGCAGAGCAGTTATCCTGTAGCCCGGGGCCGGTGTTGCCGTTATGGCAAGGACATCATCGTGATAAACGGTGTTTCCGGAGAAGGTTTCTCCGTTCCTGAGGATCGTTATCGCGGCCGCAGCCGGTTTCGTGACCGTCAGTCCGTAGCCATTGGCCTGCCAGACTGCGTAAAGAGTCGTATCGGCGGAAAAGACAACAGAACCGCCGGGGGAATATGTCGCAGAAGCGGAAGCAGAAGATGTTCCCCAACCGAGAAAAGAATAACCCGCGCGCGTCGGAACAGTGCTTGACAAAGCGGAAGAAGCGCCTTTGCAGATGGTCTGCGCAGACGGGCCGCCGGAACCTCCGTTGTCATCAAACGAGACGGTGCAGAAAGGTGAAGATCCAACAATCTGAGAACCTGTCCATTGGAGCCGGCTGTAATACTTTGCGCCGCCGCGATAGTACGTGCCTGTGATGTCGGAACTGCCGGTGCTCCATGAGATAGTGCCTGTTGTCGCGGCTGTTGCCGATGACCACTTTTCACGCAGGTCTGCGCCGCCGCTTCTGTCCCAGTTATGCACATCTGCCGATACGCCACCGTAAGAAGTGCTGAACGTTCCGGAAAGTGTGTTGCTCTCGCCGGATTGTCCGTCCGGCGACAGTGCTGCATACAGCTTTATCGTTGCGTCATCAAAGGCAACGAGCTTGATAGCGGCTCTGATGCCCGGATTGTTTGTATAATACGAAGTTTTTGACGCGGCTGTGGTATCACTCGTTACCCACGCCGAGCCGTTCCACCATAATTTAGCTGTTGCCATTACTCAGCTCCCTATGTAGCGCAGGCCGATGCCGTTGCTGTTCTGGTCGAGGATCCAGTCCTCCCCGAAGCGGAGCCCGCTCTCGATGATGGCGGAGGCCACGTGCAGGGCGGACGAAGACGTGGAGTCAAACCAGCCCACCTTCCTTCCGTTGATCCAGAACTGCCAGCCCGTGGAGGTGTACAGGCCGAAGGTCTGCGCCTGCGAGGAATCGATCCGGTAGTAGGTCAGGCCGTCCTGCTCCACCGTGCCGGACGTGAAGACAAGCGACTGCGAGATAGCGATGCCGAGCACGTCCTGATGCGTGAGTGGGTCCTCGATCACGCCCCTGCGGATCTCCCCGTCGATGAGCGTAAGGTATTCGCTGAAGGAATCGAGTCCTGCGTTCAGGGCGCTGATCTGCGAGGCGTAGCCATAGCTTTCGATGGTGGCCTTCGCCGTGTTCTCGATGGTCTGCAGCACGGATTCCTTGTACGTGCCGAAGGCCGACTGCGTCACATAGGTGTTCCCCAGCGTGGAGATCGTGCCGTTGATGCCGTCGATGCCCTCCGCGTTCGTTTCGATGCGGACGTCGAGGGCGTCGGCGGTCTTGATGATCAGACTGCGCAGATCCGCTGCCTGCTGCTTCAGGTCGTCGGTGACCCGCTTCGTGACCTTGTCGCTGGTGGAGGACGTGACGATGGTGGCGCTGTCCACGGCGTTCAGGGATTGCGCCAGCCGGACGAGATAGTCCCGCAGCAATAATAATTGTTCCTGTTCATTCCCTCTTAGAATCGGAGGTAATTCGTGTAATGCTGTCAAATGCTGCCTCCTGTCCTGTATCTCTCAACCAGCCGCAAAGCCCAGCGCCGGCGGGTTTGCGGATGAGGTGAGGAGCAGCGGAACGAGCGAGACCTGCCGCTTGCGGTCAGGGCGAGACGATATGGAGCTTTGCGACGAGCAAGTTCCGTCCCCCGTAGGATCGGCGGAAGTTCGTGTGTTGTTGTCATAGGAGAACCTCCTTTCGGGCAGCCCGCTGTTGCGGATCTGGCGCGAGTGTGGTAGCATGTAAAAACGGACGGACCATCGTTCGTCCCATAAAACTGAGAAGCAAATCGGAGTCCAGACCATGAAAAGATTATTTGTTATCCTCTTAGTCCTGATAATGACCGTTTCCTGCTGCGCATGCGGCAGCAAGGAGTCACCCTCCGGCGGCAAGGAGCCTTCTTCCGGCGCCGGCAGCTCCGGCAGTGCCGCTCCCGCAGGCAGTTCCGCCTCCTCCGGCAAAGGCAAAGATACGGACTACGTAATCGACAACGTCTATTTCCGGACCTATCCGGGGACAGACGGAGAACATTTTCAGGGATCTTACCGGATCACGAACACCGGGAAGACCCTGCTGTCCCTGTCCGCCGCGTTCTGGGAGCTGAAGGACAGCAGCGGCAGATCGATCACCTCTTCCGCCCAGCTGCCCGGCACATTCGCCTATCCGCAGATCATATCTCCAGGCGAGTCATCCTGGTATTATATCAATACGCTGACGGAGCGGATGACGGACGGCTCGGCCGCTGTTGCGTCTGCGGAGCCGGTGTATCAGATCCCCCCGCATTCCTATGAGGAAAACTATCTTCTGAACCTTCCGATAACGGATCTGAGGCTGGACGAAAGCAGCGGAGGCATCACGGCCGCCGGCACGGTCGGGAATCCCGGCGATCATTTCGTCAGCTATGTTCTTGTTTATGTGAATCTCTTTGACAAGGACGGGCATCTTGTCGGCCAGCTCATGTCGGATGCCCTGGGGATCGATGCGGGCGGCAAAACGGACTTCACGGCGGTAAGCGATACACGAAAGACCTCGGGAGAGCTTGCGCTGACCTTGTCATCCGTCGCGCATTTTGAGGCGGTAGCGATCAACCCCGCCCAGTGATCGGGCATCCTATTGAAAAAGCAGAACACCCATTCTCAGGATCGGATCCGCTTTGCCGGGTTCCGGTCCTGTTTGTTTACACGAGCCGTTCCTGCCCGCTCCGCTGTTGCGGACCAGCGGCGGGTGTGATAGGATGGAAAAAACCATTGTTCGCTCGCGATTGCAGAAAGGAGTTTTTATGGACGAACAAATCAGCGAAGTGCTCAAACGGCTCGAAAGCATCGAGCGGGAGCTCTCCGAAGTCCGCGGCCGGCTTGATGCACTTGAGTCGGGCGCTGCTTCCGGCGTTTCACAAAAGAAGAAACCGAAGAAAAGGCTTGTCCTTCTCATCGGCATTCCCCTTCTGATCCTCTGCCTGCTGGTCGGCGGCTTCGTTGCCTTCCGCACACTTCAGGCAGGTCCTTTCTCCGGCGGCAATGCATCGGCCAGCGGAGCGGATCCGTTTGCCGGTGCCCGGATCGGTGATATCGTCACATTCGGCAAATACGAGCAGAACGGCAGCGTAGCGGACGGTCCCGAACCCATCGAATGGATCGTGTTGGAAAAACAGAACGGAAAACTGCTGCTGGTGAGCAGGTATATTCTTTATAATGACACCAGTGCTGGCAAGGATTGGAGTATAAATGATCTGCGCAGGTCTTTGAACTCCGAATTCTATTCAGTCGCGTTTTTACCGGAGGAACAAGACAGGATCTGTGTAACGAATATTGAATCGTCTCATCAAACAAATGATATGCTTTTTCTTTTGAGCGAAGAAGAAGTTGAAAAGTATTTTCCGAACGACGATTCACGCAAATGCGGATTCCAATACTCCACCAGAGAAAGCACTTCATGGTGGCTTCGCTCCTGCGAAAGTATTCGATCTGATAAGAATGGAACTTTGTATCGACAAATAGTTGTAACACCAAAGGGTCTTTTAGATCATCATACTTTCAATAAAGATTCTATGGGAGTAAGCAGCGGCATCCGCCCTGCCATGTGGGTGGATACAAACCCGTAAAAGCTGTCCACGTCCACCTAATAGTCTGACCCTATCTCATACACCCTTGCGATGGAGTAGAGCTTGACGTCTCCCGTTCCTTCGAGCTTGTAGCGGAGATGGTCGCAGCGGCGCGGTTTCACCGGGATCGTCACGGTATCCGTGCCGGTGGAGGCGATGCTCCCGCTCTCGATCCATTCCCCCGAAGAATCGTATTCCATATAGAGCTTGATCGTGCCGCTGCACTTCAGTCGGAAGTTGCAGCGGCTCACATATTTGCTGTCAGGATACTGGTAGTACTGCAGCCCGCTCTCCGCTTTCCATGTGAGCGTTTCCTCGAGATCGCCGATGGTGCCGTTCAGAGCGAGCAGCCGGTCCTCCGTGTCGATGCAGTAGAGTTCGTCGTCGACAGCAGCGAAGCACTTTGCGTGCAGACTGTCTTCCCGGATCCACAGGCTCTTTGCCGAGTCGTAGACGAACAGGTGCCAGTGGTTGTCGGCATCTTTCATGCTGATATAGTATTTGCTGCCGAAGGTGCCCGCCACAGCGTCATAGTATTTGACGTCCCCGAGGGCTTCGGAGATCCCGGTCGGGAATCCGCCCTGCCAGGCGCAGACGTCCGTCCGGCTCTTGTAGAACAGCGTCTCTCCCACGATCTGCAGGCTCCTGTGGCTTCCGGCCTGCACGCCCCTGCATTCCGTCTCGATAATCTGGTGCGCTCCCTCGGGAGATATAACGACCCGGTGGATGCAGTTTTCCTTGAAGAAGGTCGGATAGCCGAGGTAGTTCACCGCTCCCGTCCACACCCCGTCCGAGCCGACGGAGGCCGTCCACGAGTCCGTGGAGATGCCGAGGTACTGCCGCCAGTTGCGGAAGTCGCCGAGGGCACAGCAGCAGATCTCGTTGAGGTTCTGCGTGCCGTCGTTGCCGTAAAAGCAGCCCCAGAGCCGGTTCTGCGCCTCGCAGACGAAGTCCATGCTTGGCACGTTCCGGTCGATGGTCACCCTTCCCTGCACATCGGGCAGGTCGCTCTGCAGCAGGCCCACCACCACGACATAATCGTGCTCCGTTTCGGAGCCGCCGTGGGCGTAGACGATCTTCTCGCCGTTCAGGTCCTCGAGAGGACAGCCGGCGATGCTGACGCCGTCATAGTCCCGTACATCGAGCTGTCCCATCGTGGAGAAGGTGATCTTCGTGAAGACGGTCAGGATCTCCACCCATGTGATCTGCACCGACGACCATTCATAGAAAGTGCCTGTTGTCGAGTCCACCCAGATGTCGCCGTTTGAAGGATCCTCGGGCTCGGTGGTCGAGACCGTCCTCTGTTCGTAGAGCGTGCCGTCGCTTTTGCAGGCCTGATAGGTCACGGCGGCGGTGCTCCCCTCGGGGGCGTTGGCGTAATGCGTCTCCATGCTGCCGAAGTCCGTATCGTCCTGCGTGTTGAAATAGAGTTTGTCGGGGAAAATGCAGATATACGCCCCCATGCCGACCAGCTGCTTGTCCCCTTCGGAGATGCCGGTCAGGCCCGTGGCGTTGCCGTTGTAGTACAGGACTCCGTTGTCGATATAGGCCAGGGCGTCCTTCTCGATCATGCTCTGCCCCGAAGTGAGCGCGGTGACCGTGCCCCGCTTCTTTCTCGTGGAAAGCAGCGGGTAGAAGTCGTTCGTCAGGTTCTCCGTGTCGAAGTATTCCCCGTGGCCGATCTTCAGCCGGTGGTCGTAGCCGAGAAAGGTGTCGGTGAATTCCCTGCGGGTCCTTGATTCACTTATCTGCGGCAGAAAAGGCATATCGATCTCCCGAAAGAATTGTTGCGAAAAGCAGCGGTTTTTGATAAAATCACGGACAGAGACAGAAAAAAGTTGTTGAAAGGGGTTTGCACACATGGATAACATCAAAGAGAAAGACCCGGTCGTCCTCCCGGATGAAACGGGAGAAAAAGTTTCCGGCGGTGACGAGCTGATCGAGATCGAATACGGCGAATGCAAGCGCTGCGGACGGCAGATCAAGCAGAAAATACTGGATGCGAATTTCGGCATCTGCCCGTACTGTGAAATGGAGACCAAGCCCCACCCTGACAATCCCTACATCCCGAACTACAACTGATCTCGCATCCTCTCAGAACCGCAGCCGGTTCTTCGGGAAAGGCGGCAGCGGAACGTGGTTCCGGTTGTAGGTTGACGAATACCGGCTGTAGGCGGCGTTGAACAGAGCCATCGCCGTGTTGTATTTCACGTTCTCGTGGTTCGCCGCGGCGATCATCGCCTTGAGATAGTATTCGTAGACTTCCCCGCCGTAGGGCCATGGAACGAGCAGTTCGTCCGTGGTCTCGGTGTGGGGCTCGAATTCGATGTCCGGCTCATGCTCGTGCGTGAGGATCAGCTCGTCGAAGATCTGGCCCTCCAGCCGGTTGAGCCATTCCAGCTTGTCGCTCTGGCTGTACTGGTTCGGCTCGATGGAGTCGATCCGCGTCAGGACTTCCGCGATGGTCATTCGGTGTTCCTTCTGTTTTCCACGACGGAGATGAAGCGCTCCTTCGCCTCCACGCTCCGCCGGTATTCCTCCGCCACCTCGCTCGGCACGAACACGGTCTTCCCCTTGGGGATCAGCCAGTTCTTCCCGTTCACGGAGATGAAGATGTTCGGATCCTCATCCGCGCTGCTGCGGGGGATGCGCAGCTCCACGCGTCCTGCTATGTTCTCATTTGCTTTTGCTTTTTTCGCTACAGCCATATTCAAATATCCTTTCTGAAACGGGGGCCTTAATAGGCCCCCTATTTGTCATCCCGAGCTTGTCGAGGGATCTTAGTTTCCTTCGTCCGTCGAGCTATAAGAGGAAGTGCTCATTACCCGCAGCACTCTCTCCTGATACAAAATCGTCGCACCATTCGATTCAAATTTGTACCCTATCGTGCTGAACTGGTTCAGCGGGCCGCCGATCTCGCTCTTGTCGTGGACGATCATCTCCGCTCCGCCCTGGGCGGGGTCGATGATGGCGAAGCCGTCTTTCCCGAAGAAGTAGGTGGCGTAGACCGCGATGCCTTCTCCGCCGCCCTCTCCGGGGTAGATGACCGTGTTGTCCGCGATGCTGCCGAAGTCGGTGGAGGCGAAGGTCAGGATACTGGCCGTGTTGTCGGTGATCACGGCGGTCTTGCCGTTGATGCAGATCACCCTGCCGATCAGTTCGTCCTCCGCCACGGTGCCGCCGTCGAAGGCAAGGCTGGTGATGGCGCCGCTGTAGCCGCTGGCATAGTTGACGGTGAGCGTCCTGCTGTCGCTCGCCAGATCCTCGCCGTGGAAGACGGGGGCGAAGGTGTCCTCGATGAAGCGGATGCCGTGCAGCTCGCCGATCTCCCCGTTGAAGATCTCGCCGGGCTGGGCGTACTTGTGGGCCTCCAGCCAGCCCTCGCTGTTGCGCAGGTCCTCCGCCACGGAGGGGTGGATCACGGCGTAGTACCTGCCGTTGATCTTGGGCACCTTGTCCTTCTTGAGCTTCGTGGCAGCCTTGTTCACGAGCTCCGCGGTCATCCTGCAGTTGTAGGAGGCGTTGTCCACGAGCCCGCCCATGGATGTGGGAGGCGCGCCGACGGAGCCGTCCGCGTTGGTGATCTTGTTCGCGTAGAGCACGTTCGTGCCGGCAAACAGAGCGTCCCTTATAAGGGCCTCCTGTGTCTCCGCGAGGGAGGCGCCCATCTCCTCGGTGGCCCCGCCTATGATGTCGTCATAGGCCTTGTACTCGAGGCGGTCGGACACGGCGGTGTAGGTGCCGAACTGGTTCACGGCGGCGGTGAGCTTGGTCTGGCCGAACTTCTGTCCCGTGGGGATCACGCCCTCCTGCAGCTGCCCGGCCCTTTCGAAGGTGTTCCACTTGCGAAACTCCACGCTTCCGCCGTGCCCTGCGGGCAGGTTCACCCGCTTGGCCAGCTGGGCGTAATAGGTGTCCGTCCGCGCGTTTTCCAGGAGCTCCGTGTCGTAGAAGTCCTTGATCTGGGGCGCGAGGGTGTTTTTCGAGTCGAACGCCGTCACGTCGCCGGTATAGGCGTTCACGTAGTTCGCGGTCGCGTTTACGAGCGTTCCCGCTTCAGCAAAAAGCTGAAGATTCCATGTATGTGTCATGTATTTCTCCTTTTTCATAATTGTCATCTTGAGTGGAGCCTGTTCGGTCCAAATCTCTGATTTGGGGTCAACCGAACGGCCGCAACAGCTTCCCGGCAAGTTCAAGCACAGCGCCGAACGAGCCGCTGGAAGCGAACTGTCCGAAGCGGAGTCGAGGGATCTTTAACTGTCATCCCGAGCAAAGTCGAGGGATCTTATTTATTACTAAACCGGATCCTCCCGCTCTGCAGCTGCTTTTTATACGCAGCCCTCTCCTCTGGGCTCATGGCGCTGTAGAGCTTCGTCTCCGTTCCGATGGCGGACCGTTGGACGGAACCGTTCTCAACGGGCATGCTCTTTCCCGCCTGCACGCTGTTGGACAGCGCCCTTGCGGCCTCCCGCGCGGCCTGTTCCACCGCTATCCGGACAAGGGCGTCGTGGTGGACGGCGTTGAAGGCCTGCTCCACGGTCCACCCCCCTCCCGGCGCGGTCATCCTTGCAAAGCGCGGATCCTCCAGCTCCCGCTGCAGGTCGAAGTTCGGGATCTTCTCCTTCAGCAGTTCCCCCTGCCGGACGAGATCGTCGAAATACCGGCGCCTCGCCTGCTCCTCCCCGCTCTCCTTAACGGCTTCCCCTTGATCCTGGCCTTCAAGCCTTCCCCTTGAGGGGAAGGTGTCAGCTGAAAGGCTGACGGATGAGGTGGTCCCCTGTGTCGTGACCGAACTGCCATGGGAAGCTGTCAGCGAAGCTGACTGATGAGGTGGAAACTCCTCCGCCACGTGCTTGGCGAGCTCCTCCAGATCCATCTTCCGGATGTCCGAAACGTCCATGCCATATTTCTGTCCGAGGGTCTCCAGAACGGGAGCCAGGGCTTCCAGCGAGGCCTTCATCCCCGAGACCCGCTTCTGAACGATGTCCTGTATCCGCCGGTTGTATTCCGGGTCCTTCAGGATCCCGTCCCACTTCGCGTCCGGATCTTCTCCCCCTCTGTCATCCTGAGCGGAGCGCAGCGCAGTCGAAGGATCTTCCGTGTCATCCTGAGCGGAGCGAAGCGCAGTCGAAGGATCTTTCCTCCCCCGAACGGCCTTGTACCGTTCCAGGCGTTCCTTCGGTATACCTAAATCCTCGATCGAGTCAATTTCATCCGATGTCATCCCGAGCCTGTCGAGGGATCTTTCCCCCGTCTGCCCCTGATCCGCGGATGCAGGTGTTCCCTCTCCTGTTCCTTCCCCGCCGGTTGCGCCTTCCGCGAAGAGCTGGAGATCCCACCTCAAGTGCCGACCGGCGTCATCGGCGATCACGCCCGAAATCATTTTCTGCATAGGATGCCTCCGTAATAGCGTACAGTTTAGAGAGATGCCGGGCTCTTTCAAACCCATTATAAAGGAAGCCTTCGAAATCATTCTCCCCCCGTCAGCTATGTCCGGTTTTATATTACCCTGAGCGCTCCATAACCCGAACTGACCCGGACGCCGGACGCCGTTTCCTTGCATCACGGGGGCCGGATGGTGTATACTCGGCACAGAAACGAAAAAGGAGAACGATGATGATACGAAGGATCATACACATCGATGAGGAAAAATGCACCGGCTGCGGCCTGTGCGCCGCCGCCTGCCACGAGGGCGCCATAGACATCGTGGACGGGAAGGCGAGACTCGTCCGGGAGAACTTCTGTGACGGTCTCGGCGACTGCCTGCCCCAATGTCCCGCAGGAGCGATCCGTTTTGAGGAGCGCGAGGCACCCGCATACGATGAGGCCGCGGTGATGGCTGCCAAAGCCGTGAAAGCGGCGGCTGAGCAAACGGAGCCCTGCTCCGGTGATCCGGAGCTGCCCGGCGGCGGGACGCAGGTCTCCCGCCTTGCCCAGTGGCCCTGCCAGATCAAGCTCGTTCCCGAACGGGCGCCGTTCTTTGACGGGACTGATCTGCTCATCGCCGCCGACTGCACGGCCTATGCCTACGCAGGCATCCACGAGGACTTCATGAAAGGGAGAGTCACCGTCATCGGCTGCCCCAAGCTGGACGCCGTGGACTACAGTGAAAAGCTCGCGGCGATCCTCCGGTCCAACGACATCCGGAGCGTCATCCTCCTGCGCATGGAGGTGCCCTGCTGCGGCGGACTGCAGCGCGCCGCGGAGAAAGCCATCCGCGAGAGCGGCCGGTTCATCCCGTGGCAGGTGGTCACGATCTCCCGCAACGGCGAGATTCTCGGCTGACCGGGCGTACAATGGAAATAAAACAGGACGGCTCCTTCAAAAAGGGCCGTCCTTTTCAATTGCCTCACCCCCGTAATCAACTGCATCATTTATCGGAAAATGATGCAGTTGAATTGACACGGAGTAAAGAAGGGATTATAATTCAATTGCATCAAAATAGTAAAAATGATGCAATTAAACCGGAGATGAGGCAGAACCATGAGAGCGTTTGATTTCAAAAAAGAATACAACTCCCTTCTTACTCCGGACGTGGTAGCGCTTTTGACGGCGATCCATGAATACCGGGGAGAACAGGCGCTGTTCATTGAAGCGAAAAGCAATATGCTTGCTAAATTCCTTGATGTCGTCCGGATCCAGAGCACGGAAGCGTCCAACCGCATCGAAGGCATCGTCACGACGAGCGACAGGCTCAGGATGATCGTGCTGGACAAGACCGCGCCCAAAACAAGAAGCGAGAAAGAGATCGCGGGATACAGAGATGTCCTCAACACGATCCACGAGAACTATGAATATATCCCTCCCCGTCCTCCGATGATCCTGCAGCTTCACAGGGAGCTGTTCAAGTTCAGCGGCAGCTCCATAGGCGGCAGCTTCAAAAACGCGGATAACTGCATTACCGAGACTCTTCCGGACGGAAGTGCAAGGGTGCGCTTTCAGCCGGTGCCCGCATGGGAGACGCCGGACACGGTCGACCGGCTCTGTCAGGCTTTCGAGCTTGCCCTCTCCGACACGGAGATGGATCCGCTGCTGCTGATCCCCGTCTTTGTCCTGGACTTCCTCTGCATCCATCCCTTCAACGACGGAAACGGCCGCATGAGCCGCCTGCTGACTCTGCTTCTCCTGTACAGAGCAGGCTACATCGTAGGCAAATACATAAGCCTTGAAAAGCTGACAGCCGATACGAAGGACACGTATTACGATGTCCTGCAGGAGAGCTCCACCAACTGGCACAAGGAAAGCAATGACTATGCGCCTTTCGTCCGCTACATGCTGGGGATCATCGTGGCGGCATACAGAGAATTCAGCGGCCGTGTGCAGCTGATGACGGTGAACGGTCTTTCAAAGCCGGAGAGGATAAGAGAAATGGCACGCACACATGTCGGGAAGATCACCAAAGCGGACATTCTGGAAAGATTCCCGGATATCAGCCCGATAACGGTCGAACGCACGCTTGCCGACCTGCTTGAGAAGGGCAAGATAAGCAAAATCGGCGGCGGCCGCTACACAGCCTATGTCTGGAGCGGAGAAGAGAAATAATAACTGGTGAACTGAAAAACAAGAGAGACATACTCCGGGAGATCTTCCGGACAGGCAGCCTTGCGCGCAGCACAACTGCTGCAGTATTCGCAACAGTTCAAACCCATTATAAAGGAAACGTTTGAAATCATTCTCCCCCATCAACGTACAAAAGAAGCCAAAAAACACCGCAAACCGAAGTCCACGGTGGAAAAGAAGTTGGCTGATCCAATGAATTTGTTTTAAACATATTTGTTCTATGATATAATATTTCATTATTTTTCATTTGGACTGCTTATTTCTTACTGATAAGGGTGAAAATGATGAATCTGTTGAATAAACGAGTAAAACATATTACATGCGGTACCGGCACAGTAATAGACCAGGATGATAGAATAATAACAGTTCAGTTTCCTTCAAGATCTGCACGATTCCAATATCCTTCTCCTGATACTTTTGTAAAGTTTCTGAAAGCAGTGGACCCGGATGTCCAAGCTGAAATTGAAGAAGAAATCAAGGTAGCACTATACAAAGAAGAACAGAAAAAGTTTAGAGAAAAAGAAGAAGAAAGCATTCGGAAAGAGCGTGAAAAAGAAAGAATAGCAGCACAGAGAAAAGCAGAACAGGAAAGAAAAGAAAAAGAGCAAGCAGCTTGGCGTGAGAGAATGAGGATCGCTGAGATAGAACGTGAACTTGCTGCACAGAAAGCGATCGAAGAAAAAAAGAATAAGATCCTTTCGTTCTATCAGTCCTTATCAGAGGATGCAATTCCGATCCAACAGCTCAACTCAATGGAAAATGATTATTTCATTTCCGCATATAGTGTTGACGATGAGTTTTCACGCGCAAGAAACGTAATGCTGAAAAACGTTTCAATAAACACCTATAATCTGATAAATAAACTAAAAGCAAATGGTTTTGAATATCTCCATCATCATACAGATTTTCAGAATTTCCTGAAGATCATGAAAACGGGCTGCTTATACAGCAGAAATAATTCAAAACTGGCAGGTTTCAAAGACGGGGCTGAAGCCAGTATCGTAGAAAGAACAGCGCGTTTTGTCAGAGACAGTGTTCGGTTTTACTATAAAGAGAAGACCCCAACTTTTTACCGTAATGAAGGGATCTTTCAAGAGGATAAGTCCCCGGAAGAAGGGAATGTTCCTATACCGGTCGCTCTGCTGTTCAGTGAAAAGCTTCTGTATCATAACGGCATTGCTGTAACGGACGGAAATGCGAGGGCATTAGATACTCTTATCACTGCGAATCTTGAGAAAGCTTTGGAATTCGACTGGGAAACGGCTTTATCAAGGGGTCCGGTCGAAGGTTATACTTCGGAGATCACCAGAAAACGGAACGCTGAATTCTTGTATCCTGATGAAGTAGATTTGAAGTTTCTGAAGATGATCGTGTTCCGTACTCCGGCCGATATGAAGAACGCTGAGATCCTTCTCGGGAAGGATAAAAGATATTCGGTTGACAGCACCATGTTCAGCAATCTGACGGAACGCAGCAGATACATAAGAAACGCATTGTATGATTACGATGTGGTCAAAAGCAATGATACGGATTTTGTGATCAGGTGGAGATTCATCAATACCCCGGAAGGCTATGAGCACAAACTAAGAGTAATTTACGAAGATGGTTCTTCTTTTGAAAGGTCAATTCTGGGAGGATGCAAGAATACAAGCTGAAGCTGAGACTATTAGGCAGAAAGTAGGAAATAAAGATGGCTGAACAAACATCATCAATCATCTCCAAAGTATGGGGAATGTGCAATGTCCTCCGGGACGACGGCGTAACATACGGAGATTTCCTGGAACAGCTCACATACTTGATTTTTCTGAAAATGGCAGACGAGTATTCCCGGCCTCCCTATAACAAGTCCATGGGTATTCCGGAGGGATGCTCCTGGACTGATATGAACACGCTGAAGGGGTCTGAACTGGAGGAAAAGTACCGCTCCATTCTGGATACTCTGGGGCAGCAGCCCGGCACCCTCGGTAAGATTTTCAAGCAGGCAACCAATAAGATCAATAATATTGCAATTCTGTACCGAGTCGTGCAGATGGTGAACGCTGAAAACTGGGTGTCCATGTCTTCCGACGTGAAGGGCACGATCTATGAGGAACTCCTTCAGAAGAACGCGGAGGACGTCAAGAGCGGTGCAGGACAGTATTTTACCCCGCGCCCGCTTATCAAGGCAATGGTCAAATGCATACAGCCCAAGCCCGGCGAAACAATTACGGATCCATGCTGCGGTTCCGGCGGTTTTTTCCTGTCTGCGTTGGATTATCTGACAGCTCCCGGCAGATATCCGTTGGATCGTGAGCAGAAAGAATTCCTGAAGAACGGCACATTCTTTGGTAACGAGCTGGTTCCAAACACATATAAAATGTGCCTTATGAATCTCTATCTCCACAACGTCGGAGATATTTACGGAGAGGTTCCGGTTACACTGGGCGATGCCCTTTTGATGGATCCCGGATACCGGGTGGATATTGTTCTCACAAATCCTCCTTTCGGCAAAAAATCCTCCATGACCTTTACTAATGAGGAAGGAGAGCAGGAAAGCGAAGATCTTGTCTATAACCGGACTGATTTCTGGACGACAACTTCCAATAAGCAGTTTAACTTTGTTCAGCATATCAATACGCTCTTAAAAGCTAATGGCAGAGCCGCAGTTGTGCTTCCTGATAATGTTCTTTTTGAGGGCGGTGCAGGAGAGACAGTACGGAAAAAACTTCTGGATACTACAGATCTTCATACGATTCTTCGTTTGCCTACAGGCATCTTCTATAAGCCCGGTGTGAAAGCAAATGTCCTATTCTTTGAAAAGAGACCGGCCAGCGCGGAAACGCAGACGAAAGAGATCTGGTATTACGATTTCCGCACCAATATGCATTTTACGCTGAAAAAGAATCCAATGAAGGAAGAGGACCTGGACGATTTCATACGCTGCTATAATCCGGATAACCGCCACGAACGCAGGGAGACATGGTCAGAGGAGAACCCTGATGGCCGATTCCGCAGATTTTCAATTGATGAGATTCTTGCGAGGGACAAGCTGAGTCTTGATATCTTCTGGATCAAAGATAAGTCTCTTGCTGATCTGGAGAACCTCCCGGACCCTGACGTTCTTGCTGGAGATATCATCGAGAACCTGCAGTCGGCTATGACAAGCTTCAGCGAGTTGATGGCCACGCTTACAAATGAATGATCTAAAGGACGTTATTTCGAGTGATTTGCGGAAGAAACATAATCTGGAGGTAGGCCCATGGCAAGCTGGCTTATTCCCTGCAGCCCGGATATCTATAATGCGGAAGGCGCATTTCAGGAATATGGGCATGTTGTGTGGCACCAGCAGTGCAACATGTCTCCGGGTGATATAGCCTATATCTATGTATCAGCTCCTGTGAAGGCGATCCGCTGCAAATGTGTGGTTGAATCCGTTAATATTCCTTGTGATATAGGTGAAGACGATGGGTATACTCTGGACGAAGAATTCTGTACCCGATCATTCCGTCGGTATATGGATCTGAAGCTTATAGAGTTCTATGATACCCCCCTGCTCTCCTATCAGCTGCTGCTCATGAACGGCCTGAATGCATCAATCCGCAGCCAGCGAAAAGTCCCGCCGGAACTGGAGAAGTATATAAGAGGAGCAGTATAGCAGATAAAAAGAGAGCATCCGCCATTTAAGCGGATGCTTTCTTTTTATCTGTTCAGTCTTTTTTCAAAGTGTCTGTTAAGTATTTGATTATCTTTTTCTCTTATTAGCTCACTTTTCCAGTTCTGCTTCGTATGGATCCGGCTCCTCGTAAAGCTTCTTCTGGCTCTCTGGGATAACATAGTATACATCGCAGTCCTTACAGTAATAATCTCCATCTGACTCCAGAGCTAAGAGTCCTCCACACATCGAACAGTATAGCATTTCCTCACCTCCCCTCCTGTGAAGGTGATTTGATTCTATCATACGAGAGAGCACAAAACAACAGACAAATCTGTCCTCTTTATTACTTCACGAGATGAACGCCCCACATCTGCAAAACGCAGGAATGAGGTATTCATTACTTGAAATCAGCGCTTAATACAAAGAAGCAATGGAAAGCAGTTTTTTTATATCTTCAGTCAGAAGATCTGGATCAGCTGAGTGCATCTTTCTATGACAATTTGGACATAACGCCACCGTGTTATCTATAGAATCTTCTCCGCCATCTGCCAAACTTATAATGTGATGAGTTTCAAGATATGGAATCTCGTTTCGATCGAGGAAAGGAGCTTCCTGTCCACATAATTGACAGAATCCATTTGCGCGGAGTTTTGCAAAATCACTTACATAACGGTTTCTTGTAAATGAACTAGTATAATGGCTTCGGAAACTACCTGGCGCTGAATATGCTATTGCTTTCCTTAGCAAATCGTCATATGAACGTATAGAATCCGATTCTTTATGCTCCTCATCATAGTATATGAGAATAAAATGATCTTCATCATCCGCTTTCCTGTTGAACCTGAACTTTTTTTCATCAAGAAACTCAAGAATCAGGTTTTCCTGTAAAAAAGGGTATTGTGTTGTAGAGAAAAGATTCTGCCGCATGTTCAAAAAACTACTAATAATATTGTCATTGGATTCATATGTTATAGCAGAACATATAACACTACCATTTTTGGTCTTCCACATTGCACCGTGATCAAGAAGAGAATGAAACTGCATCATCTCGGTTGACACGTCATCGCTTTTCCCAAAGCTATTCTTGCCATTACCATGTGCTCTTGCAGAAGATCCCTCAACTAATAATCTCAAAAAATACTCTTTGCTGATTGTAGTCGGCTGGCTCCATCGAACACCGACAATATCAAATTCATCAACGAAGCAAAAAAAGCGATCTAGCATCCAATAATCTAAATAGCTATAGAACTTATCATAAGCACAGTCGTAGGTTTTGGGCACATAGTCAAAAGTCATTATTAGATACCTCTGTTAATCTCAAATAGCAAATATGTGATAATTATGATAAAAAAGAAATACCATTAGTATAATAATCATACCATTTGAATAGTTTGGTATCAAGTAATCGTAGTTCTTATTTGCACAATAGTACTAACCAGATATGGATTTGAAAAAAATACACATTCTATTATAGGGCGCCGACCTGAGCTATCGGGTCGGCTTCAATCTATATTAGGAGTGTGTTTTCATGGAAGATCATTTCATCTGTTTCCCCCAGCCGGACCCGATCCTCTGCACAACGTTTGAGTCACTCAGTCCGCCTGAACTGCCGTCATTCCTTGAAATGTTCAAGGCCCGGTTGTTCACTGGTCCGCATCCTTTTTCCGACTATATGCGGTCGAAGTTTAAAGAAAAAGGCCTGCTCCAGCAGAACATCTTCCTCGCTGCGGATCTCTCGGAAGGCTACGGTTATAAGTTAATCTCGGGAGAAAAACATACCGTCGACCGGGATGTTATCCTGCGGATCTGCCTTGCCGCGAGGTTTGATCTGTGCGAGACACAGGAGGCGCTGATCCTGTATGGGATGGCGCCTTTGTTCATTCGCCTGCCGCGGGACATCGTGCTGATAAAGGTCTTCCAATGCGGCATTTACGACATTGAGAAGGTCAATGATCTGCTTATCCGTTGTAATCAGAAGCCGATCACCATTAGCTCAGAATAAGCAAACCGTTCCCACCGAAGAGGTGGGAACGGACTGAGCTTCTCGCTGTTATAATTCAATTAAAAAAGGAGGAAATCTTATGTCTTACTGTCCTATTTGCGGGAGCGAAGTGGTACTCATGGAAAACAGCGACTTCTACTGTGCAGCTTGCGATATGTACCTCGCTCCGAACGCTGTCGAGAATCAGCCCATACCTACAATGCTCTCATTGATGTCCGGCCGCAAGGAGCTTCCGGGAGAAGGCTGCCGTGCCTGCGGAAACCCGGTCTATCCGAGCTGTATGGACGCCTGTCCCCTGTTCGATAATTGAAAACAGTTGTTTTATTGGTGGTTTATAATGCTTTACGACAAACTTGGTGCGAAAAAGTACAATAGATTATTCAACATCCTGCTTGTGTTGACGATCATTCCGATCATAGTTATCATAGTCCTCTCCGCCTGCGGCAGCACCGCATCCGAACAGGCGCAGACACCGGAGCCCGCAGCGACAGCTACGCCTGTGCAGCTGCCGTCACCTGAGCCGAGCACAGAGCCTGAGCCATCTGCTGAACCGCTGCCGGATCCGGAGCCTGAACCCGAGCTGGAGACGGTGCCGGAAACGATAGAGGAGCCTGCCGAAGAAGGCTCCTCGGAGATATCGCCGGAGCTCATGGAATTCCTCACTTCATATGAAGATTTCATCGACGAGTACGTGGAGTTCATGCAGAAGTACATGAAGAATCCAACCGATCTGAGCCTTCTGACGCAGTACGCCTCGATCATGTCCGAGTACTCGAAGTTCACCGCCGCGGTGAACAATTACGACACGAGCACCATGACCCCGGCCGAGTCGCTGTATTTCAGCGAGGTGCTCCTGCGCTGCGAGCAGAAGCTGCTGAAAGCGCTGGGTTAAAATGGTCTTTTCCACAGTCTGTCCGCTCTGCAAGGCATTCATGCGGAAGAAGAACCGACGTACATATGAATGCGCCTGCGGCAACTGGATGTACCTGTATGTGGATCCCGAGTATCTCCCTGCTGTACCTGAACGAGACGAATACTATGTTATCCAGTACCGGTCGGATGTTGAAGCCCCTGCAGACTTTTATCCGAAAAGCAACGACATCTACCCCGGCTACTGCAGGCGCTTCTGCAACGTCAGGGATTATCCGGCGTGCAAAAAGTACTGCATCTGGCTGGATGGAACAACAGCATAATTCCAGTGTCGCAATAATAATGCAGCAGCAAGCAGGGCATCCCGAAAGGGGTGCCCTGTCTGTTCTTTCCAATGTCGCTTGTGAAGCGACCAAACGTCCGTTCATCTGTGGCATAATACAAGCAACAAAAAAGAACGGAGGTTTTCAGTATGGATAAGCTGCATAACGGAGGCCTGAAAGGCGCAATGATCGGGGATATCGTGGGCTCGATCTATGAGTTCGATAATTTCCGCTCGAAGGAGTTCCCGCTGTTCGGGAAGAGATGCTCGTTCACGGACGATTCGGTGATGACCGCCGCCGTGGCGCACGCGATCGCGATGTGGAACGGCTGGGCGGAGGACGACGGCAACCGGAAAGACTCCCTGTTCGACACGCTTGTGGCCGTGATGCAGGCATTCGGAAACTATTATCCGTATGCCGGTTACGGCGGCAGGTTCGGGGACTGGCTCTGCTCGAAAGATCCCAAGCCCTATAACAGCTGGGGCAACGGAGCCCCCATGCGCTGCTCGGCGGCCGGCATGACCGGCGGAACGGCGGAGGAGGCGTATAAGCTCGGCGAGGCGACCTCCGAGGTGACCCACGATCATCCATATGCGATGAAGGCAGCAGGCCTCACCGCGGAGCTGATCTGGAGGGCCCGCCACGGCGAGAGCATGGAGCAGCTGCGGAAGCGGGCCGAAGAGGAATATGAGCTGGAATCCTGCGCCTGGTTCGCGAGGAACAACGAGTTCACCGAGGCCTCGAAGTACACCATGCCGCCTGCCCTCGCGGCCTTCCTCGAGAGCAGGTCCTTCGAGGACGCCATACGCAACGCCATATACGTGGGCGGCGACAGCGACACGATCGGCGCGATCACCGGCGCCATGGCCGAGGCATACTGGGGCGTCCCGGATGACATATGGGCGAAAGCGGAGGCCTATCTGGACGAAAGGCTGAAGACCATCGTCCGCGATTACTATGCCGCCACCGTGGACAAAGAGTGCTGATAACGCAGCACAGGGCATCCCGATCGGGGTGCCCTGCTTTTTGTTTCCGGTTGCCGTATCCCGCGCCGGATGATATACTGAACGCAAGAGAGAAACCGCCTTTACGGAAGGTAGATAGTATGAAAAAACACATTCTTCTGCTCCTTGCCCTTGTTCTGTGCCTCGGTCTCGCAGGCTGCGGCAGAAAGGCCGCCGGGCCCGCGGACCTTTTGAAGGTCTATGCCGCCGCCGATCCCTATACGAACGCTGACGGCACGGTCCCCGAAGCACAGGTGCAGGATGCCATTGACGCGGTCTACAAGGCCGCTCTGAAGGATCCCGCCGTCCTCTCCTGCTCAAAAGACGAATACAGCGTGCTCATGGAGGTCGCCGAAGGCCCGGACCATCTCTACATCCCCCTCATTGAGGGCATGGACTCCGGCAGCGGGCCTCTGGAGATCGTCACCATACAGCCCTATAACGGGGAGAACAGAGTAGAAAAAGAGGAATACGGCTATGTCCATGACCTGGACGCACCGGATACCGTGGCCGAGGCTCTGGCACAGTCGCAGCCCGACCTCTGGCGTTTCGAGCGCATCGACGACGTGAACGACGATGAGGTGACCCTGGAGCGCATCCTCTCTCTGGGCGGATCCAAGGTGATCCTCTGGCAAGGTCACGGAGGCTACAGCAAGAAGCGCGGCTATTGTCTCTCCACCAGCATCCCCTGGTCCGAAAAACTTGCAGAGACCTACGGTCTGGACGAGAGCAATTCCTTCCGCATCAACGTGACTGACTATGTCGGT
Organism: Oscillospiraceae bacterium; assembly: GCA_017434755.1. Classification (GTDB taxonomy): domain Bacteria; phylum Bacillota; class Clostridia; order Oscillospirales; family Oscillospiraceae; genus Limivicinus. Next base: position 19,236 of record JAFRER010000011.1, on the reverse strand, counting down.
CTGCGTCCCGCCTTTTTCAGTCAGAATTTTGAGGACGGAGCCTTTGAAAACGCCTTCATCTATCTGGGCACCTGTTTTTCCGGAAAAGACGAGGAGATGGCGCGGGTGCTGCTGGACAAAGGCGCGGCGGTCGTTTTTGTCAATTCCAAGACCATCGGGCGCGGTTACAACCTGAACATGCTCCGACTGATCTCGGAATCCTTTCTGGTCGGCCCTCAGTCGCCCTTCTGTCAGGATGCCATCGCATCGCTCGGTGACGATTACAAGCTCAGCAGGCCGAATTACTGGACCATTGAAGATTCGCTGCAGCTTGCCCGGGCATGCTACGGCGCCGTCGACCACTCCCATGGTCTCTTCGGGGCGAAGGTCTCTTATATATGCCGGCCGGGCATGGAGCTGATGGGGCGAAGCACATGGCTCGCAGGCTTCGATATCATCCATACCGCGGATCCCGCGTCATCGTTGGAATACTCCGAGCCGTCCGTTCCGCCGGAGTCCTCCGAGCCGGTCGAGGACAGGACGCATTATGCGCACATATTGGAGATGGAGGACGAGTTCTTTACTGTGAAGCTGCTGGAACCCGTCGAATACGAGGAGTCCTTCGTGACCGCGCTGCGGGTCGGCAGCCCGGTGGACATGGGCGGTTATACCGCCGTCGTGAGCGAGATCACGGCGGACATGCAGTCCGGCAGCAACATCTATTATCTGGATGACTACAGCTGCATCCTGCGGGTCGGAAACCGGTGGCTCCTTCTTTGGCCTTCCGGGGCTCTGGTCATGCGGGATGCCGGGGAGCACGTCCTCATTGCGGAGCCCGGCCTGCAGATCATGGATGAGGTGTACGCGATGGAGCACGGGGAAGCGTCCCGGGCCTGGTCGGTATCCGAGATCCGTGAACGCTACGGGGACGAGCTGTCCATTTACACCTTTGAACTGACCGTCGTGGACGGGGAGATCACGGAGGCCTTCCTCCAATACAACCCCTGACCCTCGCGACGCAGCCGCCGCGCCGGCCCGTGCGGCTATCGCGACCGGCAAACGATAAGCACAGATGATAACGTTCATATAACGAACAGCAGGGCATCCCGAAAGGGGTGCCCTGCTGTTGTTTCTGATTGCTGTTTCCTGTGCCGGACAAGAGGCGGGGCAATAGGTTTTCAACCGTGCTTTTCTGTGGTATGATTATCTCATTCATGAACGGAGGTGATCCCCGTGAGCGCGTTCACACCGGGCCAGATCGCATGGATCATCGAATCGGCCTACCGGGTGCGGGAAGTCTTCATCCTCAAGATCAGCGGCAACCTCGCGGCCGTCCGCTTCACGGACGTGGAGACCGGCGGCATCCGCATCCCCGTGTCGCGCCTGTATGCGGACCGGAAGGAAGCGGAGCGGGATCTGCAGAAGAAGCCGAAGTGCTGATAAACAAACAACGGGAGGGCTTCGCATGGGACTGTTCCGGCCCGTCTGGCTGAAAGAGACAGACGATCCCAATAAAATAGACAGAACGGTCGCGGCCGTCCGGCGGATCAGCGACCGGAACAAGCTGTTCGAGATCGCGACGACAGCGTATAACGGCCGCGTGAAAGAGGCGGCCGTGGGCGGCATCACCGACCAAACGATGCTGGCGAAGCTCGCCCTGTCCGCTCCCGAGTACGGGGACTATGTGGGCGGGCCCGCGGTCCGGCGCATCCGGGACAAGGCGCTGCTGTACGGCATCGCGATGCGCGCCGGGAACCGGGAGGTCGCAAAGTTCGCCGCGGAGGCGGTGGACGATCGGGATCAGCTTGCCGCCATGGCGATGGGCGCGGCCCATGAGGCCGCCAGACGCAGCGCGGTAAAGCGCATTACCGATCAGGCCGTGCTGGCGCAGATCGCCGTGCAGAGCCGCGACAGGTGGACCGCGGATGACGCCGCCAGACTGGTGCGCGACCCCGAGCAGGCGCTGAAGGTGGCCATGAGCGACCGGGAATGCGCCGTCCACTGCGCCTATATCCTGTCCGACCCGGCGGCCCTTCGGAAGGTCGCCTGTGAGGCCCCGACGGAGCGGGCGCGCTGTGCCGCCATCTCCAAGCTGGACGATCAGCAGATGCTGCGGCAGATCGCCTGCGGCACATCCTCCACAGAGGAACGGAAAGAAGCGGTGAAGCGGCTGCGGGACGCGGACGCGCTCATCGACGTGCTGCAGCGGGAGTCCGATCCGGATATCCGCAGATGGGCGGTCTCCGGCCTGCGCAACGGCATGGAGGAACAGCCCCTGCCGGAACCGCAGCGGGAAAGGCTCTTCCGCCTGATCATCAACGACAAAAAGGGCGGCGACGAGACTGTCCGCCTTGTCGAATGCTTTGAGGACCCGGCGACCCTCCGGGGCATCCGCATGGTCGCCGTCCGCGAGGATGTCCGGGCGGCGGCCTTCCGCAAGTTTATCCCCCTTGTCCCCGCCGAGGAGCTTCCGGAGCTTTACGAAGAAGCTCGCTCGCGGGACCGGATCGCCGTCCGGCACGACAACTATGTCTGGCAGGATGTGCTGAGACTGACAGCGTCCCTGATCCGGGAAAAATGCAGCCCCGATCAGCTGATGCCTTTCATAAAGGAACCCTCCTACGGCTACAGCATGGCCTGCGACTGCATCCGGGGCCTTTACCGGACCGATCTGGATGACGCGGACGGCATCGGCGCCCTGCGGGACGCGGCCGTGACGGCCTATCTGGGCAATACCCCCAGGTATAAGAGCATGCTGCGTCCGGAGGACGAGAAGCGGATCTTTATGGCGCTGGCCGGCAGCCTGCCGCCCGAGGCCCTGGAGAAATTCGGCTTTGAGACCGGGGAATACGAGCGCGAGGACGAGGACCAGTACGGCCGCAACACCGTCACCGTGCACTGGGTCTCGTGGCACGGGGCACGCTGGCACGATCCCTGATCCCGCGCCCTCAGACAGATAAGAAGGAGAACACAGGATGGGTCTGTTCAATCACGCGCCTTCCTACTCGACCAAGGAGGAAGCGAAAAAGACGCTGGAGAAAGTCCGGAGCGGCCGGATACGGATCCCCGGAGATGTAAGCGCAGTCGCAAAGATCAAGGACAATGATAAACTGTTCGCCCTGGCGCTCACGGACAACGCCGCCGTGTCACTGGCGGCGGTCTCCGCTATAACGATCCAGACCGCGCTCCGAAGGCTGATCGAGCTCGCCCCGGACAATGCGGAGCTGCTGAAAGCCTGCGCCGCAAATCCCATACGGGATTGGGATACGCTCATGTCCGCTCTGCGGCACGCGCAGCCCGATACGCAGCGGGAGATCCTCTCGGCGCTGACGGATCCGAATGAACTGGTTTATGTGACGGCCTATGCAGACAGGGATCCCGCTCTTTATGCCGTGGAACGCCTGCAGGATGTCGACTGCCTCGAGCAGGTCGTCCGGGGCGCCGCAGAGCCGGTCGCCGACGCTGCCCTCGCACGGCTGAAGGAGCTGGCTCCCAACTGGCGGAAAAGGCTCAAGCGCATGCTTCTTAACTGTATTGACACTCATAATTACAGGCGGGCGGCCTTTTTCCGCAGCCGCATCGATGAAAACACCGAAGCGATCGACGAGCGGATCGTCGACACCGTCCTCAAAGAGGTCGATAAGGGAGACGACAAGGAGCTGATCGCCGCCACGCAGCAGCTGCTGGACACGGTCACCTCGAACGCCGCCCTTTACCGCTTCGCCCATACGGCGAAGGTCAAATATGTCAGCTATAATTATTCGCCGGTGTACTATGCCTCCAAGTTTGTGAATAAGGTAAAGAGGATCGAGCAGGAAAAGAAGGACCTGCTGAACTCCGCTGTCCGCAGGCTGGATGAGGATCTGCTCTATCAGCTGGCGAAGGAGGATAACGGATCCGTCTTCACGGCGGAATACGCTTCAAAATATATCCAAAACGAAACTTACCTCATCGATCTGCTGCGGAACAACGGACATATCGACCGGAAAACCGTCCTCGGGCGGATCCGCGATCCCGCGGCGCTTTATGAGGTCGCCTCGTCCGTCGGCAGCGAAAAACTCCTGTACAGGGATATCCTGGAAAAGCTGGCGGAGACGGAGGGCGGACAGCCGTATCTGTTCATGCTGCTGAAAGACAGCATTGGGAAAGGCGTGCGGTTCCATCCTTACGTCCTGCAGGATGAGGACGCCCTGTATGAGGCCATCCTGCAGTACCCGGACTATCCGTACAGGAGGGAGCTGTGCGAGCGCTATCTCGCGGTCGCCACGAACGCGCCGCGTATCGTTGAGATCTTTCAGCTTTATGATCTCGGCAGCGAGCACGCCGTGGAACAGCTCAGCGACTTCGTCTCTCTCAAGACAACGGCCCTGAAGGCCAAGCGCTCCCGCACCCGCAGCCTGGCGGCGAAGCGCATGATGGATCTGGGCCTTGACAAAGGGCATGTCACCGTCGAGCATAACGTGTGCGCCGACTGCGGCGGGGAGATCCGGGCGAGCGTCGTCTGCGAGGGCACCATCGAGCAGCACCGCTACTATGAGTGCAAAAGCTGCGGAAAAAGCACCCACGAGACCATCCTGAACGACACCAGCAAATCGATTTACGGCGACTATTACACCTACAATCCGTGAGCAGCGGAAAAGCAGGAGGAACACCATGAAAAGAGCCGTACTTGTAATTCTGATCCTGTCCCTGTGCCTCGGCCTCTGCGCCTGCGGTTCCCCTGCCCCGCTGCCCGCACCGGTGCAGGCAGCTGATCCGGCTCCCGCCCCGATGATGGAGGCAGCGCCGGAACCGGCACCCGAGCCGGAACCCGAACCGGCGGCTCCCTCTGTCGTTGAGCTTACCATCACCACCGAGAACTTCTTCGATTACTTCGAGTATGTGGAGTTCCCGGAATACAACAGAAAAATCGAAAAGGATTCCGCCGGCAACGTGACGGAGATCGTCTTCTGGACCGGCTTTTACCTGAAGGACGGATACGCTCTGGCGGAGGAGAACACGCAGGACTGCAAGGTGGAGGCCGGAATCCGGTGCAATGCCCTGTCCTTCGGCGATAATCAGGGCATCACGGTGGATCTGGAGAACTGTTCCTATACAGTGACCGGAGCGCCGTCCTGGACTGCATCATACGATGAGTCTGAAAAGGGAGCTCCCTACCGGCTCACATCGGACGATCCGTGGTCCTACGTGATCTGTTTCGCTAATCCCTATCTGAGCAACGGCGAAGAGATCGGCAGCCGCATCCTCACCGACATCGAGCTTGTCTCCGCCTCCGGCACGCTGTACTTCTACGAATAAGCGAAGACATATATCAAAAGAGCACCCGTCCGGGTGCTCTTTCTTTTTCTCTTATGACAAGGCAGAGGACCGTCCCTGTCTTTTTCCTGAAAAACGCTTGATTTTCACCGGCAAATGCAGTATTATTGCAGTTGGTGGTGAAAATATGATAAAGACAACAGCAATGCTGCTCCAACAGAACAGCTCCTATGTGAATCCGGCCGCGAAGATCGGCAGGATGGTCCGGGACGGAGAACTGATACCGGTCATCAGGGGCCTCTACGAAACAGACCGCAGCGTTCCGGGATACTGTCTGGCCGGGATCATCTACGGTCCGTCCTATCTGTCTTTTGAATATGCGCTGGCATGGCACGGTCTGATCCCCGAGGCCGTATATGCCTTTACATGCGCGACCTGCGGCAAAAAGAAAAAGAAGCAGTATCAGACGCCCTACGGCGTCTTCACCTTCCGGGATGTTCCTGCTGCCGCTTTCCCCTACGGGACCGAGCTTCGTGTGGAGAACGGATACGGTTATATGATCGCATCGGCGGAGAAGGCTGTCTGCGACCGGCTGTATACCTGCTCGCCCTGCTCGAACAGAACGGAGCTCCGGCAGCTTCTGTTCGACGATCTGCGCATCGATGAGGCGGCCTTCCGCAGCGCGGATCTTAACGAAATGGCAGAGCTTGCCGGCCTGTATAAGACGAAGAACCACCGCCTGCTGATCGCCATGCTGAAGGAGATGAAACGGCATGAATAACATCATTGAGCAGATGCTTGCCCGGCACAGGTCCGAGACCCTGGGCGACAAGAAAAACAGCATCAAGGAAGTTGTGCAGGAGATCATCCTGTGCGGTCTGTCCCGTGCCGGATTCTTTCAGACGGCAGCTTTCTACGGAGGGACAGCCCTGCGCATTTTCCACGGGCTCGACCGCTTCTCGGAGGATCTGGACTTTTCACTGATGGCTCCCGATCCGGATTTCCGTCTGGATCCTTTCCTGCCTGCGCTGGAAAAGGAACTCGGCGCATACGGATTCCGCTTCAGGGCAGAAGCGAAAGCAAAAGGAAAGGATTCCGATGTCCTGTCCGCCTTTCTGAAAGGCAATACTCGGGAACATATCCTGCTGTGCTATGCGGATGAGGAACTGGCCGCCTCGGTCGTCGGCTCTGAGCTGATCAAGGTCAAGTTCGAAGTCGATACGACACCGCCGCCTTATGCGGGCTTTGAGCGTCAGTTCAGACTGCTTCCGATCCCGTATGAGATCAATCTGTATGATATGCCTTCCCTGTTTGCCGGAAAGCTCCATGCTGTCATCTGCCGCGCCTGGAAAAACAGGGTCAAAGGCAGAGATCTTTATGATTACGTGTTTTATCTTTCCGGCGGTACGCCGGTGGATCTGAGGCACCTGAACGCAAGACTGGTGGATTCGGGCTTTGAGCAGGCAAGGGAAGACATGACCCTGGACGAGATCAAGGAGATCCTATACCGGCGCTTCGAGAGCATAGACTATGCGCAGGCAAAAAGGGACGTGCTTCCTTTCATCCGCGATCCGGCGTCGCTGGATCTGTGGAGCAGAGAGTTCTTCCTGTCCATCACGGAAAAACTGACCGCGCGATAGAAATCGTTTCATGTTGAGTTTTGAAGACAGAAAGAGCACCCTTCCGGGTGTTCTTTCTTTTACTCTGCTGTTGTTATTGCCGTTCTTTCTGTGCTATACTCCGTATAAAGAACCATGGAAACCATATTTGAAAAGGGAGACCCATATGAAAAGAGCTGTCATTCTGCTGCTGATCCTGTCCCTGTGCCTTGCCCTCTGCGCCTGCGGAGAGATCGCCTCCGTTGAGCAGACGGTGCCCTCAGGAGGGCCGGAGGAAGTGCCCGCGGCGGCGCCTGCGGCCGCCGGGGAGGAAGCGCCGGCGATCCCGGAGGAATACCGGAAGTATCAGGAGCTGGTGGACGCGATGGATGCCGCGGATTACGATGCCGCCATCGCCTGTGTGGATGCGCTGGAGCCCGAGCCCGTGCTGCCGCCCTACGAGGAGGTGGAGATCACCACGGAGAACTTCCTCGATTATTTCGAGTATGTGGAACTCCCGAAAAACAACTTCTATACGATGAGCGGCTCCGCCGGGAACATCACGACGGTCGCTTACCGGACAGGCTATTATCTGAAGGAAGGCTTTACCATCCTGCCGGAGAAGGCCTGGGACTGCCATCTGGACCTGGGCGTGAAATATGAGTCCTGGTGGTATCAGAACGGCAGAAAGATCGAAACGGATCCTGAAAACGGCACATACACGACCACCGGAAAGCCGGCGGACCGGGATATATCCCTTCGCGACAAGATGGTCAGCGGATCCTACGTGAACTACAGGGAAAACACGGCGCCGTTTTATTATGTCGGTGTCGACGAGACCTGGCTCGGGATCAAAGGCGAGCACAGCACCCTTATCCCGGAGGATAAGATCGAGATCGTCTCCGCCTCGGGAACGCTCTACCTGAGCACCGGGGAGCCCGCCGGCCCGGAGAATGCGGCTGAAGCCCCTGCGGAGCTGCCTGCTGTCCCGGCGGAATATGCCGCCTGGGAGGAGCTGATCGGTCTGCTTGCATCCGGCCGGTACGGCGAGGCCCGGGCCTATATAGAGCATCTCAAGCCGGCCCCGCCGGTGCTGGAAGTGGAGCTCACCGCGGAGAACTTCCTCGATTATTTCGAGTACGTGGAGATCCCGGAGAACAACACCTCTGTACAGAGATATTCCTCCGGCGAGCCCGCCGCCATGTTTGCCGGCTCCGGCTTCTACCTCCGGGATGGCTTTACGGTGCACCCGGACCACCGGTACGATTCGGATATCACCGTGGATGTGCGGTATACGCAGTATCTGGTGGACTCGGATTCCATGGACATCGATTTCGAAAACCATTCCTATAAGCTGCTGTATCCGCTCGATCAATGCTCGCACAATTCGTTTAAAAAGGAAGATATTCTGAAAGCTTACTATCTCGAACCGAAGCTGTATTTCACTATAAGGAACAGAACGTCGATCCTGAACAGATATGCCAATTATGCCGCCGTCGTACTGGGCGATATCGAGCTCGTCTCCGCCTCCGGCACGCTTTATCTGTACGAATAAGCTGCCCCTTAATATTATGTAAACCAGATAGAAACCCAAAAAGAGCACCCTTCCGGGTGCTCCTTTTTTATGCAGTCCGCAGCCGGCGGCCGGGCTCTTATTTCCCCTGCGGCTTACTCGAAATAGAACAGCTCTTCAAACTCCTTATCCAGCGCGATGCAGATGATCAGCGCCAGCTTGGCCGTCGGGTTGAACTGCCCGGTTTCGATGGAACTGATCGTGTTGCGGGAAACGCCGACCAGTTTCGCCAGCTCCGCCTGGGACAGTCCCCTCTCTTTTCTTGCAGACGCAAGCCGGTTGTGCAGGACAAGTCCGTCTTCCATCAAAGCACCCCCGTCAGCTGCAGGATCCATACGACCAGCATGGAAAGTGCCAGCACGCCCCAGATGATCGTCATGATCAGCTCATGCTTCTTCCGCAGGCGAAGATACTTCGTCAGAAACACCACAAACGCCATAGAAAACAGCGCAAAGTCCGCGCCGCGGTTCACGTAGTGCAGCACAAAGCCGTTCACGGTGTCCACAAGGATGAGCAGTATCACGCCGAGGATATACGCAGTCCAGGCGCCGTTTTTCTGGGCTTCAAGGTCCGGCAGATCCCTCTGCTTTCCCTCGCTCTGCGCTTTTGCCAGTATTTCTTCCCGATCCATTTTTTCATCAAACCTCCTTGATGCCAAGTTTTGTTGTCAACACTATAGCACTGCCAAGTTTACTTGTCAACCGGTTTTTCCAAGTTTTCTTTGCAAAATTTCGGCAGGGCAGACCGGGCTGCGCCGCGCCTGCTTTCTTCTTGTTCGGCCGAGCCTTGTGTGGTATCATTTCCCTATACTTGGTCACAGGAGAAAACCGATGAGCTATCTGGAGGATTACTATAACAGCTACAACGAGGAGGGCCGCCTTCTCTCCCGTCACGGGCAGGTGGAATACCTCACGACCATGAAGTATATCCATGCGTATCTTTCCGGGATGGAGGACCCGGCCGTTCTGGAGATCGGAGCCGGGACCGGGCGCTACAGCGTCGCCCTGGCGAAGGAGGGCTTCCGGGTCACGGCCGTGGAGCTGGTCCCCCGCAATCTGGAGCTGCTGAAAGCCAAGCTGGACGGCTCGGAGCCGATCACGGCGCTGCAGGGCAACGCCCTGGATCTGTCCTTCCTGCCGGACGCAGCCTTTTCCCTGACGATGCTGCTCGGCCCGATGTATCACCTTTACACGGAAGAGGATAAGCTGAAGGCGCTTTCCGAGGCCGTCCGCGTGACGAGACCCGGCGGGATCATCCTGGTCGCCTACTGCATGAACGAGCCGACGGTCATCCAGTACGTCTTCGGGATGAACCATCTGCACGAGGTCCTGGAAGGCTGCATGCTCACACCGGACTGGCATTGCGTCAGCGATCCGAAGGAGATCTTCGAACTGGTGCGCACGGAGGATATCGCCGCGCTGGACGCCCAATTCCCGCTGGAGCGGCTCAAGCTCGTCGCCACCGACGGCGCGACCAATTACAAACGGGAATTCATCGACGAGATGGACGACGAGACCTTCGAAAAATGGCTGGAGTATCATTTTGCCGTCTGTGAGCGGCAGGACCTGATCGGGGCCTCCCACCACACGCTGGATATCCTCCGGAAAAACGGATGACACAGAGCGGTTTTCAGGAGAAGAAGATGGAACATTGTGATTGGTGCGATCTTTCGGAAGAAGGCAGGCGGTTTCAGCTGTACGAAAGCAGATCCTGGTCGGTTTTCCTGGCGGATGAACAGGATCTTCCCGGCCGCTGCATCGTGGTCCTGAAGCGTCATTGCCCTTCCCTGTCGGAGCTGACGGAGGAGGAATGGGACGAGCTGCGCGAGCTGATCCGGAAAACGGAGGCCTGCCTGAAGGCTGTTTTAGGGGCGGCTCTGTGCAACTGGAGCTGTCTGATGAACAGCTTCTATAAGGACCCTGCGCCGGACCCGCATCTGCATATACACGTGAGGCCGCGGTATGACAAGCCCGTCGTGCTCAACGGGAACACGTATACGGACAGCGAGTTCGGGCATCATTATGCGCTGAACAGGAGCGGGGCGATCCCTGCGGAAGATAAGGAGGAAGTGTTCCGCCGCCTGAAGGAATGGCTGGACCGCTGAATCCCCGTTTGCCGGGCTGTCCCTCCTGTGCTATGCTTCGTAATAACAGATACAGAGGAAACGATCAAAAGGAGAAACACCATGGCTGAGAACAAACTGGACGAGGAAAAGCTGGAAAAAGTCACCGGCGCCGACGGGATCTCCGGGGAGTATAAGCCCTACACGGTGAAATGCCCGTACTGCCTCAGCTCCGACGTGAGCCTGGAGCCTGTTACGCCGGAAAATCTTGTTCCGGGCTACGTCTGCAACAATTGCGGCGTGAAATTTACGCGCCCGAGCATAACGCGCCCGGGCCCAAGTCCAAACAAATGAAAAGCAGGACAGCACCCGCTGTCCTGCTTTTTTTATTGCCTTACGCCAGCTGCATCCCCTGCCCGGGTTTCTTCACGCCGCTGCTGCCGGTATTGCCGCTCGTGTTCCCGCTGCCGAAGTTGCTGGTCAGCCAGGTGTACTGCGGCTTTGTGAGGGCCCCCGCGCCGTAGGCGCTGTCCAGCTTGTTCTGGATGGTGCCGGTGCTGCTGCCGCTGGCGTCCATGATGCGCACCTCGGTGAGCACCGCGTCGTAGCGGTTGCCGCTGTCCTTCTTCCTGGTGCCGCCGCCTCCTCCGCCGCCCGTGCTGTAGCCGGGAGGCCACTTCCCCGTCATGGCGCGGTACTCGTCCGCGCTGATCATGCCGGAGTTGTACGCAAGGTCGAAGTTCCCCGCGATCCACACCTTCCGCATCTGCGCAGCCCGGTCCTCGCCGAACAGCTCCGCATAGCCGGAGAAGTCGCCGTACTTGGCCAGCGTGGCGGCATAGTCCGTCTGCTTATCGTATTCGAACTGCCTCTCCTGCCGGTAGCGGTCCCACGCCTCGCTGTCGGTCCTGTAGGCCCGGTCCCGGGCCTCGCCTGCGGCATCGGCCGCGTAGCTGCGGTCCTTGTTCCACTGCCCCAGCGCATCCTGATACCGGGCGTATTCCTCGCCGCCCATGTCCCTCGCGCGCTCATAGGCCTCCGTCAGGGCCTTTCCCTCGTCCCGGTAGCGTCCGTATGCCCGGTCGTACATCTCGAGGGCCACGTCGCCCAGCCCCTGCAGCCAGGCGTCGTAGGTCTGCTGCCCGGCCGCCTGCCCGTAGCTCGAGCCGTATCCCCCTGTCAGCGCGGACGCCTGTCCCATCGTGTCCCGCATGGCCAGCTTCCCCGCCGCCATGAACCGGTCCGCGTACTGCTGATAGAGCGCGTCGTCGTCCAGACTGTAGCGGAAGCCCTCCCGGCGCAGGATCTTGTCGTAGGCCCGGAGGATGTCGTCGTCATAGGTCCCCGCGTACTCGGGACGGGAGCCCTCGACCTCCGCAAGCTTCGCCATGGCTGCCTGATAGCCCCCGTCACTTTCCATGGCTCCTTTGATCCGGTCCGTCCATTCCTCATACGACAGACCCGGGGAAACCTCCGCAGTGCGTCCGCTTCCGCTCGCGCCTGCGGGCCCTTCCTCCGCCTGTTCGAGGAGCTCCTCCTTCTCCTTCTCCGTGGCCATCAGCCGCCCTCCTTCCGTATCTTGATGCTTTCGGGATACTGGGCCGCGAGGCTCTCGAGCCCGGTGACCACCGTATGCACCATGCAGGCGGCTCTCTCTCCCGGCCCGATGGCAAGGTCCATGAACCCGTCCGCCAGGCTCACGTCCGAAAGCGCGCCGCTGTCCTCCACCGCCGAGAGCAGCGTATACAGCAGCGTGCTCACCGCGCAGCAGACGAGATTCGCTCCCGCCAGCCCCGCCCCCGTGGCGTGGCCCCTGCTGACGATCCGCAGCGGCTCTTTTTTTATCTCGATCGTGATCATGTTTCTATCTCCCTGATTACGGCTGTCTCCCTTATCACACTGCAGGGGCCGTCGCCCCCGGCGGCCCATGTCATCCCGAGCGCAGTCGAGGGATCTTAACGTCAAGATCTTTCGACTTCGTGCCTGCGGCACTTCGCTCAAGATGACAGGCAACGCCCATGTCCTGCCCCTTATTTCGGAAGCGGAGCGTCTATCGCCCGAACAGTTCGGAACCGTCGAATCGAGCTTCTCTTACGCTCGCTCTCTTCGGGTTCCTGTTGCGGCCGCCCGGTTGACCCGAAATCAAAGATTTCGACCGGACAGGCTTCTGCGCCTCCTTATTTCGGCAGTGCCGCCTCGTTCGCTCTCCTGCGCGCCTCGCGCATCTTCTTCCCTTCCTTCTTCTTCGCGCCGTCAAGGCTGATCTTCTCCCGCTTCTCCCTGGAAAGCTGTGCCTTCGGCCTCCTGCCCCGCAAGGCTTCCCCTTGAGGGGAAGCTGACTGATGAGGTGTCCGCTCCCCCGTCACCGCGGCCGCGAGCCCTTCCGCCAGCTCCGGCTCATACTTCTGCGCAAGCCCCAGCGCCAGCTGCTGCCACCGGGCCATCTGCCGGGCCAGCGTGCCCTTCGCCTCCACCTGCTGCATGATCTCCTCCTTCCCGTCGAAGTCCATCATGTCCAGCGTCAGCAGCGCCTGGTCGGCGTTGGCGGGGTCGAAGAAGCCCAGCCCGAAGAACTGCAGCGCCAGCTCGTTGTTGCTCAGCTGCGTATAGGCGTTGTTCTTCTCGGGCACGATGTCGATGTCGTAGAGCGGCAGACGGTATCCCATGTCCACCCCGCCGAACAGGCCCTGCGCCTGGGGCTGCATGCTCTCGTTGGAAAAATCCAGGAACTTCTGCACGCCCAGGCTCCCCGTGATGCGAAACTGCCTCGGCGCGTCGTAGAACTGCCTTATCAGCTCGATCACGATGTTCACCACCTCGGCGTAGGCCTCGTAGCTCGCCCGGATGGACGCCCTCGACCCTTTGCCCGAGGCCTCCTGCAGGGCGGCGATGGCCGCCGCTGCCGTCACGCCGCCGGAGATCGTGCCGGTACTCGTCTCGGTGTTGCCCGAGGTCTCCCGCAGTTCGTTCACCGTCTGCTCCAGCACGCTGATGTAGTTTCCGCTGAGCCCCGTGTAGCCGATCGGCCGCACCGCGTCCTCTCCGAGGTTGCCCGTCACATGGACGATGGTGTTTTCGATGTTGAGAAACTCCTGCTCGTTCACGCCGCCATCCTGGCGGATGAAGTAGCGCGGCGTGGCTCCCGCCATGGAGTTGCGGATCAGGGCGGTGCCCAGCAGGTCGATCCGCATCTGGCTGTTGGAGCACACGTCCACGTAGCCGTAGCCCGCCGGAGAGCCCTCCACGGGATAGAGCGTGTCGAAGACATAAGGATAGAGCCCGTGGTCGTAAAGGCCCCGCCCGGCCCGCTCAGGGTCGTTCTCCGTGGCGTAGAGGATCGCATCCCCCGCATACTTGCAGTAGTGCAGCTTGCCGCCCTTCTTGTAGTAGACGTCGATCACGGCGACCTTGCTGTCCGAAGACACGTTGTCGTCCGTCGGCTGCTTCACGGGGACGATGAAACTGCTCAGCCGCCTGTCCTCCAGATCGGGATACTGCTCCAGCAGCACGTCCTTCTCGACCATCTCCACGTCGAAGAGCATCCGGCTGTCCTGCAGGTGCCGGATCCCCGGCTCCCAGAAGAGATTGAGGATGTCCCGGCGGGTCACGTTGATGTCTCCGAGCCCGTTGAGCCTGTTCGCGTCCCAGATGACCTTGTAGATCCCGGTGCCGGTCTTGAGCTTCTGCCACATCACCTCGTCGTAGGTCGCGGCGAAGCGGTTCTGCTTCAGCACCACCGGCACGATCTTCGTCAGCGCCCAGGCGGTGAGCCGGTCGCCCTCCTCCCGGGGCAGGATGTTCGGCTGCGGATAGGCGTCGAGGGCGTCGGCGTGCTTGTTCACGATCACGTTGTGGAGCCACGAGGACCTGCTTCGGAACCCGTCGTTCTTCGGATCGGACCGCACTTCCTCGTTGAACTCGTTGCGCAGCTTCCACCAGCGCTCCGCGTCCAGCACCCGCTGGTCCAGATGCGCCTTCCCGGCCTTGTACTTCGCCAGCAGCAGGTTCCACTTTCGCAGCGTTTCCTCCGTTATCACCGGCTCAAAGCCTTCCCCCTCCGTCATCCCGAGCCTGTCGAGGGATCTTTCCTCCGTCCGTGTCTTCTCGTCCATTCGCCTCTCCTATATTATGTCAACTATCTTCTGTCAATTATCTTCTGTTAACTTTTTTCTGTTAATCAAATTCTGTCAACCTCGTCCTCGCAGGCTCGTTGTCAGACTGCCCGGTCCAAATCTATGATTTGGGGTCAACCGAACGGCCGCAACAGACTCCCGATGAATTCGAGCTTAGGCGATGAATGAATCGTCGGAGTCGAACTGTCCGTAGTCGATGGATCTTATCGTCAAGATCCTTCGGATCGCTTCGCTCCCTCAGGATGACAGTCGGTTGTCTGTATACCGCCTTATCTCCTGAACTGATTCAGCGGGTCGCTCAGAAAGCTCCTCTTCTCCGCCGGCCGGATCGGCGCCACCGGCCTCGACATGAACGCATACCGGCATTCGTCCGCCACATGGTCCTCGAGCTCGGTGTCGAGATCCTCGGGGTGATGGTCGTCATAGATCATCAGCGGGATCGTCCGGATGAAGGCCTTGCAGCTGCTGAACACATAGCAGCGGCTGTAGCCATGCTCATCGAACTGCAGCCGGTAGTGGAACTGCATCCAGCCGGGGATCCGGTTGTTGTCTCCCGGTGTGAAATAGATCCCGTAGCGCAGGGCCGTATCGGCGACGCTTTCGCCCCTTGAGGCGTCCCAGATGGCGGGATCCGCCACCCCGTCGATGCGCCTTCCCTTGAGCCAGGGGTGCTCCCGCTCGATCCTCGCGATCTCGGCAAACTGCTGATCGGGCGTCCAGCGGATGCCCTCATTCGGCGCTTTCGTGCAGCCGTAAAGCTCCAGCACGCGGTACATCACCCCGTCGTAGTCGATAGCCCACCAGCCCACGGAAAATGGCTTTCCGTATCCGAAGTCATAGGAGCGCAGGATCCTCCATCCCGCCCGCTCCCCGACCGTGATGTCGAAGGGTTCGATCACATGGCACCAGCGGCCCTCCTTCTTCAGGATCTCGGGGGGATCGTCGCAGCCGGCCTCGTGGGCTTTGTTCAGATCCGGCACGAGACGGATGTCCTCGAAGAACTGTCCCTCGAACACGTCCCAGTTGCCGTTGAGCCACATGTCCCTCAGATGCGGCGGCAGCGCCTCCAGCTGCCGGACATAGTCGGGATCCATATGCATAAGCGCCTTGTTGTCGTATACGGAGCTCTGGATGAAGGCATAGTCCTCTGGATCTTCGCCCTCGTTGAACGCCCGGTCGATGAACAGCCGCTTCACCCAGCTGTGGCCTTCGCCTCCGGGGTTGCAGGTATAGCGCACCTGCTTCGGAAAGGCGTTGACGCCGCGGACGCAGGCGGTGAGCTTCTTCATGGTCTCCTCGGGCTGCTGCGTGGCCTCGTCCACATAGAGGATGTCGCATTCGGTGCCCTGGAACCGCTCGGCATCCCGCTCGGTATCGCAGTAGCGGAAGAGGATCGTGCTGCCGTTCCGGAAGGATATCTGCTTCCGCTGATCGTTGTAGAACGCGTGCCGGTCGGCCTTGTCGGGGGCATAGCAGTTGAGCCACCGCGTCATGGGCTTGATGTGGTTCTCGATCAGCTCCGGATAGGTCTTGCGGACGATCAGGATCGAGATCCCCGGATACTTGAACGCCTTCACCACGGCGTCCAGCCGTACGGCATGGCTCTTTCCCCCGCCGCGGGCGCCTCCGAAGGCCAGGTACCTGTGCCCGTCCCGCATGAACTGCCTCTGCTTTTCCGAGGGGCTGCTCAGCTTCAGCACCGTCACGGCCCGCCGTCCTCCTCCCATTCGCCCGGCACGAACTCGATCCTGTAGGTGGCTCCGTCACCGTCATCCGCGGCCCGGATCTCCTCCCGCATGTCCTTGTAGACGCGCATGAGATCGGCCAGCAGGCCCGACAGATTCTTCAGGTCCCGCGGGCTGAAGGCCTCCCCGTAGTGGATCGTCTCGTCGATCTTTTTCTGGATCTCCCGGTGGTCCCGGATAAAGTCCCCGCGTGCCTCGTCGATGTAGGCGGCAAATTCCTCCGCCTGCTTTTCCGCGGCCTTCTCCTCCGCCAGGGCACTCACACGCTTCCGGTATTCCTCCCGGGCGGCGACCCAGCCCTCTTTGCTGCTGTGTCTTTCGATGTTTCTCCGGTCGATCCTGTATTTGGCGGCAAGAGAGTGAAGTCCGCAGGTGCCGGTGACATATTCATTTCGGATCTTTGTCCAGTCGATTTCGCTTGGTTTCATTCGTGATTATTATTATGTAAACTGTTTTCCGTCAACAGAAAGCTGTTCAGATGATGACCTCTTCCACATAGATGCCGTGCACCAGCAGCATGAGCTTGCGCCGGAGCTTGTAATCCTCTTCCTGCCGGGTGTATTCGCTCTTCACGTCCTCCACGATGAGCTTCCCGTCCTTCACATATGAGAAGTCCGCCGTATAGTGCGCCGGCTGAAAGCCCCGGTGTCCCTCCGGATTCTGGGCGGGGATGATCTCCCAGCGCGGATGGCACACGAGATCCGAGATCTTCCCGGTCTTCTCCATCACCCGCAGGACCCTGTAGCGGTCGGCCTCGGCGATCGAGTCGAAGACGATCCCGTTGATCGTGACCCGCTCGTGGTTGACCTTCCCGGTCTTCTTCCCGCCGAATCCCGCAATAGCCGCATAAGCCATGAAAATACACTCCTTTGCCCCATCGTAACACAGGAGCATGTGATGCGTTCTCCCCCCCTCGGGCGTCACAATGCTCCATATCGCTCGCGGCGGCTCTATAGAATGATAGCAAAGCCGCCTCTCGTTCGTTCCGCAGTTCCGCCTCTCAAAACCGGATCCATTTCATTGGGTTCCGGTTTTGTATTTTACGAGGGATTTGTATTGAAGTAATTTATCGTAAACTGTATTATGTAAACATAGCAGAGCAAAATAGAAAGCCCCAAAGGGCTTTCTTTTTAATGTCATCCCGAGCCTGTTCGGTCCCTACATTGTCATCCCGAGCCTGTTCGGTCCAAATCTTTGATTTGGGGTCAACCGAACGGCCGCAACAGACTCCCGATGAATTCGAGCTTAGCGATGAATGAATCGCCGGAGTCGAACTGTCCCTGTCGAGGGATCTTATCCCCCGTTGTCATTCTGTCCGAAGTGAAGAATCTTTATCTTACTCCCAGATCGCCGTGAAGCTCGCTGCTCCTTTGACTGTGAACTGCTCGCCGGCCTCAAGGATGACCTCCTCGCCGTCGATGGTAGTCTTCCATCCCTTGAACGTTGCGCCGTCCTTTACCGGCGTCGGCAGCTCGATCTTCTGCCCGAACACCGCGCTCAGCTTATACTCGCTCTTGCCGTCGATCGTTCCGCCGCCCAGGTCGAAGCTCAGCGTGTAGAAAGTCACGCCGGAAAAAGGAACATACGTTCCGTGCACGACCTTCGTCGGCTCGACGCTTCCGTCCTGCATTTGTCCAACAGTCGTTCCGGCGGGGTAATAGGATATGCTGCCGGACGCAGTAAGGGTGGAGATATCCGGATCGATCTCGTCGCCGGCAGGGGGATTATCATCCCTTGAATACCCGCCGCCGTTGCCGATGGCAGCCCCGGCCCCGAATGAAAAATCCCCGGCTGTCGATTCTTGACTCCCTGTGACATGCACCTGCGCGTCCCCGCTGATCGTGATATCGGATCCGGTATTGCTGCCGCCGCCGCCGATCCCCGCACCGCCGTAATTGCCGGTAGCGGTGACCGTAGCGTCGCCGCTGATCGTGATATTCGACCCGGCACCGGCATTGCCGCCGCCGATGCCCGCGCCGCGTCTTTCACCGGTAGCGGTGACGGTACCGCCGCTGATCGTGATATCCGACCCAGCACTTGTGTCTCCACCGCCGATGCCCGCACCGTTCATGCCGCCGGTAGCGGTGACGGTACCGCCGCTGATCGTGATATCCGTGCCGGAACGATATTCTCCGCCGCCGATACCCGCGCCGTACTCGCCGCCAGTCGCAGTGACTTCGCCGCCGGTGATTGTGATATTCGTGCCGTCTCCATTCCATCCGCCACCGATACCCGCAGCCAAGACGCCGACTGCGGTGACCGTTCCGCCGCTGATGGTGATATCTGTTCCGGCACCTCTCATTCCGCCGCCGATGCCCGCACCGTTCATGCCGCCGGTAGCGGTGACGGTACCGCCGCTGATCGTGATATCTGTTCCGGCACCTCTCATTCCGCCGCCGATGCCCGCACCGGACTGGCCGCCGGTCGCAGTGACTTCGCCGCCGCTGATCGTGATATTCGTGCCGTCAGCGCCGTTTCCGCCGCCGATCCCTGCACCGCGATCGCCGCCGGTCGCCTCCAACGAACCTCCGTCTTTGTTGGTGTCCGTGATGGTCAGCGTGCCGTTGTTGTTTTTCTCCACACCGGCATGATCAGTGCCGCTCGTTACGGTGTTCGTCCCGTCCAGCTCGATGACCACAGAGCCCGAGCCTTCAGTGATTACCGCAGCCGGCCCGTCATTATAAGGATCATTGTATATATTCACCCCGCCGAGCGTGACGTTGGCAACCGCGTTATCATTCGTTGCATAGATGGTCAGGGTGTGGTCTGTCGTTTTGCCGTTCGATGTGATCGTCGGATTCGCGTCCTCAGTAACATGCACACCATCTGTACGGCAATGCGTCACGGTCTGTGACGAACCATCGGCAGTCACCGTGATATCGCCATCGTA
>JAFRER010000010.1 GCA_017434755.1 Oscillospiraceae bacterium | reverse complement strand
GCTGCCTTGCCTGATAGTAAGGGTCGATCGTTACCGGGGCATTGAACAGCGTCGTCAAGAGATACTGTTTCATATCCCTGACGTAGGTCGTGTTCTCCTTCAGGCAATCCAGGACATATTGGATATGCAGGGAGTTCAGCTTCATGAGCCTGCCTTTTACGATCTCAATGGGCTTATCGTCTCCGGCGATCCGAATCGTCTTTCTTTTGGATGAACAGGTCTCTGCCAGGAGATCCAGAATTCCTTCCAGCGTTTCCTTCTCAGTTCGATTGCCCTGGATCAGGATGGGGATCTCCAACTCTTCTCTGAAATAAGCTTCATACTGTGCATAAGCATCGTTTCGCTTCGATTCCCTTCCCGGAAGGAAAGAAAGATCAGTATCATTCAAATCAGTCTTTTTATTATTAGTCTTATTAGAGTGTGATTCTGACACTTCCAGAGATGTCGCTTTCACACTTCCAGAAGTGTCGTTTTGACACTTCAAGAAATGTCTTTCCCCATACTTATCCACAGTCCGATAGAAACTTTTTACATAGATCAGGTTGGGCTTTCCGAGGCCCTGCCGTTTCCGCTCGATGAGACCTGCCTTATGTTCCAGCTCATTCAGAAGCTGAATGGCCTTCTTGTTGCCGCAGTTCATGCTCTCCGTGATCTCCGCGATGGTGAAGATGATATAGACGCGATCCTGATCATCCCGCCAGCCGTTCCGGTTCGAAAGCTCAGTCCTGTCAAACAGGATGCTGTACAGCAGCTTTGCTTCGGCAGAGATTCCCTTGAAGGTATCATTCTGAAGCAGGATCTTCGGGACCCTGAGAAATGAAAACTGCTCAGTTTCCGCGCTGTGGATATAGTCAAGCACTCATATCACCACCTCCTGAATGGAAAACCTGTCTTTGGAAAGGGGCTTGCGCCGGAAGATGTCCTTATCCTGCTTGCCATAGGGGCAGGTTGAAAACAGGCATTTCCTGTATTTGAAGTCCGGGTGATAGTAGCAGCACTGCCTGCATTTCGGAGCCGTCTTGTTGCGGTCCACTGGCACATCACGCTTCATGAGATTTCTGTAAAAGTTTAGGCTTCCATTCTCACGCATTGGCCGGTACCTCCATTTTGGTTCCGAAGACCTCGTTCATACATTTCTTCATACAGAAACTGACACAAGGACCGTAACTGCAGCCTGCGCAAGGGGATTTCGGCTTCGGGGACTCCGCCAGGTAGTAGCAGTTTTCTTTTTTGAGGGTGCATCCGACTTTCCGGTTCTTCCAGAAGAAACAGCCTCCGCAGCTGCGCGGACGGTCAGCGTAGTAACGCACGCCGTCGATTATGATCGTTTCTTTTTCCATCGATTTATCCTCCTTTGTTTTCTGATGGTTCTGCAGAGCCTGCAGAAAAGAAAAAGCCCGGTCACCGTCGTTAAACAGTCACCGGGCTATGTAAGGAGGCTTATTCTTCTGAGAAGACAAAGACGCCCGGCAGGAAGAACTTTCTGCTGAGCGTCTTTAGCACATATAAAACCGAATTAAAAATGTCGGATTCGGTCAGATTCCATCAAATGCACTGAAACGGAAGAGGCCTGTGAAAGGAGGGTCATCTACAGCCTCCAAGCGAGTTTTCGGAGGAGAGACATGCCGCCCTTCAAACCACTGGAAATCGACTTTTTACTCTCCCTCAGTTAGCCCATCTGTTAACTAAAAGAGGTCGAAAATGGGCCGAAAACCGCCGGTTAGCCCCTCGTTAACTACAAAATTTCCGTCAGAATCCGTCAAAACCTGGGATAACCCATCAAAGATTTCCGGGCATGAAAAAACCCCGGAAACGTTGATTTTCCGAGGTTTTTTGCATGTTCGTTGGTCTCGATCAGCGCTTGCTGAACTGAGGAGCGCGGCGGGCGGCCTTGAGACCGTACTTTTTGCGCTCTTTCATTCTCGGGTCGCGGGTCAGGAGACCTGCTTCCTTGAGGATGGCGCGGAAACTGTCGTCAACAAGAAGAAGCGCACGGGCGATGCCGTGGCGAACGGCACCGGCCTGTCCGGAGACGCCGCCGCCGGAGACGGTGGCTTCGATGTCGACCTTGCCGAGGGTGTTGGTCGCAACCAGAGGCTGACGGACGATGAGCTTGAGCGTGTCGAGGCCGAAGTAATCATCGATGTCACGGCCGTTGATGGTGATGGCACCGGTCCCGTTGGGGATGAGGTGGACGCGCGCTACGGAGGACTTTCTGCGGCCTGTTCCGTAGAGATAGGGGCGTTTGGTCTTATAAGTTGCCATTATTCATCTTCCTCCTTCTTCAGCGATCCCATACTTCGGGCTTCTGCGCCGCGTGGGTGTGCTCGGGGCCTGCGAATATTCTCAGGCGCTTGAGCTGCCACTGGGCGATGGTGTTCTTCTGGAGCATTCCGCGGACTGCAAGACGCATTGCAAGCTCGGGCCTCGTGGCCATGAGGGTCTTGTATTGGGTCTCTTTCAGACCGCCGGGATACCCGGAATGGGTGCGGTAGTACTTCTGCTCGAGCTTCTTGCCGGTAAGGACCGCGTCCTTCGCGTTGATGATGATGACATAGTCACCGCAGTCAACATTGGGCGTATAGTCGGTCTTGAGTTTGCCGCGAAGAATATCGGCAGCTTTAACAGCGGTCTCGCCCATGGGCTTTCCCGCCGCATCAAGGATATACCATTTGCGTACAACGGCTTCCTTGGTAAGCAGAGTCGTAGACATTATTTGTCCTCCAATTATGAATAATAAATAATTTGACATTCAATCCGTTTGGGAATAGACTTTTCCGTGTTCACAGCCGATTCCGGTCTGCAAATGCCGCCTTTCCCAGACGCGCTTTATTTTTATAACACAGTGATCAAGCCATGTCAACATCTATTTTGATTTTGAATGTATATACTCCGAATTTCTCTTAAATACTCTTAAATTCTCCTTTATTCTTGATTTCATTTTTTATTTTTGAGGCATTTATGGAAAAGATTCTCAACGAATTTACCGGTACGGTCCGACGGGCCGTGGATGACTATACTATGATCAGCGAAGGCGACCGGATCGCCGTCGGGGTATCCGGCGGCAAGGACAGCCTGCTTCTCCTTCTGGCTCTGAATCATCTCAGGCATTTTTATCCGAAGCATTTTGAGCTGGAAGCAATCACTGTTGAGCTTGGTTTCGAAGGCATGGATTATTCGCCCGTTGCTGCTCTCTGCTCCGACCTTGAAATCCCTTACACCAGAATAAAGACCGACATCAAAGAAGTGGTCTTCGATGTGCGGAACGAGGACAATCCCTGCTCCCTGTGCGCGAAGATGCGCCGCGGTGCGATCAACGGCGCCATAACCGAAAGGGGTATACACAAGCTTGCCCTCGGCCATCATTTTGACGACGCGGTTGAGACATTCATGATGTCCCTGCTCTTTGAAGGCAGGATCAGCTGTTTCCGTCCGGTCACCTTTCTTGACCGCACAGGCGTGACCCAGATCCGGCCGCTGATCTATGCTGGGGAGCAGAAGATCGCAAACGTAGCACAGGCGCTTGCACTTCCGGTCGTCGAGAACCCCTGTCCGCAGGACAGGACCAGCAAGCGCTGGGAGATCAAGCAGCTCCTGAGCGGCATGTCCGCAGATTATCCGGATATGAAGTCAAAAATATTCGGAGCGATGCAGCGCCTGCCCCTGGAGGGATGGGCGCCCGCCCCGAACATACACGATATAAGAAACGCCGCTGGCTCATGAGC
This sequence comes from Oscillospiraceae bacterium, assembly GCA_017434755.1. Taxonomy (GTDB): domain Bacteria; phylum Bacillota; class Clostridia; order Oscillospirales; family Oscillospiraceae; genus Limivicinus. The sequence continues at coordinate 293,492 of JAFRER010000010.1, read as the reverse complement.
CGGCGCTGTTTTCAAACATAGTGGAAAGGATTTCCTCGCGGCCAATGGTGCCGAAATAATCTTTCAGATCGAATCCGTCCAGGATCTTCCCCACATCTTCTTTTGTGAACCTGCACCCGGTCAGCGCATCCGTTATGTCCTTCAGCGGGCACATTGCGAGGAAGTCGCCCCGGAAGCAGATCTCCTTTACTGCCCCGCGTTTCACGGAATAATACAGTTCGAGCGTCCCGCCCTTCCATCTATTCTTCACATGGACGTCCATCTGCGGGGATCTGCCGTAATTCCATTCCCAGGTCTCGTATTTTTCCTGCTTCAGCCGCCTGATCGCACGGATGTCCTCAGGGCTGAGGCTGATCCCGCCGCTCTCTTCCTTTGAGAGCGCTTTTTTTATATAGTCCCGGAATTCCCGGACCGTCATGGGCGTTTCCAGAAAAGTGCTTATATTGGCGATCCTGCTTCGGACCGACGCAATACCTTTCCCGGCAAACTTTTCGGGATCGACCCTCAGTGCGCGCTCCGCAGCGTCAAGATCCGCAGAGAACAGCAGCGTTCCGTGATACAGGATACGGCTGCCGAGTATCCGCTGCGCGGTCCCGGAGACTTTATGTCCCTCGACCAGAATATCGTTCCTTCCCGAGGCCTCTGCGTCGAGTCCGAGCCCGCGAAGCGCATCGACCACTGTTTTCGTACACCTGTTTACCGGATCCGATGCGGATTCAGTTCGATCGGTAATGAACGAATAGTTGAGGTTGCCTAGATCATGGTAGACCGCGCCGCCGCCGGTAGCCCGGCGCACGACGTTCACCCCGTTTTCCCGGATATAGTCCGGATCGATCTCCGCCTCAGCGCACTGATTCCGTCCGATCACGACGGTGCGGTCGTTCTGCCAGAGGATGAGGATGTCCCCCTGTGTGAAGGTATTCAGGACATATTCCTCAAAAGCAAGATTATAATAAGGGTCGGTCGTTCCTGTCTCGAGGACGTTCATACGCTTTTCATTTTGAGCAGGTACTCTTCCGCCTCAGTGTTCCAGAGGCCCTTATGCGCCTTGCAGAGCTCATCGAGCTTCGCGTAGAACGGATCTTCGGCTCCGAGTTTCTCAAAGTCCGCCAGAGCGGTGAGCGGCATGTCCGCTCCGGTATAGATCAGCTTCTTGCCGCCCTTTATGTCAGGCAGGTGAAGCGTCGCCTCCGCCGCGGCGTTCAGCCCTCCCACACAGGTCACGAGCATTGCGGGATCCAGCCTTCCGGCCTCCATCATGGCGCAGGCCTCTCGCATATCGTCGGCATTTCCGCCGGAGGTGCCCACGATGTGGGTCCTGCCGTAATGCGCGTCATAGAAGTTGAAGCGGGCCGAAAAGCGCCGGTCGTCCGGCCCCGCAAAAAAGTTCAAGCAGCCGTCGTCGCACAGAAGTGCGTCCCCGAGCTCCACCAGTTCCGCCGCATGGGCGAAGACGATCACGTCGTCGTAGCCGGCCCCGCCCGAAAGCTGCATCAGCCCGGTGTACGGGTCTCCACAGGCGACGGTGTTGAAGTAGCGCAGCTCCACCCCCTGCCCGGCGGCCTCCTCCGGCGAAAGCAGCTCCGCCAGCCGGTCCAGCCGCTCCTGCCGGCGGCTCGTCACCACCAGCAGGGAGGGTCTCCGGTCGCAGTGGATCAGATAGTCAGCCGCGGCCTGGCCCATGGGCCCGTTGCCGGCAAGCAGGACCATCCGGCCCCCCTCCCGAATCCCCATGCTGTGCACATAGGAGCCGTAGGCCGTGTGGTACATGGCGTGCATCGTGCCGATGACGCAGCTGTACGGCTCCGACAGGGAACCGGTGTAGAAGGCGTCTCCCCGGTAGGGGATCAGGCAGTTCATTTCCATGATCTCGGGCGGGATGAGGATGAAGGTCGCATCCCCGCCGGCATAGGGGTAGGAATAGCCAGGGGAAGCGAGGCTCCCCCTGCAGCCGTGGGAGGGCTGGAGCACGAAGCGCTCCCCCGCCCGGAAGCGGCCCGCCCATCTGCTCCCCACGGCCAGGATCCGGCCGCAGAATTCGTGGCCGACGATGGTCGGATTCTCCGCCACGTCCTCCGGCACGCGCTTGTGCGCCGCCCCCTGCTTTGCCGCCTTGTAGCTGGACATGCAGAGGCTGTCCGAAACGACTTTCGCGAGGATCTCGTCCTCTCTCATTTCGGGCAGCTCAAACTCCTCCAGCCTGAGGTCCATTCTGCCGTGGATCCTTACCGCTCTGGTCTTCATCGCGTTTCCCTCTTCTCTCCCGCCCATCGGGGATCCCGTTCCGGGCGGTATCGTTTCTGTCGCCATTATACTATTCTTTCCCGTATAATCCAGCGGAAATTCCGAAGAACAGATCCCATCCGCGCATTTCCGTCCCGCCGGGCGCGGCACCCTCTCAACCGAAACGGCCGCGGCGAATACCTGCCGCGGCCGTCTGCCGTTTATCCGGAATTACTGTTTTTTGTCCAGGCCGAGCTCTTTCAGCGCTTCCTTGCGGGAAACGTTCCAGCGGCCCTTCTCATCGACTCCGAGGAACTTGATGTAGGTCTCGTCGCCGATATTCAGGACGTCCTCGACCTTCTCGGTACGCTTGTACTCAAGGTCCTTAATGTGGCACATGGCATCCTTGCCCGGCTTGAGCTCTATGAAGGCGCCGAGGTTGGAGATGATGCGGACGACCTTGCCCTTGTAGATGGCGCCGGTCTCCGGCTCGAAGACGATATCTTCTATGATGCTGCGCGCTGAGCGGCAGGCTTCGATATCCTGAGATGCGATGAAGATGTTGCCGTCGTCGTCGATGTCGATCTTGCAGCCGGTGTCGGCGGTGATCTTCTGGATGACCTTGCCGCCGGATCCGATGACTTCACGGATCTTGTCGGGATTGATCTTCATCTGGATCATCTTCGGGGCGGTCTTGGCCAGTTCATGACGCGGCTCGGCTATCGCCTTGAGCATGACCTCGTCGAGGATCTGGAAACGCGCTTCCTTCGTGATCGCGAAGGCTTCCTTGACGATCTCGTGCTTGAGTCCGTCGTTCTTGAGGTCCATCTGGATGGCGGTGATGCCCTGCTTGGTCCCGGCTACCTTGAAGTCCATCTCGCCGTGGAAGTCTTCAACACCCTGGATGTCTATGAAGGTGGTGAAATCATCGCCGTCCTGGATCAGGCCGCAGGAGATGCCTGCGACAGGAGCCTTGATGGGAACGCCCGCATCCATGAGGGCGAGCGTAGTTCCGCAGATGGAGCCCTGCGAGGTCGAACCGTTGGAGGAGAGGACCTCAGACACTACGCGGATGGAGTACGGGAAGTCCTCGATAGAGGGGATGACACAGTCGAGCGCTTTCTCGACCAGAGCGCCGTGGCCGTATTCGCGGCGGCCGACGCTGCGGGCGGCACGCGCCTCGCCCGTTGAATAGGAAGGCATGTTGTAGTGGTGCATAAAGCGCTTCTCTTCCTCTTCCCAGATGGTATCGAGCATCTGCGCATCTCTCATGGTGGCGAGAGTAGCTATAGAGAGGACCTGGGTCTGTCCGCGGGTGAAGAGTCCAGAGCCGTGCACAACCGGGAGTACGCCGACTTCCGCGCCGAGAGGACGGATCTCGTTCATGGCTCTGCCGTCGACACGCTTGCCGGCGAGCAGCCACTTCTTGACGACCTTCTTCTGGAGCTTGTAGAGGATCTCATCCATATAGGTCATGATCTCGGGATGATCGGCCTCGTACTTTTCCTGCATGGCGGTGACCCACTCGTTCACGCGGGCTTCGCGGACGTTCTTGTCGTCCGTGTCCATGCAGTATTCCATTCCCTCGAACTCGTTTGCAACGAGCTTCTCGAAGAGCTCATCATCGAACGCGGCATGCTCATAGCTGAACTTGGGCTTGCCGATCTCTTCGACCATCCTGTCGATGAGGTCAAGAACAGGCTGCAGGTGCTCATGGGCCTGCACGATGCCCTCGTACATCACTTCATCGGGGACCTGATCCGCTTCGGACTCGATCATAACGATCTTCTTGTGGGTGGCCGCGACGGTGGTGGTCATACGGTTGGTCTCACGCTCCGCCTTGGTGGGGTTGAAGAGATACTTCTCTCCGTCCCAGCCGAGAACGATGCCTGCAATGGGGCCGTTGAAGGGAACATCGGAGATGGAAACGGCGGCGGAGGCTCCGATCATGGCCGTGATCTCGGGAGAGCAGTCGCGGTCAACGGAGAGCACTTCGCATGCGATGACGACGTCATTGCGAAGGTCCGTCGGGAACAGGGGGCGCATCGGGCGGTCGATAAGGCGGGAGGCAAGCACGGCATTGAGGCTCGGTCTGCCTTCACGGCGGTTGAAGCTGCCCGGTATGCGGCCGACGGCATAGAGCTTCTCGTTGAAATCAACTGCGAGCGGGAAATAGTCCACTCCGTCCTTGGGTCTTGCGGAAGCCGTGCAGGTCACCAGAACGGTGGTCTCGCCGTATTTCACGAGGACGGCGGCGTTGCAAAGCTCTGCGAGCTTGCCGACTTCCATGGAGAGAGGCCGGCCTTCGAAATCCATCTCATACTTTCTGTAATTCGGGAACTCTTTTTTTGTGATTATCATATTTACTCCTTTATGTTTCCGGAGCCGCGGTATCTTAGCACTTGAAAAAAAGTCCTCCGGGAGGGCGCTTTTTCAAATACTAATCTACCGTGCAGCTCTTTTTTACGGCAAAAAACAGGGAGAGACAGTATTCACTTGTCTCTCCCTAAAACCTTCATAAGCCTCAGAACGGTCTCCGCGATCACTTGCGGATGCCGAGTTTTGCGATAAGAGCACGGTAGCGCTCAATGTCCTTCTTCGCGAGATAGTCGAGCATGCGGCGGCGTTTGCCGACGAGCTGATACATGCCGAGACGGCTGTGGTCATCGTTGGGGTGCTGCTTGAGGTGCTCGGTGAGTTCGCGGATACGCTCCGTCCAGATAGCGACCTGGACTTCGGGGGAGCCGGTATCGTTCGCATGGGTGGCGTTGCCGGTGATGACTTCGGTCTTCTTTTCTTTGGTGATCATGGTCTTTTCCTTTCTTAAATCATACTATACCCTGCGCCGCGGCATCGGGCGGAAAGGCAACCGCATCAGCGGCTTTCCCCGGTGCTGAGAAACGCGGGCGTGCTCGAGTATTTTAACATCAGCCTGCCGGGATGTCAACAAATACTTTTATCTGTTTCTCATCAATGTCTTCATCCGCAGGGAGTGGTCAAGTATGCTCTTGCGCAGACGGAGATTTTTCGGCGTAACTTCGAGCAGTTCATCGTCCGCAAGGAACTCAAGGCACTGCTCCAGGCTCATCTGCTTGGGCGGTACCAGACGCAGAGCCTCGTCTGAGCCGGAAGCCCTGGTGTTCGTCAGATGCTTGGTGCGGCAAACATTCACGGGCACGTCATCACTCTTCTGCGTAACGCCTACGATCATCCCGCCATACACCTTCGTGCCCGGAGATATGAACATCGCTCCGCGCTCCTGCGCGTTCCAGATTCCGTAGGCCACTGCCTCGCCCGTCTCGTGGGCAATGAGAGAGCCAGTGGTGCGGCGGGCGATATCCCCTTTGTACGGCTGATAATTTTCGAACACGGAAGCAAGGATGCCCTCACCCTTCGTATCCGTGAGGAACTCGTTCCTGTAGCCGAACAGCCCACGCGACGGCACAAGAAACTCCAGCTTCATCCTGCTGCCGACCGGTGTCATCTGCAGGAATTCCCCTTTTCTGGCTCCGAGCTTTTCCATCACGGAGCCCATGTATTCCTGCGGCACGTCCACCACGACCCGCTCCACCGGTTCGCAGAGCTTACCGTCTATCTCACGGTAGAGCACGCGCGGGGGCGAGACTTGGAATTCATATCCCTCCCGGCGCATGGTCTCGATCAGGATCGAAAGGCTCATCTCTCCGCGGCCGGCTACATTGAAGCTGTCCGTGCTGTTCTCGATATCCGTCACCCGCAGGGATACGTCTTTCATCGTCTCCCTGGTCAGTCGCTCGCGGATCTGGCGGGAAGTGACGAACTTGCCCTCCCTGCCGGCAAAGGGACTGTCGTTGACGGAGAAGGTCATCTCCAGCGTCGGCGCACCGATCTTGACAAATTCGATCGGCTCGGCAAAGCCTTTGGCGCAGATGGTGTCACCTATGGTGACTTCCCCGATGCCGCTCATGGCAATAATATTCCCCGCCCCGGCCTCTGTCACGGGAACCCTGCTGAGGCCTTCGAACTGGTAGAGCGAGACCACCTTGGCTCTCAGCGGCGCATCATCCGGCCTGTGGTAATTGCAGACGTCGATCTCCTGATTCTGCCGGATGACGCCGCGCTCGATGCGACCGATGGCGATCCTTCCGACATACTCGTTGTAATCGATGCTGCTGACGAGCATCTGGAAAGGGGCTTCTTCGTCCATCTCCGGCTCCGGAATGTATTCGAGGATAGTCTCGAACAGGGGTTTGAGATCCGTACCGACGGCATCCGGCGAATAGCTTGCGGTCCCGTTCCTGCCCGAGCAGAACAGCATGGGGGAATCGAGCTGTTCGTCGGTTGCATTGAGATCGATGAGGAGCTCGAGCACCTCGTCAATTACCTCGTGGATCCGCTGATCCGGCCTGTCGATCTTGTTTACAACGACGATGACCCTGTGGCCCAGTTCCAGCGCGCGGGACAGCACGAATCTGGTCTGGGGCATGGGGCCCTCCGCTGCATCCACCAGAAGCAGGACACCGTTGACCATTTTGAGGATGCGCTCCACCTCGCCGCCGAAATCGGCGTGGCCCGGCGTGTCCACTATGTTTATCTTCGTATCGCCGTACCATACGGCGGTGTTCTTTGCCATGATCGTGATGCCGCGTTCACGCTCGAGATCGTTCGAGTCCATGACGCGTTCGACGATCTCCTGGTTCTCCCTGTAAACGCCCGACTGCTTGAGCATCTCATCGACCAGCGTGGTCTTTCCGTGGTCGACGTGGGCGATAATGGCTATATTCCTGAGCTTATCCATCAAGCTTTTCTCCGATTCTTTCTCATTTTTCACACGAAAAGTGATTTTATCACCCGCCTATCCAAAAAGCAAGGTTTTTCGGCATGCACGGGCTTTTATTGAAATAATCCCCGCGGCATGATAAAATACCGGTGCATCAAACAGTCGGAGGCGGCATATGAGCGAAAACTTCTTTGCCTATATCTCGCGCATGCGTTACATAGGAAGATGGAGCCTGATGAGGAATTCCCTTCCGGAAAACATCCAGGAACACAGCCATATGGTCGCGGTGATCGCGCACGCTCTGGGGACGATACGCAGAGATGTGTTCGGTGTCGACTGTGACCCGAACGAGTGCGCCGCGGTCGCTCTTTTTCACGACAGTTCCGAGATCCTGACCGGTGATCTGCCTACTCCCATCAAATACCACAGCCGCGCGATCATGGGCGCGTACAAGCAGGTGGAGAAGATCGCCTGTGAGAAGCTGCTCTCCACTCTGCCGGACGAGCTGCGTCCCGCCTATGAGCCGCTGATCGGCGGCGAGACCGAGGAACGGCTCCACGATATCGTCAAGGCCGCGGACAAGCTCTCGGCATACATAAAGTGCATTGAGGAGAGGAAAGCCGGCAACAACGAATTCCTCTCCGCCGAAAAGAGCACAAAAGCCATTCTTGATGAGAGCCCGCTGCCCGAGGTCCGATACTTCATCGAGCATTTCATTCCCGCTTTCGAGCTTGACCTCGATGAGCTCGGCACGATCTGAGGGCAGAACAGCTAATAATCACACTGCTTTTTTGAGCAAAAGTGCCATGGGATCCCGTATTTACAGATAGTGCTTCCTATGATAGAATCAATATGTTACCCATAGTATAAAACCGCCCGGAAGAGAGCGGAATAAATAACTACAATTATTATTTAACGGAGGTATCATTTATGAAAAAATGGGTATGCCCGGTATGCGGCTATGTCCACGAGGGAGACACACCCCCTGAGAAATGCCCTGTCTGCAAAGTTCCCGGTGAAAGATTCACCCTGCAGGCTGCGGAACTGACCTGGGCTGCGGAGCATGTCGTCGGCGTAGGCAAGGTCTTCGGCGCGGATGTTCCCGAAGATGTCAAGGAAGAGATCATTGCCGGTCTCAGATCGAACTTTGAGGGCGAATGCAGCGAAGTGGGCATGTATCTTGCCATGGCGAGAGTCGCTTTCCGCGAGGGTTATCCCGAGATCGGCCTGTACTGGGAGAAGGCCGGCCTTGAAGAGGCTGAGCACGCCGCCAAGTTCGCCGAGCTCCTCGGCGAGGTCGTCACCGACAGCACCAAGAAAAACCTTGAGATGCGCGTAGACGCCGAGAACGGAGCCACCGCCGGCAAGACCGATCTTGCCAAGCTCGCCAAGAAATACAACCTCGATGCGATCCACGACACCGTCCATGAAATGGCGCGCGACGAAGCCCGCCACGGCAAGGCGTTCAAGGGCCTGCTCGAGAGATACTTCAAGTAATCAAGGGAGAACTGACTATGAAATACGTCTGCAATGTATGCGGCTGGGTCTATGATGAGGAAGAGACCGGCGTGAAGTGGGAAGATCTTCCCGATGATTTTGCCTGCGAGCTCTGCGGAGTGGGCAAGGAAGACTTCAGCCCCGAAAAGTAAATACAAAAAACAAATGAAAGCGGGAGCTTCGGCTTCCGCTTTCTGATATCCGCCGAAAGTAAATGAGACCGACGGCATGAACGGAGGGTAACATGCTCAGACATATCGTTACATATAAATTCCTGCCGGAAGCACAGGGCAGAACAAAAGCCGAGAATCTGGAGATCGCACGGGGGCTCGCGGCAGAGATGGGCAAAAGCATCTCCGTGCTGAAGGCTTTCCGCTGCGGGACCGGCTGTGAGGGGCAGAAAGCCGACAATTACGACATAATCCTTATCTGCGACCTCGATGATCTGGATGCGCTGGCAGAGTACAAGCAGCATCCGGCGCACAAAGCATTCGGCACACATTGCCACGCGGTAAGCTCAGGAAGGGCAGCGATAGATTTTGAGATCTGAGAAGGCATACAGGTGCTCAAAATCTTGCCTTACAGGACAGTTTGATATATAATTTAAAAGTTGACATCCTGTTTTGAGCGCTTTTAGGGTCAGGAGGTGAGCGGATGAGCGACGAGCAGCAATTGGATAAGCCTGTTAACGGCATCAGTGAAGACGGTCAGGGATCGGATCATGCGCACGTCAGCTCCGCCGCTCCGCAGGAAAAGCCGAAAAAGAGCTACAACGGCAAGTACTATTCCGTCAGAGGCAAACATTCCTCTTCCAAGGGATTCCGCCTGGCGGACGCTGTCTCTACGGTCAAAAGAGCCGTCTGGCTGGCTGCCGCAAAAGTAAGCACTTTCCTTTCAGGGGATAAGCGCGGAAGCGAAAACACGGCAGACCGTCGCATATACAAACCGATCCGTTCCTCCCTTATCGTTGCCGCTATAGCCGCAATGGTGCTTCTTCTCGTGGTCGCCGCCGTTTTGATCAGGACCTCCGCCGACTCCAGGGAATATGCAAACTATTTCGGTCTTGCGGAGGAGTATTACAGCTCCGGGGATTACAGCAACGCTCTGACCTATTACCGGAAAGCGGCCAAGGTAGATGACACCGAGGAAGTTAAAAGCCGGATGGCCGACTGCTATTACGCTGATGGAAACTACACAAAGGCGCTCGAAGTGCTCAGGACCATGGATACGCGGGATGCCGCCGTTTCCGCCAGGATCCAGAGCATCGAGGCTGAGCGGCTTGCAAGCGAAGCGCCGGAAAGCGTGACCATAGCCGGCAGATCCTACCCTGTTACCACCACCGCCCTCGCTCTTGACGGTACCGGTCTCACGGATACAGATGTAGAAGCGATAACCGGGCTGTATTCTCTCACCAATCTTTCCATAGCGAACAATGCCGTCACGGATATTTCTCCGCTTTCCGTTCTCGGAGGACTGACCTCCCTGAACCTCAGCGGCAACAGGATCTCCGATATCTCCGCCCTCTCCTCTCTTTCCTCTCTACGCGTCCTCTATCTTGACGGCAACCCGGTCAGTGATTTCTCTCCCCTGCTCTCCCTCTCCGAGCTTTCCATGCTTTCGATCAAAGGCATCAATATCGATGCAAACCAGCGGGAATCCCTTTCTCTAGCTCTTCCCGACTGCGCGCTGCATACTGAGACTGCCGCATCGGCTTCTGAGGAGATCAGTCTCGGGGGAAAGACCTTCCGCGTAGATTCCGAACAGCTGGATCTTTCGAACATGGGCATAAGCGACATCTCGGCTCTCTCGGAATGCACCTCTCTGCGATTCCTTAACCTGAGCGGAAACAATATATCCGATCTCTCCCCGCTTCTGGATATTCCGGATCTCGAGACCCTTGTTCTTTCGGACAACAGCATAAGCAACATCTACCCGCTCATGGGGCTGACTTCCCTGCGTTTTCTCTATCTGGAAGGGAACAGGATTTCCGGTATCACGGCCCTGTCCGGCCTCACGGATCTCACCGAACTGTATCTTGCCGACAATCCGCTCACATCTCTCAGCGGGATCGAAAAACTGAACTATCTGGAAACACTTGATATTTCCGGCACGGGAGCGACCGATGAACTGCTCGCGCAGCTCAATTCCTCCTATAGTCTCAGGCTGATAATCCTGAACAACAATCCCGATCTCACCGGCAACGCGGTCGACGCCCTCGACGGGCATCTCAAAAACTGCAGTATCATACACGACGAACTTGCCTATATCATCGATATCGCCGGAAACCGTTTCCTCAGCACCGATACGGATATCAATCTTTCGGGGCTCGGCCTCACGGATATCACTTGGATCAAAGGCTTCAACGATCCCGAAAAAGTCGATCTCAGCAACAACAGGATCTCCAACCTTTACGTTCTCGAGATGGTCCCCAATGCCGGCAGCATCCGGAAACTCGACCTGAGCCGCAACACCATCAACGACATCAACGCCATAGGCTATCTTACCGGGATTGAGGAACTGAATCTGTCCTATAACGACATCGCTTCGATAAACCCGCTGAAGAACCTCACAACGCTGAAGGAACTCCATATCGTCGGTACGAAGCTCAGCGAAAACCAGATCCTTGAACTGTGCAACGCGCTTCCCAACTGCACGGTCCACTATCTGGAATGACATCGGAAGCATCCGCGGGATACCCCTGCAGATATACGGAATTGCTCGCTTTCTGCGCTTTTACATTTTTTTCTTTACCAGTTGATTTTCATAAAATATATGTTACAATGAGTTTGCCAATGAGAAAAAACTACACAGGAGGATTTTAGAATGGCTTTTGTTATCACGGATGAATGCCTGTCCTGCGGTTCCTGCGCAGCACAGTGCCCTGCCGAAGCTATCGATATGGGCGAGCTCCATTACGAGATCGATCAGGACAAGTGCCTGCAGTGCGGTTCCTGCGCTGCACAGTGCCCTGCCGAGGCTATCGTAGAGGAGTAATAATCACCTGTCAGTAAATAAGGGGCGAGGTTCTCGCCCCTTATTTACTTTTTTCACGATCGATCGGAGGATTCAATGGCGGAATTCAACAGACTGTGGGACGATGGCCCTCTTTTTGCTCAGGCGGAGCATTTCAAGCTGAATACTGACTGTGTGCTGCTCTCGGATTTCGTAAATGTCTCCGGCTCCGCAAAAGGGATCGATCTCGGCTGCGCCTCCGGGGCGATCATGCTTCTCCTGCTTGCAAAACACGAACGGATCCGCATGACCGGTCTCGAGATCCTTGACGGTGCGGCATCTCTCGCCGCAGAAAACATGGCCGTGAACAGGCTTTCCGGAAGAGCGGAGATCCTGTGCGGGGACATCCGGGAACACAGGACGATGTTCAAAAGCGGCAGTTATGATTTTGCCGTTGCGAATCCGCCCTATTATCCTGCCGATTCGGGGCAGATCTCCCCGCATGAGGACAAAGCCGCGGCGAGGACCGAGCTCATTTGCAGTCTTGCGGATATATGTGATGCAGCTGCGTTCCTCTGCAGGACAGGCGGAAGCTTATTTCTCGTGCACAAACCGGAGCGCCTGGCAGAGGCGATGCGGATGATGAGCGGAAAGGGGCTCGAACCCAAGAGGCTCAGGCTCGTCTGCCCCGATGCCTCAAGACCCCCGTCTCTCGTTCTGATCGAAGCAAGACGCGGCGGGAAGCCCGGCCTTAAGATAGAACCGGTGCTGTTTCTTCGTAATCCCGACGGTACAGAATCAGAAGAGTATAAAAAGATATATCACAGATAAAACACAGCAGCCCTGCCAAATAATGGCAGGGCTGCTGTGTTTTATTTCACTTAATTACTTTCTCTAATCATTTCTTTGCAAGGTATTTCCTTACGTCAAGAGCAACTGCAACAACAATTACAACACCTTGAACAATATAGTTGTAGTAGGGGTTTACTCCCAGGAACTGGAGCACAATCTTCAATAGTTCAAACACCAAAACACCTACCAGCACTCCGCCAACTGTACCTATACCGCCAGTGGTAGACACACCTCCTATAGTACAGGCTGCGATAGCTTCAAGCTCATAGCCAAGGCCCATAGATGTAGAAGCACCTCCGGATTTGCCTGCAAGCAGCCAACCTGCAATCGCATACATAATGCCGGCTCTGGTATATATAAGCATGAGCGTTTTGGTCGTGTTTACACCTGAGACTTCAGCTGCAATCTCATTGCCCCCAATGGCATACATATATTTACCATGGCGCATCTTGTTATACAAGAACCAGAAAATAAAACCCGCAATAACTGCCACAAACAGCAGATACGGAAGATGAAACCCGTTGGTATTTCCTATACGTCCGTTGATCAGATCCGTATAAGCTTTTTGGAAGCCTCCGATAGGCTGGGCGTCAGTTGCGACCAGGCACAGGCCGTATACTATTGTCTGGGTACCCAACGTAGTGATGAACGGAGGTACTTTGAGCAGAGTGATTATCGTGCCGTTGAGGAGTCCCAACACAGCGCCGACAACTATAACTATCAGCAGAACTATGAACATGTTTAACTCTGGCAGGCTTGTCAGTCTCCCGGAGTAATCACCGCGTTGTATAAGGATTCCGGCAATACAGGCAGCAAGGCCGACCTGACGTCCGGCAGACAGGTCCGTTCCTTTTGTGATAAGACATCCTGAAACACCCAGCGCTATAAGGAAGCGGACGGCAGTGTTGCTCATCAGGTTGCCGAAGTTTTTCCAGGAGAAGAAGTTGTCTTTTGTAATGCCGACGATGATTGCAACTATCACAAGCATCACAACTATCGGGTTTGCCTTGACGTACTTCAAGACCTTCTTGCCGAAGTTTTCGTTGTTATTCATATCCCATCCTCCGATTATTCGAACTGAGTGGCAAACGCCATTATGTTTTCCTGATTGGCATCCTTGCCGTCTATGAATCCGGTAACACGGCCGTCACACATGACCATGATCCGATCGGACATTCCAATCAATTCCCCCATTTCGGAGGAGATCATGATAATGCTTTTGCCCTGTTTTGCAAGGTCCGCGATGATACAGTAGATCTCATATTTTGCGCCGACGTCGATACCGCGTGTCGGCTCATCCAGTATCAGTACTTCCGGGTCATTGGCAAGCCAGCGGCCAATAAGCACCTTCTGCTGATTGCCGCCGGACAATGACTGGATCAGCGTCTTGCCGGACGGCGTCTTTATATTCATCTTTCGGCGGTTTTCCTCAACAAGCTCGGCTATTTTTTTTGTATTGAGTATAAAGCCGTGGTCTACATACTTGTTCAGAGACGCAATGGAAATATTATCCGCCACGGACAGTACCCCCATGATGCCACTTCCGCGGCGATCCTCAGTAAGCATAGCAATACCTTGATCGATGGCATCTTTTGGTCGGTTGATCTTCAGTTCCTTTCCCCGGTAGCGGATTGTGCCGGAAACATGGGAGCGGATTCCGAACAACCCCTCCATCAACTCTGTTCGCTGTGCGCCTACAAGTCCGGCGACACCAAGTATCTCTCCCTTTCGAACATTAAAGCTGGCATGTCGGAAACTGCGGGGGTTTATGGACGTGAAGTCCTCCACTTCGAAGACCACGTCACCGGGAACATTATCACGTTTGGGATAGAGATTGGAAAGCTCGCGGCCGACCATTTTAGTGATAATGAAGTCAGTAGTAAGATCTTTAGAGTCCCAGGTTCCGATATACTGTCCGTCACGCATGATGGTGACCTCATCACTTATGCGGAGTATCTCGTCCATCTTGTGGGAAATGTAGACTATGGCCACATTCTCCTTTTTTAGGTCCTCTATTATCCTGAACAGAGCTTCAACCTCGTTCTGGGTCAGAGAGGAGGTCGGCTCGTCGAGTATCAGCACACGGCAGTTGCCTGCAACCGCCTTGGCGATTTCGACCGACTGCATCTGGGATACAGTCAGGGTTCCGAGCTTAGCTTTCGGATCAAAGTCCATACGGACGCGTTTCAGGAGTTTTCCGGTCTCCTCGTACATTTTTTCATGATCCACTACCGGTATAAAGCCAAGTGCTTTTTTCATCGGGTAGCGGCCGAGGAATATGTTCTCACCGATGGTCCTTGCGGGGATGGGCTGCAGCTCCTGATGCACCATGGAAATACCCTTGTCCCAAGCTTCAAGCGGATCGTTGATTGAAGTCTTCTCGCCATCGATGTAGATCTCGCCTTCATCCATTGAGTAGATGCCGAACATACATTTCATCAATGTTGATTTTCCTGCTCCGTTTTCACCCATCAAGGCGTGGACCGTGCCGGGGCGCAGCTTGAGCTGCGCATGATCCAGAGCCTTGACGCCGGGGAAGGATTTGCTAACGTCGCGCATTTCCAGCACGAATTCAGACATAGGCCAAGCCTCCATTCTAAGGTTTGAGGGTAACTATTCAGAAAAACGGGTGAGCCCGGAGGCTCACCCGTTTCGTTTTGAGACGGGGAATACTATATTCCCGAAAGTGATCTGATTACTTGGTGACCTTAACGTAGTCGACCCAATAGTAGTTGTTGATGGCCTCTCCGGCGAGAGCTGCAACAGTGACATCAACAGCAGTGTGGGACTGGCCGATGTGGTCGTTCAGAACAGTACCGGTCATAGTGCCATCAGCAACCATCTGCTGGCACTCTTCAAGAGCGTCAACACCGACAAGGTAGATATCTTCGCCGACAGTGCGTCCAGCAGCAGTGATAGCGGCAGCAGCACCAAGAGCCATGGCGTCGTTGTTGCAGAAGACTACTTCAACAGCATCGCCGAATTTGGCAAGGTCATTGGCGCAGATTTCCTGGCCCTTGGCAAGCGCCCAGTTGCCGATCTGATCATCAAGGCACTCAACGGTAATGCCTGCATCTTGAAGGGCCTTAATGGAAAACTGTGTACGGTACTGAGCATCGACATTCTCCGGGTCGCCTTCGATCATGATGTAGCTGACTTTTCCGTCACCGTTAATATCACCGTGGTTGGGAAGATCAGCAATGATTTCACCCTGATAGGTACCGGACTGACGGGCGTCCGCCCCAACATAGCAGACAGTGGCGTTGTCGAGGATACCTGCGTACGACTCATCACCATTGTCGCCTAGAGGCTCACGGTTGATCAGGATGCAGGGGATACCGGCATCAACGATCTTTGCAATCGCTGCGTCAGCAGAAGATGTCTGAACAAGGTTCAGAATGATGGCATCCATTCCCTGAGTGATGAAGTTGTCAATCTGGTTGTTCTGCTCTGCCATGTCATTTTTGCCATCGACGATAGTGATGTCATATTTGACAGTGTCCGTTTCAAGAGACTTAAGATAATCCTGAAGCTCGTTGCGGTAGAGAGTCATGAAGTTGTCATCAAATTGATAAATCGCAACGCCAACTTTATAGGTTTTGACTTCAGGGGCAGAACTGCCGGTGTCGGCCGGAGCAGAGCTGCCGGTGTCGGCCGGGGCTGCAGCAGGTGCAGGTGCTGATTCTCCGCAAGCGGCCAGAGCAAACACCATTACCAGTGCGAGAAGAAGTGCTAAATACTTTTTCATTAGATCCTCCTGTTTTGTTCAAATTTTTGTAGCTAAATGCACTACTAAAATTGTATTTTACAAAGCTTGTTTCCTGCTGTCAATCAGCAACCTGCATATAAAAAAAGGTGCGTTTTGTGCTATTTTTCACAAACGAAAACGTTTTCATTAACAAAAACTAAGAAATAAGCTCCGGAAAATTACATCTTTTCCGGAGCTGAAACACCGATGATTCCGAGTGAGGAGGCGATCACCCTGCGGACACAGTCTGCCAGGGCAAGTCTGGCCTCAAGAAGATCCTTCGCAGCACCGCGAATGCGGCATGTATTATAAAAACGGTGGAAGGCACCCGCCAGGTCGGTAACATATTTATTGATCAGGCTCGGGTCATAGTCCCTTGCCGCAAGACGGATTGTTTCCGGTAGCAGCGCGAGCTGCTTGATCAGTTCATACTCCGCAGGCTCAGCGAGGAGCGCGAAATCGACTGCACCCATCTCCGGCACGTCAAATCCGTCTTCTTTCAGGTTCCGTATGATGGAGCAGATCCTTGCGTGGGCGTACTGGACGTAGTAAACCGGATTGTCGCTGTCCTCCCGTTTGGCGAGCTCAAGATCGAAGATCACAGGACTCTCGGGACGGGAATTGAAGAAATACCGGGCCGCGTCGACCGGGATATCGTCGAGAAGATTGGACAGAGAGATCATCTTCCCCGTTCGTTTGGACATCCTCACTTCGACACCGTTTTCCACGAGCTTCACCAGTTGCATCAGCACCACGTCGAGCCGGTGCTCCCCGTCGAGTCCGAGGGCATCAAGCGCTCCCTTGAGCCGTGCCACGTGTCCGTGGTGGTCCGCTCCCCAGATATTGATGGCCTTGTCGAAGCCGCGGACATCCAGCTTGTTCCTGTGGTACGCGATATCAGCCGCAAAATAGGTATAGAAGCCGTTTGCCCTGCGGAGGACGTCGTCCTTGAGATCGAGCTTTTCGATCTCCTTCTCGCTTTTCCCGGTTTTCCGTGCGTTTTCGGCGAGGATCCTCGATGTGGCAAGCCACAGCGCGCCGTCCTTCTCGTAGGTATAGCCGCGTTTTGTCAGCTCGTTGACGGAATCCTCGATATAGCCGCCGTGAAGCGCGGATTCAAAGAACCAGGTGTCGTACTCTATGCCGTAACGGCCGAGATCCGAGCGCATCTTCGGGATGTTCACGGAAAGGCCGTATTCCGCCATGGCGTCGTGGCGCTCCGTCTCATCCCTGTTCAGGAACGAATCGCCGTGGAGTTCGTAAAAGCCCTTGGCAAGATCCTTGATGTCCTCTCCGTGGTATCCGTCCTCCGGAAACGCCACGGCATCCTCCCCGAGGATGAGCTGGCGGTATCTTGCGTCTATGGACGCGGCAAATTTCTCGATCTGGTTGCCCGCGTCGTTCACATAGAATTCCCGCTCTACCGTATAGCCCGCCCGGTCGAGCACGGAGGCAAGGGAGTCCCCGAGGACTCCGCCTCTGGCATTCCCCATGTGCATGGGGCCGGTGGGATTGGCGGAAACGAATTCCACCATGATCCTTTTTCCTTTGCCCTCATCCGAGCGGCAGTAATCCACGCCCTCGGATGCGATGCACCGGAGGACATCCGCATACCAGCTGTCCGCAAGCCGGAAGTTGATGAAGCCGGGGCCGGCGATCTCAACGGACGAGAACCAGGAACCGCTCAGATCCATATGCGCAAGAAGCGTTTCCGCGATCTTCCGCGGTGCCATGTGCAGGGTGCGGGCACCGGTCATGGCGTGGTTTGCGGCGTAGTCCCCGTTGGAAGCATCCTTGGGTATCTCCACGGAGCCCTCGAGCACCGCGCCTTCGGGGAAGATCCCCTCGGCTGCCGCGGCCGCGCAGGCATCCTGAAGCATTTTATCGATGCTGTCTTTTGCAAGACGGATCATATTGGACATAATCAGATAGCTCCCTGTTCCTTGACGTCGATGATGAATCTGTTCCGCATGGCGACCATATGCTCCATGTTGACCACATAGTCGATCTCAAGCTTTCCGCCGCTCGCACCGAGACTGTTCCGCACCTTTCTCGTGTCGATGCCGAGGCGGGCGGTCCCATAGGGCGTGTTATAGAGGAACGCGTCCTTCGTGCCTTCACGGAACTCCATACTGGAGGTGATGAAGCCCTCCCTGTCGATCACCACGCCGTCGTCGCTCACGCGGAAGGTGGTGAGGGTGCCGGGCATACCCGTGACTTCCGATTCCATATAGGAAAAGCTGCAGCCGTTCTCGTCCACCCGCATGACCCCGTCGGTCATGAAATCGAGCGTTTCCGAATCCGGCTGATCATATCCGTGGACGCTGCGGATGGATATGAATACATCTTTCTGTTCCATACATTCAGTCTCCGTAAGTGCTTCCGGTTTTTGCATGTCACATAATATACAGCATAGCACGGCCGATTACAAGTTCTTTTTGACCGCCGCAGCCGCCTGTGGTATAATCCGTTTCCGCGGGAGGATATCCCCGCGTACGAAAGGAAAAATACCGCCATGCATGATGAACTGACGAAGAAAGACATACAGAAGATGCGAGAGGAGCTCGACTACCGGACGAACGAGCTCATGCCCGAGCTCATCGAGGAGGTCAAGCGCACAAGGGCCTTCGGCGACCTGAGCGAGAACTTCGAATATAAAGCCGCGAAGCAGGCCCAGAACAAAAACAGGAGCCGCATCCGCTACCTCGAGGGTATGATCAAGACCGCCCGCGTGATCGACGACAGCTCGAAGGACGATGAGGTCGGTCTCTTCGACCGGGTGGAGATCTACATCCCCGAGGATGAAGAGCGGCAGACCATCCAGGCGGTGACCACCGTGCGCTGCGACCCGCGGAAGGGCCTGATCAGCAAGGAATCCCCTTTTGGGATGCAGGTGCTCGGGAAGCACGTGGGCGACCGGTTCACTGTGCAGGTCAATGATTCATACAGCTATGAAGCCGAGATCCTCTCCATCACCAAGACCGCGGACGACGGCTCTGCTCCGCTGCTCGGTTTCTGACGCTTCACGGGAACAACCTACATTATTAATAAAGTATAAATTCTTCTGCACCGCGTGTCCGCATGTTTACATTTGCCTGCGTACATACTATAATCAAGCTGCGCCGCACCCGCCTAAGGGGCGACAGCAGGAGGTATTAAAATGAATAGGTCAACCACCAGCACGCGCACCCTTGTCGGCGTTGCCATATTTACTGCTATTATTTTTGTATTGCAGTTTTTTCTTGGCGCCTTCATTCGATTTGGGACTTTTTCCATTTCTCTCGTGCTTATCCCGATCGTTGTCGGTGCAGCACTGTATGGGCCGATGTGGGGAGCATGGCTTGGTTTCTTCTTTGGCTTTGTTGTTCTGATATCAGGAGATGCAGCACTTTTCCTTGGTGTAAATCCGCTTGGAACTATCCTCACCGTTCTGATCAAAGGAACTCTTGCTGGCTTTGCTGCCGGCCTTGTTTTCAAGGCTCTGGAAAAAAAGAATATGTGGATTGCTGCGATTTGTGCTGCGATAGTCTGTCCCGTAGTAAACACAGGTGTTTTTCTGCTGGGTTGTCTTCTGTTCTTTCTTCCTACTGTCAGCAGCTGGGCAGAGGCAGCGGGTGTCGATAATCTTGGCGTTTATATGATAGTATTCCTTGTTGGTTTCAATTTTGTGTTTGAATTGCTCTTAAACATCGTTTTCAGTCCTCTTATCCTCAGGCTTATCAAACTCGGAAAAAACAGGCCTCAATATACCACCTAATGAACTGTATCGTATCTGCAGCCGCTTCTCATTGGAGAGGCGGCTGTATTTTTTGCAATCTTGTCAGAAATCCGTTCCTGGTTTATACTGTACGCAAAATAACGGTCAGCAGCATGAAACGGAGACAGTATGAAAGAACGTGCCATCCTGAAAAACAAATACTACCTCTATGTCACCGAGTTTTTCGCCGGCGTTTCCGTAATGGCGGTGGAGCTCGGGGCGAGCCGTCTGCTGGCGCCGTATTTCAGCTCCTCGCAGATCGTCTGGACGATCATCATCGGCACCATCATGATCGCCATGGCCCTCGGCAACCTCTATGGCGGCCGGTCCGCGGACAAAAATCCCGATCCGGACGTGCTTTACAGACGTATCCTCATTGCGGCAGTGTGGATCGCCGCGATCCCTGTCGCGGGCAAATACATAATCCTCGGCGTGTCGGCGCTTCTGATCTTTACGATCAATACGAACTTCCTGATCATTGCCGCCTTTGTCTCCTGCATGGTCATCTTCGTGTTCCCGCTGTTCCTGCTCGGCACGGTGACCCCCTCCCTGGTGAAATACACGATCGGCAGCCTGGACGACAGCGGCAGGACCGTTGGCATGCTCAACGCCTGCAATACGATCGGCAGCATCATCGGCACCTTTCTGCCGACCTTCGTCACGATCCCGACGGTGGGCACCTCGGTCACCTTCCTCATCTTCTCCGGGATCCTGTTCGTCATCGGCCTGATCTACTTCATCAGTTCGAAGCGCTTCGGAAAGACCTGCATCATCACCCTCATCCTCTTTATCCTGTTCAGCATCTTCGGCCGGTCAGACTCCTTCGCCTTCTGGGAGAGCGGTCTGCTCTACGAGGGCGAATCGGTCTACAACTATCTGCAGGTGAAAGAGGATGACGAGAAGACGGTGCTGGCGACGAATGTGCTGTTCGGCGTGCAATCCGTGAAGATGAAAAACGCAAAACTCACCGGCATGTACTACGACTATGCGCTGGCAGCCCCGGTCATGGCTTATGACGGCAGCCCTCTAGACATCCTCGTCCTCGGAAACGGCACGGGAACCTTCGCCTCGGAATGCCTTGAATACTTCCCCGGCTCCTCCGTCCGCGGCATAGAGATCGACGGAAAGATCACCAAACTCGCGGAAGAGTACTTCGATCTGCCCGCTTCCGTCGAGGTGACGGAATACGACGGCCGGGCCTGGCTCATGGCCGACAGCGGACTCTACGACGTGATCCTCGTGGACGCCTACCAGGACATCACCATCCCCTTTCAGATGTCCTCCCGTGAATTCTTTGTTCTAGTACGGGATCATCTGAAGGACGGCGGCGTGATGGTCGTGAATATGAACATGCACTCCGACGGCGATGGCAGCATAAACGAATACCTGACCGACACAATCTGCTCGGTGTTCGGCAGCGTGTACACCGCCGATGTGCCGTGGACCACGAACAGAGAGCTTTTCGCCTGCAGCACGGGGGATGCCTCCGAAAGGCTGTCCGGCTTTTCGGACAGGATCGGCGACGCCGACCTGCGGCAGCTCATGCAAAGAGTCTCCGGCGCCCTTGTTTGCTGCGAGGGCGGAGATCACATCCTCACTGACGACAAGGCCCCCGTGGAACTTCTGGGCATGAAGATGATAGACGGGCTCATCGCCGACGAGGTGAGCTATTATAAGAAGGTTTACGAAAACGAGGGCCTTCAGGGCATCCTCGGTGATTTCGGGATAGGCTGACGGTATGATCGAACTGAAACATCCGCTGTGCGCGGTGGCGTACCCCGAGGGCATATCCTTCGGCGGCAGCCAGATGCACGGCTCAGACAAAAACATGATCCGGTGCGGCTGCGGGATCGTGGCGGCGCAGGAAGTTCTCATTTATCTCACAAAATACCACGCCTGCCCGGGGCAGGAGCTTCTGGGCGACGTCATCGGTCCTCCGGTCATCTCTCCGCGGGAATACAACCGGGTCCTGGATTCCCTGTGCGCACGGTACATGCACCTGATCCCCTCCTTCGGAATCAACGGCGTCTCCCTCGTGGCGGGAATGAACTCCGTTTTCCGGCGCTACGGCTTTCCGTACCGCGGCCAGTGGAAGATCGCCTCCCGCAGCTTCTATCCGTCGATGGAGGATATGCTGCGCAGGGACATCCCCGTGATCATCTCCGTGGGCCCGAACTTTCCCGCCGTATGGGGCAGAAGGACCGTGCAGCTCAGTCCGGAGCGGAACAGCCGGGGCATCCCTTCCCAGGGGATCAACGCGCACTACATGATCGCGACCGGCCTTGATGAAAACTGCATCTACGTCTCTTCCTGGGGAAGAAGATATTCCATCGACCGCCGGGAATACGATGAATACGTCCGCCGCATCAGCAGCTCGATCGTGAGCAATCTGGTGTATATCCGGAAGGTCTGACCGGAAAAACGGCCTTCACAGGACAGAAAAACAGCCCGTCTCTTTCGAGACGGGCTGTTCATTTCTTATGGGGTTTCGGCTCAGCCGAGTGCGAAGATCACTTCGATCTGGACGTTCTCGTTCGGCATGATGAATTTTCCGGTCTCAACACTGACCACAGTAGTGGTTCCGCTCTTCATGTTGTGTACCGTGATGGATACCACTTTGTATCCGCTGAACGGCTCAGCATTGATCACGATGGTGTCTCCCTCTTTCACGGTGGCGGGGAAGCTTGCATCAGAGCCGTTCACCTTCAGGCTCACAGAGCCGTTTACGAAATCAGCAAATTCAAACTTGTTGATCTTCAGGTCTGCGGCGATCTTCAGAACGTATGCGGTGACCGTTACCTTCTCGGCAGGCATCTCAAAGCTGCCCTCGGAGAGGTCAAAGGTATGGAGTATATTGCCGCCCTCATTGGTCACAGTGACCTTATCGAACTTATAGCCTTCTTTCGGTGTCACTGCGAACTTGACTGTGGCGCCGGCCTTTGCATCGTGGATCGACTCGCCGTATTCATTCGTGATGACCAGTGTCGAGTTGGAAGCAGAAGGTGTTATATCGTAAGTCACGGCTTCGAATGTGACTGTGATATTGACAGGCGCTCCCGGCATATCGAACTTATTATCCGAGTCAAGAGATTGCAGAACGCCGCCGGACTTCACCTTGATGTCTTTGACTTTGAATCCCGGATCGGGGTTAGCGATGACTTGAACTTTTTTGCCCTCTTCCGACTGGGTGATCACTTCGTGCGAGTCATTCTCTGCATGGACACTGCCGTTATCGGTATCGGCAATGTTGATGTTGAAGAACACGCCCGTGCCCTCATCGACGGTGATGGTAACAGTGGCCTTGTATGCAGGCATCTTAAAGTTCTTTTCAGAAACAGGAACTGTCTGCTCTTTTCCGTCAGCATCCTTGTAGGTAACCTTGATGTTCTTGACCTTGTATCCGGGAGACATCTCGGTCTTGATAACGACATTATCGTCTTCGGCTGCATTTGTTACAGTCTTTCCGCTCACGATATAGGTGAAGGTTCCGGCAGTGCCGTCATCGGCGATCTCAGAGCCGTCCTTGATGAGTTTGGTCTCAATCCCATGCTTCAGATGCTCAAGTTCAACAGTGATTGCAACCTTAGAAGCAGGCATCGTGAAGTTGTTGCCGGAGATCTTCACCTCAACATCCTCGCCGTCATACTGATATACTGCCTTTACGGATTTGACCTTGAAGTTATTCACATTGTTCGGTTTGATCGTCAGATTGACGGTCTTTCCGCTCTTGAAGGAGACCGGAGTTCCTTCAGCAACAGCATAGGTAATTGCATCAACAGAGTATGTGATTGTCGCCTTGCCTGTAGGCTTGATCGAATAAACGACCTCATAATTGCCTGCCGATGCATAAGTCGGTGTAATAATCACATTCTTCGAAGGCATCGTGAAATGAGCAGCAGAGGAAGGATCAGACAGAGGTGTGCCGGAGATGGGGTTTCCGCCTTCGTCAGTGACCGCTATCGAGGTGAGTTCATAACCGGCCTTCTTGATATCGGGCACCACGACCACTGTCCTGCCAGGCTCAGCCTTGGTGACAGTAGCTCCGTTCACCTGCGCAAGCACGCCGTTTCCGGAATTGAATGTATCTGCTTTGATGGTTATGGTAAAGGTCTTGTCCTCAATGAAGTTAACCTCGACCTTAACCTCCCTGTCTGACAGAGGGATCTTGTCTGCAAAGCTCGGCATGGTAATAGTGCCGGAAACGATTTCTTTCTTGGTAATCTGATTGCCGTCAGCGTCCAGAGCAGGATAACGAAGCGTAATGGTATCCTGTTTATATCCCGAGTCTGCTTTGCATGCAACCCAGAACAACTGACCGGATGCCAATTTGCTTACTACTGTAGTAGCATCACATCTGATCTCAAAGCTTCCGTGCGAAGGTGTGGCATACGCACTGATGGGATACTCGTAATTGGAGGCGGGTTTGAAGGTTACTTCAACAGTGACCTTGTACTGCGGCATGGTGAACTTGCCGTTTGTCACAGGGACCTTGACTGTATCATCAGCGGTCTTGTATACCTGGATCTCACTCACAACGAAGTTCGGATTCGGCTTGGTGTTAATAGTTACTGCCGCACCGGCATACGTTTTATCGGTAACGACCTTCTCATCTACCATGAGCTCGTAACTGCCGTTGGACGCTGATTTGCAGTCGATTGCATACATGGTTGCCTTAGCGAAGGTCACCTTGACGGTGACGTTATAGTCGGGCATGACGAAGGTATTGTTAGTGACAGTGACTTTCTTGGACGTGTCCCCGGTCATGTGAGCAGTTATAGTCTTCTGCGCATAGCCGGCAGCGCCGTTGCAGACGATCGTTACCGTGCTGCCCTCTGTTGCCGTCGTTGCCTCAGCGCCGCCAACCTTGAGGACAAAGCTGCCGTTGTCGCAGTCATCCTTGGAGAGTTTGTAAGCGGTTCCGGGCGTGGGCGTGGGGCTGGGTCCGGGGCCGGGAGTGGGAGAGGTTCCAGCAACGGGAACATAAAGGATGCCGCCGGCCTGGATGTAGTTGAGGTTGTTGGTATTGTTGAGGCCCTTGATAAGAGTGAGGTTGTTGGCAAGGCTCACTCCGTAAGAAGTGCAAATGTCGTTTGCAGTCTCGCCTGCAGCGATCTGATGCGCGATTACACTGTAACTGGTCCCGGTCGCAGTTCCGCTGGGGATAAGGATCGTGCGTCCAACAGGGATCCTGTTATAGTTGGTGATGCCGTTGATCCTGGAGATGAGTGCGGAGTTCTGGTTGAAGTTGATGCCGATCGAGGTGCAGACCGCGCCGACGGTATCGCCCGGCTGCATCGTATAGGCAACCAGATAGTAGGCAACATTGCCGCTGGTAACTGCAGTGCCTCCGGTCGTTGTGGATATCCCGGTCGCCGTGCCGGCCGCTGCGGCAGCTCCGCCGATGACCGCGGTGGTATTGTCAGCCATCTTGTTGGATGAGCTTCCGGTGTAAACCGGGAAGGTCAGCGTTGTGCCCACGACGGGGGATGCCAGATTATTATTGACCTTGCTGAGCATCGCATCCGTGGAGGCAATACCGTACTTGGAAAGAAGAGTATTGGTATCATCTCCGCTGACTACCTTGTGGGATTTGAGCGTGTAATAATCCGAGGCGGAGCCTACGGATGTTGCAGGAAGCCAGAGCACCTTCCCGACGGGGAGCGTGCTGTAGTCTCCGATGTTGTTGACCTTGGAGATCATCGCCTGGTTCTTGTAGAAATCGATCCCCAGTTTTTTGCATATATTGAGGACGGTGTCACCGTTCTTCATCGTATATGCGACCATATACCCGGAGATCGTGTCGCCGGAGACGTCGTTCGCCGCAGCCGCGGTAACGCTGAGGCCGGCGAAGAGCGCCGCCAGGATGACTACCATGAGCAGCACTGCCAGAATTCTCTTCTTCATATATAAACCCTCCTACACGGCTCCACGCGGAGCCGAAATAAATACTTTTCGAGCGGCGTACCCGAGTACGCAAAATGCGGACCGTAACCGACACTTCCTCTTGAATCGTCAAGCTGAAGCATCCCGTCCTCATCTACCATAATTCATTTTTACTGATATTATGTCACTCTGTGTGCTGACATATTACAATAGAAATGACGAAATTGCAAGAGCAAATTTTCAAAAAAGTGTAAAAAAATTTCAAAAAGATTACAAACTCAAATATCTTGTGTTTGGATCCTGGGCGGACACTGTATCTTGCGGTGTGTTCCGCTCCTTCCGGTTACGATTTCAGTATACGGGTTTTAAGTTCCTAAATGTTAAAAAAATATAAATGAGATTTGACTGATTTTTTAACAAAAACCCCGAAATTATGTAACCTCAAAGCATTATCTTGCAAGGCTTCCCGGACGGGAAAACAGAAAGCCGGCGGGGACCGTTCCGTTCAGTCCCCGCCGGCTGTATTCAAGTCCGCGGTTTTTGCCGTTTTATTCCTGTTCCCGTATCAGATCCGCAAGCATTCCGGCCACGCGGTAAGTGTCAAACGGTCTCAGATGTTCGGAATCGATCTCCGAAAAACGGATCGCTCCGTCCAGATCCAGATACCCGGCGTTCTGTTTTTTTGCCAGCTCCTTATACAGTTCCGGCAGTCTTTTCGATACCTCTATGCTCTTTGCGTTCATCTCTTCGGAGAAAGGCCCGGACAGGACACTCTCCTCCAGATGGGGCGGGCAGACCAGTATGATCCGCGGGCTGTATCCCTGCTTCTCCGTGAGCAGATCTCTTGCCGCAATGATGAGCTTCTCCATCCCTCCGGCGATATCCTCCGCCTCAAGCTCCAGTTCCGCAGCGCAGTCGTTGGTGCCGAGCATGATCACGAGCGTGTCCACTGGATAGTGGCTGGCGATCACCGGTTCCACGGCATAGAGTCCGCTTTTCCAGACGAGCCCTTCCTTCGGAAAGGCGGTCGTCCTGCCATTCAGTCCCTCCGCTATCACGGTATAGTCTTCCCCGAGGAAGCGCTGCAGCACGGCGGGATACCGCATATAGGCCGGATACCGTGTCCCGGTGCGGGGATTGTAGCCGTAGGTGTTCGAATCGCCGAAGCAGAGGACAGTGTGCTTTTTCAGATATGCCTCCAGAACCCAGTAGGCAAGGGGTACCATCGCCCTTGTGCCCGCAAAGCGCAGGAAGCTCTCGTCAAGATCGTAGATCCTGACCCGGTCGATGTTGTCGGCGTCCTTGAGACAGGCGGTGTACAGCGTGCTCTTGTCCAGATTCTTTACATTATATAGTAAGGGCGCGTCCTCCGCCTCGCCGTCCGGGATCGAATGGGAATGGATGGCGGCCATGGCGGCCTCTGGTTCCGTAAACAGCGAGCGCAGGGGCTCTTTTCCCCTGATCATTTCCGCCGACTGTCTTCCGTGGCCGATGTCGTAGCTGTCGTTCACCCGGCCGATATCATGATAGGCACAGCAGAGCAGTACATCCCTCGTGTCAGCTGGACTCAGCTTTTCGTTTTTGGCGATCAGCGCGCCGAAAAGCATGGTCCGCTCTATATGGCCGAGACCGTGGGTCACCGACTGATAAAGCAGCGCCAGATCAAGTTCATCGTATGCCTTCATCAGCGCGTCTCCGTACTCCGAAGCGAGCAGAGACGCCAGTTCCGGCTTTTCAAGAGCCCATTTTTCGATCCTGCGGGGGATCACGAGCAGCGGATCCATGTCCAATTCTCCATTCCTGTTATGAATACATGGATTTTACCTCCGAAGCAGACGCAATTCAAGAATAATTATTGACAAGCAAAACTTTCTCTGCTAAGATAGCTTCTGCTCGCAAGAGGAAAACCGCATTCGGGGGTATAGCTCAGCTGGGAGAGCGCTTGAATGGCATTCAAGAGGTCAGCGGTTCGATCCCGCTTATCTCCACCAAGCAAAAAACCTTGTAGTTTCAACGGCTACAAGGTTTTTTGTTTTCCTTTTTTCTGTTTCATGACACATCTGTTTGACAAGCGGTTATGCAAAAGGCTATACAGCCACTACAAAAAACTTCCGGCGATCCATCTCTGCCAAATCGACGAAGTCTGAGGCGCTTTTTTGCCCGCTTCTTGGCAAAACGCCAAAAATAATCCTGCTGCAGGATTTGCGTTGACAAATGTTTCTTCCACCTCTTATAATTGCAGTGATCTTTAAGACGATTCAGAGAAATCGGCAAGAGAAACAAAGGCCCCGTTCTGCACGGGGAGTGTTATATCCTGACCTTTTTTCAGCCTTGCCGTTTTCGGCAGGGCTTTTTTAGCGGGAGACAGCACAAATGACGGTTTTCGACAAAGTCAGAACGATAGACGGCAGCCGCTCCGAATTCTATGTTTCGGAATCAAAGGCCCCATTATCCACTTTCAATATTGATAAGTATTCTCTTTTTCCCGGTTTCTGCGATGTGCATGTGCACTTCCGCGAACCGGGTTTTTCTTATAAAGAGACCATAGCGAGCGGCTGCCGGGCAGCAGCGCACGGCGGATACACCGCAGTTTGTACGATGCCGAATCTGGATCCGGTGCCGGACAGCCTCGAAACCCTGCGCCCCCAGCTCGAACAGATTGCTCGGGATGCCTGCATCGGTGTTTACCCCTATGCCTCGATCACACGCGGTGAAAAGGGTGAGCGTCTCGCGGCTCTGGAAGAGCTTGCTCCTTTTGCCGTCGCATTTTCGGATGACGGACACGGTGTGCAGTCGGAGGAGCTTATGCGCGAGGCTATGGAGACCGCCACCGGGCTGGGAAAGCTGATCGTTGCCCACTGCGAAGACAACTCGCTTCTTCACGGGGGATATATTCATGACGGTGCCTATGCCGCAGAGCACGGGCGCAAGGGAATCAGCAGCGAGAGTGAATGGAGACAGATCGAACGCGATCTGAAGCTGGCAAGGGAAACCGGCTGCCGTTATCATGTATGCCACATCTCCACCAAAGAGAGCGTTGAACTGATCCGGCAGGCTAAAAAAGAAGGCACAGACGTAACCTGCGAGACCGCCCCGCACTATCTGCTGCTGGATGAGAACGATCTTCGGGAAGACGGCCGTTTCAAGATGAATCCGCCCCTGCGCGGCAAGCGAGACCGGGAAGCTCTGATCGAGGGAATCTGCGACGGGACCGTGGATATGATCGCCACCGATCACGCACCGCACAGCGCAGAGGAAAAATCCCGCGGGCTGGCAGGGAGCGCTTTCGGCATCGTCGGTCTGGAGACAGCCTTTCCGCTGCTTTATTCCGGGCTTGTCCGGGAAGGCATTCTGAGCCTGCAGCGGCTTGCAGATTTGATTGTGTTCAATCCGCGCAGACGCTTTCATATTCCGCTCGGAAATGATTTCTCCCTTTGGGACCTGGAGCAGGAATACCGCGTCGATCCTACAGAATTTCTTTCCAAAGGCCGCTCGACCCCCTTCGCAGGGCAGCGGGTCTTCGGAAAATGCATGCTCACGGTATATAACGGAAACGTTGTTTATTTGGCAGAAAAGGAGATCTGAACCATGGCAAAAAGAACAGACATAAAGAAGGTGCTGATCATCGGGTCAGGTCCGATCGTGATCGGTCAGGCGGCGGAATTCGACTATGCGGGCACGCAGGCCTGCCTTGCGCTCAAGGAGGAGGGCTACGAGGTGGTCCTTGTCAACTCCAATCCCGCCACCATCATGACAGACACCACCATTGCCGACAAGGTATACATGGAGCCCCTCACGCTCGAATATGTCGCCAAGATCCTCCGCTATGAGCGTCCGGACGCCATAGTGCCCGGCATTGGCGGGCAGACGGGCCTGAACATGGCCATGCTGCTGGAGAAAAAGGGCATTCTGCGCGAATGCGGCGTGGAACTTCTCGGCACCAGCAGCCGAAGCATCGAGCGGGCTGAGGACCGGGAATTGTTCAAGGAGATGTGTGAATCGATCGGTGAACCGGTCATCCCCTCTGAGATCACCTATGATCTGGAGCAGGCAAAGCAGGCAGCACGTAATATCGGCTACCCTGTTGTGCTGCGTCCAGCGTTTACGCTGGGCGGCACCGGCGGCGGCTTTGCAGGATGCGAGGCCGAACTCGTAGAGATCTGCAACAACGCTTTCAAGCTCTCTCCCGTCCACCAGGTTCTTGTGGAAAAGAGCGTGAAAGGCTATAAGGAGATCGAGTTTGAGGTCATGCGCGACTCCAACGATCACGCCATCACCATCTGCGGAATGGAGAACGTGGATCCCGTAGGGGTGCACACCGGTGACTCCATAGTGGTGGCTCCGATCCTCTCCCTGAATGAGCATGACCTGAAGATGCTCAACGACAGCGCTATCAAGATCATCCGGGAGCTGAAGATCGAAGGCGGCTGCAATGTGCAGTTTGCGCTCAACCCCACCAGCAGCGAGTATTATCTGATCGAGGTCAATCCGCGTGTGAGCCGCTCCTCGGCACTTGCCTCCAAGGCAAGCGGTTATCCGATCGCCCGTGTGACCGCCAAGATCGCGCTGGGCATGGCGCTGGAAGAAATTCCCGTGGCAGGCGGTACCGCTGCGATCGAGCCGAGTCTCGATTACATAGTGGCCAAATTCCCCCGCTTCCCCTTTGACAAGTTTGCCGGTGCCCCCAATACGCTGGGTACGCAAATGAAGGCCACCGGTGAAGTGATGGGCATCGGTTCCAATCTGGAGGAGTGCATACTGAAGTCCGTACGCTCGCTGGAGACAGGCGCCTGTCATCTCCGCATGGCCAAGTTTGACAACAGGACGGATGAGGATCTGCTCGAGTACATCTCCGAATTCCGGGATGACAATGTGTTTGCCATCGTGGAACTGCTGCGCCGCGGTGTTTCCATCGAAACACTTCACCGGAAGACGATGATCACTGAGCTGTTCCTTGAATCATACAAGAAAATAGTGGATATGGAAGGCCTGCTGAAAGCCCGCGTGAACGACGTGGATGTGCTTCGTCAGGCCAAGAAGATGGGCTTTTCAGACAAATACATTGCCGGGCTCTGGAACCTGAGCGAGATCGAAGTATATGCTAAGCGCAAAAAAGAAGGCATCATTCCGGTGTTCAGGATGGTGGACACGCTGCATACCGGCGCCTATATTGCCTATCTCTATTCCTCTTATTCCGGGAATAACGATTCCCGCCTGACCGGCAAAAAGAAGATCCTTGTGCTTGGAGCAGGGCCCATCCGGATCGGGCAGGGTGTGGAATTCGACTATTCGACCGTCCATGCGGTGCAGACCATCAAGCGGGCAGGATACGAAGCCATTATCATCAACAACAACCCCGAAACGGTATCCACCGACTATACCACGGCCGATAAGCTCTATTTTGACCCGCTCACTCCGGAGGATGTAATGGCCATTGTGGACTATGAGCAGCCGGAAGGCGTGATCGCCTCGCTCGGCGGGCAGACTGCCATCAATCTGGCTCAGCCGCTTATGGAGCGTGGTGTGAAGCTGATCGGAACGGACTGCGCCGCCATCGAGCGGGCGGAAAACCGGGACAGCTTTGAAAAAATCCTTTCGGAACTGAACATTCCCCAGCCGCGCGGATGTGCCGTGACCAACATTGAAGACGGTGTGAAGGCTGCCGAGGATATCGGCTATCCCGTCCTCGTGCGCCCGAGCTTCGTCCTGGGCGGAAGGGCCATGCAGATCGTGGCAGATGAGGAGAGTCTGCGGCACTACCTGAAATCCGCCGTGGAGATCGATGCGGACAAGCCCGTGCTGGTGGACAAATACATTCAGGGCAAGGAAGTGGAAGTGGACGCCATCTGCGACGGACGGGATGTGTTTGTACCCGGCATCATGGAGTTGGTGGAACGGACCGGTGTTCATTCAGGAGACTCGATCAGCGTTTATCCGACTTTCTCCATATCCAACCGGGTAAAGGGCATCATCCTTCAGTACGCGAAAAAGCTGGGACTCGGGATCGGCATTGTGGGATTGTATAACATCCAGTTCATTGTGGACAAGAATGACAACGTCTATATCATCGAGGTCAACCCCCGTTCCTCCCGCACCGTCCCGTTTCTCTCCAAATCGACAGGCTACTCGCTGGCAGATATCGCCACAGAGGTGATTCTGGGCAAGACGCTCAAGGAACAGGGCATTTTCGATCTCTATCCCGAAGAGAAAAAACGCCACTATGTGAAGGTTCCCGTGTTCTCCTGGAGCAAGATCAAAGGCTTGGACGCCTATCTGTCCCCGGAGATGAAATCCACCGGCGAAGCCATAGGCTATGATGACAATCTGAGCCGCGCCATGTACAAGGCCCTGCAGGCATCAGGCATGAAGCTGCAGAACTACGGCACGGTATTCGTCACGCTGGCAGGCGAAGACAAAGTGGAAGCCCTTCCGCTAATCCGCCGCTTTTATGATATGGGCTTCAACATTGAGGCCACCTCCGGTACTGCCCGCTATCTCAAGGAACACGGGATACGCACCCGTGTCAAAAAGAAGATCAGCGAAGGCAGCGAAGAGATCCTGGATTCCATCCGGGCAGGTTACGTCAGCTATATCATCAACACCCGCGCCATCCACTCCGCCGTGCACCTGAAAGACGGCATTCAGATCCGCCGCTGTGCCACGGAAAACAATGTGACAATCTTCACTTCTCTGGATACCGTTCGGGTCCTCCTGGACGTTCTGGAAGAAACCACCATAACCGTTTCCACGATCGATTCCTGAAAGACTATATGAAACAATCTATCTTCACCATAATTGAAAACCGTCCGCTGAGCCCGAAAGCCAGCCGCATGCGGCTTCAGGGCGATGTGTCCGCCATAACCGGGCCGGGGCAGTTCGTTGATCTGGCGCTGGACGGTTTTTTCCTTCGCCGTCCTTTCTCCGTGTGCGATGCGGATTCGAACAGCTTTACGATCCTATACGAGCGTGCCGGGCAGGGGACAGAAGCCATGACCGCTCTGCCGGTCGGAAGCAAACTCGACGTGCTGACCGGGCTCGGCAACACGTTTGATCGGACCGAAGCCGGTGATCATCCGCTGTTGATTGCCGGCGGCTCCGGGGCTTCGCCGCTGTACTGGCTGGCCAGACTGCTTCGTGCGGAGGGAAAAAACGTTACCGTGATCCTCGGCTTTTCCTCAAAGGAAGAGGTTTTTTATGAGGAGGAGTTCCGGGCTCTGGGCTGTGAGGTCCTGGTGACCACGGAGGACGGATCCTACGGGATCCCGGGATTCGTGACCGCCGCCATGGACCGCCCCTGCAGCTATTTTTACGTCTGCGGTTCCAAGCTGATGCTGCGGGAAGTCTGCCGCCGTGCCGAAACCAGCGGCCAGCTGAGTATGGCCCAGCGCCTTGGCTGCGGATTCGGTGTCTGCATGGGCTGCACCTGTCAGACCGTTTCCGGCGGGAAGCGGCTGTGCAAGGACGGTCCGGTGCTGCGAAAGGAGGAAGTGCTGTGGGACGACTGAGTGTGGACCTTTGCGGGATCGAGCTGGATAATCCCGTGATCGCCGCATCCGGCACTTTCGGCTATGGCTGTGAGTTTGCCGAAATCTATGATATAAACTGTCTGGGGACCTTCTCTTTTAAGGGGACCACTCTGGAACCTCGCATGGGGAATCCCCTGCCCCGCATAGCCGAGGGGCGCGGAGGGATGCTCAACTCCGTCGGTCTTCAGAACCCCGGCGTGGATGCCGTGATAGCAGAAGAGCTTCCCCGTCTTGCGCGTTTCTTCCGCAAGCCCGTGATGGCCAATGTCAGCGGCTTTTCCGTCGAGGAATATGCGCAGGTCTGCGAAAAGCTGGAAGCCCAGCCGCAGGTTGGCTGGCTGGAGGTAAATATCAGCTGCCCCAATGTACACGGCGGCGGCATGAGCTTCGGGACCGACCCGGAATCGGCAGCAGCCGTGACACGTGCTGTCCGCGCCGTGACTGCAAAACCGGTTATCGTAAAGCTCTCTCCCAATGTGACGGATATCGTTTCCATTGCCAGAGCCTGCGAAGACGCCGGTGCGGACGGCATAAGCCTGATCAATACGGTGATGGCCATGCGCATCGACCTGAATACCAGGCAGCCGGTTTTAGCCAACCTGACCGGCGGTCTTTCCGGCCCCGCTGTCTTCCCGCTGGCGCTCCGGATGGTCTGGCAGGTTTCCGACGCCGTTCACATACCGGTCATCGGGCTTGGCGGAATAAGCTCCGCCGAGGATGTTATCGAAATGATGCTGGCAGGGGCCTGTGCAGTGGAAGTCGGATCTGCCAATCTGGTCCGTCCGACGGCCTGCCGGGACATCATCGAAGCGTTGCCCGCTGTTATGGACCGTCTCGGGATCGACAATCTTAAAAGTATCATCGGAGGTGCCAAGGCATGAGCAAAGACGTGATCATCGCCTGTGATTTTCAAAGTGCGGCAGAGGTTTTTGATTTTCTGGATCTTTTTCCCGAAGAAAAGCCTTTTCTGAAGATCGGAATGGAGCTCTTCTATGCCGAAGGCCCGCAGATCGTGCGGGAGATCAAAACGCGCGGTCACCGGATCTTCCTGGATCTGAAGCTGCACGATATTCCCAACACCGTGGAAAAAGCCATGCGCGTGCTGTCTGCGCTGGATGTGGATATTGTAAATGTCCATGCTGCAGGGACACGGCGCATGATGGAAGCAGCCCGTAACGGGCTCACCCGTCCGGACGGAAGCCGCCCGCTGCTCATTGCGGTCACCCAGCTGACCTCTACCGATGAAGAGAGTCTGCACAGGGAGCTTCTGATCTCCGAATCGATGGATGATACCGTGATGCGTTATGCGGAAAATGCCGCAGCCGCCGGACTGGACGGTGTGGTCTGCTCTCCGCTGGAGGCAGGCAAGGTCCACGACCGCTGCGGGAAAAGCTTTCTGACCGTGACGCCGGGCGTCCGTTTTGCCGAAGGCGATGCAGGAGATCAGAAGCGGGTCACCACGCCCGCAGAAGCCAGAGAGCTCGGTTCGGACTATATCGTTATAGGGCGTCCGGTCACACGGTCGGATGACCCGCTGGCAGCCTACAGAAGATGTGTAAAGGAGTTTTTGGGATGAAGAAGA
This sequence comes from Oscillospiraceae bacterium, assembly GCA_017434755.1. GTDB lineage: Bacteria > Bacillota > Clostridia > Oscillospirales > Oscillospiraceae > Limivicinus. The sequence continues at coordinate 258,713 of JAFRER010000010.1, read as the reverse complement.
TCGATGCTGAAGTGATTGCAAAGGACCTTCTGAAGATCCATGCCGTTTTGTTCCGTCCCGATGAGCCCTTCATCTGGGCAAGCGGGATCAAAAGCCCGGTTTACTGTGATAACCGTCTGACTCTGACCTCCCCCGAGGTGCGGCTGGACGTGGAAAACGGCCTGGCACAGCTCGTCCGGGAGTATTATCCGGAAGCCGAAGTGCTGATGGGCACATCCACCGCAGGGATCGCCCATGCGGCCATCACCGCACATCTGCTGAACATGCCCATGGGCTATGTGCGTTCCGGGGCCAAGGACCACGGTCGGCGCAACCAGATTGAGGGCCGTCTCGAGCCGGGGCAGAAGGTCGTTGTGATCGAGGATCTTATCTCTACCGGCGGCAGCGTGATCGAAGTGGTGAACGCCCTGCGCGAGGCAGGCGCGGAAGTCCTGGGCGTGGCCAGCATTTTTACATACGGCATGCAGAAAGGTCTGGAGCGGCTGGCAGCCGCAGGAGTGGAAAATCATTCGCTGACCAATTTTGATGTGATCGCCCGGACAGCCGCGGAAGAGGCCTATATACGTCCGGAGGATGTGGACCGTCTTCTGGCTTTCCGGGAGAATCCTTCGGATGAAAGCTGGATAGAGGAGGGAAAAGGATGAGATCGCTGATCAACATTCTGGATTTTTCCGTCGAGGAACTGCAGGAGCTGATCGATACCGCCAACGATATCATCGCCCGGCCGGAGGCCTATAGTCAGGTCTGCCGCGGCAAGAAGCTGGCAACGCTGTTTTTTGAGCCGTCTACGAGGACGCGCCTCAGCTTTGAGGCCGCCATGTATGAGCTGGGCGGCAACGTGATCGGCTTTTCGGAGGCCAACAGTTCTTCCGCCGCCAAGGGTGAGAGCGTTGCCGACACGGCGAAGACCATCAGCTGCTATGCCGATATCATCGCCATGCGCCACCCAAAGGAGGGCGCTCCGCTGGTAGCTGCCGCCAACGCCAGCATTCCGGTGATCAATGCAGGCGACGGCGGGCACAACCACCCGACGCAGACCCTTGCCGACCTTCTGACCATCTACCGTGAGAAGGGACGCTTTTCCGATCTCACGGTAGGCCTCTGCGGCGACCTGAAATTCGGCCGTACCGTTCATTCTCTCATCAACGCTCTCTCCCGTTATGAAAATGTCCGCTTTGTGCTCATTTCTCCGGAGGAGCTGAAGCTGCCCAGCTATGTCAAAAAAGACGTGCTTCGCAGGCAGGGCATTCCGTATGAACAGACAACGGATCTGGAAAAAGCAATGCCCGATCTGGACATCCTCTATATGACGCGTGTGCAGCGCGAGCGGTTCTTCAATGAGGAGGACTATCTCCGCCTGAAAGACAGCTACATCCTCACCCCTGAAAAGCTGAAAAATGCCTCGAAGGATCTGTGCATCATGCACCCGCTGCCCCGTGTAAACGAGATCAGCGTGGCCGTGGACGACGATCCGCGCGCCTGCTATTTCAAGCAGGTGCTGAACGGCAAATACATGCGCATGGCGCTTATTATGAAACTGTTGAAGGAGGCAGGCCGCATATGAATATCGACGCCATTCAGAACGGGATCGTTCTGGATCATATCACCGCCGGCCGCGGCATGAAGCTCTATGATCTGCTCGGGCTGGAGAAACTGAACTGCTCCGTGGCTATCATCAAGAATGTCAACAGCAAAAAACAGGGCAAAAAAGATATTATCAAAATCGATGAGGAGATCCCCATTAATCTTGACGTGATCGGTTACGTGGATCCCGGCGTGATCGTGAACATCATCCGGGATGGTCAGCTGGTGGAGAAACGCAGCATCGAGATGCCGGAGACTCTCACCAACGTGATCTTCTGCAGGAACCCCCGCTGCATAACGTCCGTCGAGCAGGAACTGGACCATGTGTTCAAGCTGACAGATCGGGTAAACAAAGTCTACCGTTGCCTCTACTGTGAAACAAAAGCACCCTGAACCGTGCATATACGCAAAAAGACACCGCCCTTCCGGACGGTGTCTTTTTATTATTCGTTTTAAGCTCAAATTCTTCCGAGCATCTCCCAGGCATAGGAGTCCTTTCGCTGTTCTGCTTGCGAAAGCTCATCATACGGAAGCAGCAGCGGGTGGCGGCGATGACTGTTGTTCCTGACAGGATCGTATTTCCAGTTGAACATCAGATGGAAGCGCATCCAGCGCCTGTGTTCCATCTCCTGGAGGATATCCGCCTGATCAGCATACACTTCCCTGAAGCGCTCATATGCCCGGCGGCAGTCTTCCTCCCTCAGCTCTGTCATGTTTTCATCGCCGAGCAGATATCTCGCCTTAACGATGAGATGATCCGCGGCGGCTATATTGGACTGCCTGAGGAAATAACTGAGGTCCTTCCATTCAACAGGTGACGGAGAATTCTCACTGTAGATCGCATGCATCATCCTCGCCTGCCGGTTCACCGCATCCCTCATGACAAATTCCCTGGTGATAACGTCTTTCCTCTCTCCGAAGCCCGGAACACCGGGAACGGGAGCCGTCAGGCGCACATGGACTGTCGCTCCGGTCGGGAACCAGGTCTTTAAAGTCTCATAGGTTTCAAGAGCATCTGCGTCTTCGTCGCAGCAGATTATGATACGGTCGGCCGTCCTGATCAGTTCCGCTTCCGAGGTCCAGCTTCCTTTATGGAACAGCAGGCTGTCCTCTTCGGACGGCTTTGAAGCGAAGTATTCCATCAGCTCCGGATGGAGTGTTTCAAAGTCCGCGCTGTCGTCAAACACATGGTATTCGGTGGTGCGTCCTTTTTCAAACACATTGGTGAGCAGCGCGCGCTCCAGAAGTGCGGATCCCGTTTGTCCGCAGCCTATGAGGATAACACAACCATCCTCATTTTTCAGCGGATGCTCTTTCCAGTAGCAGCGGCTGAGAGCCTCCCTGCGACTGAACAGCTCCAATTCCTCGGGGATATCGTCAGCAACAACATCTGCCATGCAGTATGAATGTATGCCCTTTTCGGCAGCTTCAGTGGCTTCGGAATAATCTTTCCAGGGGTCGCCCACCATAAAAAACATGAACATGCCGTCTTTATTTCCGCCTCTCAGTCGAAGCAAAGAATCAGTGTTCGCGTCCAGCCTGACAACTTCGGTTCCGGTCACGAGCCGGGTTGAAGAGGCAGGGAACACAAGCAGGCATCTTTCTGTACTTTTTCTGAGTTCTTCAGCAAGGACGGCAGTATCCTCGTTTTCACTGTCGAATACGTACCAGGTCTTTCTGCGGCCGAACCGAAGGCGCAGACTCGGAATGGTATGGCCGCTAATAATACTCAGCCCGATGCCGATAAGCAGTGTGAGGATGCCTATACTGCAGAGAGCAAAGATGATGCCTACGGCTCTGCCGCCTGCTGTCACCGGGGAAAGGTCTCCGTAGCCGACGGTGGTCATCGTGATCAGTGAGAACCACAGCGCATCCCACAGATTGTGGATGGTCGCGTCCGGTGATGCAGATTCGACAGCCACCAGGATCACAAGCAGGGCCGCATATACCGCCAGCGCGATCAGCAGTATCTTAAGGCGTCTTTTCATCATGTCTTCCCGTCCTTCTCCAAAGCTCCGTACAGTCTGGGAAGAGCCAGAACGTTGTTTATGTCATACTGTTTATAATCCACATTTCTTCCGGTGACCGCATTTTCGCGGGCAGAAAGATCATCCAGTTCATCCCAGGATACAAGACAGGCATGTGTGAGTGCCTCGGTATTTTTCGTCATACGTATGGTACACGGAATACCCTTTTCTTTGCAGGAAGTCCATGTCCGGAAGTTCTTCTCCAGTTCCTCGTTGCTCATCACCCTGTAACCCATCGAGAAATGGAAAGCGTTCCAGCGCAGGTGCTCCGTCTCTCCGAGTACAGGAAGCATTTCCTCATTCGGAGACCAGTTCCCGCTCCTGACCTCTTCTTCGGTGGATCCGGTAATCCTGATATAGGCAGGCATGAAATCTGCAGAGGCCCGGGAGGACATCTTGCTGAAGGCGTCGCACGCGACCCATTTTTCCCAGTCGCTCCTGTCGGAATTGTCATAGATGCTGTTGAGGATCATGGCACTGCGGTCTGCCTCCTCTGCGGAGAGCATAGCCTTAGTGTAGATTGGGCTCAGAATGATGGGGCTTCCCACCGTCTCCTGATACCGTGCTCCGTTATGTCCTACCTGAACGACACAGATATTCTCGGCGCGTCTCCGCTTGAGATAGAGCATCAGGTTATCCGAGAGTTCCCGGTTGATCTCGTCCTTCCCCGTGCAGATCGCAATGACTTTAAGAGTAGACAGATGCTGCCCGATGAAGTCATAGAATTCCCGGCTGCGTCCATCGGCCTTTGCGTTCTGTATATCATACTTGCCCAGAAGCTCCGGACAGTCGGCGAGGATATATCCCGCTCTGCTGTCGAACCCTGGGGCAAAGACCGTGGCCCGGAATGTGCTGCCGGCATACTGGCCGTTGATCAGCAGCTGTTTCAGAGCCGCCTGTCCCGTGCTGCCGAAGCCGACGATCACACATTCGAAATTTTCTTTGGCGTGGCCGTCCTCGGTAAAGTGCATGTATTCCCAAGGCGGACAGATCTTGATCATCGTCCGTGCCGCAAGTGTGGCTGAATCGAAAACGTTTACATAGCCGAACCCGTATTGTTCGGGGGAAACCTGAAGCATGGATGTGATGATCTCCTCCGCACCCGGAAGCGTCACACATGTGTTCTCCGGGGAAACCCCTGCTTTTTCAAGTGCCTCTTTCAGTTCAAGGGCATAGAAGAGATTCTGATCTGTTTTTGAATTGATGGCATAAACAGTTACCTTTCTGCCGGTAACATGCAGCTTCCGAATGGCCTTCGGCTCCGAATGCACGGCGGAATAGCCTGCCAACACCGACATGCCCATGTCATTCAGTTCGCGGATCTTCGATGAATCGACGTTTTCCTCGACGAATATAACCGATGTTCCGCCGGCGGCGCGGCATTCCTTGCCGAGGTTTATGCTGTTTTCATTGATGCCGTAAATGATCGTCAGGTCGCCTCTGCGCGACAGAAACAGACGGAGCTGCCTCAGAGCCGCGGCTCCGATCGTGAACATGATGGCACTGGTGGCTGAATAGAAAGCCATCAGGTGCATTGCCCAGAAAGCGATCATCCAGCCTGTGCCCGATACAAAGGTGGTGCCCTGGATCGCAGAGAGCTCATTCACACCGACGAACATGCGCAGAACGGTCATCACGGTGCGCAGGATGCTGAGCGGAACATTTCCATTGGTGGCTTCGACAAATCCCGTTCCGTATACAATGAATCCCCACACCATGGACACTATCATACAGAAAGCGGTCAGTTTTGAGGAATTCTTTGAAACAAGATTTATCATCAGTGCCAGCAAAACTGCCACGGATAACAGGATCACAGGGATCGTAAGCATAAATGCCTCCGTTTTCACGGCCAGGAAGGCCCGTTGTTTCGTATAAACAGATGCAAAGCATAATAATAAGATAAGTATAAAAAGGGGCAGGCGACTTGTCAACAAAAAGCTAAGGTCCCGGCAGATGTGAATGAACTGCAAATTCTTTGAAAAACGCAAGTTTTCTGTTGTGGAAATGCTGCCCCGGTGATATGATGTAATGTGGTAAATTGGATAATTTTATTCCTGTGACGGGAGGTATCGGATATGGAACAATGGATGAAGAAGCTGAGCGGCGTGATGATCGCTTCCGCGATCGCGCTTACTTTGAGCACCAAAGCATCTGCGGACGGGGATCCCCCTCCCGAAACAACGGTGATCGAAGATAATGCAGGTGCGGCCGATGGTTCCGGCACAGCGGGCGGAACTGATCCGACGAGGGACGGAGATGATCCGGCTGATGCTCCGGCCGATCCGACCGGCAGCAACGTCGGTCCGTATATCCAGATCGACAATAATGTCAGCAGCGATCCCCCCGTCGTTATAGATCCCGATGCAGAGGATGACATCGATATGACCGATGATGAGGACGGGACCGGTTTCTGGGGTTATGAAGCCGGAGAGGCGGACTCGCAGAGCGACAACACCGTCTATATGGTAGACAACAGTCTGCAGTCCATCACCGCATACGAGACCGATCTCCATATCGAAGCCGCGGGACTGAACGAGATCAATTCCATCGCAGCCGGTCAGGATCTGTACATTTCCGGCACAGGCATTATGCTGCTGGATTATCTCATGATAGGCGGCAGTACCATCAACCCGCTCGCCCTTCCTGCTGAAGGGATCCCGGGCTTTTTCCTGCAGCCCCTTGATGGTCTTGAGAATAACGGCAGCACCGGAAGCGTGGCAGTGTTTCTTTTGTCTGATTCCGGAGGCTCCTCTGACGGTTCCGGAACCGGCTCTAATTATGTCCTTATCAACGGAAGCGTCCCCGGGATACTGGATGAAAGCTATGTGATCCCCTCAGGGAAGAATCTTATCATGCCCGGCGGCACGAGCATTGAACTGGTCAATCCTGAAGTTACATCCGTGACGTCGAATGTCGAATTTGCCGATACCTGCGGGCAGTTTTTCGAACCGAGCAGTTCGCTCACCATTTCAAGCGGTTCCACAATGACTTTGCAGGGTGATGCGACTATTACGATGCGCGGTGAAGATGTTTCCGGATCTCTTGCCGTGGGCAGGGGTGCCATTACATATGCCCCGGTGCTGAATATCGAGGGCAGTTTGCTCGGCTCAGGCAGTATCACAGGTAAAGGACTCGTTGAGCTTAACCTCGGTGCGGAAGAACCGGTTCCTTCCGCTCCTTCGATAGACAGCCGCATTTTCAAACTGGTCAGACGCAGCGGCAACATTGTCTTTAAGGACCTGGATGACGAGCTCTACAAATATCTGGATGCAGATGTTAACATGAGCGACGAGGATTTTGCGATCGTTACCAGCCAAGCCGGCCTTGATGGTATGAACCCACTGTGGGGTGTCCACACAACGGTCTTTGGTTTTGAAATCGACGATTCCAAAACAGCTGAGTTCGGCTCTTCCGGTTCCCCCAAAAACGGTATCGGCGGACTGGGATGGTTCAAATGGGGAATAGTCAAGCTCGGTGCGGGCGGGGGAAACAATGTCATCATCAACACGACCGGAAGCACCGGCTCCAGTATCATAGGCGGCAAATATGCCGGATCGTATAAGCCCTCCAATCACTCTCTGATACTGGTGGTTACCGACAGGGACATCTGCTACAATCTCGCCGCCTATTATGACGGTAAGCAGATCTTCTCTCTGAACAGCAAGGTGACCGTCCGCTTCGATTATCCCGTGCCAGCCTCCGAAGGCAGGTTCTTCGTGGTGTTCCGCAACGGGGACGGCAGTCTCACCGCTTTCGCGGCGAGGTACGACGCCGTGGCCGGACAGCTCGTATTCAGCGGCGACAAGCTTGGCGACTTCGTGGTCGTCTGCCCGGATGGTTTTGACGGAGAGATCTTCAGTGAGGATTTCTATGCTTTCCTTGAGACCATCGACAGCGTCAAAGCGCTGAAGGCATCTTTCTGATCCGCAAAAATCTCTTATAAAGCTTAATTGACCCGGAAACGGGTATCCCTTCTCCTGAAAGGAGGAACCGGACCATGGAACAATGGATGAAGAAGCTGAGCGGCGTGATGATCGCTTCCGCGATCGCGCTTACTTTGAGCACTAAAGCTTCTGCGGATCTTGAGGAAACCCCTTCCGAAACAACGGTGATCGAAGAAAAGGCAGGTGCGGCCGATGGTTCCGGCACGGCAGGTGGAATCGATCTGTCAAAGGGCGGAGATGCTTCTGCCGATCCGACTGTCGGCAGCCCTGGTCCGTATATCGAGATCGTCAACAATGACGCTGACCATAAAGTCACTGAGATCGATCCCGATGCACCGGATGACATCGATAAGACCGCGGATGAGGACAAGACCGGTTTCTGGGGCTATGAGGCCGGAGAGGCGAACTTGCAGAGCGACAACATCGTCTATATGGTGGACAACAGTCTGCAGTCCGTCACCGCATACGGCACCGATCTCCATATTGAAGCTACGGGACTGAACGAGATCTATTCCATTGAAGCCGGTCAGGATCTGTACATTTCCGGCACCGGCATCATGCTGCTGGACGATCTCATGATAGGCGGCACTGCCATCGATCCGCTCGCCCTTCCTGCTGAAGGGATCCCGGGCTTTTTCCTGCAGCCCCTTGAAGGTCTTGAGAACAACGGCAGCACCGGAAGCGTGGCCGTGTTTCTGCTGTCTGCTCCTCCCGCAGGCACCTCTGACAGTTCCGGAACCGGTTCTAATTATGTCCTTATCAACGGAAGCGTCCCCGGGATACTGGATGAAAGCTATGTGATCCCCTCTGGGAAGAATCTTATCATGCCCGGCGGCACAAGCATTGAGCTGGTCAACCCTAAAGATACCACCGTGACGTCAGATGTCGAATTTGCCGATACCTGCGGGCAGTTTTTCGAACCGAGCAGTTCGCTCACCATTTCAAGCGGTTCCACAATGACCTTACAGGGTGATGCGACTATTACGATGCGCGGTGAAGATGTTTCCGGATCTCTTGCCGTGGGCAGGGGCGCCGTTACGTATGCCCCGGTGCTGAACGTCGAGGGCAGTTTGCTCGGCTCAGGCAGTATCACAGGTAAAGGACTCGTTGAGCTTAACCTCGGTGCGGAGGACTACGTTCCTTCCGCTCCTTCGATAGACAGCAGCATTTTCAAGCTGGTCAGACGCAGCGGCACCATTTCCGTCGACGATCTGGATGAGGAGGTATACAGCTATCTTCATGCAAATCTCAGCGACGAGGGCTTTACGGAAGCCACCAGTAACGACGGCATTTCTACCCCAAACGGGAAATGGGGCACCCACGCCACAACATTCAGTTTTGAGTTCGCCGGCACAGAAACCGCCTATTTCTACGGATCTATGCCTTCAGCAAATGCTCTCGGCAGTCTGGGCTGGCTCAAATGGGGACTGTACAAGCTCGGTGCGGGCGGGGGAAATGACACCACTGTCAACTCGACCGGAAGCACCGGCTCCAGTATTATAGGAGGCAAATATGCCGGATCGTATAAGACCTCCAATCGCTCTCTGATTCTGGAAGTCACCGACAGAGACACCTGCTACAATCTCGCCGCCTATCTTGACAGAAAGCAGATCTTCTCTCTGAACAGCAAGGTGACTGTCCGCTTCGATTATCCCGTGCCGGCCTCCGAAAGCAGGTTCTTCGTGGTATTCCGCAACGGGGACGGCAGTCTCACCGCTTTCGCGGCGAGGTACGATGCCGTGGCCAGACAGCTCGTATTCAGCGGCGACAAACTCGGCGACTTCGTGGTCATTTGCCCGGATGGTTTTGACGGAGAGCTCTCCGGCGAAAAGTTCTATGCTTTCCTTGAGACCATCGATAGCGTCAATGCGCTGAAGGCATCTTTCTGATTCGCAAAAATCTCTTATAAAGCTTTACTGACCCGGAAACGGGTATCCCTTCTCTGAAAGGAGGAACCGGATTATGGAAAAATGGATACAGAAACTGAGCGGAGCGGTCATAGCCTCCGTGCTGGCGCTCACCCTGAGCACCAAAGCGTCTGCCGATCTTATGGAAGACGACCCCAATCCCGATCAGCCCCTGCCCCAGTATGAGGAGAATACCGGTGAAGATACACCTGCACCCTCCCGCGGAGCACCCGCTTCGGACGATGAGGACGGAGAAGACGGCAAGGGGGAGGGTGACGATTCTGCCGATCCCGATGAAGCAGGCGTGATCACCTTAAGCAATATCGAGGATCCTGCTGACGTCACTGAATTCACTCCCGGTGAAGACGACAGCGTCGATCTGTCCTCCCAAACGACCGATAATCCATACGATCTTTTCGGATTCGATGCCGGGGAGAAAAGCAACGATCCGGATGACGACTGCTTTTACATGGTCGATTTCGACGGCTCCGATTATGATCTCACATCGACAGACAGCGATATAAACATAAAGGCGGCGGGACTCAACCGCCTGCACGGCATCTATGCCGACGGAGACGTGAACCTCACGGGCTCGGGGATCCTGCTGGTGGATGACATCCAGCTCAGCGAGGGTTGCGGCTTTTATCTGCATCCGATAGCGGGACTTTACGATTCCGGCAGCGTGGCGGTGTTCCGGCTGCAGACACCGGCGGATACGGCCGGCGGCGCCAACGCCGTATATGAGCTGATTAACGGTAAAGACGTTCCCGGAATACTCGATGAGGCATATACCGTTCCCGACGGCGTCACCCTCGTGATCCCGGCGAATTCCTCCCTGATCCTTGAGAGTCTCGTGCAGGTGACCACAAAACTGCACTACGATGAAAACGACGAACTGGTGCCGGCATCGGTCATCACATACCCTTCGGAATCTCATCCGCAGTTTGAGTTCGGCTCGAACTACGATTATGACTTTTCCACCGCCAATCTTACCATACCGGAATCAGCGGGGCTCGTTCTGGAAGACGGCGCCTCGATGACTTCCCATACCATCCCCGCCCTTTCTGGCAAGGTGGTAAGGCCGAAGGTCACCGTCAGCGGGACCCTGGAAGGCACCGGAATCATCTCCGGCGGATGCTTTGAATTCAACGGTCATGCCTCCGTCGACGCCGCTTTCCAAGGCGGCCTGATGTATAACACCGCCCTGTTGTATAACAATGCGCAGAACATCAAGCTGACCATAACTGACTCATGCTCTCTGATCTCCTCTGCCGGCTCGTCGATCTCACGGATCGTTCTCGCTCCGGATGCTTCGCTTGAATGCTATGTCAGAGAGGGCTACCCGGGCAGCGGCATCGTTTCTCTGAACGGCGGTATCTGGGGAGACGGCAAGATCGTGCTGAACTCCGGGAATTATACTGTCACGGACCCGGGGTTTTTCCTCGAAGACTCCGTCACCGTCTCCGCATTGGCCGTGACGATAGAGGACATTTCCAGGCGGTTCACATCGGCTGCAGGATCGGCCGTGTCCGTAATCGTCGATCCGGATAAAGCGGTAATGCCGGATCCCGCGGCCATTCCCGTCCTTTCCGTCAATATCGACTCCACCTCACACGTGAGGCCGGCAGGCTCATTTTCATGGTCTGGCTCTGTCCCGGATAACGGAGACGATTATCTTTCTTCCGAACTTATTACGGATGACATTGTGTCTTTCTCCAAACTTGCCGACGCTTACCAGGACGATTTCTCCGATGATGCTCAATACCGTTACATCGAAGTGTACACTATAAGCGACGGCAAGTTTGAAAGGCATCTGATCGAAATAGACGAGAGCGGCAGATATACCGACGGCTTCGTGCCCGCCGATCAGATTTGGCTCATCCGGCTGGTGTCATTACGCGCAATAGAGGACAGCACCGGGGGAGGCAGCATCATGTCGACCCAGACATCCATGACCGGCAGCGGCATACTCGGCGGTTCGGGGGCCGGTTCCATTACCGGCGGAGCGGGCTCCTCCATATTCACCGGGTCCGGTATCACGAACAATTCCGGCAGCAGCGATGATGATGAAAACAGCAACGATGATGACAGCAACAATGATCACGCTCCGGTCGTAAACCCGCAGCCGGGGGCTCAGCAGAATGTGGTCGTCACCGTGACTTCGAATGACGACACAGCCGGACAGCAGGCGGCCTCGCTGGAAGAGCTCGATACCGTCTATACTGTCTCGGCTTCAGTGGAAGGGCACACAGTAGCGGAACTCACCGGTATGGTTACGGTTCGCTTCAGCTGCCCGGCGCCGGAAACGAACGTCATGATATTCGCCGTCTTCCGTGACAGCAACAGTTCCCTGAAGGTATTCCGGGCAAGGTATGACCGGATCACCGGCCAGCTCGTGTTTGAATGCGACATGCTGGGCGATTTCGCCGTGGTCTGTGTCGATTATAAAGGCGATCTCACTTCAGACGAATTCTACGCACTTCTTGAGTCTTTTGATTCTGTAAATAAACTCCACTGATCAAACAGGATTCCGGCGCAGGAGGAAACAACCATGTACACATATGATATCTGCATACTGGCAATCGGACACGATGCCGAAAAAGCGGAAATACTGGCTGGGAGTCTGCGTAAATACAGACTCCCGGCCGGGACGGTTCTTCCGGATCCATCGCTAAATTACAAGCGGATCCTGCTTGACACGGAAAACGCCCTTCTTGACGATGCCGGAAGGGAGCGCCTCGAGGCATGCCGCTGGCTGGCGCTTCTCTGCTCTCCGGGGACGAAGGACGATCCCGTTATCCTGGAAAAGCTCAATTATTTCCGGCAGATCCACGGCAAGGAGTCCGTGATCCCGATCATAGCGGATGCGGAGCCGGTCGATTCCTTCCCCGAGGGCTTTATCGAGCAGAAAACGGTCCGCCGCATCATGCCGGATATGTCCGTTATCGAGAAGACTGAGACCATAGAGCCTGTGGCCGCGGATCTGCGCGCCTCCACACCGGCCAGGCAGAAGGAGGTCCTCCGTTACGAAACTGTCAGGATCACGGCTTCCATCCTCGGGCTGCACCCCGACGCCCTCGAGCAGCGCCACCGGCAGCGGCGCAAACGGGCTTTGACGATTGCCCTCTCCATCGCCGGTGTGATTTGCCTGACGGCGGCGGCGATCTTTATCCGGCTCGGCCTGATCGCAAAGGCTGAGGGTGACATTGCCAAAGAGCAGACCAGACTCAGCACTGAGATCGCCATGCGCACCATCAAGGAGCTTCCCGCCACTTTTGAAGGGGATGAGATCGCACTTGAGTATATCAATGAGGCCGTGGAGAACGCAAAGGCAGACCTTGCGGAATACGGGCTGGATGAGTTGCTCGTTGACGAGGAAAACGGAAGCTGATCATGGGTTTCGATTACGACGTATTCTTCAGCTATCGCCACCGTCCTCTTGACGGAGAGATAACCCAGAAATCCTTCAACGCGCTCGAGAGCTATAAGCTCCCCCGCGGGATCCGCATACAAGGCTTCGAGGACATCCGCCGCGCCTTCCGCGACACGGAGGAACTGCCCGTCAGCCGCATCCTGACCGACACCATCGACAACGCACTGCATTCTTGCAACTGCCTCGTTGTGGTATGCTCCACCGATACACCTTCCTCCGAATGGATAGACAGGGAGGTCTCCATCTTCATTGAGATCGGCAGGGCGGAACGCATCTATCCCCTTCTCATCAGCGGCGATCCGGAGCATTCCTTCCCGCCCTCCCTGAAACTCGTTCCTGATATCGCGGACCGGATCATGGACATCCGCACCGAGGGGAACGACGTTAAAAAAATGATGGCCAAGGCGGATACGGAGCTTCTGAAGGTCATCGCCGGGATCACGGGCTGCGAGCATGCGGATCTTCTGCGCGAGCATCAGCTGCGGCGCAGCAGACGAATAGCGACGAGAGCCGGAGGAGCCGCTGCAGTCCTTCTGGCTGTAACCGGTATCTCCCTCGGTCTGATGAGAATGGCCGGCAATTACAGGGACGAAGCGGCACGACGTGAACAGGCGTCCATGCGCATCCTCAGCGAACTGACCTACTCGCTCCCTGATCATCTGTCTAATGTACCCGGTGCATATGTCAAAATCGCGGATATTCTCCGAGGCAATACAGAGGACATAAACGCAATACTCAGCCTTTCCTCAAATAAGGAAGCGGCAGAATTCGAAGCCGCAGCCAACTATGCAAAACTTGCCACAGCCGGGATCGTCCTCGGTCAGTATGAGGACGCACTGTCCTATGAGGATAAAGCCATTGAAATATACCGCGTCCTTGCGGATTCAGGCTATCCGGGCGGTCTGGAGGCTCTTGCCTCCGCTTATAATAACCGCGGCAAAACCGCCAATGCCGCGGGGAGATATCAGGAAGCGGAAGCGGATTACCGGAAAGCAGCGGAGCTTCTGGAGACGATAGCAGATCCCGATCCTATTCTGGCTGTAATGACTGCAATGAATGCCGGCGCCAATTACTCAGATCTGGGTGACAATGTATCCGCTTCAGATCAATACGAACAAGCCCTGGCATTACTTGAGGGCATTGAGCACAATGAGGAGGCTGTCGAGGCGTCTGCAAGAATCAATTACAACTACGGAGTTCTTCTCTGCAGGACCGGCAACTATGAAGAGGCAGAACGGAGGCTTCAGGATGCGTGCATGTCCTATTCCGAGCTCAGGGAATATACCGATTCCATGCAAAACAGAAGCAGCCATGTTCAGGCAGTGTCTGTTCTGGCTACCTGTCTTTCCGATGAGGGCAGATTCAAGGAAGCCGATTATTACTTTGAAGAAGCCATTAAAACAGCAGAAGAATTAGCCAAAAACAACGATGACGACACCGGTGCTCTGATCACTCTAGCCAATCTTTACAATAACCGCGGTCTCTGCTTCAACAGACAGGGGGATTATGAAGAGGCTGACAAGTACTATCAGACTGCCGCAAACCTCTACCAGATAATAAGCGATCGTACCGGAACTGCATCTGATGCGGCAATATACGCGCAGTTTCTTCTCAACATCGGAGAGAATGCCTTTAAAATGGGCAACTATGACAGGACATGGGATAGATTTGAAGAGGGTCTGATCATATACCGGGAAGCCTGTCAGTCTCTCGGGATTTTTGATAATGCTCTGTACTATGCATGGCTTTCATACTATGAACTCATTTGTGTTCAGGACTTTCAAGGCGCGTTCGATGCGGCTTACGCGGCATATCAGCTGCAGCCCGACCAGCCGCTGGTGCAGATGAATCTCGCCTATGCCTGTCTGTACTGCGGTTATTATGACGATGCGGACACTCTTTTCCGTCATATAGCCTCTCTCGGGGAAGGTCAGGTCGAGACCATCATCGGAGATTTTGAGGCGCAGCAGCAGGCAGGGCTGTATTCGCCGCACACTGACTATGTGATCCGGGAGATCCTCGGAAGATAAAAAAGGAGAAGGTATCAGATACCTTCTCCTTTTTATTCTATACAGACCGCTTCATCGCAGCCCGGGGACAGCACCCTGACGGAGACCGGAAGACTTTTCAATGCCTCTTCCGCCGTCCGGAGCGCCGTCTCCGGATCGTTGTTCTCGCGGCTCAGATGCGCAAGAAAGAGATTCTCCGTGCCGTTTCGTGCGAAAAACGCAGCCGCTTCGGCACAGCTTTCATTCGACAGATGACCGCTGTCGGAAAGAATTCTCCTTTTCAGTACATAGGGATACGGTCCGCTCCGGAGCATGTCCGTGTCGTGGTTCGACTCCAGCACGATGCATTCACAGCCTTTCAGCGTCTCCCGTATCCTTTCGGTCATACAGCCGAGGTCCGTGGCGTAGCCGAAAGCGCCGCCCTCATAGTCGAAGCGAAAGCCAATGCTTCCGGGGCAGTCATGCGAGGTCTCGAACGCCGTCACATTTATCCCGTCCGCCACTTCAAAGGGCCTTCCGATAGGGATCGGCACCGGTCCGAACGGGAACAGTGCCGCGCAGGAGATCTCACTGGAATAGATCGGACAGCTCAGATGTTTTCTGCTGACTGCAAGGCCCCGGATGTGGTCCGAATGGGTATGGGTTATAAGGACTGCATCGATATCGCCGAACTCACAGCCCACTGTTTTCAGTGCGTTCCGGATGGTCTTTGCCGGAAGTCCCAGATCGATCAGGAGCTTTTTCCCGTTTATTTCGAGATAGAAGCAGTTCCCGGAGGAACCGCTCCCCACGGACAGCAATCTGATCATTTCTCAGACACGGTCTCCCCGCCGCCGGGCTCATTCTTCAGGAAAATGCTCCCCGATACCGCCGTCACTTCCATTTTTCGGAAATACATCACATAGCTTTTGCTGTAAAGGCCGAAGGCCCAGATCTCGGTCCTGTTCCCCTTTGGCCAGAACACAAGATCCTCCGTGATATCCTCCACGGTGATCTTCGATTCAGTGCCGGTGTATTCCAGCGTTTCGAAATCGATCTTGAAGTCGCCTTCCTTGATGAGGCCCTCCGCCTTGAAGTCCACCTTCAGGGTATCCTTGTATTCGGGGAGGTTCGCGGCCTCGTAACCGTCTTTCAGCTTGAAGCCGTACAGGATCTGCATGGAGGTGGTGTCGCCGTTGTCGTTCTTGGTGGGACTGTGGAACTCGTGATACTCGAAATAATCATAGAAATTATCCATTGTCATCTTCACTTCGATGACCGGCGACTTCTCTGCCGCACCGCGCTTTGAGCCGCCTCTTCCGCCGGATCTGCCGCAGGCGCAGAAGCCTGCAGCCATGACCAGAGCAAGCAGGATCGCAATTATTCTTTTCAACGGCCCGCCTCCTTCCGCAGATGCTGATCCATTTTATCACTTTATCGCGTCTGCCGCAACTTTTTCGATCCCCGGGCATCGGCGCTCCCGCGGTGGGGTGGATTATAACTATGTTATTAATTTGTCGTTCTCTGTCCCGTATTCTTCTTCTGTTTTGCATATCTATGTGTTATAATGTGAGAAATGTTCAGATAAAATTAGGTCAGAGACACATTTCAGCCGGTATAGGTATGGATCCTATGACAGTTTTTAAATACATCGTTACAATAACACTCGGATACATTTTCGGCTCCGTGAGCTTCTCGGTAATGATCTCCGAGATCTTTCACAAGGTCGATATCCGGAAGCGCGGCAGCGGCAATGCCGGTGCGACGAACATGGCGCGCTCATTCGGACTCGGCGCCGGGCTCGGCACCATGCTGGGCGACATGGCGAAGACCGCCCTGGCGCTGCTCGGAGGCTATTTCATTCTGGGTACCCCGGGTATGTGCATCGCCGGGGCCTTCTGCGTGGTCGGCCACTGCTGGCCCGTGTTCTATGAATTCAAAGGCGGCAAAGGCATCTCCGCCGGAGCCATCATCGCCCTGTTCATCAGCTGGAAGCTGCTTGCCGTGATCGCCGCCGTGTTTCTCCTCGGTGCCTTCATCAGCAAAAAAGTCTCTCTCGGATCTCTTCTTGCCGCCCTGACTATGAGCATTGCCGTGTTCTTTATCACCGATACCATGTCTTTCCGGATCCTCGCGGTATTCACGTCTGTTGTGGTCCTTTACCGGCACATCCCCAATATCCGGAGACTGATCCGCGGAGAGGAACCGGACTTTAAACTCCCCCGCAAGAAAAAACGTGCAAAATAGCAGATCTCAGGGCTGCAACCGGCAGCCCTTTTTCATTTTCCTTGACCAAAACAGCCTTTGAGGGTAATATACAGTACGATAACTTTAATTTGAGGAAATGCGATGAAGTTCAGACTTCTCAACATTATACCGCTCCTGCTGATCATCGGCCTCCTCTGCAGCGCGTGCGGGACTGGATCCGACACGGCATCCGTCGGTGAGGCGTCTCAGGGTCCGTCGATCACGATCCAGAATGTGCCGGGATCGCCCTCGGTCACGGTTCCGTCCGTCTCCGTTCAGCCTGTACCGTCTGCAGACCCCTCTGCGGCGCCCGATCCGCTGCCAACGGTGCAGCTTGCCCCGATCCCCACCGCTCCGCCGAGCCCAACGCCGACGCCCAAGCCCTCCATTGGGCCGTATTATCCGCCGACGGTGAAAAAGAGCCCGCTCGGCGAGGACTGCATAGAGGGAAGCACCATCTATTTCACCGCTTTCGCGGACAACTGCCTCCGCTATGACTGGCAGCTGGAAAAAGACCACGTCATCCTCAACTGGGCCGACATGGCGGAGACCTTCCCCGGAATGAAGGTCGCCGGGATCAACAGCAGCTATCTCGTTCTGGCTAACGTTCCGATAGAACTCGATGGCTGGAGCGTCCACTGCATCTTCACCGGGAGCGGCGAGGCCGCCGTCTATTCCAGGAGCGCCATGATACACGTTTCCGAACGCACGCTGAAGATCCACGGCAAGGACAGGAAGACCGTGAAGGGCACCGGGAACGTCTCCGGCTTCAAGGCCGTGATCGATTATGAAGGCGAGCTCTGGTGGGTCGTGGAGGAGTACGCAGGCCAGACTTTTTCGCTTCGGAAGAATGACACAGATCCAGAGCTAGGGATCAAAGACGTGCGCTTTTCGATCTATGAAGACGGCTCTGTCCTGATCGTGATAGACGGTACCGAATACCGCGGAACGGTGGACGAGGAAAGGCTCGGCGGCTATTCCGCCAGTGCAAAGGTGACCAAAGACGGGTCCGACGAGGAGATGCCTGTCTTCTTCGACTATACAGCCGACAGCCAGCGCTGGGAGAACTGGAACCAGATCTATCTGGACATCATGCTGGAATTCCCCGTGGTTCCCGATGAGCCGGAAGAAAGCCCGGAGGAAGAGCAGCCCGCGGCGGAGGAGGCCCCCGCAGAGGAAGCCGCTCCCGCCGGCTCCTTCTCCGATGAACCGGACGCCGCCGGGGAAGCGCCCGCAGAGGAGCCGCAGCCGGAAACGGAATTCCGGGCCGTGCGCTTCATCCTCACGAGAGTAAGATAACAGACGGGCAGGCCCCGCAAGAAAAAACGGCCGCGTTCCTTTCTGCAGGAGCGCGGCCGTTTTGGTTTTGCCCCTTCCGTTCACATATTCTTCATTGATTGATCGGGCTTTTTGTGCGATAATCCCTCTGCTTTGATCCTGTAGTCTCGGAGGTCATCATGAGAAAAACAGCAGCATTCCTTCTGTCCGCCGCGATCGCTCTGTCCCTTCTGGCTGCGTGCGGTGGGGACGCCGGCACAGCCGCGGTAAAATCCGTCCGGGAGATCGTTGCGGACGGCAGCATCGCCTTTGCGGACCGGTATGCGGGCATCGTCGTTTCCGGCGAAAGCGCGGAGATAAAAAAGGATGAGGACAAGGAGATCCTGGAGGTCCGGGTCGCGGAAGGCGACATGGTCTCCAAGGGGGACGTTCTCTTTTCCTATGACACGGAGGCCATGCAGCTCCGGCTGGAAAAGCTGAAGCTGGAATATGAGATGCTCCAGAACAAAAAGCTCTCCGCGGAGACCGACATCCCCGAGATCCAGAACAAGCTGAAATGGGCCTCGGCGGCGGATCAGCTGGCCTATAACCTGCAGATCCAGTCCCTTGAGGCGGATATACTCGAGTCCACCTACAACATGAGCATCAAGGAGCGGGAGATCGCCGCTCTTGAGACCGCCATGCAGAACGCGGATGTGCGGGCGCCGATCGCCGGACGGGTCATGTCCGTGAAGGAAGGCGGAAACGACGCCGGCGGCACGGAGGCCCCGGCCGAAAGCACGGAAAACGCCTTCATCACCATCACCGACATCACGACCTACCGGATCAAGGGTACCATCAACGAGATGAACGTGGGCACGCTCACCGAGGGAATGCCGGTCATCATCCGCTCCCGTGTGGACGGCGGCAGAACCTGGCCGGGGACCCTCTCCAAGATCGACTGGGAGACCACGGTAAACAGCGCGGCCAACATGTACGGCTTCTCGGACGAGATGACAAGCACCACGAAATATCCCTTTTATGTGGACATAGAGAATTTTGACGGTCTCCTTCTCGGCCAGCACGTGTATATCGAGCCCGACTACGGGCAGACATCCGTCCGGGAAGGGCTCCGGCTGCCCGCCTATTACGTTGTGACGGACCAGGGCAATCCCTTTGTATGGGCGCAGAACGGCCGCGGCAAGCTGGAAAAGCGCCCGGTCTCGCTGGGCGAGGAAGACCCGGAGGACGGCTCCGTTCAGATCCTTTCCGGCCTGTCCCTTTCCGACAGCATCGCCTTCCCCGAGGAAGGCCTCCGCGCCGGGATGACCTGCGTGCCGTATGAGGACACCATGTTCGTGGAGGAGGGCTCCGCCGTTCCGGAGGACGCGACGGTCCCTTCCGAGCCGGAGATCACTTTCCCGGAGGACGATGCGTTTTCCGGTGAGCCGGATGGGGAGGGGATGGGCTGATGCTCATAGAACTGAAAGACATCTGCCGGGATTTTCCCCAGGGCGGCGAATCGATCCATGTTCTCCGGAACATCTCCCTCTCCGTTGAGAAGGGGGAATACATCACCATCATGGGCCCTTCCGGTTCGGGAAAGACGACGCTCATGAACATCATCGGCTGTCTCGACACGCCGAGCTCCGGCGAATACCTGCTGGACGGCGAATCCGTAAAAGGCGCCGGCGACAACCGGCTCGCGGATATCCGCAACTCCAAGATCGGCTTCGTTTTCCAGAGCTTTTATCTTCTGCCCGGACTGACCGCCCTCGACAACGTAAGTCTTCCGCTGGTCTATGCGAACATTTCGAAGGCCGAGCGCAGAGAACGCGCCGCGGAAGCTCTGGAGAAGGTCGGCCTGGCCGACCGGATGGATTTTTATCCGAACCAGATCTCCGGCGGCCAGCAGCAGCGCGTCGCCATCGCCAGAGCGATGATCAACGACCCCCTGCTCCTTCTTGCGGACGAACCCACCGGCGCGCTGGACTCGGCGTCCGGCCGGCAGGTGATGTCCCTGTTTGACAGTCTGAACGACGCCGGGACCACCGTGATCCTCATCACGCACGCCCAGGAGATCGCGGACAGGGCCCGCACGATCCGGTATATTTTCGACGGCGAGTTCGTGGAAAGGGAGGCGATCCGATGAAAAAAGCCACCGGAAAGCTCTCCCGGAAAGCCAGAATCCTGCTTCTCATCCTTGCTTCCGCCGCGGTCCTTGCGGCGGGCGTATACGGGATCCTCCTCCTGATCCGCTCCAACGCGGCCCCGGTCAACGTGTATTCCGTAAAGGACATCCTCTTCAGCAGCCAGACGGCAAGCCAGTCCGAGACCCAGGGCAGGGTCTTCGCGGACAGGATGCAGACCGTGTACGTCTCCCCCACGCAGATCGTCCGGGAAGTGTTCGTGAAGGAGGGCGACACCGTAAACATCGGCGATCCCCTGCTGAGCTTCGACACGACGCTCACGGACATGCAGCTGAAGCGGCAGGAGATCAAGGTGCACCAGCTGGAGCTGGAGATACAGCAGGCGGAAAAGCAGCTTAAGATCATCAACACCTACCGGGTCGGCAGCCCCGTCGTGCATCAGGAGACCGCCGAGGACCTTCCCGTCTACGAGTATTACGGACAGCTCATAACCGACCGCGGGCGGGGAACCGCCGACGACCCCTATGTGTTCGTCTGGTCGGCCGGTCTTCCCTTTGCGCCGGCGGATATCGTCGCGCTGGGGGTACGGCCACTGCCCGTGATCCCCGAAGAGGGCGAGTTCCCCTCCGATCCCGGAACGGGCGGCGATGTTCCCTCCCCCGGCGGCGAGGGCGGCTCCGGCGATCCCGGTTTCCCGGACCAGCCGGTCCCCAGCAGCACCGTCTGCGCCGTTTTCGAAAGCCGCGAGGGCAACTCCATGCTCGGACGGGTGGCCGACAGTTATATGGCCGTGTGCTCTATCGGCCCCGACGGGAAATACTCCGTCATCATAACCGCCGTGCCTCCCACCTACGACCCTCTGAATCCGCCGGTGAAGCCCGCTCCCGTGGACAACACCGTCTATATCTCCACCTGGGCCGAGCTGAACGCCATGAAAAAGGAGGCGCAGGAAAAGATCACCTCCCTCCAGATGGAAAAGAAGAAGGCGGAGCTCGATTACGAGACACTGGAGTATGAGCTGACCAACGGTCTCGTTGTCAGCAAGGTCAGCGGCGTCGTCAAGACGCTGAACGATCCCGATGAAGTGACGGGCACGAACGAGCCGGTCCTGGTCGTTTCCGGCGGCGGGGGCTTCTTCGTCACGGGCGTGCTCAGCGAGACGGAGCTTTCCGCCATGCGTCCCGGCGATACGGTGAACGTGATGAGCTGGGAGTCCTATCAGAACTACGACGCGGAGATCATAAGCGTTTCGGAGTTTCCCTATGAAGGGAACGAATACTACCACTACAGCCAGGGCAACAGCAACGTGTCCCTGTATCCCTTCACCGCCGCCATCCATGAGGACGCGGTGCTCCGGGAGGGCGAATTCGTCAACATCAGCTATACTCCGCGCAGGAGCGGGGACAGCGGCCTGTATGTCCAGAAGATGTTCATCCGCACCGAGAACGGCCGGAGCTATGTGTTCGTCGAAAACAGCGAAGGCCTGCTGGAGCGCAGGGACATCGTCACCGGCGGAAGCCTCTGGGGTTCCTATACGGAGGTCCTTTCCGGCCTCACCGAAGACGACCACGTCGCTTTCCCGTACGGCCGCAGAGTAAAGCCCGGAGCCCGGGCGAACGAGGCCGCCATCGAGGCGCTCTACAACTACTGAGAGGGGGAATGCGGATTGCTTGAAAACATCTCTCTTGCCTTTCAGAGCATAAAAAGCCATAAGCTGCGTTCTTTCCTGACGATGCTCGGCATCATCATCGGCATCGCGTCGATCATCACCATCGTGTCCACCATAAAGGGGACCAACGAGCAGATAAAGCAGAGCCTGATCGGCTCCGGGAACAACGCCGTAAGGCTCCGGCTCTGTCAGGACAACAGCGAATACGATCTCTCCTGGAACCCGATCCCCCAGGGCGTGGTCCCCATCACGGAGGACACCCGTGCGGAACTTGCCGGGATCGAACAGGTCTCCGATGTGAGCCTCTATCTGACAAGGCAGTATTCCGACGGCATCTTCTACGGAGACCAGGCCTTCAACGGCGCCGTCATCGGGACGGACCCGTATTATTTCACGACCTGCGGCCTCGGCCTGCGGGCAGGCAGGCTCTTCACGCAGGAGGATCACGCCCGCTGCAGAAAGCTCTGCCTTCTGGACATGACCGCGTGGTCCACCCTGTTCGCCGGGACGGATCCCGTCGGCAAAACGCTGGAGATGCAGGGAGAAGCCTTCACCGTCATCGGGATCGTGGACAGCACCTCCATCTTCGAAGCGCGGATCGAGACCGTCAACGACTACTACAGCTTCAACAGCAGCACCGGCGGGACCATCTATATCCCCATTGAGACCTGGCCGGTCCTGTACCGCTTCGACGAGCCCCAGCACGTCGCCATCCGGGCGGAAAGCACCGACGATATGACCTCCATCGGCCAGAAAGCGGCAAGGCTCCTGACGGAGAAGCAGGTCCTCCCCACGGCCGACAGCAAGCTCTCCTACAAGGGAGAGGATCTGATGGAGCAGGCGGAGCAGCTGCAGCAGCTCTCCAACTCCTCCAACACCCAGCTGCTGTGGATCGCCGGGATCTCCCTGCTGGTCGGCGGCATAGGCGTCATGAACATCATGCTCGTGACCGTCACCGAACGGACGCAGGAGATCGGCCTGAAAAAAGCCCTCGGCGCGAGAAAAAAGCGCATCCTGCGGCAGTTCCTCACGGAGGCCGGCGTCCTCACGGGGCTCGGCGGTCTTCTGGGCGTGGCGGCGGGCATCGTCCTTGCCAAATCCATCTCTTCCGTGCTGGAAACGCCGACGGCGATCAGCATCCCCGCCATCCTCATCGCGGTGCTCTTCTCCATGGCCATCGGGATCGTCTTCGGACTCCTTCCGGCGGTCAAAGCGGCGAATCTCGATCCCATCGCGGCGCTGCGGAGGGAATGATCCCGCAGAAAACACAGAGGCGTCCCTTTGTTGACACCTCTGTGTTTTTATGTTATAACTGCAAAGCAAAGTCCATACGGAGGGTTACCGAAGCGGTCATAACGGGGCGGTCTTGAAAACCGTTAGAGGGCAACCTCACAGGGGTTCGAATCCCTTACCCTCCGCCAAAAAAAGAGAAGAAGATATTCCGTCAGGAGTATTTTCTTCTCTTTTTTGATAGATGAGACTGGGATTCGAACAGGCGACAGGTCATTTTAGCTACAGGCGGAATATGATCCGGTTTGTCTGTTTCGCTGACGGGAGCAAAGGGAAGCGCCTTTTTGAACACCGTAAACACGCAGAGATCGGAGTTTGGCTTCTTCAAGGACTGTTCAACCGCTCGGAAAAAAGGTATAATACGGATGCAGTTTTACTGCGGTGAATGCAGCGGAAGCGGATGGATCCGTTTTGAATAACAGGCCGCCGCAGATACGGCTTTTCGAAAATCAGAATAAAAATATGAGTGAACAGAAATACGCAAGTTGGAATCCCTGGCACGGCTGTACGAAGTACTCCGAAGGCTGCCGATACTGCTATGTTTACCGGCAGGACAAATCATACGGCAGTCCTGTTTCTTCGGAACAATGCCGCAGAACACAGAACTTCGATCTGCCGTTAAGGAAAAAGCGTGACGGAAGCATGAAAATAGCATCCGGCTCTATCGTCATGCCCTGTTTTACCTCTGATTTTCTGCTGAAGGATGCAGACGAATGGCGTGATGAGTGCTGGGAAATGATAAGACGCCGATCCGACTGCATGTTTTACTTTTTCACGAAGCGCATTGAGCGCTTCCCGGAATGTGCGCCGGCTGACTGGGGAGATGGCTATGCTAATGTTATCGTAGGCTGCACCTGCGAAAACCAGGACCGGGCGGATTACAGGCTTCCGATCTTTGCGGATCTTCCGATCCGGCACAAAACGATTATCCTCGGTCCCATGCTTGGTCCCGTTGATCTTGAAAAGTATCTTGACAGCAGTATCAGCGAGGTTGCCTGTTCGGGAGAATCTGGTGTGAATGTGCGGCCGCTCAACTATGAATGGGTGCTGGATGTCCGTCGGCAGTGCCTGAACAGACGTGTCCCTTTCCAGTTTCATCAAACGGGTGCATACTTCATAAAAGACGGCAGAATGTATCGTATACCGCGTCGTTTTCAGATTTCGCAGGCTCGCAAAGCAGGAATCGACTATAAGATTACGGACGGATATCTGCCGGCTCTTTAAGCTCACGTGCGTTATGAAACCACAGGCAACCCGGACGCACACCGGTAAAGGATAAAACGGTTTTCTGTTGCCTGCGCCGGCGGCTTATAGTATAATGCCCTGTACGAAAATGCTCTTTTTATGAAAGTGAACGGAATATGAGAACATATATGGTAATGAAAAAACTGCTTGCCGCGCTGCTCGCGGTATCGATAACGCTCACGGCAATGGCCGCCTGCGGCAGCACCGCAGAGTCGGAACCGACACAATCCCCTGCTCCGGTGCAGGCGGATCCAATCCCTTCCGCCGAAGCTCCCGCGGAGGAAACTCCTGCCGATACGCCCGAGCTCCCGGCCGATCCCGCGGAAGAAAGCACTGAAAGCGCTGAGGAGACCGCTCCCAAGGCCGATGGCCAGCTAGGCTCCTGGTCCGGAGGCGGCACCGACGCCTCGTCTCCCGCCGGAAACGATTACGCCTACGACGCGGCGCTGTTTGTGACTTCAGCGGGGATCGACGGTGAAAGATCATCGGCCGACCGTATCAGCTCCGGTGTCTTCAATGATGAAAACGCCGAGAACATCGACCTTTCGGACAAGACAGCCGGTCACAACGGCTTTGTGATCGCAGATACAAACTTCACCGTCACCCGCTCGATCGTCGAACTGATCAGCAATGCCGACGGCAGCGGCACATGCGACCGTACCGGCCTGGGCAGCGTGATTGCAGCGTTCGGAAGCCAAGCGAACGTCACGGTGTCGGATTCCTATCTGCACAGCTCCGGCGTAGCCGCTATGCCCGTGTTCGCGGATGACGGGGCGACGGTCACCATCCGCTCCTCCGTGCTTCAGTCGGACGGCGGCACACTCTATGAAGCATACATGAATACAACGGATCCCGCGCTGGCGGCCGCACCGCCCTGGACGCTCGGGATCATGGGCACCTCCCGCTGCGCAAACCTCATGGGCGACGGCACTACGCTCAACCTGATCGATTCCACCGCGACATCCGGCGCGTGGGGCGTTCTCTCCACAGATTCGGAAAGCCCCACAACACTGAATGTTATCAATTCAGAGCTCGGCCTGAACTACTCGGTCGAAAAGCGGCATCTGCTGCAGGCCGGGGCAGGACAGATCTCCGAAACGAAGGACGACCCCTATACCGTCAATTCCGGTACGGGCTACGGAACACTTGTCACCGGCGGTGCCGCCGCGACATTTCTCGGTTCGCGCCTCTTCACCGGAACCTATGCCACGGTCTTTGCCGGCGGCAACGCTGTATACGCGGGACTGGAGAGCGGAAAGACCTACGAGCTGACAAGCAGTTCGGGAGAGACGGCCGCGACCTACACGGCTGCGGAAAGCAGGAATACGGAGATCCGGTCCGATTCTTTCGGATTTCTGGCGCAGCAGGGCAGCAACTCTATAAGCATCGAAAAGGGAACGGTCATTGCGAGCGCATACGCCACCTTCCTGGTGAAGACCGGCTTTGGCGCTCAGTCTCTCGTTGCCGCGGTGGATGATGCCGAAATGACCAATGGCGGCGTGCTGATCCAGGTCATGGACAATGAAGAGGCCGCGATCGGCATGATGGATAAAAACGACAAGCAGAATACCGACCACGGCACGCAGAATTACAAGGCCGAATACAACGAGGCGGCGGGCTTCAGCGTCGCGCAGGCGCAGGCCGATGAGCCGGTGCAGATCTTCACATTCACCAACGGAGGATTCTTTGGGAACATCTACAACGCCTCCGGCTCGAACGGCCTGAAAGGCAGCACGCTGAACGTGACTTTCGGAGAGGGCTCCACCTACAAGGGAGCGATCGCCTCCACCTCTGCGATCCACGTCTCCTTCGTGGGCTCCGAAGCAGTGAAGGAAAATGGGGGATTCGCTCTCGACGACGCGGAGACGGCGGCCGATTTCGCAGAAAAATACCAGATCACGCACTTCACGATCAACGAATACTGGAATCTTGGCCACGTGGCGAATCTGGTGAACTTCAACGGTGCCAACGTTATCAACGTCACGCTCACGGATGACGCGCTCTGGATGGTGACCGGCACCTCCCTGATCAGCAGCCTGACCATTTACGGGAACGGACAGATCATCGTTCCCGCGGACATCACGCTCACGGTCAACGGGACCGAATACAGCGGCTGCACCATCACGGCGGCGACCCTCGCAGGATAACAGATAACAGCAAGACAAGGGTATATAATAAGCAGCACAGGCTTTATTTGCCTGTGCTGTTTTTGCTTTTTCAGTTCCTCAGGGTTTTTCGTCGATGATCACGATGCGGCCCTGACCGTAAGAGGATCCTCGTATTCTTCGCCGATAATGCCTCCGAGGGATTCTGTTATATAGTCGATCAACAGATGATTGTCCAGCTCGACACGGTCCTGCGTTATATTCGCTCCGTCAAATATTGAAAAGCCGTCTCCGCAATCCGGAAGCCAGTAGTTTGGCCATGCCAGAGTATAGGTCTTTTCCGGATCGATTGGCCCGCACCATCCGGTAATTGCTCCCTGCTCCGTTTTATGATACAATATAATAAACTGTTTTAACTAATCATCTTTATAAAGAGAGGCCGCAAATGAGCAGTTTCAAAGATCTTCGCATCGTTGACAATTTCTATCAGACCAGTTCCTATATCCCCATGCCCACCGTGATGATCTCCAGTCTGGCAGAAGATGGCAGCACCTCGGTCGGTTCCTATTCGCTCTGCTTCCCCTACTACATAGCCGGAAAGGACTATTACGCGCTTATTCTCGAGGCGCGCAACTCCTCCAACACCGCCCAGCATCTTCTTGCGGGACGCCGTCAGGTCGCCATCAACTACATGCCGGAGGGCAAGGGATACCACAAGAAGATCGTCGCGCAGGGCTGGCCCGGCGACACGCCCGCGGAAAAGATGAAAAGCTTCGGTTTTACGCTCGAAGACGGTCTGTGCATCGCCGAAGATCCCGCCACGCCGCGTCCCAAGGTCGTTTCCGAGGCTTATCAGGTGATGGAATGCACGTGGATGTGCGATCTGGAAAACGCGGAGGAGGATATCGGCCGGCAGCTCTCCGACGGATGCTATCCGCCCCCCTATAAAAACTTTAACGGCATCACCAGCCAGTACGGTGCGCACTTCATCCTGCGCATAGACAAGGTGCTCATGAAGCCGAAATACTACGACAACATCATCGACGGCGTGAAAGGGAAACTCTGGCCGAACGTCCTCATCTGCCACGGTTACCGGGACAGCAAGAACTTCTGGTTTGCACGGACCCCCCGGCTCGTACCCGAACTGCTTCCGATCCGCAACGCCACCCTTTCCTCCGTCCGCTATGCCGCGGACAGGACCGACCCGAATGTGCACTTTACCGATGATGCTCTGGAGATGCTGCTGAATGTTCCGCGCATCTTTCTGCCGACCGTGCTCAAGGGCTGTGTCGCATGGGCGAAAGAGCACGGCGTGACGGAAATCACTTCCGTTGAGATGCAGATCATCAACGACAAGCGCTCCAAGGAAAAGGGCAGAGGCTGATATCAAACTGAGGATTCTTTGATGCAAAACCTCCGGAATGATTATTCTTCCGAAGGTTTTGCGCATTTTTGCATTTACAGACATTATTGAATTCTAAAAGGTGCTTTGATATACTGTCTTGCGTAAAGGGGTGTATATCATGTTCTACCTGATAAAAGAAACTCTGGTGCCATGCACCGCCGAAGAAGCACTTTCCGGCACGGTTCCTTTCGCTGCCGTCCTCACCCGGAAAGAATGGCTTGAAAGCAGGCGTTCGTTCCTGATGGGTGACGAGATCGACATTGATCTGGACATCCCCGCAGTCCCGATAACCAGGGCGATCGTGAATTTCGATTCGCTCACCGGCAGCATTGCCATCCCGGAGATGAGCTATTCCGCGGAGATCACCGGCTGCTTTGCTTTTGCCCTTGATGAAAAAGGCGTTGTATTCATTGACGATGCCGGTCTTGCCGAGGCGATCATCTTTGAGGTTTCCCGGAACAAAAAGACACAGATGCCGAGCCTTGAGCGCTTTCTCTACGATTTTCTCGAGCAGGTGATCAGTCAGGATCTTGAAATGCTCGAGCAGATGGAGCAGGCACTTGACAGGATGGAGGACGATATCCTCTCAGATGACACAGCGGAGTCCCTTTCCAAACTCAATACCGTTCGCGGGAAGCTCCTCGATCTGCATCTGCACTATGGGCGTCTCATAGACTTCGGGCAGGAATTGCAGGAGAATGAGAACGGCTTCTTTGCAGAGGATAATCTACGGTATTTCAGACTGTTTACACAGCGTGTGGAACGTCTTCGGGACAGTGTTTCCAATCTCCGTGACTACACTGTCCAGCTCAGAGAACTCATCCAGACACGGATAGACGAGAAGCAGAATCGAATCATGACGCTGCTCACCGTCATCACCACCATTTTCACTCCGCTGACACTGATCACCGGCTGGTACGGTATGAACTTCAAATACATGCCGTCTCTGGAATCAAGAATCAGCTATCCGATCGTGATAGTCGTCTGCATTACCATAGTCATCGGATGCATCCTCTGGTTCAAAAAGAAAAAATGGCTGTGACGCCATAGAAAGAATAAGACCTCCGTGTTTCAGCACGGAGGTCTTATTCTTTTTACTCTGTTCTCAGCGTTCTCGGCCGAGGAAAAACAGCGCTATGGTTCCCGGGCCTGAATGTGCTCCAATGACCGGTCCGACATAAACAATTTTAGACACCTTCACGGCAAAGCGCTCCCGGAGCATGTCCGCGAGCTTCTGCGCATCCTCAAGGCAGTCACCGTGGGAGATGAATACCGTGCCTCCTTTGGGATCAAGGGCAAGCTCTCCGTATTTGTCCGCCAGTGCAACAAGCGAGTTCTTTCTGCCTCTGACCTTGAACATATTGATCAGATGGCCCGGATCGTCCATATGCAGAACGGGCTTGAAGTTTAGAATGTTGCCTACGATTGCCGTGGCCGCACTTATCCGGCCTCCGCGTTTGAGGTAGATCAGATCCTCCACGGTGAACCAGTGGCAGAGATGGAAGCGGTTGTCAAGGATATACTGCTCGTTCTCTTCAAGCGTCGCACCCTCTTTTTTCTTTTCAACTGCCATGTAAAGCAACAAGCCAAAGCCTGCCGAGGCGCCGCGCGTGTCGACGCAGCGGATGTCCCTTTCGGGATACTTCTCGAGCAGCTCCTTCGCGGCGATACAGGCCGCGTCGTAGGTGCTGCTGAGGCCTGAGGAGAAGCCGATATAAAGGATGTTCTGCCCGCTCTGCAGGATGGGCTCAAAGCCGTTTAGAAAGGCCTCAGCGTTCACCGCAGACGTTCTGGCAACGCCTCCTTTCCTCACCCTGTCGTAAAACTCCGGGTATGGGAGGCCGTAGTTGGAATACTGTTTGTATTCCCCGTCGAATGTATAGGTGAGCGCGCGGCATTCCACTCCCCATTCGGCCAGCGTTTCGGCCGGGATGTCGCATGCGGAATCGGTATAGATCACGTATTCGCTCATTTTCATCGTCCCTTTCTGCTGTCAGCAAAATGCTTTTTCAAATCGAAATTCCCTGCTTCCGAAGAAGAACAGTGCAAGGGCTCCGGGGCCTACATGTGCTCCCGTGACAGGTTCATAATCGACTGTCATGATTTCTTTGGGCGGATTGTTCCTTTTGAGCAGTCCGCACAGATACTCCACATCATCCATACAGTCCGCATGTGCGATGCCTATGGTCTGATTCTCTGCATCCGAGACCAGTCTGTCGTACTGATCTGCGACTGCTTCAATCGACCGGCGTCTGCCGCGGGTCTTTGCAAAAGAAACAATGCGTCCGGCACTGTCTCCCTTTAGCAGCGGCTTTATGTTCAGGACCGACCCTATCACTGCTTTTGCATTGGACAGTCTACCCGTGGACCTGAGATGCATCAGATCATCCACCGTAAACACCTGACACATTGAGGTTTTCATCTGCTCAAGCTCTGCAGCGGTCTCTTCGATGCTCATGCCGGCAGACCGCATCTCAACAGCCTTCATCGCAAGCAGTCCCTCTCCGAGTGAGGCTCCTATGGAATCGACAAGGATTATTCTTCTTTCCGGGAATTCTTCGGAAAGACCGTGCGCAGCAAGCTGAGCCGCCTGAAAGGAGCCGCTGATCCCCGAAGACATGCTGATGTACAGAATATCTTCGCCATTCTCCAATGCAGCACGGAAATAATCGGAATAAGCTGCCGGGCTTATCAGGGAAGTGGTCACCTTTGTTCCTTCGCGGATGGCAGTATAGAACTTTTTGGCGTTGAAAAGCAATGTATCAATGCATTTGTGCTCTCTGCCGTTTATAAAATAACTGAAAGGGACCGCAGATACTCTGTTCTCCTTCAGCCACGGAGTGGGCAGGTTTGCCGACGTGTCGGTAATGATGCTGAAACTCATATATCACCTTTTCTATATAATATGCTAAATTAGAAATCTAATATTGTATATTATTATATATCGAGATTCAGATTAAGTCAACATGCTTTTTCTTTTATGCTTCTTGTACATCCCACAATACTTTGCTATAATGGTTTTGAGGTGATAGAAATGGCTTACGATAAAGCGCTCGTTGCGGGAAAACTCCGCCGCTGGGAGGTATACCTGCAGAACTTCCGTCTTCCCGACTGGGACGAGATCCCGAATTTCGGCCTTTACATGGAACAGGTGACCGCTCTGCTCCAGGAGTATCTCGACTATCTGCCCCCTGAACTGAAAGAGGAGCAGTTCATTACCGCAGCCACCATAAACAACTATGTCCGGATCAAGGTGATGCCCGAGCCGGTGAAGCGCCGGTATTACAGGGTCCACATCGCCTATCTTATCGTCATACTCACGCTCAAGCACTCGCTCAGCATTGCGCTGATCCAGAAGCTGATCCCGATGGATCTCAGTGAGGAACAGGTCAGAGAGATCTATACTTCGTATGTCGTCCGTCACAGGACGGTCGCTCGCTATTTCACCGAGCAGGTGCGGGTGATCGCCGGTCCGATCCTTGACCATAAGGACAATCCGGAATGCGCAATCACCACCACCGAGGATCTGATCTTCACGAATGCCGTCCTGGCCGGCTTTTCCAGGCTGCTCGCGGAAAAGCTGATGCTGCTTGAAGGGAAGGACCTCAGCAACGGCGGCAGCATCGAGCGTACTGTCCAGTAATTCTATCCTAAAAACCAGACTGTTTGTCAAGAGGCAAAGCAGATGATACGTGAGAAAAAATTCTATACAACCTTTCTCGCGCTGTGCCTTCCCATAATCCTCCAGAACGTCATCTCGCTGGGTGTCAACCTGGCGGACAACCTGATGCTCGGAAGATTCGCGGAGGCCTCCCTGTCCGGTGCCACGGCGGTGAACCAGATCCAGTTCGTCTACCAGAATATCCTGATCGGAATCGGCGACGGGATGGTGATCATCGCCTCACAGTACTGGGGCGCCGGAAGGACGGAGCCGATCAAGCGGGTCGCCTCGGTCGCCATGCGCACGTCGCTGATTTTTATGGCCGTTCTTTTTACGGCCGTTTCGTTGTTCCCCGTGCAGGTAGTCTCGCTATTCACCAATGACTCCGCCATCATTTCCGAGGGCGTGGATTATCTCAGAATCATACGTTTCACCTATCCGCTCTTCTGCGTGACGACGATTCTTCTGGCTGTTCTGCGATGTACGGAGGTGGTGAGGATTGCCTTTTATCTCTCGCTGAGCACCCTTTTCATCAACTGCGGGATAAACTGGCTGCTGATCTTCGGAAATCTCGGGTGCCCTCGCATGGGCATACGGGGCGCTGCCATCGGCACGCTCGCCGCAAGGATCATCGAAGTACTGATCCTGCTGTTCTTCCTCGCAAAGAAAGAGAAGAACCTCCATCTGAAGTTCCGGGATTTCCTGATCTGGGACAAAAAGATCGCAGCGGACTATTATAAAGTCAGTGCGCCGATCATCTTCACACAGAGCCTGTGGGGTCTGAATAACGCCATCCATACCGCCATCCTCGGCCATATGTCCTCCGCCGCGATCGCCGCGAACAGCATGGCTTCCAATCTCTATCTCATCGTCAAGACCATTGCGGTCGGCGCGGCCTCCGCCACGAACGTATCGATCGGCAAGATCATAGGTGAGCGGAAGCAGGACCGGATAAAGGAATACGCGAAGACCTTTCAGATCATGTTCGTATGCATGGGCGTTGTCTGTGCGCTCATCCTCTTCCTGCTGACGGAGCCGGTGCTCTCGTTGTACAGCTTTTCGGACGAAAGCCGAAGCCTTGCCCGCTCCTTCCTGCACATCCTGTGCTTCATCATGGCCGGCATGTGCTACCAGATGCCGGTAAACGCGGGCATCATCAAAGGCGGCGGGGACACGAAATATGTCATGATATTGGACCTGATCAGCATATGGGGAATCGTCATCCCGCTGTCGTTCATCGTCGCGTTCGTCCTGAACGCGCCTCCGGTAATCGTCGTCTGGTGCTTGAATCTCGACCAGATCTTCAAATGTATCCCCGCGTTTATCAAGGTGAATTTCGGTAACTGGTGCAAAAAGCTCACCCGTGACTGAACATATACAGACCATTACCAACAGAAAGGAGCTTCCGAAATGGCAGTTATCAGCAAGGAACAGATGGACAGCCTGGTCCGCGAGGCGGTGAAGGATGCCCGCGAAAAGGCGGAAGAGGTCGGGATAAAATACGGTATCGTCGGGCTGTGCTTTTCAAATGAGTCTTCCGGGACGGACTGTTTTGATGACCTGATGGCCGAGGAGGACCGTCTGCGGATCTTCCCCATCGTGGAAAACGGCAGCTGCATCATCCCGCCCGAGTCCAATCCCGTCGGTTTCACTGCAAACTGCTTCGGCCTGGCATGTATAAAAATAGCCGCCGTAAGGCGGGCCTTTGAGATCTCCGTCGGAAAGCTCCTCACCTCCGCCGAGCAGCCGGAATCCGAGAATATCATGGGACGGCAGAACATGATGGGCTGCGTGCTCTATCCTGTGGAGCAGGAGGGGACGCTCATCGGCAGCATCGCCGTCATCTGTAGCGGCGGCAGCGGCGAGCAGGACGAACTGTGCGCCTGGTCCGCCTATGACGCGATCTGCCGGAACATTGCTCCCGCCGGCACAACCAATCCCGGCCGGGAAAAATACTTCGACAAATAAGCTCCCATATGTTCACAAACAGAGAAACGGACGGCGACGCCGTCCGTTTCTCTGTTTAATATCTGATCAGATCGAATTGATGATCTCCGGGAGGAGCTGCTTTTTTCGGCTCATCACACCGGGCATGTCGAATACATGGTCGCTCAGTTCGGAATAAGGCAGCTGCTTTTCCGCATGGCAGTCTGTGCTGAGAAGGACACTGTGCTCGGATATCACGTCCGTGATCATCAGCAGCGCCCAGTCGAGCCCGTTTCTCGTTTTCACTTCGTTGAGCGCTTCCAGATAGAGTTCACGGTACTCGTCCAGATCCTTGAGCGTGGTGACTTCACACTGGCCGATACCGATCTTCCTGTTCTTCTCGGAATAGATTTTGAAATCCGAGGAAATTGCCGCCGCAGGTTCCCTGCTCTTCAGGCCCTCGATGGTGCTGAAGATCTTCCGTCCGTATTCCTCGAGATTGAGTCTGCACATCGCCGCCAGCGCGTAGGCCACGCCGATGTCCGTCTGCGTCGTGGTGGGGCTCTTCAGAATGAGTGTATCGGAGAGGATGCCCGTGAGCAGGAACTTCGCCGTCTTTGCCGAGGGACGCAGGCCGTTCCGCAGGAACAGCTGGTAGACGATCGTGCAGGTGCTTCCGAGGGGCTCCGCGTCGATAAACAGCGGGATCGAGGTCTTCATGGCGTTAAGCCGGTGATGATCTATGATCTCAAGGATGTTCGCGCTCTCAACGCCTTTGATGCTCTGACTCATCTCATTGTGGTCCACGAGGATCACGTTGTATTTCGGGGTAGTGAGGAAGCATCTTCTCGTCACATAGCCGACGAATTCCTCCCCGCTGAAGACCGCCAGACCGCGCTTGCTTCCGTTGAGGAACGCGTTCCTTCCCTCTTCGAACAGGTCTTCCGCCTGCAATGGCTTGGCCTGCTCCCGCATGATGTCCCGCACCTTCGGGATCTCCGTGATCTCTCCGGCTTCAGCGAGGTTCTTCATCGTCCACGCGGAGATGTCATCGATGCTCAGAAGGCCGTAGAACTTTCCGTTCTCAAAGATCGGGAAAGCGGACGGTGTCCTCTCGGTTATCATCTTCGCGTACTCCGAAAGCAGCATATCTGCCTCTGCATCCGAGACATCGGTGAGCATCACGTCCGAGACCTTCGGATAGACATTGCGCATGTACGGAGGAGGTTCTATATCCAATACCGGAAGAAGCTCCTTCAGGTCTTCCCCCATATGCGAGCAGCGCACAGGGATATAGGTGTTTTCGGGATCGATCAGGTTTTTCAGATCCGCATATGCCAGTGCACTGCAGAGACTGTCCAGATCCGGGTTCCTGTGCCCGGTTATGTACACATCAGCCATATTACTCTCCTGAAAGGATTATTGCTCGCATTTTGCAAGCCGCGGGAAACAGGCGGGGCGGACATCCATCCGCCCCGCCGCGTCCGGTCAGATATACTGTTTGCGCTCCAGTTTGTCGTACCACTTCTCAAAGAAGGGCTCGAGCATCGCCGTCGCCTTCATGTCGAGATTGAATATATAGATCGTGAACGTCACAACAAAGAAGCCGAGAGCGAGCAGGACGATCCGCAAAAGGACCTTCAGCAAGAATTTTCCGATTTTTGACATTTCCCTGTCCCTCCTTTTAATACGCCTCGTTGTCCGGGATGATCTCAAGACCCGGATCCAGCGGCTCCTCGCGCATGACCGTGCGCATGTAGGAATTGACCTGGTCGCGTATGGCCTGGCGGGTGAACACGCGCGGATCGCAGAGGTCGTGGGAGACCCACATGATATGGATCCCGCGCTCTCTCGCCTGTTCCTCGAACATTCCGTGCATGCCGGTCAGCGCCTTGCAGGACATGTGCTCCCACATCATGACGATATCGGCATTCATCTTCTCGCACAGATCCCAGAGGTCATCGAGCAGGACCTTGTAGCCGCCGTGGGTGTGGTTCCGCATGATCATCTCCATGTTCAGCATGGCCATGTCACGGTATGCCTGCTCACGGTTCTCGGGCGTATCCTCCTCGGCGATCATATCCGTGTTGATAACGGAGAGCATGTCGGTGAGGGGAACCACGCCCCAGCACTGGACCATCCAGTAGAGCATGTCGATTACGTACTGCGGCTGCACGCCCCAGACGATGCAGCGGTGGCGGTACTCCTTCGCGTACATTCTCTTGGCCTGGTAGCCCTGCTCGGCGAGCTCGAGCAGCTTGTGGTCGATCGTCACAAAGTCCGCGTTGCGGCCGGAGTTGCCCATGTAGTTGGTGTCGTTATACAGGCTGAACGCCGCGCCGAAGAACTGCGGGTACGGCGTGGAGTTGATCTCCATCTGGGCAATGCGGCAGCGGGTGGCGTCGTTTACGCGCTTGGCGGCGGTGAAGTAGGTGTCCCAGTTCCATTTCGCGCCGGTGTGCTCCTCGACGAAGGCGATGGCCTTCTTTATCTCCTCGGCGGCATATTCGAGCACGTCGGGCTCCTTATGGCGCAGCGGGGTGGCGAGCTGGAAGGTGGGTATGCCGTATTCCCGCTCGAGGCGCTTGGCTATGATGCCGTTGCCCATAAGCGAGCCGTCGCAGGTGGTGTTGTTCTGCACAGCGCAGCTGCCAAGGACGCAGAAGTCGTCCTCGATGGAGATGCCGGCCTCTGCCTCGGGCATGGGGCAGACGTCTCCGGGGATCCCGTACTGCTGGGCGATGTCAAGATAGTGCATGACGTTGAACTGATGGAAGATGTTTGAGGCAAACATCGTGGGCACCTCACGGAGGATGGTGTGCACCTCGTCCGTATTGAAGCCCATCATGAAGGTGACCATGGAATTCTCGTCCGTCACCACGCAGGCGTCTGAATAGGCCTTGTCGTTGCCGACGCGGCGGTCGCCGCGGAAGCAGTTGGCAATGGCCTGGGTAACGTCCGCGATGACGAAGTTGAAGGAAGTGTGCGTGATGCGCAGGGCCTCGTCGCGAAGGCCGATGGTAAACTTGTCCATGCCGTGCATGACGAACAGGTAGCTCATCATCCAGCGATAGCGGAAGAAGCCTTTTATGTTGCGCGGCACCGCAATGAACTTTGCAAGCACAGACACGAGATACAGCCATCTGGTGTAATCATAGAAAGTGTCCTTCACGCCGCGCCATTCTCTGCGTTTGCGGACTTTCAGCTTCTCATCGTAAATTCCGGCGGGGCTCTGCTCGCCGGCCCGTTTGACAGGATTTACCACTTTATTGACTGTCTTCATGCTCTCCCGCCTTTCTGAATGCTCTTGATCTCGATGCTTTCCACGAAGGCCTGCACACGGGTGCGCATCTGGCCGACGGAGGAAGATACGTTGTAGGGCCTGTCGACCGACAGCACCGGATAACCGAAGTCGTTCTGCAGCATGGCCGAGCCGAGCGTCCTCTCGTAAGCCCACGGGTCACAGAACTTGACCTGCTGGTAGATGACGCCGTCTGCGCCGTACTCTTTCGCAAGATCCGCAACATACTGCTTGCGGCCGTAGACCTTGTCCATGCTCATCATGCGCGGGCACTGGCAGTTGGTGATATAGTGGCGGCACACCTGTGTAAGAGCGTCCTCGGTATCGTTGAGCACGATCTCCGTGCGGCCGGGATAGGAGCCAAAGCAGAACCGATCGCAGCAGACGAAGGCTCCCTGCTCCTCGATCAGCTTGATAAGTCCGCTGTCATCGACCTCGGAGCCCACGAGCAACACACGCGCCCTCCAGAGCTTGTCGTCCGGCTCGCGGTTCCGCACTTCTTCGATCGTCTCGGCGAGCTTATCCTCCACGAGATATTTCGGGCATAGGTAAGTGGCCAGGCAAAATACGTGGAACTCGTAGCCGGTGATGCGGGGCTTTGCTTCCTTGCGGAATTCGCCTAGTTCTCGGACCAGCCGGCAGAGGCGATTGTGGTCCTCAACGGCCTTGCGGATCGAAGCGTCCGAGATGTCGATCCCGTATTTTTCGTGCAGCGGCTTGAGGATATGGTTCGTGCACTGCAATACGGCAAGATTCACATCGTTCTCGGTGTTTTTGAAAGCGATCTCCATATACTGGTGGAAAAAGTTCGGATTATCCTTTCCCATCGTCTTCAGGAGTTCCATGTTCTCCACTGCGCGGTTCATCATGGTGCATCCGTCGGGAGTGATGACACAGTCAGCGAAATTGAATCCTCCCTCGATTGCGCGCTCAAGCAGGGCGCGGCTCGGTTCGCACAGGAGGTTCGTCATGTAGTAGGTCGCGATGTCCAGGGAGCCGGTGTTCGGTGCGGAAAGGCGGACCGAGACTGCCCTGTCGAGGTTCAGCAACGGTTCCGGAACATTCTCACAGGTATAGGCGACGCATACCTTGCCGTCGGCCTTTGCCTTCCCGATCAGTTCGTTGTTGGCCTGCTGCAGAAGATCCTCGAAATACTTCAGGTACTTCAAATCCCTCACAGTAAATAACCCCTCATTTCATAGTGTTTTGCCGTTTTTCTGCGCTGAAGAGCGCAATAGTCCTTATAAATTTTACCAACTAAGGAAACACGTGTCAATGTAAACGGATAATTTTGTTAACCCTGTTAAAGAGTGCCGCGTTTTTTTGTACATCATTACAACAGGCTCCTCCGGGCGGCAGGAAACACCGCCCCCGTCGGAAGACGGAGGCGGTGATGCAGATGTACTTGGCGATTCACGTATCAGAGCATCAGAAGACCCATGCTCTCCCCGCGGCACCATCATCATCCGGCAGTTCGGAAGCCGGCAGTTCCATGGACGGACTGTACTTGAGCACCAGCGGAAGAAGCTCGTCAAACATGTTCTCCCGGGCGGTGCACTCGTCATCGAATACCATCGTGACCATCCTGTCCCCCGTGCAGGGATCCCAGTGCGGGAGCCCCTCCGTGTTCGGATCCCCGGTCTTCGCAAAGTTCACGAAGGCCCCGGACATCACCTTTTCGAGATACTCCCCGTTTTTCTGATGGCACACCGGGATCATCTCCGCGTTGTGCAGGAAGAAGGGGATGTCCGCGCAGTGCCAGGCGGCGCGGCCGCCGTCAAAATCGAACACCTTGGCGAACAAATAGTTATATACGGGAGCACTCGCCTCCGCGGCCTTCTTCTTTACGTAGCGCACCGTATCCGGCAGGAACATTCTGTCTATGTCGCACAGATACACCGGATCCTTGCCGGGATAGACCTTTGCAAAGGCCTCGATGAGCTCTTTGCTTCCCAATTTCCCGAACATCTTCTGCATGTCTGCCGTGCGCTGCTTCACATCCATGCCGCCCCTGTTCTTCAGGCCCGGTGCGGCGCTGAATTCGCTGAACACCGTGCCGACCATGGTGGGGACTGTGAGCGCATGGGCCGTGAAATCACCGATCAGCGGGTCGCACAAATAATAGCGGTTCGGCTTGGGCGTCCAGTTCACGCTTATGCCCTGCTTTGCGAAGAAGACCGTTGCCTTGTTGACGGCCCACACAAACTGCGGCACGGGCACTTTCGCGAGTTTTTTCACGCTCCGGTCCTTGATCCGCAGAAACTCCATGATCTTCAAGACCAGCTCCTCCGCGCTGCACCCGGTATCGAAACAGTGCTCCGGGATCACGCCGGAAAGAATGATGGACTTGGCGAACAGGCCGTCCGCCTCCGGGATCTGGTTGAGGATGGTGGCCTTCCCGCCGCCGCCTGACTGGCCGAAGA
Source organism: Oscillospiraceae bacterium (assembly GCA_017434755.1). Taxonomy (GTDB): domain Bacteria; phylum Bacillota; class Clostridia; order Oscillospirales; family Oscillospiraceae; genus Limivicinus. Next base: position 219,151 of record JAFRER010000010.1, on the reverse strand, counting down.
TCGTGACGTTGTCCGGGTCACCGCCGAAGGCTGCGATGTTTTCTTTCACCCAGCGCAGTGCCTCCACGATGTCCGCGATGCCGAGGTTGGCTGTGTTCCAGTACTCCTCGCCGAAGTCTGAAAGGTCGAGATGACCGAAGGCGTTCAGACGATGGTTGATAGAGACGAAGACCACATCATCGAGCTTTGCGAGATTCATCCCGTCGTAACACTCCTGCTCGATTGCCGAGCCTGCAAAGTATCCGCCGCCGTGCATCCAGAACATCACGGCCTTTTTCGCGTTTTTGTCGAGGGTCGGCGTCCAGACGTTCAGGAACTGGCAGTGCTCGGATACCGGCCAGAAGCGGTGGGGTATGATGATTTCGCTCTCCGGCACAGGTTCGTTCAGCACCGGGCAGTTGAGGCCGTAATTCGTCGCGTCTTTTATGCCTTTCCATCTTTTCACGGACTCGGGCATGCGGAACCTCTCCGCCGTAGCGTAGCGGATCCCCCGGAACACGTACACACCGTCAAATTCATATCCCCTGATCTTTCCTTTTGGGGTATCAGCCACCGGCCAGTCCGGTCTGCAGACGAATTCCTTCATTCGATCACCTCATCAGGATTTTTGTCCATTATAGCATACGGGGCATAAAAAATGCACGGCCTGATATGCCGTGCATTTGTCAACTTTTACGCAAGCTCCGCCCTCCCGGTATACAGTTCGTAGTAGCGGCCCTTCATGGCCAGAAGGTCGTCGTGGTCTCCCCGTTCGATGATCTCGCCATTTTCGAGCACCATGATCGCGTTGGCATTCCGTACGGTGGAAAGCCTGTGCGCGATCACGAAAGTGGTGCGCGACTTCATGATCCGGTCCATGCCCCGCTCGATATGACGCTCGGTCCTTGTGTCGACCGAGGAGGTCGCCTCGTCGAGGACAAGGACTGGCGCTTTGGAGATCGCGGCCCGGGCGATATTAAGCAGCTGCCGCTGACCCTGCGAGAGGTTAGTTCCGTCGCCCTCGATCATGGTGTCGTAGCCGTTCTCCAGACGCATAATGAAGCTGTGGGCCGAGGCGATCTTCGCCGCTTCCACGACCTCCTCATCAGTCGCATCGAGCCTGCCGTAGCGGATATTCTCTCTCACGGTCCCGGTGAACAGATGCGTGTCCTGCAGCACCATCGCGATGTTCTGCCGGAGCACATCTCTCTTGATATCGCGCACGTCCACGCCGTCGATCCGTATGCTCCCTTCCTGCACGTCGTAGAATCTGTTGAGCAGGTTCGTGACCGTGGTCTTGCCCGCGCCGGTGGAGCCGACGAAGGCGATCTTCTGGCCCGGATGCGCATAGAGGCTGATGTGCTTGAGGACTGTCTTCCCGGGTACATAGCCGAAGCTCACGTCGTCGAGCACGATATCGCCCTTCATGTCGGGCATGGGATCGGCGTCAGGCGCATCGGGCTGTTCCGGCTCGGTATCCATGACCTCGAACACACGCTCCGCTCCCGCGAGGGCGGAGAATATAGTCGCCATCTGGGAGGCGATACGGCTGATCGGCATGGAAAACTGTCTCGAATAACCCGCAAACACCGTCAGTCCGCCGGGCGTAAGGCTGCCCGCCACCATCAGCAGGCCGCCCACTCCGACCACCGCCGCGTAGGAGATCTGCGAGACGTTGCTCATGATGGGCATGGTGACGCCGCCCCAGAACTGGGCCTTGAACTGTGTGTCTCGCATATCGTCGTTGAGCAGGTTGAACTCCTCCACGCAGTCTGCTTCGTGGTTGAAAACCTTCACGACCTTGGCGCCGGTGACGGTCTCCTCCATGTAGCCGTTGATGGCTCCGAGGGCCGCCTGCTGACCGCGGTAGTATTTGGAAGAACGCTTGCCGATCACACCGACGACCAGCATGATCAGCGGGATGAACACCACGATGACGATCGTGAGCACCACGTTGGTGGTGAGCATGAAGATGACCGTTCCGATCAGGGAGACTACTCCGGAGATGACGGATGTGAGCGTGTCGCCCAGCATCATGTCGATGTTGTCTACATCGTTCGTGAAGCGGGACATGATCTCGCCCGTCGGCTTGGAATCGAAATAGCGTATCGGCAGATACTCCAGCTTTTCAAAAAGCCCGTTGCGGATGTTCTCCACGATCTTCTGCGTCGTCTCCACCATGAGACGCTCCTGCAGGTAGGTCAGCACAACGGCAGTCATATAGATCACGCCGAGCATCACGGCCGCCGTCATGATATAGGTCATCGCGCCGGCATCAGCCCCGACCACGGAGGTGATCATTCTGTCCGCGGCGCGCTCCATTGCGCTCATCCTGATCTCGGCGTTCGGCGCCACGGCCAGCGTGAGCCTGTCGATGATCGGCGCCATAAAATAGCCGCCCACCAGCGAGCACACCGTGGTCAGGAGCATCATCAGCAACACGGCGACGAGACGGTGCCTGTAGCCTTTGTAATAGGAGAACAGCCTTGCGACCGTCGCCCCCATGTTTTTCGGTTTTCCCTGGGCGCCGCCCCGTGAGCCGGGACCGCGGCCCATCTGCTTGGGACTGGCCTTGGTGTTATACTGCTCGCGCAGTTTTTCGATCGATCTCGCCATCGGTCAGGCCCCCTTCCGCATGCCGGACTGGGACTCCCAGATCTCCCGGTATTCCTCGTTTGTCTCCAGCAGTTGGCTGTGAGTGCCTGTGCCGGTGATCTTTCCCTCGTTCATCACGACAATCATATCCGCCTCCATCACCGAGCCGATGCGCTGCGCGATGATGATCTTGGTGGAATCGCGAAGCTCATTGGCAAAAGCCTCACGGATCTTCGCCTCCGTGGCGGTGTCGACGGCGCTGGTCGAGTCGTCCAGGATGAGGATCTTCGGTTTCTTCAGCAGGGCACGGGCGATGCACAGCCTCTGTTTCTGACCGCCCGACACATTGGTGCCGCCCTGTTCGATCTTTGTTTCGTATCCCTCGGCAAAGCCGGTGACAAAGCCGTCGGCCTGCGCGGCGGACGCCGCGGCTCTCAGCTCCTCATCGGACGCCTCTTCGTCTCCCCAGCGGAGATTGTCCGCGACCGAGCCGGAGAAGAGCAGGTTGTTCTGCAGCACCATGCCCACACCCTCGCGGAGGTTGAACAGGGAATAATCTTTCACGTTCACCCCGTCCACGAGTACCTCGCCCTCGTCGCAATCATACAGGCGCGGGATCATGGACACCAGCGTCGTCTTGCCGCTGCCTGTTGAGCCTATGATGCCCACCGTGGCTCCGGCGGGTATGGTGAGGGAGATGTCATTGAGGACCTTCTCCTCACTGCCCTTGTAATAGCGGAAGCTCACATTCCGGAACTCGACGGAGCCCTCCTCCACAGTCCTGTCTTTGCAGGCGGCGTCTTCGTCGGAGATATCCGGCTTCTCGTCCAGCACTTCGATGATCCTCCTCCCGGAGGCAATGGCGCGGGAGGACATCATCAGGATGAAGTTGATCATCATGAGGGACATGAGGATCTGCGTCACATAGGTAACGAAAGCGGAGAGGTCTCCCACCTCCATGCCGCCTTTGAGCACAATCGGCCCGCCGATCAGGATCACCGCGATGATGGTGCCGTTCATGAAAAATGTCATGACCGGGCCCATCCAGATGATCACGCGCATGGCGCTCAGGCCGGCCTGCTTGAGGTCGCCGTTGGCCTCGTGGAATTGCCCGATACTGAACTTTTCACGGACGAAACTCTTCACCACCCGTACGTTCGTGACGTTCTCCTGCACGGTGGAGTTGAGACCGTCCACTTTTTCCTGCATGATGCCGAAGCGGGGGAAGGCAGTCCGGGTGATCAGGCTGATACACAGCATCAGCAGCGGAACGCTTACCAGAAACACCGCGGAAAGCGAGGGGCGGATGGAGATCGCCATGATCAGCGCGGCGATCATCATCCCGGGGGCGCGCAGGGCCATACGGATCACCATGCCGGTGAAGTTCTGCACGCGCATGATGTCGTTCGTGAGCCTCGTCACGAGGGAGCCCGTGGAGAACTTATCCACGTTCGCAAAGGAAAAGCTCTGCACCTTCGAGAAAACATCGGACCGGATATCCGCGCCGAAATTGACGGACGCTTTGGTCCCGGTGTAGGCGCCGAACACGCCTCCCGCCATCATGAAGAGCGCCGTCAGCATCATCTTCAGCATCACACCTATGCTCTCCCCGTTCGTCAGGGTGCCGGCGTTGGCGCTGTTGATCAGCTGGGCGAGCAGCCTCGGCATGATGACCTCACCAACGACCTCCACCAGGATGAAGACCGGGCAGAGCAGGAAGTATATCCAGTAGGGCTTTGCGTATTTGAACCATCTCTTCATATCGTATCCTTTAACCGGCTCATACACCGTTGACAACATTTATCGGTGCACCGTCCAGAAACGCTCTGAGGTTTGCCTCACTGCATTCCATGATCCGGATCCGCGCCTCTTTGGGCGCCCAGCTGATATGCGGGGTGATCAGGCAGTTTTTCGCCCTGAGCAGGGGATTGTCCTCTCTGATCGGCTCCTCGGACACCACATCGAGGCCCGCAGCGTACACCTTTCCGGAATCGAGCGCGTCGGCCAGATCCTGTTCGACGATGAGCGGACCGCGGCTGTTGTTCAGGATGATCACGCCGTCCTTCATTTTCGCGATCGTGTCTTTATTGATGATGCCCCTCGTCTCCGGAAACAGAGGGCAGTGCAGGGCGATCACATCGGACTCGCGCAGCAGCTCATCGAGGCTGACATATTCCGCGACTTCCTCGCCCTCGGGCACGGGCCTGCTTCCGTAAGCGAGCACCTTCATCCCCATCGCCTTCGCGATGCGGCCGGTCGTGCGGCCGATTCTTCCGAAGCCGATGATGCCCATGGTCTTTCCTGCCAGCTCGATCAGCGGATAGTCCCAGAAGCACCAGTCGGGGCCTTTGCTCCATCTGCCCCTGTGGACTTCGTCCGAATGATGCTGCACATGATGGCAGATCTCCAGCAGCAGCGCAATGGCAAACTGCCCTACGGCGTCCGTGCCGTAGGCGGGGATGTTGGACACAGGGATCCCTTTTTCCGCGGCATACGCGGTATCGACGATATTGTAGCCCGTCGCAAGGACGGAGATGAACTTTATCTGCGGGCAGGCGTCCATCGTTCTGCGGGAGACCGGACATTTGTTCGTGAATACGATGTCCGCGTCACCGATCCTGCGGATGATCTCCTCATCCTCATAGGGAGTCCTGTCATAGACCGTCAGCTCCCCGTATTGTTCAAGCGGGCTCCAGCTCAGGTCTCCGGGATTCTCCGTATATCCGTCCAGAATAACGATCTTCATTCTTTTGCCCCTTTCAAAATTGTTTTCCGGGAAAGGCAGTCAGCCCAGCCTCTCCTCCGGGGTAAGCGCCGTGGCAAAGTAGAGCATGTCGCTGTAGATGCGCTCCCAGCCGTAGGGAGTCACCTGGGTGATCCTCTGGTTGTTGATGAGCACGATGGCAGTCTGTCCGCCGTCGAGTGCATAGGCCTGTCTGCAGCCTTTTTCCCACATCGCGTCTCTCACTTCGTCAAGTCTTGCGTTCCGTTCGGCGCCGAGGCTGTCGTCCCTGTTCATTACCAGCATGAGATAATGCAGCTTGTCGATCTGTCCCATGGCCGAACGGGCGTATTCGTCCCAGATCTCGCCGATCGGGTAGTCGTCCACATAGTTGACCCTGCCGTTCTCGATGAGCACGGGCCCGAAGGCCAGGGAGAACATGATGTCGTTGTCATCTATGAACTGCTGCGCCGCGTTCCAGTTGGAAAGCTGATAGCGGTAGGAGAACAGCATATCGCCGTCCCGCGTGATGAAGCACGAATCCACCGCACTCGCGGACACCCGGAACAGCTCGCCGCCGTAGGAGATGATGCCGTGGTTCCGGAAGGCATACAGGTCGCCTCCCGTGCAGACCACCGCGTTCACCTCGGTGCTGATCGGCGTGGCCTCCTCCCAGAGATTCGTGGGCGGATTGAAGGAATCCGTCACCAGCTTGCGCCGCAGCTGACTGGCATCCTGCACCTTGATCTCCGCAAAGGTGGCGCAGGTGCCGTTCCGCTCCTCCCGCCATACAATGGCAAGGATGGTGTCGTCAAAATAGTAGTGGATTTGTGAGCCCGGATAGATGACGATACCCGGATTCCAGGCCATCTTCTGCCCGTCCAAAAGCGCGGAGGCCTGTTCGACCACCCTCTGCACCTCCATCGAGTCGGTCGTCACACCGAAGCGGGCGCGGTCGGGTTCCGGCGCGACAGTCTGGTTGAAATCGATCGTGTAATGCTTCTGCACATACTGCGCAGAAATCCTCGTGTTCTCCCGTTCGTCCGTCACTTTGGCGTCCAGGGTCTCCGGGACCGTCGTCTTGTCCGCATAGGCAAGACCCATCAGCAGGGCATCATTGAGCAGTTTGTCCGAAACGATCTTCCACTGACCGCGCTCACACACAAGGGAGAGCCGGAAGCGGGCCTGGATCATGCCCAGATCGGCGTTCGCGGCGTTCATCACTGCCGGGTCGAAGAATTCATGCGCCACGGACTCCTTATACGTCTTGTCGTCGTTATAGATCAGGCTTCTGGCCCGTACACCGCCCGCGGCCTCCATGCCGGAGACAGCAAGCTCTTTCGCCGGTCCGAATACCGCATAGACATTCGGGAAAGACATGGTGACATACTGCGTCGCAGTGAGTCCGTCTACGACCGGCTCGCCATCGGGATCCAACCGGATGCCTTCAAGCAGCACCTGCCGCAGCCTTTCGGCCACGGGATCGGCGCACTGCTCCGCCTCGGGGGTGAATTCCCTGCTGACGACCTTTTTGCCCGCGAGGTCGAGCGACCCCTCGGACACCGCATCGCAGTAATAGGATACCGCATCCTCCGGCACGCCGTTCGGGATGTTCAGGAAGGCCCTCATGGGGGGCAGCAGAAAGCACAGCACAACAGCGGTATAGGTCACCACAAGGATCGCTGCGGTGGCCCATACCGGAAGCTTCTTCTTTATGAAAAGCCATCCCGCGGCCGCAGTAAGTGCGAGCGCAAGAAGGATTATCGCAATGATCTTTGCCAACATCCGGATCTCCGTTTTCGATTGTATTCTAACCTTGATATTTTATACAATAATCTTTTTTAGTGCAAGAAAAATGTACACCGGATGAATTTGTCCATCCGATGCACATTTTTTTCAGGGGTTCGTTTATGCGCAGACCAGTTCTCCGTCCTTTTCATCGACCGTGATGACAGTCCCGGCAGAGATATCTCCCGAGAGGATCGTCCGCGCGATGAGGGTCTCCACGCTGCTCTGCAGGTATCGCCGCAGCGGTCTTGCGCCGTAGAGCGGGTCGTAGCCCCGTTCGATGATGAGGCTCTTGGCGGCGTCGGTGAGCTCGAGGCCGAGCTCCTTGTCCGCCAGTCTCTTCCGCAGGCCTTCGACCATGATGTCGATGATGCCGTTGAGGTTCTCTCTCGTGAGCGGACGGAACATGATGGTCTCGTCCAGTCTGTTGAGGAACTCGGGCCGGAACGCCCGGTGCAGTTCCATGTCCACGGCAGCCCTCGCCTCTTCCGTGATGCTGCCGTCCGGGCCGATGCCGTCGAGCAGATACTGGCTGCCGAGGTTCGATGTCAGGATAATGATGGTGTTTTTGAAGTCCACAGTCCTGCCCTGGGAGTCGGTGATGCGTCCGTCGTCAAGGATCTGGAGCAGGATGTTGAACACGTCGGGATGCGCCTTTTCCACCTCGTCGAAGAGGATGACGCTGTAGGGCTTGCGGCGCACGGCCTCGGTGAGCTGACCGCCCTCGTCGTAGCCGACATATCCCGGAGGCGCGCCGATGAGCCTTGACACGGAGAACTTCTCCATGTACTCGGTCATGTCGATACGCACCATATTTCGCTCGTCGTCAAACAGGCATTCGGCCAGAGCCTTGGCAAGCTCCGTCTTGCCGACGCCCGTGGGTCCGAGGACCAGGAAGGAGCCGATCGGCCTGTTCGGATCGCTGATGCCGGCCCTCGAACGCAGGATGGCTTCCGTGACTTTCTGCACTGCCTCATCCTGCCCGATCACCCTTTTATGCAGCAGCTCGTCGAGATGCAGAAGCTTCTCCCTCTCGCCCTCCATGAGCTTGGACACCGGGATCCCCGTCCACTTCGACACGATGGAGGAGATCTCCTCCTCGGTGACAGTGTCATGCACCAGGGTGGAGCGGCTGCGCTCCTCGCTGTTCTTCTCCGCCTCCGCAAGCTTCTTCTCCAGGGCGGGGAGGTCCGAGTATTTCAGCTTCGCAGCCTTCTCGTATTCATACCGCAGCTGGGCGTTCTCAATCTCCGCATGGAGCTTCTCCAGTTCCGTTTTGAGGTTCTTCACCTCGTCCACGCTGTTCTTCTCCGCCTCCCAGCGGGATTTCATCTCATTAAAAGAGTCCTTGAGGTTCGCGAGCTCCTCCGTGAGTTTTTCGAGTCTGTCGCGGCTGAGTCGGTCGTCCTCTTTCTTCAGCGCCATCTCCTCGATCTCCAGCTGCATGATCCTGCGGCGCATGTCGTCGAGTTCGGAAGGCATGGAATCGATCTCCGTGCGGATCATGGCACAGGCCTCGTCCACGAGGTCGATGGCCTTGTCCGGCAGGAAACGATCGGTGATATATCTGTTTGAGAGGGTCGCGGCGGCAACCAGCGCGTTGTCGTGGATGCGCACGCCGTGATAGACCTCGTAGCGCTCCTTGAGGCCGCGGAGGATGGAAATGGTGTCCTCCACGGTGGGTTCGTCCACCTGCACCGGCTGGAAACGCCTTTCGAGAGCCGCGTCCTTTTCGATATATTTTCTGTACTCGTCAAGCGTGGTGGCGCCGATGCAATGCAGCTCGCCCCTCGCAAGCATGGGCTTGAGCAGGTTGCCCGCGTCCATGCTGCCCTCGGTCTTTCCGGCACCGACGATGGTGTGCAGCTCATCGATGAAGAGAATGATACCGCCTTCGCTCTTGCGGATCTCCTCAAGGACCGCCTTGAGCCTTTCCTCAAACTCGCCTCTGTACTTGGCGCCCGCAATGAGCGCGCCCATGTCCAGCGAAAAAATGGTCTTGCCCTTGAGACCCTCGGGTACGTCTCCGCGGACGATACGCTGGGCAAGTCCTTCGGCGATGGCCGTCTTGCCGACGCCCGGCTCGCCTATGAGCACCGGGTTATTCTTGGTCTTTCGCGAGAGGATCCGGATGACGTTCCGGATCTCCGCGTCTCTTCCGATCACGGGGTCGAGCTCGTTGTCCCTTGCCCGCTGCACGAGGTCCGTGCCGTATTTGGCGAGGGCGTCATAGGTGTCCTCGGGATTGTCGCCCGTGACCGGGCCGGTCTTCACTTTGGAAAGCTCGGTCATGAAAGCGGATTTCGTAATCGCGTGGTCTGAGAATATCCTCTTGATCGTGGGAGTTGCGGCGGCAAAGATGCCGAGCATCAGGTGCTCCACAGAGATGTATTCATCTCCCGCGTCCTTCGCGGCCTTTTCCGCGGCAGTGATCACCCTGCCGGTCTCCGGGGACATGTATGCCTCCGCTCCCGCGCCCACCTTGGGCAGTGCGGAAATGGCGGTATCGAGCTCCGAGAGTACGGTGTTGCAGTCCACACCCATCTTCCCGAAGAGAGAGGGTATGAGTCCGCCGTCCTGATCGACCAGAGCATAGAGCAGATGCTCCGGCATGATGCTGCTGTTTCTGTTTTCCTGCGCCATCGAGCTCGCGGTCTGCAGAGCTTCGATGCTTTTCTGTGTAAGATTCTGGGCATTCATTATACATGCACCTCCGAATTGATCATCTGTGAATAGTACGCCGCCTCGATCTCGTGCTCGTCCATCCTGCCGGTCAGATAGTTCTTCATCAGCTTGTCGAACATCTTGATATACTCGGCGAGGGCGGCCGCGAGCTCATCCGTGCTGCAGTCCTTTTCCGGCACGAGGATGCTCCGGACAAACTTCCCGTCATACAGGGCATACTCCGCCTTCTTCCCCGTGAGCGGCGCCAGATGCGCGTCCTCGATCCTCTTCCAGAGGCGGAAGAAGTCCGTCATCGCGCTGATCAGGCTGCCGGACTGGGTGCGGAACACCACGGAAAGCTCTCCGATCGAATCGCCCGCGCCGCGGTACAGCTCCACCTCATACTTCACCGTTGGCCGGTATTTATACTCCAGCGAGCTTTTCAGCGACATGGAAAAGGTGTTCGGCGCAAAGAACGGCACGAGCTCCCTTGAAGGAGCCATCAGCTGCTCGATGGCGGACAGCACGTCGTTGATCCGGCGCTCCGGGGTGGTGTAGTCCACGTATTCGGCAAGGATCTGATTGATCAGGGCGGACCGGTTCGTCCCGAGCCTGTGAGCGAGGATATCCACCTCTCTCACCACTTCATCGTTCAGCATGAGGCTGTAAAGCGTCTTTTTCATAGGATCCCATCCTTTCATATTCTTGATGCCATGATATCACTGCAAGCAAACTTTGTCAAGTAATTTATATAAGTATATTTACGAATTATTTATGAACGCATGGATTTTTACTTTCTGTTTTCTGTCCTTGATTTTTGATCTTCTCTTGGTTATAATTACACAGCAATCTGATGATATGCAGCGGTATCGAAGAGGTCATAACGGCCCCGACTCGAAATCGGGTAAGCCCTTAACCGGGCCCGTGGGTTCGAATCCCACCCGCTGCGCCAAAACAAAGACAGATGTCCCGTAAGGGATGTCTGTTTTTGTTTTGATGTCTCCCGTGGGATTCGAAAGCCGGCTCCTGGCAATAGTCCTGGGGACTGTTGCAACCGGCGTGGCCCGTCCGCAGACGGGGAATCCCACCCGCTACGCCGAAAAAGGATTGCTAATTTAACAGGATAGCAATCCTGCTTTTTTATCTATAAGTGCCTTGAAATATGGCTATTTGGGCACTTTTCCGCTATATAATCAAAAAAGAAACCTGAACCAGATCTGTCCCAGCTTTGGTTTCTTGCTTTTATGGCCCGATTGGCTTGATTTTGATTAAGATATAATGATTTCATGACAGGCTGTACCTCCATTGATCACTTGAAGCCTGTGCTATAATACGGTTTCCGTTTCCTCAATTTGCGTGACGGCTCTGTTTATTTGTTCCGATCTGTTTATTTGTTCCGATATGATAGGATATATCTGTTGTATATAGGTAAACACGGAAAGGCGTTTGTTTTATTTCTCTCAGAAAAAACTGATTAGTGATGAGATATCTGCTCTCAAATCCCTAGTTATAGGGTGAGGCGGAAAGGAAGTGACGCAATTGGAAGACAGTCAGATTATATCCTTGTTCAATGAGCGCTCTGAACAGGCCATTGCGGAACTGGACAGAAAATACGGAGCGGCCGTAAAGAGAATGGCAGCTAATATTTTGAGCAGCAAGCAGGATGTGGAAGAATGTGTAAACGATACCTATTTGGGGGTATGGAATTCAATTCCGCCTCAGAATCCCAACCCTCTGATAAGCTATGTTTGCAAAATCGCCCGCAACCTTGCTACATGGAAATACCACAGTAATGCAGCGCAAAAGCGCAATGGGCAATACGATCTCGTTCTGGATGAATTGGAAGAGTGCATCCCGTCAACGATCAATATTGAATCGGACTACGAAACAAAGGAGATTTCTGCCGCAATCAGCCGATTCCTAAATACTCTCAGCTACGAAGATCGTTTTTGTTTCCTTCGACGGTACTGGTATGCCGATTCCGTTTCAGTTATTGCCGCCATGACGCACAGCAACAGCCATCGTATCTCTGTTCGCCTTTTCCGGACTCGTGAAAAACTATACCGTTATTTGAGAGAGGAGGGGTTGCTCGAATGAAGCGGGAACAGTTGTCGAGTATTATCTGTAATATCGATGAGCAGCTTATTGCCGAAGCCCATCAGTACGATCTCGATCTTTGCAGCGACTCCCCGGAAAGGATCGTTTATATGAACAAGAAACGGATCGTCACCTTCGCACTTGCCGCGGTTCTGATGCTCGCATTTGGGATCACCGCCTACGCTATCTGGGGAGTTCCCCAGTGGACTGCTACTCACAACATGGAGAACACAGGGGAATACACCAGTTTAAGTGATTTGCCGGAGGTTGAGAAAATCGTTGGTTATGAAATATGCCTTGTTGACAGATTTACAAATGGATTTGCTTTCTCAAAACTGCGTGTTGATGGTTTGGCCGACTATGATGAAGACTATAACATCCTGAAAGAATACTATGGCGTAAACGCAACCTATAGAACTCCGAACGGGGCTGAAATGCTTCTGTCCCTCTCGCCCGTAAGCGATAATTCAAGTTCTCAGGAAACACGTGCTGCCAGTTCTGGATGTGTTATTGGAGAAACAGAAGTTAAGATCTACCGGGATCATTACAAATTTGTACCTGAAGATTATGAAAAGTCTCCCGAGGACGTTGCTGCTGAAGCGGGCGGACACTACTATATCTCTTTTGGCGCAGAGCAAATAGAAGAGAGAGACATTGTTTCGGCAGACGTTGTTCTCAACGACGTGAATTACACTTTCTATTTTGACAACGCAGCTGAATGCTCCGATGAAATGCTGATCCAGATGGCTTCAGAACTGGTTGAGGCAGCCAAATAACAAAGCAGGCGTCCCGCAAGGGATGCCTGCTTTTTTTATTCCGTCATTCTTCAGCCGTAGGTGTGCATGCCGTGCATGAGCGTATTTACGCCCGCAAAGGTGAAGAAGACCACCGGCACGGATATGAGCGCATACCAGGCCGTAAACAGTCCGCGGCGCTTGCGGCGCAGCCGCAGGTGAAGATACACAGCGTAGATTATCCAGGTGATAAGGGCCCAGACCTCTTTCGGATCCCAGGTCCAGAAGGCGGACCAGGCCTGTTCGGCCCAGATCGCGCCGGAAAGGATCACGATCGTCAAAAACAGAAATCCCAGCGTGATCATGCGGTAGCTGAGATAGTCCATCTGGTCGAGGATACGGGACTCGGCATCTTTTTTTGCCGCAAGTATATAGCGAAGACCGCATACGCCCGCAATGACAAAGGAGGAATAGCTGATCACCGCCGAACCGATGTGCACGCCGAACCAGGCGCTTCGCAGTGCAGGCATGAGGTCGCGGATCTCCATGGGCTGCAGTGCGGCATAGGTCATGATCAGCAAAACCGCGGGAATGGCGGCGACACACAGCCACTCAGCCTTCATGCGGGATCGTACAATGATCAGCATCAGCGCCACGCCCCATGCGAACGCATTGGAAAACTCGAACTGGTTTGAAAGAGGAAGGCGCTTCGCAACGATTCCCCGCACGACGATAAAGGCCGTGTGCACGACGAACGCGACCAGGAAGACGATGAAGGAGGCACGAAGCAGAGCCTCCTTTTTAAAGGCGGTTCCTATGAAGCGCAGGACCGTTGCCGCAGCATATAAAGCGAGTGCGGCAAAAAACAGGATCTTCATTGCTCTTACTCCTTTTCCGATTCAATAGTATAGTCCGCGAGCTGATCTTCAAGCTCGATGCGCAGGCGCTCGGGTCTGGGGCCTCCGACTGCATAGCCTTTCGCATCAGCTTTTACAAGCACTGGCTCGCAGAAGAATGTCAGATAAAGACCTGCGATCATCAGCGTGAAAGCGGCCACCAGCAGCCCGTTGACAAGCCGGGACACATGTTTGAAGCGAATGCCCGGATACTCGACGGGGCTGTTGAACGTAAAGCGCAGGCCAAGCACCTCGAGCGTATCTCCCGGGACGGCAAGCGTCGGCGTGTTGACGCCCTCGGCGATCACCCGCACCTGATAGATGGGATTCGGGTAACTGCCTTCGGTAAGGGTGATGAGCGTGACTTCACCGCTCGGATCCCGCAGATAGTCGGGATAGAGCACATCATACCAGAGTCCGCTGCGCCCGTCGGCCGTGAGGAAACTCATATCCGTGAGCAGGAACTCATCCGTGCCGCCTGTGCTCAGATCGGTAACCGTGATCGAACCCGCCGTCCCGAAGCTCTGCTGGTACAGCTTCCACGGTCCGAGGGATACCGGATGGTTCACGCGCAGCGGCACAAGTCCGCTGCTGCGCCCGTCAGGAAGGGTAATCGATGCCATGCTCTCGTAGTCGAGGCGGCCTGTCTCGTCCGTGAGCCGGAAGCTGTCAACATAGACGGTTGTCCCGTCGGAGAGCGTCAGGGTCTCGCCGGGCATGATGTCGTGGTCCTCCACGGTCGGCGTGTACAGCGCGAGAGCGCCGAACACCACCGTGAGAAGAATGGAAAGATGCGTGATGAAGGTGCCGTAGCGGCCGAAACCGTTTTTACTCCACAGGGTCACACCGTCTTTATTCTCTTCCCGGGCGTGCATGCTTTCCATCCGGGAGCGCAGCAGGGCAAAGCCCTCTCCGCTCAGGATGCGCTGATTGGGCATGGCAGCTGCAGCCTCACGTTCCGTCTTCTTTCCCTTCACTACCGTGCGCAGACGCAGCAGCGAGCATAAGCTGAGGTTCAGGCACAGAAGGACGAGAAGAGCGACAAAGTACCAGCTCGAAAAGATCTTATTGAGATGAAGCAGCAGGATCACGCCGTGGAAGGAACGGTAGTTCTGCGCATACCATGCGATCTCCCGGCCCTGCGGTATGACGGTCCCTATGACGGAACAGACGCCGATCAGTGCCAGCAGCAGAACGCCGAAGCGCATAGAGCGCAAATAATTGAAGAATCTTTTCATAGGTAAGCACCTTATAAGAAAATCTGCCCGCCCATCAGGGCGGGCAGTCGGATGCGGTTCAAAGAATCAGGCTGCGGGGTTCTCCTCAAGCGGAGGCAGGGCATCGATGAGCGCCAGCGCCTTGGAGCAGAGTTCCTCCGCCTTGTCGAGACATTCATAGGTCAGCGTCGGGTTGTGGGCTCCCTCGGCATTCTCAACAAAGACGAAATCCCAGTAAAACTGCGCATCGCGGGCGAGGAAGCGGATCTGTGCAAGATCGGTGTCCGAGTAGCCGCTTTCCACGGCGCTCGCCAGCTTTTCCGTCAGATCCTGGAGCTTATAGCCTATCTCGTTGGTCCTGGCCTCGACGGCCTCCTGAACCTCCTTCACCTCTTTGACCAGGTCGGCATGGCATTCCGAGCAGGTATTCTCAATCAGCTCGGGATTGTCGAGCGGGCTGATAAGATTGTGGCTCTTGTAGGGATTTCCGTTTTCGTCCACCGCATCGGGCATATGGCAGTCGGCGCAGGTGAAGTCATTGGCGTGCTGGCTTCCCTTGCCGAGGAATGTCTCGAATTCGGGGTGCTGCACCTTTATCTGCTTAACGCCGGTGCGCGGGTTCGTCCAGTCGGCGAACATTACACCGTTGGAGAAGTTCGCACCATCATTGAAGAATGCGAGTATCGCCGCCGGATCCATGCTCTCAAGGGAGTTGTGGGCTATGGTAGTGGCCTTGGTGTCCGGTGCGAAGTAGTATTCGTTGTGGCACTGGCCGCAGGCGAGGTTCGCCGCGTCTATCCTGTCAAAGTCCTCGCCTACCGCATCGATCCAGTAGGTATGGGTGATGGTGATCTCGCCGGGGGTGTTTGCGTGACAGCTGTAGCAGCTGATCGGGTCGACGATCTCTTTCTGCACATCCGTCCAGCTGAGCTGATAGGCCTCAACGCCCATCTCATTCACCATGTTGGTGAAGTCCGGCGTCTTGCAGGTCCAGCAGTTGGCCAGAGAATGCGGGCGGCCCGTAGCCTCTATGTCCTTCACATCATAGAAGTGGCCGCGGGCGGAACCGTAGTCGATGGCGAAGCCGTAGCCCTCGTAAAGGGTGCGCAGCATGGGATAGGACTCCAGATAGTCTTCTATCTCATCGCTCTCCGCGGTCATAGCCCAGGTGTTATACTCGTTGGGATACTGCTCTTTCCAGTCGTCCGCATGGATGACGGTAACGCCGGAATGGGTCTGCACCTTTTTGGCCGCGAGTACTGACGTACCGTCTGCCGCAGGGGCAGAGCCGAACTTGTCTGCATCGATGCCGCCGCTCTTGAGCGCATTCATCACGGCTGCCTTGATCGCGTCGGACGTGATGGTGGCACCGGAGAGTCCGTCGATCTCAACGCTCTGCGCACTGAAAATGGATGCGGGGAACTTTTCCGCCGCAACGGAGCCGATGCCTTCGGTCTCTTGGTGGCTGATCACCTTCACCTGATAAATCATGCTGTCGTCTGCGATCACTTCCACCGTGACGTCGCCGTTGCGTCCGGCGGCGGTGCCGGTAAGCGTCTGAGCAGTGGCAGGGATGTCCGATGCTTTGACGCCCGAAGCGGCAGGCCTGTTCCGGATGATACCGAATATCACGCCGAACACCACTGCGACCAGGCCCATTGTCAGAGCGATCAGGTCCATCACCATCTCGCGGTCGATCCTCTTTTTCATCTTCGCTCTCCCGGGATCACGTGCGATCCTTGTGTTTTTCTGATTTCTTCTGTCAGGAATACCCGACACTTTTCTATGTTAATTTTACATGAACAGAACGCCTCTGTCAATGAGGAATCCCGCCTGTCGTCTTTTTCTTGTCTGCCTCGGCAGAGCATAGTATAATCATCCCGACAGATTACAATTTGCGGAGGACGTTTTGAAAAAGGCAATTCTTATTATTCTGATATTAATCGTGCTGATCCTTGCCGTAACAGCCGGGCTTCTGATCCGTCTGCGGATCCGGACCGACAGGATCCGGACCGACTTCTCACCGGTTTTTGAAAACGAGAAATACAGTGAACCGGTATCTGTTGAAGGCGTGGAAGTGATCACCCAGGACGTCTCCTGCGGGTATGCCTGCATAGAGATGTTTTCCGCATGGAACGGCGGGGATCTGACGGAAGAGGATCTGTTTGCCGAATACGGCAAGGTCGTAACATCGACCGGAGACCGATTCTGTGAGGAGATGAACCGGCGCTTTCCGGAATATACCACGACCATTCACAAGTATATGACGGATACCGAGCTGATCGATGCTGCCTATGATAATCTGGCCAATGGAGTTCCGGTGCCGTTCGAGTGGGCTGCCAAAAAAGGAGATGTCTGGACACTGCACTATTCTCTGCTTACCGGAATGGATATCCCGAACGACACTGTTACCGTGGCAAATCCCTACGGCTATATGGAAGAGGTAACCGTGGAAGAGTTTCTGCAGCGCACAAGCTTTGAAGCCTATGAGAACATGCCGTTCTATTTCAAATTGGCATTTGCAGTCGGCATTTTTGAGAAAAATACGATCTTCACTGTTCGATGACCGGGAAGCACGATATAGGAAATAACCTGCTTTCGGCTTGTTTATTTGAATACTCTCAAAGAGGCAGGTCCGAATCGGCCTGTCTCTTTTGATCATGCAGAGGGCAGGGCAGGAGACCGGACGCAAGTGCGGTTCCCTGTTGCCTGGACCGGCGGCATATTGTATAATCATCGGGACAGACCGGTTCTTTCGGAGGATGAGGATGGAGCCCTATAAACACCTGGTGCAGTACTATGAGACCGATATGATGGGCGTGACCCATCACGCCAATTACATACACTGGATGGAGGAAGCGCGGATCGCCTTCCTGGACCGGCTCGGTTTTCCTTATACGAAAATGGAGGCGGCGGGTGTTATTTCCCCGGTTGTGGAAATTTCCTGCCGGTACAGGAGACCGTGCACCTTCGGGGATGTGATCTCCATTTTTGTTAAAGTGGAATCCTTCAGCGGTGTGAAGATGACGCTGGTGTATGACATGCGCGGCAGAAGCGGTGAAACGGTCTGCACCGCTCGCTCGGAACACACCTTCACGGACCGCAGCGGTCACATCCTGCGTCTGAAGCGGGTCCTGCCGGCGTTTTGCGAAGCGATTGAAAACGCCATGCGGGACGGCTCCGCAGCTTCGGACGAAAAAGAAGGGTAATTGCGGACATACATCTGTCGAAAGGGGAGAACGGGAATATGCGGCTTCTGTTTATCCGGCACGGCGATCCGGATTATGCCCTTGACGGCCTGACGGAGACGGGGAAACTCGAGGCGGAACTTCTGTCCGACCGCATCGCACCAATGGACATAACGGAATACTACGTCTCCACCATGGGCCGGGCTCTGGCAACAGCGCTCCCCACGCTGGAAAAGGCCGGGCGGACCGCAAAGGAGTGCGAATGGCTGCAGGAGTTTTCCATCCCCGTGCACCGTCCTGACAAGGAGGGCGGGTTCAGTCAGGTCCCCTGGGACTGGCTCCCGCAGGACTGGTCCAGATACCCGCTCCTACTGGACCGTGAGCATTGGTTCGAGCACCCGGTCTTCACCGAGATCGATCTGAAAAGCTCCTACGACCACGTGATCGACGAATTTGAGCAAGTCCTTGCCGCACACGGCTATGTCCGCGACGGGCTGTGTTACCGCGTGGAGCGCGCCTGCAGCGACACGCTGGCGTTCTTCTGCCATTTCGGTGTCAGCTGTGTGCTGATGAGCCGCCTGATGAACGTATCGCCCATGGTACTGTGGCACGGTCTCGCCATGCCTCCAAGTTCCGTGACGACGGTATATTCCGAGGAGCGGCGTCCGGGGATTGCATCCTTCCGGGCAACCTCGGTGGGCGACATCTCGCATCTGTACATCCGTGGGCAGGCTCCCTCCTTCTCCGCACGCTTCTGCGAGGTGTACGGAAACGGCGACCGGGTCGACTGATCATGCTGTTTTCCGCCTCCCGCTCAGGCGGTACATCACAGATTATCCCGGCAGACCGGGACAGACTCTCAGAGAGGGCAAAAAATGACGCAGAAAGAGATATTTGATTTTACAGATTCTCAGAAAACAGCATTCATCGCTTCTGTTGATGAAGACGGTTTTCCGAATATCAAAGCAATGCTTGCGCCGAGGGAAAGAGATGGTACTGTTTTTTACTTCACGACGAATACCTCTTCCATGCGTGTGAAGCAGTATCTCAGCAACCCGAAAGCATCGATCTATTTCTACCACCGGGGCAGATTCCGCTATACCGGCGTCATGCTGAAGGGAACCATGTCTGTACTGACGGATCAGGAGACCAAGGAAAGGATCTGGCGGACCGGCGATACGATGTTTTATAAAAAGGGTGTCACCGACCCCGATTATTGTGTTTTAATGTTTACTGCGGCAAGCGGACGCTATTATCAGGATCTGAAAACGGAAAGCTTTGTGCTCTGATCCCGCTTCTGCGGTGCGAGGCAGATCATCCCGGCGGGCCGGGATCCGAAAAGAAGGTCATCCTAATGAAAGTATATCTGAACGATCCCATCGCGCCGTCCGCTCTCGAGCGACTGAACGCGCATGTGGAGATCATAGACAATTTCGATCATCCAGAGGAGCTCGATGCCATCATCGTCCGGCAGCAGTACTGCACGGCGGAGGTCATCCGGAAGGCCGTGAACTGCCGGCTTATCCAGCAGCACGGGACAGGCCTTGACCGGATCGACGTCGAGACAGCGAAAGAGTGCGGCATCCCTGTGAAAAACACGCCCGGCGTGAACGCGCGCTCCGTGGCGGAATACACTGTCGCCATGATGCTGGACCTTTCCCGGATGGTGAGCGTGATCGACCGGAAAACGCGGAAGGGACAGCTCCCCCGCTTCGGCATGCCGGAGACCGTCGGACACGAGCTGACGTACAAGCGTCTCGGCATGATCGGGAGCGGACACGTGGCCCATGAAGTGGCGCAGATCTGCAGAGACGGCTTCCAAATGGAGGTCTTCTGCCACAGCACCCACCACACCGACGATATGATCCGGAAAATGGGCTTTGTTCCCGTTTCGTTCCGGGAACTTTTTTCCGTCTGCGACTATGTCACCGTCCACTGCATGCTGACGCCGGAGACCTATCACATGATCAATGCCGGATGCTTTGAAAACTGCAATCCGGGTCTCATCCTGATCAACACCGCTCGGGGAGGCCTGGTGGACGAGCAGGCTCTTTATGAGGCGCTGGCCGCCGGAAAGCTCGCGGCAGCCGGTCTCGATGTTTTCGAGAGCCAGCCGCCCGCTGTCGACAATCCCCTGTTTTCCCTGAATAATTTTCTGGCCGGAATGCATGTGGGCGGAAGCACGCACGAGGCGCTCGAACGGAACGGAAAGGCTGTTGTCGATTCCGTGTTTGAGGCTCTGGGGATAGACGGATGATCCCGTCCGTAAAAAAGATTTTAACCTAATAAAGGAGAATATAATGTCAGAAAAAAAGTTTCATAAAACACTGATTACAGCGCTTGCGCTGATCCTGCTGCTGACCACGCTCAGCGGCTGCGGCGGGAATACCCCAGCGGCAGAACCAGATGTGCCCGTTCAGAGCACAGAACCCGCCGGGCAGACCGGCCCGTCCGAAACGGAGGCTGCTCCCGGAAGACAGGACGGCGAGCGCTTCGAGGACATCATCATCCTCGAGGGCATGGAGGAAACGGTCCGCTACGAACATGTCCGGAACGACGCGATCGGTTTTGAAATGGACTTCGATTACGAGCAGTTTGAACGGCGCAGCGGGACGGACCGTGAATGCTTTGTCTCGGTCTGGGATCTCCCTGAAAAGCCCGAGAACTATCTCGTCGTGCGATACGATCCGCGGGATGCCGCTACCGCCGCCGCGGCCATCGGCGAAGCGCTTTCGGCTGTTTATGATATCTGCAGGGAGGATTCGTTCGAGCTCGCTTGTGCGGGCAGCTGCATACGGATCGACGCTTCCAACGGCAAAGGCAACACGGGAACGCCCGACCGGCTCCAGATGGTGTACATCTTCCCGGCGGCCGACGGCTGCCGCATCGCCGCAGCGCACTACTACTTTGAGAGCGCCGAGGGTTTCGGAAGGCGTTTCCGCTATCTCATGGACACGTTCTCGGTCCTCCCCGCGCAGGGAGAAAACCGAATATCGGAGGAGCAGGCGCTCGCCGCCGTCCGGCAATACTGCTTCAGCAACGATCCCGGTCTGGAGAGCCTCGTGAACGCCGGGGAATACCCTGTTTACTGGGACGTCTCCTCAGATGAAAACGTCATCGTGGTCCTGTTCCGCTCCTACACGGGAGCCCAGATCCGCTACTATGTCGATCCCGTTTCGGGAGAGACTTATGTCACGGAGTTCGTTCCCGGGATAACGGCGGAGGAGGAGCGGACGGCTGAGAGCCTGAACGTACGCGACTATACGGCCTGATTCGGACACAGCAGAGCACGGGCGCGGATACATGGCACCCGCTGATATAAAGAGAGACGAAAGGAGGTCCCACATGCCTATACCCGACAAGATCGCCATCGCAAAGCAGAAGTACGACGAAAAGCTGAAAGAAGTGCGGGCTCTTGCAGCCGCGGAACCCCCGGCTCCCGATTTTGAGAAGAAAGCGATTGAGGCTCTTCTCCAGATGGTGGAGCTCAAGATAGAGGCGGACATTCTGGAAAAAGTCCACCGGCACCAGTCTTCCTGAACGGACTGAACAACAGCATACAGATGGAAAAGATCCGCATCGAAAGATGCGGATCTTTTCCTGTTCCTTCGGGCATGCCCGATGCTTTCCCGGCGCGGGGATCAACCCTCGGGGATCTGCAGTGCGTCGTAGCCGGATTCCCCCGTGCGGATGCGCACAACGTCCTCCACGTCATAGATGAAGATCTTCCCGTCACCGATCTCGCCGGTGTGCAGTGCGGCATTGGCCGCCGCAACGACCAGCTCCGGATCGACCTTCGAGACGACGATATCGACCTGAAGCTTCGGCGTAAGGTGCATGCTCATCTCGATGCCGCGGTACTGCCCTGTTTTGCCCTTCTGCGTGCCGCAGCCCATCACGTTCGTCACGGTCATACCGGTGACACCGATGCCCGCCATCGTGTCGCGCAGGGTCCCGAAGCGTTCCTCGTCGCAGAGGATACGCACCAGCGTGTAGCGTTTCTGCCCGACAGGCGTCTCACGCAGACCGGAGGAAAGCGTCAGCGGGAACGGCACAAGTCTTTCCGTGTTCACAGGCCCGTCGGAATGGATGCCGAGCGTCGATTCGATGGGAAGAAAATCGGCGTAGGCATTGGCAAGGCCGTGTTCCGTCACGTCCAGCCCCTCGATCTCCTCCTCCGCGCTCGTCCGCAGGCCGACCGTTGCCTTGATGAGTTTGAACACGGGTATCATGCACAGCACCGTATAGCTGCCGACCGTCAGCACACCGAGAGCCTGCACGCCCAGCTGCCGGAATCCGCCGCCATAGAACAGGCCTTTCGAACCGTAGATCTCATTGCAGGCAAACAGGCCGACGGCGATCGTTCCCCAAATCCCATTGACGCAGTGGACTGCCACTGCGCCGACCGGGTCATCGACATGGAAGCGGATATCCAGTACCTCTACCGCCAGATCCACGATAATGCCGGAAACAAGGCCGATCACCGCAGCACCCAAAGCATCCACGCTGGCACAGCCCGCGGTGACGGCGACCAGACCCGCAAGCGAGGCGTTGAGGCACATGGACACATCCGGCTTCCCGTTTTTCTTCCAGGTAAACAGCATGCAGGTGACCGTCGCGACCGCAGGCGCGATCGTTGTCGTGCCGAAGATACGGGCCATCTCCCCGACATCCGCCGCCGCCGCTCCGTTGAAGCCATACCAGGCGAACCACAGGATGAAAACGCCCAGTGCGCCCAGCGTCACGGAATGGCCGGGAATCGCGTTGGATACGAGCTTCCCGTCCGGGCCGCGGGTGTACTTTCCTATGCGCGGGCCGAGGATCGCCGCACCGACCAGGGCGGACAGACCGCCGACCATGTGGATTGCACACGACCCGGCGAAGTCAATGAAACCAAGCCTGCTCAGCCAGCCGCCGCCCCATACCCAGCCGGCTTCTATCGGATAGATCACCAGGCTGATCACGGCGGAATAGAGACAGTAGGCGGAAAACTTCGTGCGCTCGGCCATCGCGCCGGAGACGATCGTTGCCGCCGTGGCGCAGAAAACGAGCTGGAATACGAAGTTTGACCAGTCAAATCCGGCAAAATCCGTGAACATGCTCCAGTCCGGACGGCCGATCAGGCCGGCGGCCCCGTGCTGTCCCATCATCAGCCCGTAGCCGAGCAGGAAAAACATCACCGTGCCGATGCAGAAATCCATCAGGTTTTTCATAATGATGTTCCCCGCGTTCTTGGCTCTGGTGAAGCCTGTCTCCACCATGGCGAAGCCGCACTGCATGAAGAACACCAATACCGCGCCGATCAGGAACCAGACTGACATGTTCATATCATACACCTCCGCAAAAAATGAAAAGACGGCAGGGATCCGATGCTCC
This sequence comes from Oscillospiraceae bacterium, assembly GCA_017434755.1. Taxonomy (GTDB): domain Bacteria; phylum Bacillota; class Clostridia; order Oscillospirales; family Oscillospiraceae; genus Limivicinus. The sequence goes on along the minus strand of JAFRER010000010.1, from coordinate 195,895 downwards.
TCGCGCAGTTCCGTGCCCTCCGAATATGTTGTGGATTATAGGGAAAGCGGAGGGGATAGTCAATGCTTTAAAGATACGCAAAATATATGGATAAGCGAATAATATACATATTATATTTATTTATATGCCTGTGATATGCTTTTCACGTGTTTTTTGAATGTCGGAACGACCGGGAGAAGCCGGCCGGAACGGATCATCCCGGCAGAGGACTACGTGCCCGCGGAAAAAGCGGCGCGGAACAGAGGACCGTAAAACGGTCCGGGGAGGAGAAGGGCATGAAAAGCTGCGCGATCGTCGGTATCAACTGGGGCGATGAAGGCAAGGGAAGAATGGTGGACCTGCTGACGGAGGACTACGATGTGGTGGTCCGCTATCAGGGGGGCGGCAACGCCGGGCATACCGTTGTGAACGAATACGGCAAAACGGCTCTCCATCTGCTGCCGTCCGGCGTGTTCCGCCCGGAGGTGGTGAACGTGCTGGGCAACGGCGTGGCGTTGGATCCGGAGAACCTTTGGACGGAGATTGAGAACCTGCGGAAAAAGGGTGTCGCCATCGGTCCGGAAAACCTGAAGATCAGCGACAGGGCCTCCCTGCTGATGCCGTGGCACCGGGAACAGGACGCGCTGGAGGAGACCCGCCTCGGCGCGAAAAAATACGGTTCCACGAAACAGGGCATAGCCCCTTTCTATTCGGATAAAAATCAGAAAAAGACCATTCTGGCGGGCGAACTGCTCTACCCGGACATCCTCGAAGAGCACATGGAGGAGCTGCTGGAGTGGAAGAATCTTACGTTGAGCGGCGTGTACGGCGCGGAGGAGTTTTCGGAGGAATATCTCCGGGACTGGCTGAAGGATTTCGGCGGAAAGATAAGGCCTTTCATCTGCGACACCGGCGCCTTTCTCCGCTCCGCCGCTGCCGGAGGCAAAAACATCCTCTTCGAGGCGCAGCTCGGCGCTCTGCGCGACCTTGACTACGGCATCTATCCCTACACGACATCCTCCAACGCCATCGCCGCCTACGCTCCGATCGGCTCGGGACTGACTTCGCTGAAGCTGGACGAGGTCATCGGCGTTGTGAAGGCCTATTCCACCTGCGTGGGCGAGGGCCCCTTCGTCTGTGAGCTGTTCGGGGAGGAAGCCTCGATGCTCCGGGAAGCCGGCGGCGAATACGGCGCCAAGACAGGGCGCCCGCGCCGCGTAGGTCCGCTCGATCTGGTGGCCACGCGCTACGGTGTGGAGGTCCAGGGCGCCACCGCGATCGCATTGACAAAGCTGGACGTACTGAGTTATCTGGAAACCATCCCTGTCTGTGTTCAGTACGAGATAGGCGGAAGGCTCACGGACGCCTTCCCGTTCCCGGCGGAGCTCGGAAAAGCCAGGCCCGTTACGGAACTGCTCGAAGGCTGGGCCTGCGATATATCCGGCGTCCGCCGCTGGGAGGCCCTTCCGGCAGCTGCGCGCCGCTATGTGGAGGTTACAGAGGAGCGCATCGGCTGTCCAATCCGCTATATCTCCGTCGGCGCCGAAAGAGACGCGATCATCATCCGATAAGGAGCCTGCAGAATGAACGACAGATATGAATCCCCCCTGTGCACGCGTTATGCCTCGGAATATATGCTCAGCCTGTTTTCCCCGCAGAAACGGGTCGAGACCTGGCGGAGGCTCTGGACGGAACTGGCCCGTGCCGAATACGAACTGGGGCTGCCCGTCAGCGCGGAACAGGTGAGGGAACTGGAGGAGCATATCACGGATATCGACTTCGAGTACGCCGCTCAGCGCGAAAAAGAAGTGCGCCATGACGTGATGGCGCACATAGCCGCCTACGGGAAGGCCGCGCCCTCCGCGGCGGGGATCATCCACCTCGGAGCGACAAGCTGCTTTGTGACGGATAACGGGGATCTGATCCTCTACCGCGAAGGCCTGCGCTATCTGCGCGGTGAACTGCTGAAGCTGCTGAAGATCCTCGCGAGATTCGCGGACCGCTGGAAGGCGCAGCCCACGCTCGGCTACACCCACTACCAGCCCGCCCAGCCCGTGACGGTCGGCAAGCGGGCGACACTCTGGATGCAGGACCTTGTTTCGGATCTGGAGGAGATCGATTTTGTCCTTTCCTCGATCCGCTTCCTCGGCTGCCGGGGCACCACCGGCACGGAAGCGAGCTTTCTCAATCTGTTCGAGGGAGACGAAGAGAAGATAGACGAACTCAATCGCCGACTTGCCGCTGCGTTCGGATTCGAGGCATGCTTCCCCGTGTGCGGGCAGACCTATCCCCGCAAGCTGGACAGCCGCATCCTCAACTGCCTGAGCGCCATCGGGCAGAGCCTTTACCGCATGGCGCAGGACATCCGTCTCCTGCAGCATGACAGACAGCTGGAAGAGCCCTTCGGGGAGAGTCAGATCGGTTCCTCTGCCATGGCCTACAAGCGCAATCCCATGCGCTGTGAGAGGATCTGCTCCCTGAGCCGTTACCTGATGGCGGATGCCTTGAACGCGCCGCTGACCGCTTCGGCCCAGTGGCTGGAGAGGACGCTGGACGATTCCGCGGACCGCCGGCTCTCCATGCCGGAGGCCTTCCTCTGCGCAGATTCCGTACTGCGGCTGGCCCAGAACGTATGCGCGGGCCTGCGGGTCAATGAGAAGGTCATTGGGAAGGCCCTGCGGGAATACCTGCCTTTTATCGCCACGGAGAACCTGCTCATGGAGGCGGTCAAGCACGGAGGCGACCGCCAGCAGGTGCATGAGATCATCCGCCGCTGCTCCATGGAGGCCACGGAAGCCATGCGCGGCGGTGGCGAATGCGATCTGTTCGAGCGGCTGGAAAAGCAGCCCGGACTTCCCCTGACGAAGGAAGAGCTAGCGGAAACACTCAGCCCCGAAAAATATATCGGCCGCTGTCCACAGCAGGTAGAAGCCTTTCTGGAGAGGCTCCGGCCCCTGCTTGAGGGCGTCGACACGACCGCCCCCGAACCCGGACTGTAAACGAAAAGGCCGGCGCCTGCCGGCAGAGAAAAGAGGTGCTTTCCTTGAGGAGCCGCATCGCGGATTCCGTTCCCTGCACGGTCCTGCTGGCCCTGTCCGGCGGCTGCATGGACGCATATTCCTACCTTTTCCGGGACCATGTCTTTGCCAACGCGCAGACCGGCAACATTCTCCTGTTCGCCGTGAACCTCGCAGACGGGAACCTGCCCGGCGCGCTGAAGTATTTCTCGCTGACCCTGTCGTTCGTCCTGGGCATCATGCTGGCGGATCTCATCAGCAGGAAAAAGAGTGCTCTCGGGAACCGACTCCTGCCCGTCTCCGTCCTCTTTGAAGCCCTGATGCTGTTTCTCACCGCGTTCCTGCCCGGATCACTGAACGCGGCAGCCAATATGACCATCTCTTTCGTCTGCGGCATCCAGCTGGAAAACTTCCGGGAACTGCGCGGCCACGGGATCGCCACCACCATGTGCATCGGGAACCTGCGCAACGGGACCTATTACCTCGATCAATATATCCGGACCCACAGCCGCCCGTATCTGCGGAGGTCGGCGCTCTATTTCGGGATTATCTTCCTGTTCGCGGCGGGAGCCGTCATAGAGAGCAAGCTGATCCGCCTCGTCGGCACCTATGCGATCTGGTTCTCGAGCATCCTGCTGATCGCAGGCGCGCTGCTGATGTTTCGCGAGGACCGCGCCCCGGCAGGAGACGCTTCCGTCTGATCACGGCTTTGCAGAAGAAAAGTCCTGTTGTTATCCCCCCGCGGCGTATTGTATAATCGACCTGAAAGACCTTGATTCAGAAGGTGACGGAAATGACGGTACCGCAGATTGCGGAAAAGATGCTTGCTTTCTCCGAAGGCAACATCCATGATATCGACCACCTTATCCGCGTGTGGGCTTATACAAGGACCATCGGACAGCTGGAGGGGCTGGATCCCGAAACACAGTTCATCCTTGAGGTCGCCGCCCTCACGCACGATATCGCCTGCCCGCTCTGTCGGAAAAATACGGGAACACCTACGGCCGGTATCAGGAGAACGAAGGCGTTCCGATGGTAAAGGAGTTCCTGTCGGATACGGGAATGACGGAGGAGCAGATCGAACGGGTCGCTTTTCTCGTCGGCCATCATCATACGTTCAGCGATATTGACGGGATCGATCACCGGATCCTGATCGAAGCCGATTATATTGTCAATGCCGCGGAAAACGGATACAGCAGGCAGAATGTCGAACACTTCCTGCAGAAGTTCGCGAAGACCGAAAGCGGCATACGGATCCTGAAGACTGTCTTCCGTATCTGATCGCATTTGCCGCCTGTTCAATAAGATGAAAAAACATCGGACGTTTCGTCCGATGTTTTTCTATTCTCTTCGATCAAATGCGGGCAGCCTACTGTATGACTTCGCTCATATACAGCAGCGTTTCTGGGATCGTGTTCGCGGGGAAATCCCACACGCGGGAGGGAGCCGGAAGCCGCAGGACCTCCGTAAATCCCGCGCGTTTGGCAATATGCGCCGCGCGTGCCATATGATAATCGCTACTGATCAGCACGACCGGCTCATCCGGATCGATCATCCGGGCGATGTTCGCAAAGTTCTCTACCGTGGTCGTCGCCTCATCCTCGAGAATGAGTCTTTCCTCCGGCACGCCCCTCGCCAGGAGAAGATCGCGCATCACTTCGGCCTCGGTCTGTCCGGAAAGATCCGCGTTGCCGCCCGTGAGGATCAGGTTCGCTTTCGGATATACGTCCAGATATTCCGCTGCCGCTTCGATCTTGGAGAGCAGGTCGGCAGTCGGGATGCCGTTTTTTGCAGCGCTAGGCCGAGTACGATGAGCACGATGTCCCCGAAGACCCGTCTTACTGTGGAATGCTTTTTTTAGAATTCATGAGGATTTCCCTTTTGTTCCGCAGTTTTTCTGCAAGTATACCACCGTGCAAGCCGCAAAAACAAGACCGCCGCAGCGATCCCGTGCCTGTCCGCGAGTCTTGCCTGCCCCGCGGACTCATAGTATAATCACAGTGAACAGACGAAACTGTGGTTAAACCGCGTCAGCCATCGGATCGAAGGAGGAGAAACACATGCTTGAAACAGGAATTAAAGGCAACGGAGAGACCGTTGTGACGGAGGCACTCACGGCAAGGGTCTTCGGCAGCGGCGAGCTGGACGTATACGCCACACCGGCGATGATCGCTCTGGCGGAGGAGACCGCGCTCAAAAGCGTCGCGGACCGGCTGGAGCCCGGACAGGGCACGGTCGGCACCCGGGTGGACGTCGCGCATCTGGCGGCAACACCGCTGGGGATGAAGGTCCGCTGCGAGACGGATCTGATTGAAATCGACAGGCGTCGGCTCACCTTCTCCGTGCGGGTCTTTGACGAAGTCGAGAAGATCGCGGAAGGGACTCACGAGCGCTTCGTCATCGACAACGAAAAATTTCTGAAAAAGGCCGGAGCCAAAGGCGCGGCACAGGGCTGATCGCCTGCATATACGGAGGACACTTTCATGGAAAAGATCTGGAAGGATCTGTATGAGGCGGCAAAGGCTGTCCAAACGCCGCGGGAGATCTCCGGCACGGTATCCGCCGGCGAGGTCGCGGCTGCCATCGAATCGGCAAGCGGCAGGATCTATACCGGCGTCTGTGTAGACACGGCATGCACGCTCGGGATCTGCGCGGAACGCAATGCCATTTTCAACATGATCACCAACGGCGAAAGCGAGATCCGGCGGGTGCTGGCGATCCTGCCCGACGGAAAAACGGGAGCACCCTGCGGAGCCTGCCGGGAGCTGATGGTGCAGCTGATGCCCGGCCGCTGCAAGGACATCGAGATCATGCTCGACTATGAACAGGACAAGACCGTAACACTCGGGGAACTGACGCCCGAGTGGTGGCTGTAAGGAACACAGGGAGGGAATTCATATGTCTGTCATCGGTGCGATCATGGTCCCGCATCCTCCGATCCTCCTGCCGGAGGTCGGACAGGGAGAGGAAAAAAAGATAGCCGCGAGCGACAGCGCCTACCGGAAGGCCGCATTGTTCGCCGCGGAGCTGAAGCCGGAAACCGTCGTGCTCAGTTCGCCGCATTCGGTGATGTACGCGGACTGGTTCCACATCTCTCCGGGCAGAAGTGCGCGGGGGGACATGGGGCAGTTTCGCGCCCCGCAGCTCCGCTTTCAGGTGAGCTACGATGAGGAATTCACCGGGGAACTGACCAAACTGGCCGAGAAGGAAGGCTTCCCGGCGGGCACCCTCGGCGAGCGAAGCGCCGCCCTCGACCATGGGACGATGATCCCGCTGTATTATCTTGATAAGTATTATTCTGACTACAAGCTCGTGCGCATCGGTCTTTCCGGACTCTCGCTGAAAGAGCACTACCGGCTGGGCCAGATGATTGCTCGGACGTCGGAGAAGCTGGGCCGCCGCGTGCTGTTCATCGGCAGCGGGGATCTTTCCCACAAGCTTCTGGCAGAGGGACCCTACGGATTCGTCCCGGAGGGGCCAGCCTATGACGAGCGCATCATGGACGTGATGGGCCAGGCAGCCTTCGACGAGCTTCTCGACTTTGACGAGGCCTTCTGCGACAAGGCGGCCGAGTGCGGCCACAGGAGCTTCTGCATGATGGCCGGCGCGCTGGACGGAAAGGCGCTGGAGACAGAGAAGCTGAGCCATGAGGTCACATTCGGCGTCGGCTATGGGATCTGCACCTACCGGGTCACCGGAGACGATCCCGAGCGGCAGATGCTGAAAAAGTGGGAGGAGCGCCGCGGAAGGCTGCTGGATGAGCGGCGCCGGAACGAGGATCCGTGGGTGCGGCTTGCCCGCGCCGAGGTGGAAGCCTGGATCCGGGAGCGCAGGAGGATAGAGCCTCCCGCAGATCTGCCGGCCGAAATGCTCTCTGCAAAAGCGGGCGTGTTCGTCTCCCTGCACAAGGACGGGCGCCTGCGCGGCTGCATCGGTACCATCGAACCCTCGCGGTGCTGTGTGGCCGAGGAGATCATCGAGAACGCGATCTCCGCTTCGAGCCGAGATCCGCGCTTCAGTCCGGTCCGGGAAGACGAGCTGGACTCGCTGGAGATCAGTGTGGACGTGCTGGCTCCGCCGGAGAAGATCTCTTCCAAGGACGAGCTGGACGTCAAACGCTATGGAGTGATCGTCACCAATGGCCGGAATTGGGGGCTCCTGCTGCCGAACCTCGACGGCGTGGACACCGTGGACGAACAGGTCTCCATCGCCCTGCGGAAAGCGGGCCTGTCTGAGCGGGAGAAGGGCTATGAGATGGAGCGCTTCGAGGTGGTGCGCCATGTCTGAGGAGAAGAAGGCCTGCCCCGTCTGCCCGCGCAGATGTGTGCTTTCGGAGGGAAAGACCGGATTCTGCCGCGCACGTGGGATGCGGAAAGGTGCGGTCGTCCCGCTCAATTACGGTATCATTTCCTCCATCGCTCTCGACCCCATCGAGAAAAAGCCGCTGGCGCGGTATTATCCGGGCAGCCGCATCCTCTCGGTCGGCAGCTTCGGTTGCAGTCTTCACTGCCCGTTCTGTCAGAACTATGAGATCTCGATGTCCGACGGGGAGGAATTCCTGCACGGCGGCCGCTATCTTTCTCCCGAAGAGCTGACGGACTATGCGGTGAAACTGCGCGGCAGGGGCAATATCGGTGTGGCCTTCACCTACAACGAGCCGCTCATCGGCTGGGAATACGTGCTGGACACGGCGAAGCTCCTCCGGGAGAAGGACCTCAAGACGGTCCTCGTCACGAACGGCTGCGCGAACGCGGAGATCGCGGAGCAGCTTCTGCCGTGGGTCGACGCCCTCAATATCGACCTTAAGTGCTTCCGTGCGGAAACCTATGCGAAGACCCTCGGCGGTGATCTGGAGACGGTGAAGAACTTCATTGTGCTGGCAGCGGAGAGCTGCCACGTGGAGCTCACCACCCTGATCGTGCCGGGGATGAACGATACGGAGGAGGAGATCCGGGACCTGACGCAGTGGATCGCCTCGCTCCCGGACGGCGCGGACATCCCTCTGCACCTGACCCGCTTCTTCCCGCGCTACAGGATGACGGACCGGAACGCCACCGAACGGCAGAGCGTGCTTCGGCTGGTGTCCATCGCGCGGGAAAGCCTGCGCTATGTCTATGCGGGCAACATGTAGAGGGCTCGGGGAAAAACTGCGGTTTGCCCCGTATCCTTAACCGTTTGTTCATCAGCCCTCGTTTATAATGGAGAGCGTCAAAACAATGTACCGGGAGGCTGAATAACATGAAAAAAGCCAAAATCACCATAGTCGTACTGCTGATCTGCGTTCTGCTGACGGCCTGCGGAAAGCCCGCTGCGGAAAGCGCACCGGATATTGCCCCCGCGGAATCCGAACAGACCGCAGAAGAAGCTTCTGGCCTGAGGCCGGAGATCGCGAAGGCCTATCTTGCCGTCATGGATGAAGTGGCCGAACATCTGGGCTATGACGAGGCGGAAGCCTCCGTGGGCGAATGCCTGTACGGCGGTTTCGTCCGCGACTGGGACGGCGACGGGACGCCGGAGCTGTGCCTGCTGCTCAAAACGAGCCCGCGGGATTCCGGCGGCTGGGACGGCACGCCGCTTTACGGCTGGTATCCCCCGACGCTTTATCTCTATACATATCAGGACGGACAGGCCATCCGTGCCGCCGAGTGCGACCTCTATTTTGCGACGGCCGGCAGAGAGGCGGCGATTGCCGCGCTGACGGACGGAAACGGCACACAGCTCATCTGGTGGGACCGCACCGATATCACGGAGGAGACTTATCTGAGCTGCCTCGCGCTGGACGGCGGCAGGCTGCGGGAAGCAGAGATCCCCGCAGACGCGGCAGCGGCTTCCGAGAGTGTGACCACAGCACAGGCCTTTCTGGAGACGCTCGGAGCCGGCAGGGTGCAGCTTTTGCTATATAACTGCAGCGGCGAGGCAAGGATCGAAGGTGAAGCAAATGCTCGGGAGCTTCGCGCGGAACTTACAGCGAAAACAGCATAAAAGATCCTGAAGAGAGGGACCTGGCGGGCAGGTCCCTCTCTTCTTTTCACAAGGCATTGACGCAGGACGTACTATGTAGTATAGTGAATTCGTTCATGGTCTGCTGAAGCGGGCCGGAAAGGAGGATGAAAAGAAAATATGATCATTTGCGAGGTTATCGCCGGCTGAACTGAATACAGGCGCAGAACTTAAGGAGGGATCCCCCTTCTTGCTTTCGTGCGCATACCATAGTAACTTTCGAATATGTGGAGACCGCAGAACGCAGCCACAGACGGGAGCTGCTTGCTGCGGTATTTTTGCGCCTGTTTTCGATCGGTGACGTTATACAGGAATCATTAATAACCCATATATTCAAGGAGAAAAACAAATCATGAGTATCAGACTCGAAGCTATAAACGAAAAGAACAGAGAGGCTGTTCTGACCCTGTCCGTGCGCGAGGATCAGCCCTTTGTCGCGACGAATGAAGTTTCGCTGCGCCAGGCGGCGGAAACCAACGCGGAGCATCCCGGCAGTGCACGTCCCTTTGCGATCTATGCGGATGACCGGCTAGTCGGATTCTGCATGTTCGCCTTTGCCCCGGAAGCGAGAGACCCGGAAGATCGATACTGGCTCTGGCGCTTCATGATCGACAAAAGCGAGCAGGGCAAAGGCTACGGCCAGGCAACGCTTTCCGAAATCATCCGCTATTTCAAGGAGAACGGTGCGGATCGGCTTTATCTGTCCACAGAGCCGGAGAACGAGCGAGGTCTGCACATCTATCATAAAGCCGGTTTCCGGGAAACCGGCATCATCAGTGAAGATGAGGCCGTTCTGATGCGGATGCTGAAGGGCCCGAACAAGACGATCAAAGAGTTTTACGGTGTCAACGTGAACGAGCGTCTGCGGGTCAAGAGCAAAAAAGGCTACGGCGTGAGCATCGCTGTTTTCGACGGGGAGGACCTGGACACCTATTGCGCCGGCAGCGGCCGCTTCGGTCAGGACTTCCCGGTGAATCCGGATATGCTGTTCCAAGCGGGCTCTGTCAGCAAGCCCATGTTTGCGCTGACCCTCCTGCGATATGCGGACAAGGGACTTATTGATCTTGACGCGGATATCTCCTGCGTCGTGCCGGAATTTGTCAGAAAAGGGCCGATGACCTTCACCTCTCTGCTCAGCCACACGGCAGGCTTCAACCTGCACGGCTTCCCCGGCTACCGGGCGGATCATGAACCGCTTTCCCTCGAAGATGTGCTGAACGGGAAAGGAAAAACACCAAAGCTCCGCAGGATCCGTCCCTACGGCAAACAGTGCATGTACTCCGGCGGCGGCGTCACGCTGGCCGAACTCGCCTTTACACGCCTCACCGGAACGACATTGCGGGAGGCCTTCCAAAAAGAGGTCGCCAAGCCTCTGGGGCTGAAGCGCACCGGTTTTTTCCAGCCGCTGGACGAAGATCTGCTTTCCAACGCAGCGTTTGGAGGCAGACTTGCCGAGAAGGAGGATCCCGCGCACGGCTATCACTATTATCCCGAGCATGCAGCTGCTGGCCTTTGGACAACGCCCACGGAACTGGTCAGGATCGGCCTTGAACTTTCGAAGAGCTACCGCAAAGGCGGCTTCCTCAAGAAGAAGACCGCCCGGCGTATGCTGACGCCGGTCATGGACAGCTGCGGGCTTTGCATCTATAATCTCAGAGGTGACATCGGCGAGCACGATGGCTGGAACGAAGGCTTCCTGACGGAGTGGATCTTCTCTCTGCGGGAAGATCTGTGTGTAGCCAGTATGTTCAACCGGTCCACGGACGAGATGGATTGGAAACAATCCTATATCGCCATCGAGCTGTTCCAAACTGCGGAAGAGGACCTGGCCGGGACGCCGGGCAAAGGTCGCCTGAAAGTCTTGTGCGGCAAATACGAGCATCCCGAGAACGCTGAGATCTGCGTGGACGAGGTTTTCATGCAGGACGGAAAGCTGTACGCAAAGTTCCTCGGCGACGACGGAGAATTCACCAGTCAGCTCTATCCCATCGGAAAGAAGACCTTCGGCCGCAAGGGCGGCTTCGTCAAGATTCTCTTCGGCGAGGGATGCCTGACAATTGACGGAATCACCTGCAAAAAACTGTGAGGAGAATCAAACAAATGGATAAGAATACAAGGATGAAGAACCTGGCCCGTGAGCTGTATGAAAAGGACGGCTTCAACGGGGCCTGGCTCTACGCCGAAAAGGGCGAGATCGTTTCCAAGGGCGTTCTCGGTTTCCGGGATCCTGAAGACACGCTGCCGATCACGGAGGACACGGTCTTCCAGCTCGCTTCGGTCAGCAAGACCTTCACCTCGGCGGCGGTCATGCTGCTGATGCGGCAGGGCCTTCTCAGCACGGAGGACGAGATCACGAAGTTTTTTCCGGAGATCCCGTATCCGGGCGTGACGGTCCGGCATCTGCTGACCCACACAAGCGGCATTCCCGATTACTTTGACGACGCGGATTGGTTCATCACGATCTGGAAGGAAGAAAAGCGGGTTCCGGGCAACGATGAGATTTTGCGCTTTCTCCGGGAAACCAAGGCGAAACCGTACTTCGCCCCGGGGGAAGGCCTGCGTTACTCCAACACCGGCTATAATCTGCTGGCGCTGCTGGTGGAGCGGCTCTCCGGCGTTCCCTATGAAGAGTTCCTGCAAAAGAATATCTTCGAGCCCGCCGGCATGAGCTCCACCCGCTGCTGCCATATCCGCAGAGACGGCGTTCCTTTCGAGAAGTATGCCCAGGCGACGGTGTTCCAAGACGGCAAATGGGTGGCTGATGTGGACTCCACCGAGGACGGCGACGTGGTCGCCTTTGACGGTCTGAACGGCGACGACTACGTGTATACCACCATCTACGATATGTTCCTCTGGGATCGGGCGCTGCGCGAGGGTAAGGTGCTCACCCGGGAAGAGCAGCAGCTCATGTACACCCCCGGGAAGCTCAACAACGGCGAGGATAGCGTTTACGATGAGGGTGAGGGAATGAGCTACGGTTTCGGCTGGGCGGTTGGCCGCGACGAGGAACTCGGGCTCGTCGTCAGCCACAGCGGCGGCATGCCGGGCGTCGCCACCTGGTTCGAGCGCTTCATCGACGCGGACAGGGTACTTGTGATACTCAGCAACCGGGACTACAGGGACGTCAGAGCATATCTGGGCTACTGGGATGGCATGGAAGCTGTCGCAAGGGACCGGGAGCCCCAGCCTATCGTCTCCATCGAGGATATCACAATCAAAGATCCCGATAAGTCGAAGTGGGAGAGCTATTGCGGCAGATACGAGCATCCCGAGGACGCTGACTTCATCGTCGACGAGGTCTTTCTGAAGGACTGTGAGCTTCACGCCAAGGCCATAGACGAAGACGGGGATGAGATGAGCTTCCGCCTCTATCTCATCGGAGAGAATGAGTTTGGCCGCAAAGGGGGCATGCTCAAGCTGACCTTCGGCGACGGCTGCGTGATATACGACGATTTCACCTGCCAAAAACTCTGATTGAACGCAAAACAGGAGAGAATCAAATTGATACATCTGGAAAAGGTTACGTATAAAAATGCACTGGACATCTGCCGCCTGTCAGTCTTCGAATCGCAGTACTCCTTCGTTGCGGATAACGAAGAAAGCCTGGTGGAGGCGTATCTCGCTGTCACATCAGACGCATCCTATGCTTACCCGTTTGCTGTCTACGACGACGATACGCTGGTGGGATTTCTGATGCTGGGATACAACGAAGCCGCCCTCGAAGGACTTGACGCCCCCGCATCCCTGAGAGACAACTACAGCCTCTGGCGTCTGATGATCGACAAGCGCTATCAGAAGCAAGGCTTTGGCCGGGAGGCCGTGCGCCTTGCATTGGAATTCGTCAGAACCTGGCCCCACGGGAAGGCGGAGGCCTGTGTTACCTCATACAATCCGGAAAATGAGGCGGCAAAGAAGCTGTACGCCTCCTTCGGATTCGTGGAAAACGGTGAAACGGACGATGATGAGATCGTCGCGGTGCTGAAGCTGTAAGCCTCATCCCTGCTTTGCCGGTGAAAAACTCTTCCGCCATGCAGGGGAAGCTGCCGGTCACAAGGAGAAAAAATGGTTGAATTAAAAGCAATAACAGAGGATAATTTCCTTGACGCGTTCGCCCTCTCCCTCGCGCCGGGACAGGAGGCCTTCGTCTCCCACCCCGTCCGGAGCCTTGCGCAGGCATATGTCTACCGGGATCAGTGTCAGCCCTTCGGCATCTATGCGGACGGGAAGATGGTGGGCTATGTGCTGGTGATCTATGACTATGACATTCCCGAGTATGATATCTGGCACATGATGATCGACTGTTCGGAGCAGCGGCGCGGTTACGGTGCTGAGGCCCTCGACCGGGTGATCGGATATATCCGGATGAAACCCTTCGGCGATTCGGACCGGGTCGCCCTGACTTGCAACAGGCGCAATCCCGTTGCGAGAAAGCTGTATGAGAGCCGGGGCTTCTCCCCGACCGGCGCGGAAGATGAGGACGAGATCGAGCTGGCTCTGACGCTTGCCGGACTGTCTCCGCCGGACGGAACAAAACAATAAGCAAGAAGGTTTTCCTTATGGACAAAACAATCGATACCGGCGACATCCGGATCTTCAAAGAGCCGGACGTTGCAAAATACCTGCCGCGGATCCGGCGCAGGGTCGAGAACGAGGACTTTTACAAGGAAGTGGCCGAAAACAGCGGGGACGTGTTCACGGTCGCCCTTTGGGATGAGGTCATAGGCCTCGTGTATATGGATGATGACACCGAGGGCTTTCTATATGTCTTCATTTTCCCGGAGCACCGGCGCAGGGGATACGGCTTCGCTGCCGCCCGCGCAGCGGAAGGGCTGATGAAGACCACGCAGCCGAAAAGCATCCTGACCGGCTACCCCGCCGATGACGAGGCAGCAAGGAGGCTGGCCGGGAAACTCGGATACGGGAAGAAGTTCTCCTCCGCCGTCATGCAATACCGCGGGGAGATGTTTGACGATCCGGCCCTGCCCGTACGGAAGTACAGGGACGAAGATTTTCCCGAGGCCTTCTCCCTTTCCGCCGGGGCGTTCCACAAGATGCGGCTCGAAACGGGCTGCTTCCCCGACTCCGTGCCCTCTCAGCCGGATGAGGAGGCAAGAGCTTACTGGGCCGAGACGGCGGACGAGCGATACGTATATGTCCTTGGCAATGAGATCGTCGGTCATGCACAGATCAGCGGGGATGTGCTGGACAGCGTTTCGATCGGGATCTCCCACCAGGGGAAAGGGCTCGGAAGAGCCTTTGTGCGCTACCTTGTAAACCGCCTGCTGGAAGCAGGAAGTAAATGCCCGCATCTCTGGTGCGTGGTGGGCAACGATAAGGCGCGGCACCTTTATGAGTCCCTCGGTTTCGAGGAAACGGGCCGCGCTGAGTACGCCGAGAAAAAAATAACGACCGATAAAAGGAGCCCTACAATGAAGTTTTCGGAAATGCCCTACAGCAGGCCGGATCCCGAAGCCGTCAAGAGCGGCCTGCGGGAACTGACCGGGCGGCTGAAGGCCGCAAAAAGCTATGAGGAGGCCCGTAAGGTCTTCCTCGAAAAAGAAGAGGAATCGAAACTCGTCAACACAATGTGGAGTCTCGCCTCCGCACGCCATTCCATCGACACACGGGACGGGTTCTACGATGCGGAGAACGATTTCTGGGACAGCTTCGGCCCGGAGCTGGAGGAATACGCGCAGGAATGGATTGATGCCCTGCTCGCCTCCCCCTTCCGCAGAGACTTTGAGGAAGAATACGGTGACCTGCTGTTCGTGAATGCGGAGATTGCAAAGAAGACCTTTTCGCCGGAGATCATTGAGGATATGCAGCGGGAAAACGAACTCACCACCGAGTACGCCAAGCTCATTGCCTCGGCGCAGATCCCCTTCGAGGACGGCGTCTATACGCTTTCGCAGATGGAACCCTTCCAGACAGACCCCGACGACAGCCGGCGTCTGGCCGCATGGAAGGCAAAGGGACAGTGGTTCAAGGATAACCAGCCGCAGCTCGATGCGATCTATGACGAGCTCACGCACCTGCGCGATACGATGGGCCGCAAGCTCGGCTACGGCGACTACACGCAGCTTGGCTACTACCGCATGGAGCGCAACTGCTACACCAAGGAGGATGTGGAGAAATACCGCGTCGCCGTACAGAAGTACCTCGTCCCGGTAGCAGACCGGATCCTGCGCGAGCAGGCGAGGCGCCTCGGCAAGAGCTATCCCCTTTCGTTTGCGGACAACGCGCTTAGCTTCCGCAGCGGCAATCCCCGCCCCGTCGGCTCGGCGGAGGACATCCTCGCCCAGGGGCAGGTGTTCTATGACGCGCTCTCGCCCGAGACGAGTGAATTCTTCCGCACCATGCGGGAAAACGGACTGATGGACGTGCTGTCCACCGAGGGAAAGGAAGGCGGCGGCTACTGCACGGACTTTGAACTGTATCAGGTTCCGTTCATCTTCGCCAACTTCAACGGCACGCAGGGTGACGTGGAGGTGGTCACCCATGAGGCGGGCCACGCCTTCGCCTACTGGATGAACCGCGACCGCATTCCCACCGAATATGCAAGTCCTTCCCTGGAGGCCTGCGAGGTGCACTCCATGAGCATGGAGTTCTTCGGCTGGAGGAACGCGGAGGGCTTCTTCGGCCAGGATGCGCGGAAATTCCTTTACAGCCATCTTGCCTCGGCGATCACCTTTATCCCCTACGGCACCATGGTAGACCACTTCCAGCACATCGTCTACGAAAAACCGGAGCTGACTCCCGCGGAGCGCCATGCCGAATGGAAGCACCTGCTCGGCATCTACCAGCCCTGGCTGAAGCTGGACGGGGAGATCCCCTTCTTCTCCGACGGTGAAGGCTGGCAGCGCCAGTCGCACATCTATGAATGCCCGTTCTACTATATCGACTACTGCCTCGCCCAGACCGTCTCGCTGGAGTTCTGGGCAATGATCCAGAAGGATCCCGCGGATGCGTGGCGGCACTACATGGCCTACACAAAGCAGGGCGGCAGCCGCACCTTCACCGATCTGCTGACCAACGCGGACCTGAAGACCCCCTTCGACGAGGAGTGTCTGAAAGAAGTCTGCGAGACCGCCACGAAATGGCTCGAGAACTTCGATCTCTCCGGGATCGAGTAAACACGGCATAACTGAAAAACCTCTTCCGTCTTTCGCGGAGGAGGTTTTTCATTACCCGTTCCGGCGGCGTGTGGTATTATCTCCTAAAAGATCCCGGATCATCGGAGGTGATCGGAATGCCCTATGACTACTTTGAGGAAATGATACAGAACAGGAGACGCAGCCGCGAGGAGATCGTGAGCGGCTTTTATGGTCAGACCGACGAGGACAGCCGCCTTGTGCGCACCCGGCATGGCCAGCTTGAGTACCGCACCACCATGACCTATATCCACCGTTTCGCGGAAAAGGGCTCGAAGGTGCTGGAAGTCGGCGCGGGGACGGGCCGCTATTCCGTCGCGCTTGCGCAGGAGGGCATGGACGTCACCGCCGTGGAACTGGTGGAGAGCAATCTGGCGCTGCTCCGGGAAAACGGCAGGGGCCTCGAAAACCTCCATCCTTATCAGGGCGACGCGACGGACCTCAGCCGCTTTGCGGACGACAGCTTCGACGTGACGCTCGTCTTCGGCCCGATGTATCACTTGTACGAGCCGGAGGAGGTCAATAAGGCCATCGACGAGGCCATCCGCGTCACAAAGCCGGGCGGGGCGGTCCTGTTTGCCTTCATCTCCGTGTTCGCCATCATGTACGCCAACTACCTTTACGGCCGCTGGGCATTCGGACAGACGGAGAACTTCACGGACGACAACCGGGTGAAGCATTTCAAGGAGCAGCTGTTCACGGGCTATGACGTCACGGAGTTCGAGGACCTGTTCAGAGACAAGCCCGTCGACCGGATCACCACGGCAGGCGTGGACGGGCTGCTGGAGCCCCTCGAACACCGTCCCGATTTCTGTATCCCGGACGAGGACTTCGACGCCTTCGCGGACTGGTATCTGGCCTTCGCGGAGAAGCGCGAGCTGCTTGGCTGCACGAACCACCTGCTGTTTATCTGCCGGAAGAGATGATCCGGCGCGAACTATAAAAACAGACATCCCGAAAAGGATGTCTGTTCTGCTTTTCATGGACCTTTGCGCGGCTCAGCCGTATCCGATGTCCGCCATATCATAGGGGTTTTCAAAGTCGCTCTTTTTTACCGTTCTCCCCGTCTGCTCCACCGTGATGCCGCGGGCCACGGTTTCCAGATTCTCCATGCTGTCATAGCCGCGGACGGCGATGATCCAGCCCTGATCGGGATGGAACAGGAGAAGGTAGTTCCCCGCGGGATAATCCTCCGGCAGACCGTCCGCAACGGCGTGCGCCTGAAAGCGGAGGACCCGGATGTCGCCCCAGCTTTCTTCCCTGATCTCATCGGGACGGTAGCGGGACAGGACCAGCGCGCCTCCTCCGACGAACTGGCAGGCGTATGTCACGTCCACCGCGCACAGCGGGAGATAATCGTCGTATTCCTCAACGTACAGTTCGGGGCCTTCCAGATGCGTCTCCCAGATGTAGTGCCAGTAGTCCTCATAGGGCTGCCCGACGGAGCTGAATCGGATCTCCGCGCATTCCTCGGGACCGTCGAATTCGAAGATGAACTCGCTGGGCCATTCGTAATCGTATTCCCCGAAGGTCAGGGTATAGGCCTCGGTGTTCGTGCGTCCCCGGATCTGGAACAGCCCGAGCGCGTAGGCCGTGGTCGTGACAAGGCAGAGCAGAATCGCGGCGATGAGCACCGTTCTCCATACTTTCCGGCGGATGCGCACCCGTGTTTTGGCCTCTTCCCCAAAGCCGAGGAACCGGCCCGTCTTTTCAACATCCTCCAGACGGATGCCTTCCATGGCATCCAGAACTTTATCCGTGTTCAGCATAGCTTTTCCTCCTCAAGAAAGCTCCGCAGCCGCTTGCGCACGCGGAACATCGTGGTCTTGACTTTCGCCTCGCTGTAGCCGAGACGCCCCGCAATCTCCGCGACAGGAGCCATGAACCAGTACCGGGAGACGAAGATCAGCCGTTCCGTTTCCGGCAGGGCAGCTGCAAAGCGGCCAACGGCCTCTTTCAGTTCCCCAAGCTCGACCTCCTTTTCCGGATCGGCCCCGCCGCTCAGGCATTCCTCCAGTTCCTCCAGCACGAGGGGGACCTCCCCTCCGCCGCGCTTCAGGCTTTTTCCGGAGCGGTAGCGGTCCAGTGCGAGACGGCGCGTGATCGTTCCCAGAAAGGCCGAAAGGGGCGAGGGCCGTTCGGGCGGGATGCTGTTCCACGCGCGGAGCCAGGTGTCGTTGACGCACTCCTCCGCGTCCTCCGGAGCCGTGCAGATGCCGCTCGCTATCCTGTGGCAGTAGCGGCCGTATTTTTTCACGCTCTCGGCTATCGCCTGATCGGACCGCTGCCAGTACAGGTCAACGATATCTCGATCATCCATAAGCATTTCCTCCTTGTGTACTGCGCTTTCACTCCTATAAACGGAAAGCGCGGCGGCAGGTTACACGGGTTTAGGAAAAATATACCCGCTCGGGAAAAAAAGTGCAATGGTGGCCGCCATCTTCCGAAAGGCGCGGTCCTGTGATATAATCAATTCATTATGTATTTTCGTTTATGCCCTGCTGCATTATGATTGGATCCTTGTTCGGAAGGAGGACCGCCGCATGAGAAGAAAAGACCGTGAAGTAACGGACCTCAGAGAGATCCTGCGCATCATCAACAAAGCGAAGATCCTGCATCTCGGGCTGTTTGACGGGGATCATCCATACGTCGTGCCGCTTCATTTCGGATATGAGTACGCGAACGGCAGCCTTGTGTTTTATATGCACAGCGCACGAGAGGGCCATAAGCTGGATCTGATCCGGGCCTGCCCGGCTGTCTGCGTGGAGCTCGAGTGCGATATCGAGCTGATTCCGGGCGGAGATGTCCCCTGCAGATACGGCTCTTCCTTCGCCTCTGTGATCGGCCGCGGCCGCGCGGAGATCCTTGCCGATTCGCAGGAAAAGAGCAGAGCGCTCGCCCTGCTGATGAAAAACCAGACGGGAAGAGAATTTGATATAGATGCCTCCATGGCCTCCGCGGTCGAAGTCATAAAAGTGACTGTCCCGGACTTTACGGCAAAATCCAGACCGAAAGAGCCCTGATCAGTTCAAAAAAACGTTTTTCTCGGGCAGGCAAAAGCAAATCTGATAAGGAGAGATGAAATGGTTTTTAAGGAAACTGAATTTATATTAAAAGACGGGAGGAAGGCGCTACTCCGAAGCCCCTGTGAAGAGGATGCGGAGGAAATGCTGCAGTTCATCACAAAGGCATCCGGTGAGACAGATTATCTCATGAGATACCCGGAAGAGTTTGCCGACTTCACGCTTGAGCAGGAAAAGGGCTTTATCAACGGGAACTACTATAATGAAAACGCGCTGATGATAGCATGCGTTGTGGACGGGAAGATAGCCGGCAACTGTCAGATCTCTTTCCGCACGGGAATGAAGGACCGCCATAGGGCTTCCGTCGCCATTGGCCTCATGAAAGAGTATTGGAATCTCGGGATCGGGACGAGGATGTTCAAGGAACTGATCCATGCGGCGGAGGAACGCGGCGGAATCCGTCAGCTCGAACTCGATTTCATTGAGGGAAACACACGGGCCAGACATCTGTATGAGAAGATGGGTTTCCGCATCACGGGAGTGAAGCCGGACGCCATCCGGCTGAAAGACGGCACTTTTTTGAACGAGTATATGATGGTAAAACGCCTGTGACCGACGGAACGACAGAAGTCTGCGGAATAGAATACACGATCATCCGTTTGCTCGGGCACGGCAAAGGTGGTTATTCCTATCTTGCAGAAAGCGACAGAAAACAGGTCGTACTGAAGCAGATCCATCATGAGCCGTGTGATTACTACAGCTTCGGGAACAAGCTCGAGGCCGAGCGAACGGATTACGGCAGACTGAGGTCCGCCGGGATCAGGATCCCTGAAATGATCGCCATCGACACGGAAACCGAGCGGATCGTAAAGGAATACATCAGCGGGAAAACGGTATTTGAGTGCATCCGGGACGGCATCTCCGTCGAGATGTATCTCGATCAGGTCCGCGAGATGGCAGCACTGGCGAAAGAGGCCGGGCTGAACATCGATTATTTCCCGACCAATTTTGTCATACAAAACGGTCTGCTCTGGTATGTAGATTATGAATGCAATGCCTATACGGACGAGTGGAGTTTTGAAAACTGGGGCATCCGATACTGGTCGCGGACTCCCGCGTTTGAGGAACACCTCAGGCAGCGAGGCGGATGATGGAACAGCTGTACAAACGCATCCTCTGTTTCGGGGATTCAAACACATACGGTTACGACCCGCGCGATCCCTTCGGCGGCCGCTATCCTCCTTCCGAAAGGTGGCCGGAGATCCTCGCGGCAGACACCGGTTGGGACGTGGTGAACATGGGACTCAACGGAAGGCCGGTCCCGCACTCAAGGCGGGAGGTGGAACTTGCTTTGTCGCTGATCCGGCAGGAACTCCCGGCAGACCTCGTCATCATTCTGCTCGGCACCAATGACGCATTCCTGCTCAATGAGCCTTCCGCGGAGAAGATCGCCGTCCGGATGGATACCTTCCTGCGGGAGCTGAAGGAATCTTTCCCCGAACTGCCGCTCTTTCTGATCTCGCCTCCGCCGGTGGAGACCCCGCTCGCACATCTGCAGGAGATCTTTTGGGATCTGATCACGCAATACCGCAGGCTGGCGAAAAAATATAACGCGCTCTTCGCCGCTGCCCCCTCATGGGATCTTCCCCTTTCTGCGGACGGGGTCCACTTCTCCCCGGAAGCACACAAAGAATTCGCCGCCCAGGTGGAAAAGCATCTGCGAGTGAATGAACTTATATGAAAAAGACCTGTTACATCTGTAACGGGTCTTTTAGTTTCTCATCTGCATCGGTGACTTCTCTTCCTGTTCAATATAGATAAAAGCAGAGTTGTTGGGGCAGTTTCGAAAAATAATATAAAAATATAAAAATCCCCCTGCGTAAGGTATTGCTCATGACGCTGCGTCATATGCTATAATACGCTCAGATCGGAGGATGAATGCTATGACTGACAAAATAGAATACAACCGGAAGCAGGTCGTGAAGTACCTGATCTGGACCTTCGCCCTCGCCTATGCCATCCAGTTCGCCGCGGCCTATAAATGGAATAATGTGGATGCGAGCATCGGGGCTCTGATCGTGGCCGCCATGATGTTCGTGCCGACGCTCGGCGTCTTGCTCGCCGGAGGAAAGCTGAAAGGCATGGGCTGGAATCCGCGGATCCGGAAGAACATCGGGTCTTTCCTGATCGCCTGGTTCATGCCGATCGTTTTCACCGCCCTCGGAGCCGCTCTGTATTTTCTCGTGTTCCCGCGCCACCTTGATCTCAGCGGAGCCGCGGTCTCCGCCGGCACCGGTACGGACGTGCTCGCGCAGCTGGAGGCGCAGGGGCTCACATTCGGCCTGTATCTGCTGATCTCCGTGATCGAGGCCGCCTTCTTCGCGCCGCTGCTGAACATGGCGCTGGCGCTGGGCGAGGAGATCGGCTGGCGGGGTTTCCTCTACCCGCAGCTGAAGGCGCGGTTCGGCAGCGTAACGGGCCGTATCCTCGGCGGTGTGATCTGGGGCGCGTGGCATTGGCCGCTGATCTGGCTGATCGGTTACGAATACGGCGCCTCGGCGATGAACAACGCCGGCTATTTCGGCTTTCCCGTCACGGGGATGCTGGTGTTCTGCGTGAGCACGGTCGCCTGGGGGATCCTCCACGACCGGCTGTATGAGCGCAGCGGGAGCATCTGGGTGCCTTCTCTGCTGCACGGCGCGATAAATGCCTCAGGCGGTCTCCCTCTGCTGCTGTGCCTGACGGATACCGGCACTGTGCGGCTGCTCGGCCCTGCGCCGAATGGCCTGCTGGCCTGTCTGCCCTTCCTCGTGGTCGCGCTGAGCGTGCTGCTGCGCGGGAAGGATGCCCCCGCGGAGGAATGATACTGCTTTCTGACATAGAAGAAAAAACAGTGCGGACGAATGCCGCACTGTTTTTTCTTGTTGATCCCGCTGTTTCCGGCAGGACGGTTTACAGATAGATGATGATCAGGCCGGTCAGAATGCCCAGGATGGCCACCGCTGCGGGAAGCTTGGATTTCCACATCAGGATCGACTCGGGGAGCAGTTCGCCGAACACCACATACAGCATGGCGCCGGAGGCGAAGCTCAGGGAGATCACCAGCGCCGTAGGGCCGATGGTGCCGATGAGAAAGCCCAATACGGCACCTATGACGGTAGGCGCGCCGGACAGGGCAGTCACCCCGACGGAGCGCCATTTCTTCATGCCGCCCGAGATCAGCGGCACCGCCACGGCCATGCCCTCGGGGATATTGTGCAGACCGATCACCACGGCCATGGTCAGGCCGCCGCGGTTAGCCAGCATCTTATCCGCTGTTCTGGCAAAGGAAGAACCGATCACCATGCCCTCCGGCACATTGTGGAGCGCGATCGCTGCCGCCATCACGAGCCCGGCAAGGAACAGCCCGCTGCGGGGCTGGCGGCCTCTCATATGTTCATACAGATGGTCGGCATGGGTCAGTTCCTTCAGGGAGTCGGCGGTCTTCGGATGGTTTTCGTCAATATGCGCGATCTCGTGGTTCGTCGCCTTGTCGATCCACGCGTTGAGCAGCGCGATCAGCGCAAATCCGGCGATCACGCCGCAAACGACCATCCACACGTTGGAAGCCTTCCCTTCGGTGTTCAGCGCTTCCGTCAGCAGGTCGAAGCAGACCACAGCGGTCATGACGCCGGCTGCAAAGGAAAGCAGCAGGCTGACAGTCTTATCCGAATCTTTCCGGAACAGGCAGGCAATGGCTCCGCCCAGCCCCGTTCCGCCGATACCGGCGAGGGCTGTTATTCCTATCAGGATCCAGATCGGGCCCATACGTCTACCTCATTTTTTCTCTTTCTTTTTGCAGTTCATGCTGCATGCGCTGCAGTTGCCGCAGCAGGATCCCGAGGAGCAGCTGCAGCTGCCGCTCTTGTGCCACACGCGGATCGCGATCACGATCAGCACGGCAACGGCGGCGAGGATGATCCAGTCGAGCAGGCTCATACGAACAGCCCTCCGATGTTATATACAAGGAAGGCTACGATCCAGGCCACGGCGCACTGAGCGATCACGATCAGGATCGTCTTGATCGCCGAGCCGTACTCCCTCCGTATCGTGGCAACGGCCGCGGCGCAGGGGGTATAGAGCAGGGTGAAGGCAAGGAAGGAGGCCGCTGAGAGCGGCGTGAACAGGGTCTTCAGGACCGGGGTGAGGTTTTCCGCTCCGGTGTTCATGATCACCGACAGTGTGGACACGACCGCCTCCTTGGCGGTAATGCCCGTCACCAGGGCGGAGACCATCCTCCAGTCGCCGAAGCCGAGGGGCTTGAAGATCGGGGCGACGATCGTGGCTATGATCGCGAGCAGGCTCTGCGACTGGTCCTCCGCCACGTTCAGCCGCGTGTCGAAGGTGCGCAGGAACCAGATGATCACGGTCGCGAGGAAGATGATGGTGAAGGCCCGCTGCAGGAAGTCCTTTGCCTTCTCCCACAGCAGCAGTCCCGTGTTCTTCGCCGAGGGCAGCCGGTAGTTCGGAAGCTCCATCACGAAGGGGACGGGCTCTCCCTTGAAAACGGTGCGCTTGAGGACGGAGGCCACGATCACGCCCGTGACGATGCCCGTGAGATAAATGAGGATCATGGCAAGAGCGCTCTGCCTGCCGAAAAAGGCCGCCACAAAGACGGAGTAGATCGGGATCTTGGCCGAGCAGCTCATATACGGCGTGAGCAGGATGGTCATCTTCCGATCCCTTTCCGAGGAGGAGGTCCGCGTGGCCATGATGGCGGGGACGGAGCAGCCGAATCCGATCAGCATCGGAACGAAACTCCTTCCTGAGAGCCCGAGCTTACGGAGGATCTTGTCCATGAAGAAGGCGATACGCGCCATGTAGCCGGTGTCCTCCAGGATGGAGAGGAAGAAGAACATCACGACGATGACCGGCAGGAAACTCACCACGGAGCCGACTCCCGCGAAGATCCCGTCGACGACGAGGGAATGCACCACCGGGTTGATCCCGTAGGCTGTGAGCCCCGCATCCACAACACCGGAGAGCCAGTCGATGCCCAGGCTGAGCAGATCCTGCAGCCAGGCGCCGATGACGTTGAAGGTCAGGTAGAAGATGAGGCCCATGATTGCGATGAACACGGGAATGGCAGTATATTTCCCGGTGAGGATCTTATCCAGCTTCACGGACCGCGCGTGCTCTTTGCTCTCCTGCGGCTTCACCACCGATTCCGCCACGGCGTTTTCGATAAAGGTATAGCGCATGTCCGCCAGCGCAGCGTTGCGGTCGAGCCCCGTCTCGGTCTCCATCTGGACGATGCAGTGCTCGATGAGCTCCCGCTCGTTTTCATCGAGCCCCAGCCAATCTTCGAGATCCGGATCTCCCTCGATAAGCTTGGCGGTGCAGAACCTTGAAGAGACGCCCTTTCTGTCCGCGTGGTCCTGAATGAGGTGAACGACGGCGTGGATGCAGCGGTGGACCTGGGAATCCGCATCGCAGAAGTCCGTCACCGCGGGAAGGATCTTCTCGGAGGCCACCTCCACGGCCCTTTCCGTAAGCTCGCTCACGCCCTTGTTCTTCACGGCGGAGATTGGGACCACGGGGACCCCGAGCGCCGTGCTCAGCTTCTCAATATCCACGGTGCCGCCGTTGGATGTCATCTCGTCCATCATGTTCAGGGCCACCACCATGGGGATGCGCAGTTCGAGCAGCTGGAGCGTCAGATACAGGTTCCTCTCGATATTCGTGGCGTCCACGATGTTGATGATCCCGTCCGGATGGTTTTTGAGGATGAAGTCACGGGAGACGATCTCCTCCTGCGTGTAGGTGCGCATGGAATAGATGCCCGGCAGGTCCACGACCTCGCAGTCCTTCTGTCCCTTTATGCTGCCGGTCTTCTGGTCGACCGTCACGCCGGGGAAGTTTCCCACGTGCTGGTTTGAGCCTGTGAGCGCGTTGAACAGGGTGGTCTTGCCGCTGTTCTGGTTCCCGGCCAGTGCGAATATCATTCGATCGCCTCCAGTTCTATCTTCTCGGCGTCCTCCTTGCGCAGGGTCAGCTCATAGCCACGAATATAGATCTGGATAGGGTCGCCGAGGGGCGCCACCTTGATCTTTTTCACCTTCGTGCGGGGGATGAGCCCCATATCCAGAAACCTGCACCGGAGCGGGCCTTCCCCGCCCACAGTTTTAATGATACCGCTCTTCCCGATCTCAAGCTCGTCAAGCGTCATCGCTATGATCCTCCGTGCTCCCGACTATGTGTTAAGTGTCTCTAACTCTTTCTGACTTTTATTATAACCGCAAAACACCCGTTGTCAATGATTTGTGATTAACTGTTCCTCTCAGGAGATAAAAAAACAGCGCCTCGTCAGCGCTGTTTTTCTCCTTTTCAGTTTGATCAGAGGCCCGCCAGATCCTTGATGACGTAGGTCCAGATCGCCATCCAGATCGCAAAGACGAAGCCGAGGATCAGGACCACGCCCGAGAGCGCCCAGCGGTCCCTCTTCATGCCCTTTGCCCGTTTGCCGTAGCCGATCCTCCGGAGGATGCGCAGGAGGATATCGATTACGACCGCCGGTGCGAACAGCAGGATCCCGTACTGAGTGAGATGCTGCACGATGCCTTTTCCGGGCATTCCCGGCCAGAGCTTTATGCACGTGAGGGCAGCCCAGCCGAGATACGCCAGATACAGGATGACCCGGAGGATCTGATAGATCACCCTCACCGCTTTGGAACCGCCGGGCGGTTCCGGCTGCGGAGGAGGGGGCGCGTTTTCATACACGCGCATGGGATCGGCGGCGGGCGCTGAGGTCGGATAGCTCACCGCAGGGGCGGCGGGAGCCGCTTTACCGCTTTTGACATCCGGCATTTCCGGACGCTGGGTCACTTCATTTTCTGCCATAGTTACCTCCTTTTCATGGACGGATGTGATCATTCAAAATCATCGATCCGGAAATCGCATTGCCAGGAGCCGCTGGTCACGCCGGTCGTGAAATAGACATTGGTCGTTTTATGCGGCGACAGGACAGCCGTCACTTCATCCTCGTTGATGAACTCTTTGTTCTCATCGTAGATGCTGAACCAGATGGTAACGTTCACGGTATAGTCCGTATCGTTCGGCAGTTCTATATAATGCCTCGTATCCGTCTCTTTCTTAGCGTACTCGATCTTATCGATCGCCGCGTCGAGCTTGTCGATTATGGTGATAAACGTGTTCCAGCGCTCGGGCGTCTCAAAGAAATCGCTGATCTTGGCCCAGTCTTCATCCGCGAAGGGATACATCTCATGGATGATCTCAAGGCATTCGCTTTCCTGCGCATAGTATCTGTAAAGGTCCCTCTGGTATATCTTATGAGCGGTCTGACCGGCCTGCTCCTTCGCGGCGATCTCCCCGAGGAAAGCGTACTTCAGCTCCTCGCCGAAATACTGGAGCTCGGAGTCGTTGAAGAGCTTATCCGTGTAAGCGCTGAGTTTTTCCGCCGCGGCCTGCAGGCTCTCCGCGCTTGCGTCCTCATCGATGATATCGAAGCAGACCTCTTTCACATCGGTAAGGAAGGCATAGTCGATCGACATATAGAAGTAGCATTTCCCGCGCATATCGTCGCTGTCGCCGAAATCCGTCTGATTGAACTGAGCGATGGCTTCCTCGTACCGCTCCTCATCCATGAGGGAGAGCCCGTAACGGTATCTGTATTCCGGAAGCATATCTGCCGCAAGGTCATAGGAGTTTTCCTCGAGCAGCGCGATGGCCTCCTCGAATCTCCCCTTCTTCGCAGCTTCCACGGCAAGGTTGTAATTTGCCTCGTCCCGGAGCGCTTCTGCATCCTCACTGTCTACGCCGCGAAGGCTCTCGATGGCCGCCTCCCAGTTTTCATTTCGGATCGCGTTCTTGGCCATCACGACCGCCGCTTTCTCCTCGAGCCTTCTCGATTCCGCGCTCTTCTCGGGAACGCTTCTGGCATACATCAGGGCCTTGTCCGCGTCGCCAGCGCTCAGGGCGTATAGGGAAGCCTGCGTGTAGGCCTCCGTGCTGTCGTCTCCGCTGCGGCTGAGATAGTTCTCATAGCTTTCGAGCGCACCGATATAGTCGCCTCTCCCGGATTTCACCGTCGCCATGATCTTGTCGAACCTGCCGGTAAACAGCAGCACGGCGGCGGCAGCGATGAGGAGTGCGAGAACGATCAGAACAATCACGAGGCCCGTTTTTTTCTTTTTCTTTACCGGCGCGGATGGCGAAGGTCCGGGCGGGACCGGCGTTCCGGCGTAAGCGGGTGCAGACTCAGGTACGTACTCAGGAACGATCTCGGGTTCGGGTTCGGGTACGATCTTAGGCACCGGCTCGGGCACGATTTCGGGTACGACCTCGGATACAGCTTCGGGTGCGGGTTCGGGTATGATTTCGGGCGCAGGCTCTGGCACAGTCTCGGGTGCGGGTATCGCTTCCGGAGCCGGCACAGGAACGATCTCGGGGAGCTTCGTTCCGCAATGGAAGCAGAACTTTGTTCCCTCTTCGTTGCGCGTTCCGCATTCGTGGCAATACTTGAAACCCATATTACTACCTCCTGCTCTTTTTCATTCAGTATAGCTTTTCTCTCCGTCCGATTCAAGCACAAATGATGACCGCCGCGCACTTTCCCGTACGCGGCGGCCGAATGAAGATTCCGTTATCCGTATTCGATGGGGTCCGGGCGCTCGCAGTCGGTCTTCATGAAGTACTGCTTTCCGGTCGCGGAACTCTCGGCAAAACCCGTGATCGCTTCGGTGATGTGGCGGGACATGTACATGCTGCATCTGGGCTTGGCCCCGTGGAGAATGCACTCGGCCATGTCGTTGATGCCCATGCCCCTGTGGTTCTCTCCGATGGGCTTCGGGGTGGGGATGTCCTTGTAGAGCGCCATCGGCGCGGTGGAATCGATGTAGGCGACCCTGTCCCAGTAATCCGGGATCGCGAGGGCGTGCTCCTTGAGATCCTCGTAGGTGATGAGCTTCAGCCCGTCCTTGTAGGTGTTCGGGTCGGGGCAGATGAGGGCGCCCTTCGTGCCGTAGATCTCGAAATAGGGCATTCTGGCGTGGACGATGTCGAAGCTGAGGTTGATATTGCCGATGACGCCGTTGCGCAGCCTTACCACGCCGCAGCAGTTGGTGTCGATCTCCACGTCCACGACGTGATCCTGGATCGGTCTCTTTTCGAAGGCGCGGTTCGTGTAGCAGAAGATGCTCTCGATCGGTCCGAGGATCGAAACGAGGGCCGATAGATAATACGGGGCCATATCCATGACGGGGCCGCCGCCCTTCTTGTAGTAGAAGTCTCCCGTCGGGTGCCAGAGGTCCGGACCGGGGCCGACAAAGTTGATGGACATGCCGGTGACTTTTCCGATTGCGCCTTCATCCACAAGCTTGCGCGCGGTCTGGAGCCCGCAGTCGAGGAAGGTATCCGGCGCGTTGGCGACGAACAGGTTGTGCGCCGCGGCGTATTCCACGATCTCGTCCGCCTGTTCGAAGGTAAGGGCCATGGGTTTCT
The DNA here is from genome assembly GCA_017434755.1 of Oscillospiraceae bacterium. Classification (GTDB taxonomy): domain Bacteria; phylum Bacillota; class Clostridia; order Oscillospirales; family Oscillospiraceae; genus Limivicinus. The sequence continues at coordinate 167,227 of JAFRER010000010.1, read as the reverse complement.
CGCAGTAAACGTGCTTTCCCGCCCGCAGCGCCTGCATGGTCAGGGGATAGTGGGAGCCAGGGCCGGTGACGATGACGGCTATATCCACTTCGGGATCCGCCAGGAGCTCATCTGTGGTGCAGGGATGGGGAACGCCCCACTCCTTCGCGATCTTATTTGCTCTCTCCATGTCTATATCCGAGCAGGCGACCACCTTCACGGTCTTGTAGACGGGACCGAGAGTCGCAAGATAGGCCGTGCAGAAAGTGCCGCAGCCTATGATTCCTACACCGAGAACGTCCTTTGCCATATTCTTTCTCCTTTTTCTTTGTTTTCATGCTCTCATGGTCACCGGCCGTATCCGGTCCGGTGATGGTTTTCCTAACAGTTTTATTATAGTATAAAAGCGGCCGCGCGGCAACAGGAAAACTGCCTGCTCCCGCGGAGGTGTCCGACAAAATCCCCTTTTCTATTCGTCCTCTATCTGTTATTATTCAAATAGGATCTCGGGAAGGAGGACGGCGCCTGCATGAAAAAACGGATCTTCGTCTTCGTCTGCGCAGTGCTTGCCTTTGCGTTGCTGTGCTCCTGCGGCATGCCCATGAGCGCCAACTATTCCTCCCCGACCATAAAGGTGGACGCCGTGACCTCCGCCGGCAGCTACAACAGCGCCCCTGCCGCGGACGTGCCCGTTCCGGAGACCTCTCCGGAGCCTTTGGGTGACGGGCTCGTCATCACGAAGGACCCCACCGATGAGACTGTCCCCGTTGGAGAGGGCGTCTGGTTCGTGGCAAGGGCGAAAAACCTCGCCTCCATGCGATGGGAGCTGATCGACAACTACGGGAACGTCTGTTCCCCCGAGCAGGCCGAGCAGCAGAATGGCGGGCTCCTTGTAGCCTATCCCGCCGAGGACACCATCTCGCTCAACAATGTCCCGCTTTCGATGGACGGCTGGAGCGTACGGGCGGTATTCGAGGGGGAAGGCGGTCCGCTCACCGGCAAAGCCGCGAAGATCACCGTGATCGATTACGAAAACCCCTATTCCACCGTCATCATGCGCTACGGCAAGGCCTTCCGCTACGGGATCCCCACGCTTGATTACTGTCAGGCCAACGGGATCAGCGAAAGGGCCGCAGAATGCTGGTCCGTTGGATACGCGCTGTACGATATCGACGAGAACGGTGTGGACGAGCTGTTCATAGCAGCCTGGGACACGAACGCCGCCGGTTATAAACGCAATCTGATCTTTGAGCTTTATACCATCCTCGATAACGAGCCCTACCGGATCTACTGCTCAAAGGGCGGCAGCGAGCTCTACCTGATCGACGAAGGGAGGCTCCTGTCGGTGAGCACCGCGCCGGGGATGACCTCCAACGGGATCTACCGCCTGGCAAATGATTTTCTGATTTATGAGGAAGTGTACATAGAAGAGACCGATCCATCCGCCCCGGACAGAATGCTCTGGCGGCACAGGGTGGACAACAGCATCGGCTATTCCGACGACAGGCCGATCAGCACCACCGAGGCGATCGAAGCGATCGACTCACTGCACGCTCTGACCTGTCTGCCGGATCTGATCCCGATCGTCTGAGGCCCTCAGCAGGCCTCGAAAGGAGATTGCAGCATGCTTGATAACTATCTGATCGTGCATAAGGACATTCTTCCCGATTACTATGACAAGGTGATCGAGGCCAGGCATCTTCTCGAATCCGGGAAGGTGAAGGAAGTGAGCCAGGCCGTGAAAATGGTGGGCATCTCCCGCAGCACCTACTACAAGTACAAGGATTTCATCATGGAACCCGGCGAGATCTCCGGCGGGCGCAAGGCCGTGTTTTCCATGCTCCTCAATCACGAGCCCGGGGTGCTGAGCGCGCTGCTCAACAAGATATCTTCTGCGGGCTTCAGCGTGCTCACCATAACACAGAGCCCGCCGATCCACGATATCGCGAGCGTAACGCTCTCCCTCGATCTGAGCTACGCGACCTCCTCGGTCTCCGCGCTGCTCTCCTCCATGTCCGCTACTCCCGGAATCGAGAACGTGAAGCTGATCGCCATCGAATAGTTTTGACAGAATTTAAAATAATTGTCCGCGGGAACTTGCCAGCTCCTTCCGATTCTGCTACTATAGTATATGGATGTAGTGATCCCCGAACAAATCCGTGAATACTTATGAAAGGAAAAACGATATGAATGAAATAGTCAAAAGCATTCTCGAGCGCTCCTCCGCCAGAAAATACCGCAATGAGCACGTCCCCATGGAGGACCTTGAGCTTATCGTCCAGGCCGGCCTCAAAGCTCCGTCCGGCGGCAACAGGCAGACCCCGCGCTTCGTGATCATCACCAACAAGGAGATCCGCGACCGTCTCATGGAAATGAACGCGCAGGTCGCAGGCGCCCCCAAGGGCTTCGACGTGTTCTACGGAGCGCAGGACGTCATCGCGGTCGTTGCCGCAAAGAGCAGCGCCGATTTTGTAGCTGACGGCTCCCTCGCCATGGGCAACATGCTCAACGCCGCCTATGCCATGGGCCTCGGCGCCAGATGGATCAACCGCGCCCGTCAGGTATTTGACACCGAAGAGGGCAAAAAAATCCTCGCCGATGCGGGCCTTACCGAGGATGTTGAGGGCATCGGCTTCTGCATCGTCGGCTATCCCGACGAGGAGCTTGCCCCCAAGCCCGTCGTTCCCGGAAGAGTCTTTTACATCAAGTGATCTGAAAAACTGCAGGACCGGCGGCCGCAAAAAGCGGCCGCCGGTTGCTTTATGGAGGAAAAAGGTTTATATTTATTTAGTTAGGCTTGAATACTGAGAATGACGGATGGATGACGGATGAACGAGTCACGGAACACGGAAAAGAAAAAAGAACGGGCTCTGCTCGCCGGCCTCAGCGCCTCGAGCATGCCCGAGAGCGAGCGTTCCACGGAGATCTCCATGGAGGAGCTCAGCGCGCTCGTCGAAACGGCCGGCGGGGAGACCGTGGGCATGATGATTCAGAGTCTTCCTTCTCCCAACCCCAGGAGTTTCCTCGGCGAGGGAAAGGTGAGGGAGCTGAAGGAGCTCGCGGCCAACAGTGAATGCGACATGGTCGTGTTCGACAATGAGCTCTCCCCCTCGCAGATGCGCGCTCTGGGCGAGGATCTGGGTGTAAAGGTAATGGATCGCTCCGGCCTCATCCTCGACATTTTCGCCCAGCGGGCCAAAAGCCGGGAAGGCCAGCTGCAGGTGGAGCTTGCGCAGTATAAATATCTGCTTCCGAGGCTTACCGGCATGTGGACGCACCTTGTGCGCCAGACCGCCTCGGGCGGCTCCTCGCCCATCGGCACCCGCGGACCCGGCGAGACCCAGCTTGAGACCGACCGCCGCCACATCCGGCGGAAGATCCAGAAGCTCGAAGAGGAACTGGCCGATGTCCGGCGCGTGCGGGGAACACAGCGGAAACTCAGGCAGAAGAACGACATGCCCACCGTGGCGCTCGTCGGATACACCAACGCCGGCAAGTCCACCCTTCTCAACTGCCTGACCGGTTCCGACATTCCGGCCAACGACCGCCTTTTCGACACGCTCGACACCACAACCCGCCGTTTCCGGATCGATGAGAGCACCGAGGTGCTCCTGAGCGACACGGTCGGCTTTATCCGGAAACTCCCGACACACCTGATCGAAGCCTTCAAGGCCACCCTTGAGGAGCTCTCCTACGCCGACATCCTTCTGCACGTGATCGATATCTCGAGCCCCGAATGGGAGGAGCAGGCACGTATAGTCGACGATCTGATCCGACAGCTCGGCGCGGAGGCGACGCCCTGCGTCCGTGTATACAACAAATGCGACCGCTACACCGGGATCCTCCCCCACGGTGAAAATGTAGTGTGCATGAGTGCGAAGAGCGGAGAGGGCGCCGCGCAGCTGGTCGACACGCTGCAGAGGCTGCTTGCGGCCGACCGCAGGGAGTATCTCCTGCGCATTCCCTACCGGGACGCCGGCATGGTGGATCTGCTGAAGAGGGAGGCCGCCGTGCGGTCCATGGAATACACGGATGAGGGCATCCTGCTCTCCGCGGTGGTCACGCCTGAACTGTATGGCAGGATCAGACAGTATATTGCGGATGACGGTAAAAGCCGGGGGTAAAGGATTTGGAAGAGAATATGAGCTATAAGATACCTTCCGGCCCCGGAACAGCCGAATACGAGGAAAAAAGGTCGCGCTTCATCGGCTATCTGGAACCGGTGGAAGATGAGGAGGCTGCCCGGGCGTTCATCGCCGAAATAAAAAAGAAGCACTACGATGCAAGGCACAACTGCTGGTGCTACATCATAAAGGACGGTCCGGAGCGCTATTCCGACGACGGAGAGCCGCAGGGCACCGCCGGGATCCCCATGCTCGAAGTACTGCGGCGTGAGGGGATAACGAACACGGTGTGCGTGGTCACCCGTTACTTCGGCGGCGTTCTTCTGGGGACCGGGGGGCTCGTCCGGGCATACACGAAGGCCGCCAAGGGAGCCCTCGCGGACGCCGGCATCTCCGTCATGCGGAAATGGATCGATTGCGGCATCCGCTGCTCCTATTCCCTGTACGAGAGGATAAGGACCGAGATTGCTTCCTTTTCCGGCGTCATCACGGACACGGAATACGGAACGGACATCCGCATCACCGCAAGCATCCCCTCCGAAAACCACGGATCCTTTGCCAAAAGGATCACCGAATTGAGCGCCGGCTCCCTTGATCCGGTCATTCTGAACGAATCGTACAGGCCGGTCCCCGTAAACTGACCGGCGGTATGGAGTGAACATGTCAAAACAGCTGCGTTTCATTCTCTCTCTGCTTTCCGTCCTTCTGGCGGTCCTTGCGGCAGCCAGGCTTCCGGGCATGCCCGCCGCTCACGCGGAGGAATCCGCGGAAGCAGATGACTGGGACAGAATCATAGAACAGTTCCTTGCGGACCACGATGTTGTCCCCGAGCAGGTCGCCATGGGATACTACAACACCGTCACCGGAGAGGAGCATTATCTCCGCGGCGACGAATATATGGAAACGGGAAGCACCTACAAGGTCCCGCTGAACATGGTGTACGCCGAACGCATCTACAACGGCGAGATGACTTTTGACACCAAGGTCGCCGGGGCGAGATACGAGTATCTGCAGTACATGACGATCGTCTGGTCAAACAACGAATATGCCACCTATCTCTGGCAGGAGCTCGGCGAATACGGGACCTTCCGGGACGCTATCGCGGACTACATGGGCGTGGATCCCGAAACCGTGGAAGCGAAATATTACCGGAACCGCTATTTCACCGCGAGGCAGGTCATCAGCTGTCTGAAGACTCTGTACACCGAGCCGGAACGCTTCCCCGGCGTGATCGACTGCATGCTGCTCGCAGAGCCGGAAAAGTATTTCAATTACCATCAGCAGGACTACCCAATCGCCCACAAGTACGGATACATCGATGAGGGCGGCGTCCTGTATCTGTGTGACAGCGGCATCTGCTACACGGACGACCCGATCATCATCGTACTGTTCACGGAGGGTGTCCGGCGCCCCAATACTTTTCATGCCGATTACTGTACGCTGATGTGCGACTATGCCGAAAGGACAAGGGCCGAGAGGCTCGCACGGGAGGAAGCGGAAAACGCCGCTGCTCAGCCTGCCATCGATAACGGTCTCGCTTCCCAGGTATTCGCTTCCGTGACTCCCGCCGGAACGGAGAAGACGTACACCACCGAAGGAAAGGGGGCTTTGCCCGTTCTGCCGGCCATTATCATCAGCGCCGCCGGTCTGGCCGCGCTCTATGCGGTGATCATCGCCGCGAAAAAGAAAAAGATCCGGCCCGTGCCCGGAGTCCTGTCCGTGCTGTTCGCCGCCGCCGCACTGGCCCTCTGCGTCACCGGCATGACCAGAGGAACGCTCTACTCGCGGACGGAAGGCGATCCGCGCGATGCCGTGACCGGCTTCTTCGACGCCTTGATCTCCGGCGATCAGGCCGACGCATGCGGCTTTCTCGCCGATTACGCCGATCTGGGCCTCGACAACGTCCCGGACGATCCGGTCTCCGCAGAAATGATCCGTGCGCTCCGGGAAAGCTATTCCTATGAACTCGCGGGGGACTGCGTTACGAACGGACTTTCGGCAAAACAGACGGTCCGGCTGCGGTATCTCGATTATGCAAAGATGTCGGAAGACCTGCAGTGCAATACCAACGAATGCGTGCGCCTGCTGGTGGACCGGCTTTCAAAGGAAGAGATCTATGACGCCGACAGCGGATACCGGGAAGAGTTTATTGCACAGGCCTATGCGGAAGCCGTGGAGATGACACTCTCGCATAAGGAGGACTACTACTCCTCCGGGCTGATCGATCTGGACCTGATCTTCCGGAACGGCCGCTGGCTCATCAATACAAGTCCGGAACTCCTTGCCGCCCTGTGCGGCGGCAACTGACGGGGAGGTGACAGGGAATGAATACAGAACAGAACAGCAGCCTTGCATCATCCCTTCCCGGCTCCCCCGCGGCGGCAGAAGCCGAAAGCAGGCGCGGCATGCTTGTCTCGACCCTGCTTTTTCTGCTGATCCTGCTGGTGAGCGTCCTGTGGATGATCTTCAACATCCATCCCGACTCCTCCGTCCGGAAAGGCTCTCAGGTAAAGGAGGCCGCCGACCTCACCGGCCGCTCCGAGGCGCTTCTGAACAATCTGAAAAGCGAAGCCCTCTCGGATATTGTCTATATACGGAAGATCTATAAGATCCCGGAGGATGCGTCCGTCTCTCCTCTCCCCGACAGCACCCGCTTCGGCGAGACCACCGATCCCGTCGTGGTGCAGCGCGTGATAGACAGCGCTGCGGAGCTTCTCGGCGGGCAGAGCACGGTATGGAACAGCAGTATCCGCATCTATCCGGGCTCCGTCATACAATACTACTGTGATGATTCCATCCTCTGCGTCGTGTGGAAAGAGGCGGTCGGGAATACGGTATGCACTTTCTCGGAGGTGAAGATCGCCGACGGCTCGCAGCTCCGGCGTGCCCTCGCTGGCGGCTCGTACAGCTCCAGCATTCAGCTGAAGGCATCCGACATGGCCAGATCCGTCAATTCCGTCGTCGCAATCAACGGCGACTTTTACGCCTTCCGTCAGGTAGGCGTAGTGGTGTATAAGCGGGAGCTTTTCCGCTTCTCTCCTTCCGTGCTGGACACCTGCTTTTTCACCTCTTCCGGGGACATGCTCTTCGCCCACGCAGGCGAGCTGACCACCGCGGAAGCCACGAAACAGCTCATAGCCGACAACGACGTCCTTTTCTCCACCTCTTTCGGACCGATCCTCGTGGAGGACGGCGAGATCTATACTACCGTGTCCTATCCGGTGGGCGAGGTCTTCAGTTATTTCGCCCGTTCCGCAATCGGGATGACGGATGATCTCCACTATCTGCTGATGGTCACGAGCTCTGAAAACAGTCCGCAGTACATTGACGGCATGTATGCCGACACCGCCGCGCGTGTCATGCACGACAAGGGCTGCGTGAAGGCCTATGAACTCGACGGCGGGCAGACGGCCGTGATCATATTCAACGGGAGCCCCGCCAACGGCATCGTTTACGGGGCTGAGCGCACGATGAGCGATATCCTCTACTTCTCATCGGCGATTCCGGAGGAGGCGCGCGGATGAACGGGATAGCCTACAGCATCGGCAGCGTTACCGTCTATTACAGCTCCCTCGTGATCGCTCTCGGGGCTGCCTCCTGTTTCTGCCTGACCTGGTCTCTGTACCGGGCAAACGGCGGGAAAGCGACGTTGCTCTGTCTTTTCCTCTTGCTTTCGACTGTGCTCTCGGTCGTGCTCTCGCGTATCCTGCATTGGGACTGCCACAGCGAACAATACAGGAGTTTCCTCTCCGCCATCACTGATTCCGGCACGGGGGATTTCGTGCTTTCAGGCGTATTCATCGCCGTTCTGGTCGCGTATCTGATCGTCCCCTCCAAGGGTCTTGCGGACAAGCCTCTGCTCCTCGACTGCGCCGCTCCCGGTCTTCTCGTGCTGATCCTGCTGATACGTCTGTCCAGCCTGTTCAATACCTCCTGCCGGGGAAAGATGAGCGTCATCCGTCCGGCGCTGCAGCATCTGCCGTTTGCCTCGCGCATCAGCGATGCCGCCGGGAACACGGAGTACCGCTTTGCGACTTTCTTCATCGAGGCGATTTTGCTGGCAGTCCTGCTTGCCGTGATCCTGTTTTTCTTTTCAAAGCTGCGGCTCGCCCCGGCAAAGAACGGAAAAAGCAACAGCGGAAGCATCTGGATGATGTTTATCCTGTGGTACAGCGCGCTGGAGATCGTGATGGACAGCACACGGTACGATTCGAGTTTCTTCCGCATCAACGGTTTCGTCAGTGTGGTCCAGATCTTCTGCGGCCTCATGATGCTCGCCGTGCTGATCTGGTACAGCATACGCGCGGTGAAGGCAGACGGACTCAAAGCCTACCAGTGGCTGATCTGGCTCGCATGGCTCGTTCTGCTCGCCGGTGCCGGGATCAGCGAGTACCTTGTCCAGCGCCATGGCAACTGGTATCTTTCCTGCTACTATCTCATGAGCTCCTGCCTTGGGATCATGTCATGGCTCACCTACCGGATGTACCGGCACCAGTGCGTGCGGGTGTACTGACAGCCCGCGCCTTTCTTCCGCGATGCCGCGTGCCCTCTTTTTCTTGTGTCCCCGCGTGGCGGTATGATATACTTATCAAGCTGAGAATAATAAACGGAGGCCGCTGATAAAATGAAAAAAGTAGAAGACTATGTGAAAAGCATACCCGATTTTCCCGAACCCGGAATCATATTCCGCGATGTGACATCCGTCATCCAGGATCCGGACGGCCTGAAACTTGCGATCGACGGGCTTGTAAAGCTTCTGGACGGCGTCGAGTTTGATCTCATCGCCGGGCCGGAGTCCCGCGGATTCATCTTCGGAATGCCCGTCGCCTATCTGCTCGGGAAGGGATTCGTGATGGTCCGCAAAAAGGGCAAACTCCCCCGCGAGACCGTCTCCCGCAGCTATGACCTCGAGTATGGCAAGGCCACGATCGAGATCCACAAGGATGCCGTTCAGCCTGGTCAGAGAGTCGTGCTGGTGGACGATCTTATCGCCACAGGCGGATCCGCGGAAGCCGCGTGCAAGCTCGTCGAAGAGCTCGGCGGGACCGTGGTCAAGGTCGTATTCCTTATGGAGCTCGCGGGCCTGAAAGGCCGGGAGAAGCTTAAGGACTATGACGTTGAAAGCCTTATCACCTATGAGGGCAAATAAAACTCTTCTTTGAAACAAAAAACGATGAAATCGAAAAACAGATCTTTCGGGTCCGTATTCTTCTCGGTACTGGGCATGATCCTTTTAGCGCTTCTCATCACGGCCGTGGTGCTGTTCTTTGTGGTCCGGGCGAAGATGGCTGATGCGGAGCTGCGTCTCGACGACGTGGTCAGCTATGCGCATTCACAGCCGGACAGCCGCACGCAGCATCTTTCCTTTTCTCCCGACGCAAAGATGACCGTCTCCTTTGACAAGAGCGACCTTTGGTATTTCCTGTACCGGTACTACGACGGGGAGGAATGGCTCGAGAAGACCAACGGGACTCTTTCCGGCCTGCATCTTGAGCTCACCGGTCTCGGCATGGATATCTTGGAAGACGGGATCATTTTCGACGTGGAGATGTACCACAGGAATACGAGGCTCGCTTTCAGCGTTCTCTGCAAAATTTCCTGCACGGAGGGCGTCATCACGGTGAGGCCCTCCGATCTGATCATTCTCGGACATAAGGTGTCGCTGTCGCGCTTTACATCCACGAAGCTTGCAAAAACCCTGAAGATCACCAAACAGAACATGGCGTTCACCTATACGCCCGAGCTTACCTTTATGCGGGAGATCGAGACCATCTCCCTCGGAAACGGTATTCTGAGCTTAACCGGTGAGATGTCCACGGAGTTTCTTGAGCAGAATGTGATCTCTTCTCAGCGGATCATGGTCATGCGCTTCACCCAGAAAGAGTGTTGCTACGCCGGTCCGGTGCTGGACGATTACTGCGACGATCCCGCGGTCTGCTATGCGACCCTTCTGCCGCTCCTGCAGGATGATCCCGGGCTGTACACCGAATTTCTCGACCAGTTCTTCGCGCTGAAGACGCCGAAATTCCTTGAGCTTGAAAAAAAGAACGAGGGGATCGTATACCGCTGGTTTCCGCAGTTCAGAGAAGACTATACGCAGGTGATCTTCGATGTCCGGGAACGCTACGAGCGGTATCTCAGCCTGCTCAGCAGCATGGCGCAGTATACCTCGGACGCGTTTGCCGCCAAGAAGACCTTTGCCGTTGCAAACGGAGAACTTACTTACAAGAAAGTCCCTTTCTCCTTTGATTCATTCTACGGAGGCTATTCCGGCGCGTACCGCTCGGCCGTCGACCTGGAGAACGCCCGTCCCTGCCTGTATATCCGCTCCACCGTGGGTTACGGGAGCTATCTTCCCGTTTCCAGGCTGATCGATTCGGAAGCAAGCCTTTCCTGTCCCGTCGTGCCGGACCTAGGCTATGCGCCGGGCATCCTCGTGCGCGGGGCCGACGGTTTCCCCTATGTGCTCGCCTTCACCGGCGGTGAGGAATTTGAGGCGATCGTTCTGGACGAAGACTGTTTCCGGGATCTGATGAGTTCGGAAGTCTTCCCGGTCGCGGACATCCGGCCGGCCTCCTGAAAAAACGTAAAACAGCAGGGAGTTCCTGTCAAAGGAACTCCCTGCTGTTTTATTCTATAACTTTTCTACCGCTCTTCTCGGAAGTACGGCAGTCCGAGGGAGGCGGGCGGTTGGTTTTCCCGCTTGTTGCGCATGCTGGTAAGGATCAGCACGATGATGGTGACGACATAGGGCGCCATCTTGTACAGTTCTTTCACGGCCAGATTCATGCCGGAGGGGATATACATATGGAGGATGTACAATCCGCCGAACAGGAAAGACGCCAGCACGCCGACATTGGGGCGCCAGATGGTGAAGATGACCAGCGCGATCGCCAGCCAGCCCCTGTCGCCGAAGGCGTTGTTGGTCCACATGCCAGAGGCGTAGTCCATCACATAATAGAGACCGCCGAGGCCCGCGATCATGGAACCGATGCAGGTAGCCGCATACTTCTGGCGGGAGACGTTTATGCCCGCCGCGTCCGCGGTGTTGGGGCTCTCTCCCACTGCCCGCAGATGCAGTCCCGTACGGGTCCGCTTCAGGATGTAGGAGATCACGAGGGCAAGGATCACCGCCACATAGGCCAGGAAGCCGTAGCTGAGGAAGAGCTTTCCGAAAACACCGGTGCTGTCTCCCGCGGCAAGGTGGCGGCGGAATATGTTGGATGTGTTCGTGAGGATGATTGAGGGCAGCTCACTGCCGGAAAGCTTGATGAGCGAGCCTCCGAAGAAGTTGCCGAAGCCTACGCCGAAGGTGGTCAGCGCAAGGCCGGTCACGTTCTGGTTGGCGCGAAGGGTGACCGTGAGGAAGCAGTACAGAAGCCCCATCAGCAGACTGCCCGCCAGGCAGCAGAGCATGGGGATCAGGATGGCAAGGAAGGTGTTCATCTCCTGCGCCGTCTTTCCCGCCTCATAGAAGAAGGCTCCGATAACGCCGCAGATCCCGCCCACGTACATGATACCGGGAATACCGAGGTTGAGGTTTCCGGATTTTTCGGTCAGGGTCTCTCCCGTGCTGCCGAGTAGGAGCGGGATCCCCTGCATGACGGCACGGGGGATAAAGGTGATAAAGTCAAACACGGTTCACTCCTCCTTTCCGCCGCTCTTGGTGAGTTTGATCTGGTAGTTGATAAAGAACTCGCTGCCGATGATAAAGAAGAGGATCACGCCCGTGAGGATATCGCCGAAGCTCTGGTTCAACTCGAAATTCGTTGCGATCTCGCCCGCGCCGCGGCTGAGGAAGACGATCAGAAGGCTCGTGAGGATCATCCAGATGGGATTGAATTTGGCAAGCCACGCGACCATGACCGCCGTAAAGCCTCTACCCTCCACCAGCGTAGGTGTGAGAGTGTGGTTCGTGCTGCCGACGAGCAGAAGTCCCGCCAGACCGCAGAGCGCGCCCGAAAGGACCATGGTACGGACGATCACGCGGCCGACCTTGATGCCCACATAGCGGGCGGTGCGCTCGCTTTCGCCCACAACGGCGATCTCATAGCCGTGCTTGGTATAGTTCAGATAAATGTGCATCGCCACGCAGATCAGCGCGACCACGATGATGTTGAGGAGATACTTCTGCCCGCCGATGAGCGGGAACCAGCCGATCTGGGTGTTGGGATTGATGATGCCGATCTGTCCCGAGCCCTTCGGGTTCTCCCATACCACGCAGAAGTAGGCCACAAGCTGGGTGGCCACATAGTTCATCATGAGGGTGAAAAGCGTCTCATTCGTGTTATATTTCGCCTTGAAGAAAGCGGGGATCCCTGCCCAGATCGCTCCGGCCAGGATGCTGGACACGATCATGCACACGATGACCGCCCAGTTCGGCAGTTTCCCGGACAGCAGGATCATGCAGGCCGCGGAACACAGGCAGCCGATCAGGGCCTGGCCCTCGCCGCCCAGGTTCCAGCAGCGCATCCGGAAGGCCGGGGTCACGGCCAGCGACACGCACAGCAGCATCGCTATATTCTGCAGCAGGACCCACAGACGCCTTGTGGTGCCGAAAGAGCCCTCCCACATGGACACATACACCGCGATCGGATCCTCGCCGGTGACCAGAGTGGTTATAAGACCGCACACGATCAGCGCGGCCAGTACCGCGCCGAAGCGGATCACCCAGCTTTTGTACCAGGGGAGCGCCGCGCGCTTGGCAACATGAAAGAGGGGATTGCGCACTTTGTTATCCATTGGCTTTCCCTCCCAGTTTTGTCATCATAAGGCCGACCTCGCGCTTGCTGGCGCCGCGGCCCGGGACGATGCCCGAGACCTTCCCGCCGCAGAGGACCAGGATCCGGTCTGCCAGTTCCAAGAGTACGTCCAGATCCTCTCCCACATAGATGACCGCCACGCCGGAGGCCTTCTGCTGGTTGATCAGATCATAGATCGTATAGGAGGAGTTGATGTCCAGCCCGCGCACCGCATAGGCCGTCAGGAGCACGGTCGGGGCGGAGGCGATCTCACGGCCGACCAGCACCTTCTGCACGTTTCCGCCGGAAAGGCGGCGGACAGGAGTGGATACACCCGGCGTCACCACTTCCAGATCCCTCACGACGTTTTCCGCAAGCCTGTACGGAGAGCGGCGGTCCGTGAAAACGGAGCGTCCGCGGCGGAAAGAACGGAGCATCATGTTGTCCGCCAGGTCCATATTGGCCACGAGCCCCATTCCCAGACGGTCCTCCGGGACAAAGGAAAGGCTCACGCCCAGGCCGGCGATGGCCAGCGGATCCTTCCCAATCAGTTCCTCTTTCGTTCCGTCGTCGTTGACATAGGAGATGCTGCCTTTTTCCACCGGCTGCAGGCCGGCGATGGCCTCCAGGAGCTCTTTCTGTCCGCAGCCGGAGATGCCCGCGATACCCAGGATCTCTCCGGAGTTGGCGGTAAAGGAGACATCATCCAGCTTCAATATCCCGTCTATGCTCCGGACCGTAAGGCCTTCCACCTCGATCCTGGGCTTCGGATCGACCGGCTCCGGTCTGTCGATGTTCAGCGTAACCGCGTGGCCGACCATCATGTTGGTCATTTCCTGCGCGTTCGTGTTCTTCGTCAGCATATCGCCCACGAACTGGCCGTGGCGAAGGATCGCGACCCTGTCGGACAGCGCCTCGACCTCGTGCATCTTGTGCGTGATGATCACGATGGCCTTCCCGTCGTTGCGCATGTTCCGCAGAACGGTGAAGAGCTTGTCCGTCTCCTGCGGGGTAAGGACCGCCGTGGGTTCGTCGAGGATCAGGATGTCGGCTCCGCGGTAGAGGACCTTCACGATCTCCACCGTCTGTTTTTGTGAGACGGACATATTATAGATCTTCTGGTTGGGATCCACCTCAAAGCCGTAGGCGTCGCAGATCTCGCGGATCCTGCGCGCGGCGGACTTCAGATCCAGCTTTCCTTCTAGCCCAAGAACGATGTTTTCCGCGGCAGTCAATACATCCACCAGTTTGAAATGCTGATGGATCATACCGATACCGAGGTCGAACGCGTCCTTGGGTGAGCGGATGACCACCGGTCTTCCGTCGATGCTGATATCTCCCTCGTCCGGGAAATAGATCCCGGAGAGCATGTTCATGAGCGTGGTCTTGCCGCTGCCGTTTTCCCCAAGCAGGGCCAGGATCTCGCCCCGGTAGATATCGAGCCAGACCTTGTCGTTGGCAAGGACCGGTCCGAAGCGCTTGGTTATGTTTCGCATGGTGACTGCCGCGGTCTTTTCTTCCAAAGCAGCACACTCCTTTCTGAGAAGAGAAACCGTCCGTGGATCAAATGTCTCCTCCGGACAGTGCCGATCATGCTGTAAAGGGCAGCGCGGTGGCTTGCCGGTCACTGCGCCGCCCTTTGCAGCATAGGAACTCCCGCGCTCCCTTCCGGGAGCGCGGGAAACGTTTTCTTATGCGTCTATATTGGTGATCCCGTCGATGTCGATGTCAAAGCTGGGAGCGCTGCGGAAAACAGACTCCGCGAACTCGCCGTTGACGATGGACTCGGTGTCGGGCGTGAAGGTACCCAGGTCGTTTACGTCTGCGAAGTAGGAGTCGACAGCCTTGCCGCCGACGGTGAAGGTGCTGGTGTCGAAGACCTTGATTTCACCGGCGATGAGAGCCTTCTTGACTTCTTCGAGCTTCTCGGCGGTGCCGGGAGCTGCGACGTTCTCATTGATCTCGGTCAGTTCGACAGCGCCGTTGGCCAGAGTGCCGGTCCAGTCGGCGTTCAGGGTCTCGCCCTTGGCGACACGGCCGATCATCACTTCCATGAAGGTGACCCAGTTGATCCTGGAGGCCACGATGAAGGTGTTGGGGCAGTCCTTGGCGGCGGAGCCGTTGTAGAAGACGAAGGGGATGCCTTTGTCTTCGCACTCGGTGGGAGCGCCCATGGAGTCGGCGTGCTCGGAGAGAAGGACGCAGCCGTTGTTGATGAGCTTGATGGCGGCCTCTTTCTCAAGGTCGGGGCTGAACCAGGAGTTGGTGAAGGTCACTTCCATGGTGGCGCTGGGGCAGACGGATCGGGCGCCGAGGAAGAAGGAGGTGTAGCCGGACTTGACTTCCGCGTACGGGTAGGCGCCGATGTAGCCGATCTTGGCCTGGTCGGCGGTGATCTTGCCTTCCTCGATCATCTGGTTGAGCTTGAGACCCGCGGCGACACCGCCGAGGTAACGGCCTTCAAAGATGGTGGCAAAGGCGTTGTGGAAGTTGGGCAGACCGGCGGAGTGGGCCTGGGTGCCGGTGGCATGGCAGAACTGCACCTCGGGAAACTCCTTGGCAGCCTGGATCATGAAGGACTCGTGGCCGAAGGAGTCGGCAAAGACGATGTTGCAGCCGGCGTCGACGAGCTCGGCAGCGGCGTCATAGCATTCCTGACCTTCGGGGATGTTGGTCTTCAAGACGTACTCTACACCGATGTTTTTGCAGGCTTCTTTCGCGGCGTTCATGAAGTTGAGGTCGTAGGTGGAGGTATCATCATGCAGGAAGATGAAACCGACCTTGACCGTCTTCACCTCGTCAGCGGTAAGCGTGCTGATATCGAACGGAGTGGAGTCATTGTCAAAGGGGAACGTGGGTTCCGGAGTGGCCTCGGGCTCGGCAGTCTTGGATCCGCATGCGCAGAGAGCGAAAACCATAACAGCGGCAAGGACCAGAGCAATGATCTTTTTCATTTTTTTCTCCCTAATATTTTTTATTTATCAAACCATACGGTATTGATACAAAAACAAAAAACCGAAACACGCCGGATCTCCGCCACGTCTTTCGGTATATCAAAACGATCGAATGAAAAGTAAAGCGCAGAGTTCTTCTGCGCTTTCGAAACTCAAACCGATCATCCGATAGTCCGGCATTTACGGTGCCGGGTAGAGACACAAAACCATATCTTTTGCTTATATCGAAAGCCTATATGAAATTGCATTCGCAATGCTATTTATACAATACCATATGCGGGGAAAAAGTCAAGTGTTAGTTTATTCGATTTTACCATTTTTGAGGGCCGCTTTTTGGCGATAATCAACAAAACTCGAGGCTGCTGTCCGTCATGGAGGCGATCTTCGCAAGGGACTCGATCCGCATGCCCTCGGCCCGAAGCCTGTTCCCTCCGCCCTGGAACACCTTCTCAATGGAGATGGCCGCTCCGACCACTTCCGCACCGGCCTGCGCGCAGATGTCCCGGAGCCCGATGAGTGCGGCTCCCGTCGCAAGGAAGTCATCAATGATCAGCACCCTGTCCTCTGCCGAAAGCCAGCTTTTGGAGACCATGAGCGTGTTCACGTTGCCGTGGGTAAAGGAGGCCACCTGCGCGGTATATACATCCGCCGCGATATTGCTCGTCCTGCTTTTCTTGGCAAAGACCATGGGGCAGCCCATGACAAAGCCCGCCATGCTAGCCAGCGCAATACCCGATGCCTCCACCGTAAGGACCTTGTTCACGCCGCAGCCTTCGAAGAGCCGGCCGATCTCCAGCGCCATGTCATAAAGGAGCGCAGTGTCGATCCTGTGGTTCAGAAAGCCGTCCACCTTGAGCACGCCGCCCGGCAGCACCCTGCCCTCGGAAAGGATCCTCTCTTCCAGTTCTTTCATGTGATCTCCCCCTTATAACCGAAAAAAGCCCGGTCGGTTCAATCAAGACTGACAGGCTTCATTCGGGTAATTCTATATGATTAGATTACACAGCGCGGGTGACCTTGCCGCTGCGGAGGCAGCGGGTGCAGACATAAACATGCTGCGGTGTTCCGTCCACGATGGCCTTGACGCGCTTCACATTCGGCTTCCACGCACGGTTCGTGCGTCTGTGAGAATGGCTGACTTTGATGCCGAAAGTCACGCCCTTATCGCAGAACTGACACTTTGCCATATTGTTGAAGCACCTCCTTGCTTGTGTTTCTCTGCCCTGACAGGACAGCTTATATATAATAGCAGACCGTTTTGCCGATTGCAAGAAAAAGTTTTGCATAAATTGTTTTTTCTTTTCTCTCGGCCGCAGGGTCTCCTCCGCATAAAAAGCATTGCCAAAAACAGCTAAAGTGATTAATATAATATTGAGAGATTATGTCCGCCTGATCAAGGAGGTTTTTATGGATAACCGCAGATATAAGGTAAAGCTCAGCGTGATAGTCGAAGAGAACCGGCTTGAATTCGTCCATAAGTCATCACATTACGATGACACCTTTGTCTCTACGGCCGACGTGAACCGGCCGGCCCTGCAGCTCACGGGCTTTTACGATTATTTCGACCCGGAGAGGATCCAGATCATCGGCATCGTAGAGACCACATACCTGAAAACGCTGTCATCGGACGCGAGGCTCGCGGCTTTTGAAGAATACATGAGATACGATTTCCCTGCCCTGATCCTCTGCCACGGTGTGGAGCTCCTTCCCGAATGCGAGGAAATGGCCCGGAAATATGACCGGAATCTCCTTATCACCGAGGAGGACACCTCCACGCTCCAGGCAAACATCATCACTTCCCTTCACAAATACCTCGCTCCCCGGATCACCACGCACGGAGTCCTTGTCGAGGTCTATGGCGAGGGTATGCTCATCCTCGGCGACAGCGGGATCGGCAAGAGCGAGACCGCTCTCGAACTCATCAAGCGCGGCCACCGTCTGATAGCCGATGACGCCGTCGAGATCAGAAGGATCGACAACAACACTCTTCTTGGCAGTGCTCCGGAAAATATCCGCTATTATATGGAACTGCGCGGCATCGGGATCATCAACGTGCGCTATCTCTACGGGATGGGCGCCGTCAAGGGCGCCTCCATGGTGGAGATGATCGTCAATCTCGAACCCTGGGAGGACGGAAAGGCATATGACCGGCTCGGTATCAAGCAGGACTACGAGGAGATCCTCGGGATCTCCATCCCCTCGATAACGGTCCCCGTGCGCCCCGGACGCAACCTGGCCATCATACTGGAGGTCGCCGCAATGAACAACCGACAGAAGAAATCCGGATACAATGCGGCGGAAGCCCTTGCCTCCGCGATCGATTCCGCAGTGGACGGAGGTCTTTTCTGAATGGACGCTCTCGATTCCGCCGTAAAGGAAATACGGGAAACGCTGCCGGGTCTTCCCCTTTCCGAGGAAGAGCCGATGGCGAAGCATTCCTCCTTTAGGATCGGCGGGCCCGTCCGGGCCTTTGCCGTGCCGGAGGATGTCACGAGCTTTTCCCGCATTACCCATATTTTAAAGAAGCATAAGCTGATGCCGATGGTCGTCGGCAACTGCACCAACATCCTTTTTCCCGACGAGGGTCTGAAGGATCTGTTTATTATCTCCACGGAGCGCATGACAAGGATGTTCCTCCTTGATGACAGCCGTATCTACGCCGAGGCCGGCGTCTCCCTTTCCAAACTGGCGAGCTTTTCCTGCCAGCATTCGCTCGCAGGGCTGGAGTTTGCCTCGGGGATCCCCGGTACGGTCGGAGGCGGTGTTCTCATGAATGCGGGGGCTTACGGCGGTGAAATGAAGGACGTCGTCGAGAGCGTGGTGTCATACTATCTTCCGGAGCAGAAACTGTATGAGACGCCCCTTGAAAACTGCGGCTTCGGTTACAGGAAGAGCGCGTTCCAGACCATGGCCGGCTGCGCGATCGTGAGCGCTGTTTTCCGCCTTGAGAAAGGCGACCGGGATGAGATCGCGGCGAAGATGAAAGAACTCAACGAACGTCGCCGTGAAAAGCAGCCGCTCGATCTGCCGTCCGCAGGGAGCGCCTTCAAGCGTCCGGAAGGATACTTTGCGGCAAAACTGATAGAGGAATGCGGGCTGAAAGGGTATACGACCGGCGGCGCCATGGTCTCCGAGAAGCACGCGGGATTCGTCGTAAACACGGGAAACGCCTGCTCGCATGATGTGTATGACCTTATGATGCATGTGCGCAATACTGTGTGGCAGATGAAGGGGATCGAACTGGTCCCGGAGATCGTCATCCTCCCGCCTGATTATAAGCTTACGGACGATTCTCCCTCCGCGCCGCTCCATATCATCAGCGGCAGCGGTCCGTTATCTGAGGCCGATTTCTCCGGCGCCAAGGAGTAGAACGACATGGAATTTCTGATAATTACGGGCCTGTCCGGCGCCGGCAAGAGCCGGGCGGCCGATGTGCTCGAGGATCTTGATTATTACTGCGTGGACAACATGCCCGTTGCCCTGCTCGGCAGGTTCGCGGAATTCTGCACGGCAGCCGGCGGAAGATACGGAAAGGTCGCGCTGGTGACCGATGTGCGCGAAAACGAGGATTTCACCGCGCTCCTGAACGCGCTGGATGAGCTCAAGGCAACAGGCCTCAACTGCCGGATCCTGTATATGGACGCCGATGAAAAGACCATCATACGCCGGTACAAGGAAAGCCGCCGCCCGCACCCTCTCGCGCAGAGCGGACTTTCGATGGAGGAATCCGTCCGGCGGGAGATCGCTCTCCTCGCCCCCGTGCGGGACAGGGCCGATCACATCGTCAACACATCGGGCCTCACGCTCGGGATGCTTCAGAACAGGCTGTTCGCCCTGTTTGCCGAGGACGGGCAGACGCGCGAACTCAACATCCCGGTGATCGCTTTCGGATACAAATACGGGATCCCTATGGACGCGGATCTTGTTTTCGATGTCCGCTTCCTGCCGAATCCTTTCTATGTGGACGAGCTCAGACCGCTCTCCGGGCTGGACCGCCCCGTCGCGGAATATGTCTTCGGGCACGGCCGGGCCAGGGAATTCATGGAAAAGCTCGAGGACATGATCGAGTTCCTGATCCCCATGTATATCGAGGAGGGGAAGCTCAGCCTGACCATAGCGGTTGGATGTACGGGCGGCCGGCACCGTTCGGTCGCCATAGCAAAAGCGCTGAGCGATCATTTGAAAGCCCGCGGATTTCTTTCTGAAAACATCAACCGTGATCTGGAGAAATGATCTGAAATGTCTTTTTCATCTGACGCAAAAGCCGAAATGTGCAGGGTCAAACCCGAAAACGACAGCTGTGCGCTGGCTGAATGCTATGGTGCGCTTCTTTTCTGCAGCACCTTCCATGCGGCACAGATCCGGATATCCACCTCGAGCCGTGCGTTCGCAACACGCCTGATCAGTCTCTTCCGCCGCGCCTTCGGTTTTTCTTTTGACAGTGCTCCTGATAAGGAAGAGACGGGCAGACTCAATCTCCGGATATCGGACAGTGCGAAGATCGCCGTGATTTTCGACCGCTTCGGGATCTCGCCCCGACACAGTGTCTCGCACCATATCAATCTTGCCGTGCTGGAGGAAGACAGCTGCAAGACCGCGTTCATGCGCGGCGCCTTCCTTTCCGGCGGCACTGTCAATGATCCGGAAAAATCCTTTCATCTGGAGTTTTCCACCTCCCACAGGAGCGTGAGCCGCGAAGCGCATTCGATCCTTTCCGAAATGGGTTTCTCCCCGAAATCATCCGAGCGCAGCAACAACTGTCTCCTCTATTTCAAGCAGGCCGATCCCATAGCCGACCTTCTGACGACCCTCGGGGCCCCGGCGTCCGCGATGAAAGTGATGACCGCCAAGGTCGACAGGGAGATGCGGAACACCATAACAAGGCGCGTCAACTGCGACACCGCTAACGCGGACAAGATCGTCCTGGCCTCGCAGGAGCAGATCGACGCCATACACCGATACGCCGCGCGATACGGACTCGACAGTCTCCCCGAGCCGCTGAAGAGCACCGCGCTCCTCCGGATCACCAACCCGGAGGCCAGTCTGTCCGATCTTGCGATGCTCTCCTTTCCCAAGGTCTCCAAAAGCTGTCTTTCCCACAGACTGAAAAAAATCCGGGAGCTTGCCGATGAGGAAGCCGCCCCGGATATCGAGGAATAAACATGGCCTTTGTGCATCTGCATGTTCATAGCGAGTACTCCCTGCTCGACGGCTTCTGCCGGATCGACAGGGCCGCGAAGCGCGCCCGCGAGATGGGGCAGACTGCCCTTGCCATCACCGACCATGGTGTGATGTACGGCGCCGTCGCTTTCTACAAGGCATGCAGGGCCGCAGGGATTAAGCCGGTCATCGGCTGCGAGGTCTACGTCGCTCCGCGATCCATGGAGCAGAAAGACCACGGCATCGACAGCAATTATTCCCACCTGATCCTGCTATGCAAAAACGAGACCGGCTACAGGAATCTCTGCCGTCTGGTGAGCGAGGCGTTCACGCGCGGCTTCTATAACAAACCCAGGATCGACTGGGACCTTCTGCAGAACTGCTCGGATGGGCTGATCTGCCTTTCCGGCTGCCTTGCGGGCGAGATCCCGCAGGCACTGGTCCGCGGAGATTACGAGGCGGCAAAAAAAAGAGCCCTGATGCTCAGCAGACTGTTCGGGCCGGACGCCTTCTATCTGGAGATCCAGAAGCATGGCATACCTGAGGAGGACCGCGCCGCGGCCGAACTGGTCAGACTTCATAATGATACCGGGATCCCCCTCGTTCTCACCAACGACGCACACTATGTGGATAAAGAGGATGCGTATTATCAGGATGTGCTCATGTGCATCCAGATGCAGAAGACCGTGGACGATCCGGACAGGCTCCGCTTCGAGACTGAGGAATTCTATCTGAAGCCGGAAGAGCAGATGCGCGCACTCTTCCCCGATCTGGGCGAAGCGGCGGATAATACCGTGAAGATCGCGGATCAGTGCGTTTTTGATTTTGAGTTCGGCCACTATCATCTGCCCCGCTTCAAGCTTCCGAAGGGCTGTGACGACAGCTTTGAATATCTCCGCGGTCTGTGTGAGAAAGGCTTTGCGGAGCGCTTTCCGGACAGGCCCGAGGTCCATGAGCAGCTCGAATACGAGCTCGAGATGATCCGCAGGATGGGCTTTGTCGACTATTTCCTCATCGTGTCGGATTTCATCGCATACGCGAAAAACAACGGGATCCCGGTTGGTCCGGGCCGCGGAAGCGCTGCTGGAAGCGTCGTTTCCTACTGCCTGCACATAACCGACGTCGATCCCGTGAAATACAGCCTGTTTTTTGAGCGTTTCCTCAACCCCGAGCGTGTTTCGATGCCGGATATAGACGTCGACTTCTGCGTCAACCGCAGAGGCGAGGTCATCGACTACGTCAACCGTGTGTACGGCAGCGACCATGTGGCACAGATCGTGACCTTCGGCACTCTGGCCGCCCGCGGTGCGATCCGGGACGTCGGCAGGGTGCTTTCAATGAGCTACGCCGAGACCGACGCCGTGGCAAAACAGGTGCCGATGGCGCTGAACATGACCCTCGACGAAGCGCTCTCTCTTTCCAAGCCGCTTCGGGAGATGGCTGAAAACGACGAGCGCGTCAGGCGCCTCATCGATGTTTCCAAGGCGCTTGAGGGCACACCCAGACATGCCTCCACCCACGCCGCCGGCGTGGTCATCACGGAAAACCCCGTGATGGACTATGTCCCGCTCGCGAAAAACGACGAGTCGGTCGTCTGCCAGTACCCGATGACCACACTGGAGGAGCTCGGACTGCTGAAGATGGATTTCCTCGGTCTCCGGAACCTCACGGTCCTCGAGGACGCGGCGAAGCTCGTGCGTGAGAAGGAGCCGGGCTTTTCGGTCGAGAAGATCCCGGAAGACGACTCGCCTACCTTCGAAATGCTCGCCGAAGGGCACACCAGCGGCGTGTTCCAGCTTGAAAGCGCCGGCATGACAGGGGTCTGCACGAGTATACGGGCCAAGAGCATTGAAGATATCAGCGCCGTGATAGCCCTGTACCGGCCCGGTCCCATGGATTCCATCCCCCGCTTCGTCGAATGCTCTCAGCATCCGGAGCGCGTGACCTATAAGCACGAGCTGCTGAGGCCCATCCTGGAAGTCACATACGGCTGTATCGTCTATCAGGAACAGGTCATAGAGATCTTCCGCAGACTCGCCGGCTTTTCTCTCGGTCAGGCCGATATGATCAGAAGAGCCATTTCCAAGAAAAAGCACGCGGTGATCGATTCGGAGCGTGTGGCTTTCGTATACGGAGATCCGTCGCGCTCCATCCCGGGAGCTGTGGCGAACGGTGTGCCGGAGACCGCGGCAAACAGCATATACGATGAGATCATCGCTTTCGCAAGTTATGCTTTCAACAAGGCCCATGCTGTAAGCTACGCCGTCGTCTGCTACCGCACGGCATACATGAAGCGGCACTATCCGCAGGAGTACATGGCCGCACTGCTTACGAGCGTTCTCGAAAACAGCGTGAAGATCGCCGAATACATCTCGGAATGCCGCAGCATGGGCATTTCTCTCCTTCCTCCTGACGTAAACGGCTCTGGCCCCGACTTCACCGTTGCTGGCCGTGATATCCGCTTCGGGCTGGCAGCGGTCAAGGGGATCGGAAGGAACGTGACGAAGGTACTTGTCGACGAGAGAAGAACAAACGGTCCCTTCACTTCCTTTGAAGACTTCTGTTCCCGGATGTATTCCTCCGACATGAACAGGCGGACGATAGAAAGCCTGATCAAAGCCGGCGCCTTCGACAGTCTCGGCTGCAACCGCAGGGCGATCCTGAACGCCGCTCCCGCAATACTGGACGGGCTTTCAAGGGCGGCGAAAGAAAACATCGACGGACAGATCGATCTTTTCGGAGACTTCAGTGACGCTCCGACGTCGGTTCGGATCCCCGATGTGCAGGACTTCAGCCCCCGGGAAAAGCTGGCTATGGAAAAGGAGATGACCGGGCTCTACCTCTCCGGGCATCCGATGGACGAATACAGGAGCAGGATCAAAAAACTCGGCACCGTGCCGATCGGTTCCATCATCAGTGACTTTTCCTCTGACGGCCCGAACCGTTTTTCGGACGGTCAGAGGATACGGATAGCCGGTATCGTCTCCTCTTCGCGGACAAGGCCGACGCGGAACAATTCTCTGATGTGCTACATCCAGTTTGAGGATGACACCGGCAGCATAGAGCTCGTCGTATTTCAGAAAGTGCTCGATTCATGCGGCGGTTATATCTCGAACAATGCAGCGCTCGTCGTCTCCGGCAGGATATCCGTCCGGGATGAGAAGGAACCTCAGATAACAGTCGAGGATCTTTCCCCGATTGACAGCTTCCTCTCGCAGGAACTGCCCCCCGGGCCGGAAAACAGACCTCTCAGGTCGCCTCAGCAGCCATATTCCCCGACAGCTGAACAGCCCCGGCCGGAGGTACCGTCCTCCGCTTTTCCGGATGACCTGCAGGACAGGACCCTTTATGTCCGCGTGCGGTCGACCGGTGACAGCATCCTGCACCGCATCGAACTGCTGCTGACCATGTTCCCGGGTTCCGGGAAGCTGGTGATCTGGTGCGAAGAGGAGAAAAAGCGCATAGGCACCAGATGCCTTATCCATCCCGCGCTCGCCGCGGAGCTTTCGGAGCTCCTCGGAAAAGAAAATGTCGTACTGAAATAAACAGCGCTGCTGTTATACTCTTTCCTACAGTAAGGAGCAGATTCCATGACAGAAAACCAGATTCCCCTGTTCACGCTTCCGGCTCGCGGCCCGAAAGACGGCTCACCCGTTTTTATCGCAGACGGCGGACTGTTTCGGGACGAAAGCACTGAAAGTATCCAGGCACGCCTGATGATGAAAAACCTTTCCGGAAAGGAACTCTCCTCCGTCCGGATCCGTCTTGTCCCTCTCGACACGGATGGCCGCGAGATCGCCTTCGACACAGGGCACGACTGCGAAGGCCCGTTCTCGGGCGAAGGTCCCCACGCTCTTCCCGATATCATGCTCCCGTTCATGACAGCCTCTTTCCGGGCGGATGTCATACAGGCAGCCTTTGCCGACGAAAGCATCTGGGAAGATACGGTTGGATCCGTGCCTGCTCCCTTATCTGAGAAGCACGCGGAAGACGAACCCCCGGCCCCGGCAGCCGGCAGTTCCGCAGAAGAGGAGTCTTCGGATTCCTCTAGCCGCTCCGCTTCGCCGTCCCTAGAGGAAAACGCGGCTGACGCTCCCGAAACAATCTCGGAGCCTGCCGTTCCGGCCAAGGCTCCCGCCCCGTCCGGTCTTGCGCCGTCGGAACACCCGAAAGACGCACAGTCTTCCGTTCCCGCCAAAGCCGCCGCACCGGCGGTCGCAGAAAAAACCGGCATCTCGGAAGCAGAGGAGGAAGACGGCTCCGACCGTGGCTTTTCATTCCGGAAACTGCTGGTGATCCTCATCCCCGCGCTTCTGATCCTCGGCGGCCTTGCCATCGTCTTCACCAGTGTATATCTGCCCGAGAGACGTTATAAGGAAGCGGTCGAACTGTTCAATTCCGGCAGACTGGAGGAGGCCATCCCTGCCCTGGAGGCGATGAACGGCTATAAGGACAGCGCCCTATATATCAGCACCGCGGAAAACGCGATCGCCTATCAGAAAGCCGTCGAGTCCTATGAGAAAGGCGACTACGGCGCCGCATACGATGCTTTCTCCGATCTGAGCGGCTTCGGGGACAGTGCGGAATGGGCCGCGCGCTCCGATGACGAAATAAGCGCCATTGCGTACAGCGAGGCCGACGCTCTGCTCAGAAGAGGAAAACTGTTCGAAGCGGCAAGCGCCTTCTATGCGATCAAAGACTATTCCGATTCCTGGGACCGCTGTTTCGCAGTCTGGGGCCTCATCGCGGGCAGGAGAAGCATCTCCGCGGGCAGTCATACTGTCTGCCTTGCAGACGGCGGAAAAATTCTGGCCGCGGGAGACAACCGTGACGGCGAGCTGGATCTTTCCCAATGGAACAACATTGCGGAACTGTCCGCGGGGAACGGCTTCACCGTGGGACTGAAGTACGACGGCACCGTCGTAGCCGCCGGGAACAATGACTACGGTCAGTGTGATGTCTCCGGGTGGACGGACATCGTGTATGTATCCGCCGGATACTGGAGCACGGCCGGGATCCGGGCGGACGGGACCATCGTGATCGCAGGACGGGAATGTGACGTTTCCGGTTGGAGCGGCATCAGGGCCATGAGCCTGAGCATTTTCCACACAGTCGGACTGCTTTCCGACGGCACCGTCGTAGCCGCCGAGATCCGGGACAACACGGGCGCGGCCCATGATTACGGACAGGAAGAGATCGACGGCTGGACGGATATCGTTTCCATCGCCGCCGGATACGGATTCACCGTAGGCCTCAGGAAAGACGGCACCGTCGTAGCCGCCGGAGACAACACTTACGGTCAGTGCGACGTGGAGGACTGGGAAGACATCGTCGCCGTCTCCGCCAACTTCAAGCATGTGATCGGCCTGAAAGCGGACGGGACGGTCGTGGCCGCCGGCTGGAACGAAAACGGCGAGTGCGATGTGGAGGACTGGGAGGATATCGTCGCCATCTCCACAGGCACCTCCCACACGATCGGTCTGCGGTCCGACGGCACACTTCTCGCGGTCGGCAACAGCAAGGACGGCCGCTGTGACGTGGAGGACTGGAAGAATATACTCGTGCGATAGTCTTGCGGTTTTGGTTCTGTTTTATCCGCAAATGGCAGGAAGCCTTTCCCGATCGGGAAAGGCTTCCTTTTTCCTGTTCTGTTCTGCGCTGTCCGGACCGGAACTCAGTTGAGGAAATCCTTCAGCTTCTTCGAGCGGCTCGGGTGGCGGAGCTTCCGGAGCGCCTTTGCCTCGATCTGACGGATTCTCTCACGGGTGACGTTGAATTCCTTTCCGACCTCCTCGAGCGTGCGGGTCCGGCCGTCGATGATGCCGAAGCGGAGCTCGAGGACCTTTTTCTCACGCGGAGCGAGGGTCTCGAGGACCTCCTCGAGCTGCTCTCTCAAAAGGGAGAAAGAGGCGGCCTCGGAAGGCTCGGAGGCATCCTCGTCGGGGATGAAGTCCCCGAGATGCGAATCCTCTTCTTCGCCGATAGGCGTCTCCAGAGAAACTGGCTCCTGTGCGATCTTCAGGATATCCCTGACTTTTTCCACGGGAAGGCCCATCTCCTCGGCGATCTCCTCTGCGGAGGGATCGTGGCCGAGTTCCTGCAGCAGCTGTCTGGAGACCCGGATGGTCTTGTTGATGGTCTCCACCATGTGCACGGGGATCCTGATCGTGCGGGCCTGATCGGCTATCGCTCTGGTGATGGCCTGACGGATCCACCAGGTCGCGTAGGTGGAAAACTTGTAGCCCTTCGTGTGATCGAACTTCTCCACCGCCTTGATGAGTCCGAGATTCCCCTCCTGGATCAGGTCGAGGAACTGCATCCCGCGGCCGACATACCGTTTTGCGATGGATACGACGAGGCGGAGGTTCGCCTCCGTCATGCGGTGCTTGGCCTCTTCATCGCCGTTTGCCATCCGGATGGCGAGATCGACCTCCTCTTCCGGTGTCAGAAGCCTGACCTTTCCGATCTCCTTCAAGTACATACGGACCGGATCGTCTGTCGCCAGCGTGTCGGCCATGGCGTCCGTGTCCATGATGTCTTCCTCTGTGATCTCCTCGAGTGTTTCCATATCCTCTATGTCGGGATCGGCAAGAAGATCGTCATCGAGCAGAGGAACAACATCATCCAGTACCGGATCTATATCCGGATCGTTGTTTCCGGCGACCACATCGATATTATTGGCCTCAAGAGAATCATAGAACTTTTCGATCGCATCGCCTTCCAGGCCCATCTCTTCCAGGCATTCCAGCTCCCGCGCGGTAAGCTTACCCGATTTCTTTCCTTTTTCAAGCAGATCGGCAAGCTTTTCCTCCGGGGTCTTCTCGACGGGCGGCTCTTCCGCATGCTCCTCCGGAATTTCGACCGCCTTTTTCTTCGCGGTATTTCTTTTCCGTTTTCCTTTCGCCGGAGTCTCCGCAGGGATCTCGGCCGGAGTTTCCTCCTCCGTGATGGCGGTATCCACGAGGATCGGCTCCGCCGGTACGGTGTTTTCTTTCACTTCCGTTCCGGCAGCTGCTTCTTCGGAAACGGTTTCGATCACCTCGACTGCTTCCGTTTCCAGGTTCTGTTTTTCAGCTTTCTTTCTTCCCATCGGTCATTTCCTGCCTTTCTCCTGTGCCTTTTTGGCTTTTATGATATCATCGATCGATTTCACATTACTTGCTTTCCGTATCGCCGCGACATAGTCCCGGAACGCTCTTTCGCTGTTCGAAAGAACCTCGGGCTCGTCGAGCAGCCCGACCAGCAGAGACATCTCGCCGCTGTCCAGATATGGTCCCAGCGATGCCACACTGAAGGCCTCCCCGTCCGCAAGCTTTTCTGAGACAAGGCTGAATATCTTTTTCAGCCTTTCATCCGTGAACACGTCCGCCGAAGGCAGCTGCACGGATCGGATGAGCCCGGGATCCAGACAGAGGAGCCGAATCAAACCCTCCTCCGCTCTTGCGGAAGCAGGATTTGCATACTGCCTCCTGCTGACGGTCCGGCTGATCATTTCCTGTGTTTCTTTTGTTTCCGCCCTTCTGACCAGCCTTTTCCTGAGATTCTCCACATCACTCATCACCGCGTCCGGTTTTACGCCGATCCTTTCTGCGATGACGGAGCTGTAGATCTGCCTTTCGGCCTTTGAGGGGAGCGCCGCAATGAGCTTTTCGGCGTCCCCGGCGAATTCCGTTTTCTGCTCCGGCCTGCTCAGATCGTATTTTTCCGCGATCTGCCTGATCTTGAACTCCATTCTGTTCTCGGAATCCTCTATCAGCTTCCGGAATGCCTCCGGGCCGCAGGCCTTCAGGAATTCATCGGGATCATTGTAGTTTCCCCCCAACCGGAGAACCCTTACCTTCACGTCGAGCTTTTCAAAAATTCCGATGGCCTTGTTCGCGGCCTTTATGCCCGCTTCGTCTCCGTCGTAAGCGATGACGACCTCGTTTTTATAGCGGGACAGCAGCTGCGCCTGCTGTTCGGTGAGCGCAGTCCCCAGCGAGGCGACCGCGGAGTCGAAGCCGGCCTGATGCAGGGAAGCCACGTCGATATTTCCCTCGGAAAGGATAAAAAAATCACTTTTGGACTTTTTTGCCAGATTGAGCGCAAAGAGGTTCCTGCTCTTTGAATACGCGGCTGTCTCGGGGGAGTTCATGTATTTTGCCCCCTCCCCGTCCAGGAGCCGTCCGGAAAAGGCGATAACCTCGCCCCTCACGTCGATGACCGGAAACATCAGTCTATTCCGGAAAACATCATAGAAGCTGCCTTTGCTGCTTTTTTTGACAAGGCCTGCATCGAACAGATCAAAATCGGTGAAGCCCTTCTCCCTCATGGCATTCCGAAGACCGTCCCACCTGTCCGGGGCGAAGCCGAGCCCGAAATCCGTTGCCGTTTTTTTGCTCAGCCTGCGCTTTTCCAGATATTCCCTGCACTTCGCGCCTTCAGCGGAGCCGAGCATATCATAATAGTAGCGCGCCGCCGCCCTGTTTATTGCCAGTATCTTTGCCCGCTTCCTGCTTTCCGGATCGTCTTCCGCCGCGGGCATCTGCATGCCGGCGCGTTTGGCAAGGACCTCCACCGCGTCCGGGAACGGGACGTTTTCGATCTCCATGATGAAGTTGATCACGCTGCCGCCCTTGCCGCATCCGAAGCAGTGGTAGATCTGTTTTGACCTGTTTACGGAAAACGAAGGCGTCCGTTCACTGTGGAAGGGGCACAGGCCGAACAGATTGCTTCCGCTGCGCTTGCTGAGATTGACGTACTGTGACACCACATCGACTATATCGTTTTTTTCCGTCAGTTCATTAAGAAAACTGTCTGAAAACCTTGACGGCATCTTTGCTCCTTTTATTTTACGCTCCAGGAAAGCGGAATGAACAGCCTCTCATAGGTCTCGATGGCAAAGCCGTCCGTCATTCCCGAAATATAATCCACGGCGGCGCGTTCCGCGCCCTCCTTTTCCATGACGTCCCGAAATTCCGACGGGAACGCGTCCGGATGGGAAATGTAGTACTCAAAGAGCTTGAGCATCATGCCCTCCACCTTGCTCTCCTCTCCCTTGGCCATCGGGTTCACGTAGATATCGGAGAACATATAGGCGTGGAAGAATTCGTATACCTCCTGCATCTCATCGGACATTTTAAGAACGCCGTCCCGACTGTTGCGGACGATGTCCGTTATGAAGGAATTGATTCTTTCACTGTTGCGGTCTCCGCATTTTTCCCGGATAAGCGCCGGCACCTCGTCTGCAGACAGGATCCCCGCGCGGATCGAATCGTCCAGGTCGTGGTTGATATAAGCAATCCTGTCGCACAGGCGCACGACGGAGGCCTCGAGCGTGTCATCCGGAGCACCGTGGGTGTGGTGCAGGATCCCCATCCTCGTCTCATAGCACAGATTGAGCCCTTTCCCGCCGCGTTCAAGGACGTCTGCGACCCGGAGGCTCTGCTCGTAGTGCTTAAAGCCGGTCGAGCAGATCTTGTTCAGCGCTCTCTCGCCCGCATGGCCGAAAGGCGTGTGGCCGAGGTCATGGCCGAGTCCCGCAGCCTCGACGAGATCCTCATTGAGCCGGAGCGCTCTGGCCACGGTCCTGGCAAGTCTCGTCACCTCGAGCGTATGCGTGAGGCGGGTGCGGTAATGGTCCCCTTCGGGATGAAGGAAGACCTGCGTTTTATGTCTGAGTCTCCGGAAGGCCTTCGAGTGGGTGATCCTGTCGACATCGCGCTGGAAGCAGGTGCGGATGTCGCACTCGGCCTCCGGATACAGTCTCCCCGCGGATCGGTCCGAGCATATGCCGTACGGACCGATAAGATCATGCTCCAGTTTTTCCCGTTCCTCTCTGAGACAGGGCATCGTTCCGTCCCCCTTTCCGAAAAACATTCCGGCGGATCATTTCTTTCCGATGTATTTATACGAGATTGATCCCGCTTTTCCCTTTTTTTGTTTTTTCTTTTTTTATCCGGACTGCTCCGGGGCCGTTTTCGTGTCCGTCCTGCTGTCGAGCGCGCACCATACGGTTATCGTCAGGATCACCACCGCTCCGCCGATAAATGCCAGGACGCCCGGCGTCTCCCCGTCGAAGAGCATCACCCAGACCGGGTTGAGCAGAGGCTCGAGTCCGCCGAGGAGGCAGCAGGCGAGTGGCGGGCAGCTCACGGACGCGTGGATGTACAGGATGTATGAGATCCCGAGCTGGAATATCCCCAGTGCAAGGATGCTCAGTACCGTGACGGTATTGAACACGGGCCTCGTGGATATGACAAACGGCAGTCCTATCAGAAACGTGATGAACTGCCCGATGATGATGGTGCTGAAGCGGCTTTCCCCATCCATCTCTCCGACGGTTACATACATGCCTGCCATCAGCAGTCCCGCAAGAATCGCGACAAGATTCCCGAGCAGATAGCCGCCCTCGAGTTTATCAAGAAACACAAGGGCGATCCCTCCGAGCGTAAGCAGGACCGTGATGATATCGCGGAGCCTCATCTTTTTCCCGAGCACGAGAGCCGATAGGATCACGATAAACACCGGACTCGTGAACTGGAGCACAATGGCGTTCGCTGCGGTCGTCAGCTTGTTGGCGCAGGAAAAGCATGTGTACACGCCGCCCGTGAGCAGTCCGCCGAGCAGCGTCTTTCTGTTTATAATCATTTTACGCCCGGTGGCAAGCGCGTAGATCAGGATTGTCAGCCCCGCGATCAGGCTTCGGATCGAAGCCACTGCAAAGCCATTCCAGGGCAGTAGCTTGATCAGGATGCCCGCGCTGCTCCACAGGGCAGCGCAGATGAGCATCTCGATCATTCCCTTTTTCCTGTTTTGGTTTTCCATCGTGTTCTCTGCCCTCATCCTTCCCGGTCTCCGATCTGTCTGAGATAAGCCATGGTCTGGGACAGCGCGTCTTTTTTCTCTACGCCTGCAAGCCGGAGCTTGTGGGCAAACCGGAGCGCTTCGCTGAATTCCGGTGAAGGGGCGATCCCGGCTTTTACCAGGTCCTCCCCCTTCACACAGGGAAGTGCCATCCGTCTGTGATACTCCGCAAGCTTTGTCCGCAGGACGGATTCAATCTCATCGTATGCGCCGGCACATGAACCGGCATGATCCGCCTTTGCAAGCAGGATGAGATCCTCCGGACAGACGGACAGGTCGAACAGTTTCATGAAGGCTTTGTCCGAAGCCTTCTGGTGAACGAGCATATTCGGCCGCATGTGGAGCCTTACCATGTTGAGGACATAGCTTTTCAGTTTCGTCTCATTGGTCAGCCTGCGCAGGAGCCTGTCCGCGGCCTCCGCGCCCGTCTCCTCATGTCCGTAGGCATGGATGGTCCCGTCGATCTCCTTTGTGGAGACACTTTTTCCAAGATCGTGGCACAGAGCCGACAGCATGAACCAGAACGGTCTTTCTGCCTTTTCCCGCAGTTTTGCTGCTTCATCGAGCGTCTTCATCGTATGCTTCCAGACATCCCCCTCGGGATGGAATAACGGATCCTGCCTGATTCCGGAAAGAGCCTCAAGCTCAGGGAACCAGAAGGACAGTCCGTCCATTCTTTTCAGCTCCTCAAAGAACAGAGAGGGGGCCGCGGCCTTTATAAGCGCGTTTTCAAGCTCTCCCGTTATCCTCTCGGCGCTCAGCCTGCTCAGATCCATCCGCCGGCACAGATCAGCGGTCTCATCCGCTATCGCAAAGCCGAACCGCGCCGCGAACCGACAGCCTCGGAGCACCCTGAGCGGATCCTCCGCAAAGCCCCGATCGTCCACATGCCGGATGACCCCGGCCCGTATATCGTCCTGTCCGCCGAAGAAATCCGAGATCTCACCCGTCAGGACATCCTGCATGAGCGCATTGATGGTGAAATCTCTGCGCCGTGCGGCCTTTTGCAGGCCTATGTACGGATCCACAAAGATCTCAAAATCCTTGTGTCCGCCTCTCCCCGTGCCTGCTTCCGAGCGCGGGAGAGCAATATCGATCTCCCTTCCCTTGAGACGGAAGACCCCGAAGCTCGCCCCCACGGTGATACAGTCTCCGATTTCGTCGAGGATCGCCTTCACGCTCTCACAGGCAAGTCCGTGGATCTCGATATCCAGATCCTTATTCTCTTTTCCCATTATCCTGTCGCGCACGCAGCCGCCGACGAAATACGCCCTGCCGCCCTGTTGGGCAGCGCGTTCCGCGATCAGGTGCGCGATATCAAGGTCACTTCTGTGCATCGGATCTCTCCGTTTTTTCGGTATTGTCAAGTATTACCACGTGATCCCGCTTTTTGTCAATCGGTAAAAGCCGGAAAGAACGGAAAAGGGACAGTCTCTGCTGTCCCTTCTCTGATTTTCCCATGGTCAGGCGATCGGCGTGAGCATCGATGAAATAGCGGTGATACTGCCCTCCAGACTCACCATCGCCGCGTTGAACTGATCTGCGCTGATGGGTTCATTCAGGTAATTGAAATAACCCTCCGCCGAGGTATACACGCCGTTGATAACGGCAAGCTCGCCCTTTGAATATCTGCACGAATACACGATGCTGCTGTCCGCGCCGCTCGACCCTTCGTGGATGAAGCCCGAGCCGTTATAGTAATATCTGTCTCTGGCATTGCTCTTCAGGACTTTCACCGGTGTGCTGTTGTTCAATGTAAACACGGAATACACGATATTGTCCCAGTTGGATCCGGTCGTCCCGCCGATTCGGCCCACCACCAGCTCTTCCGTTCCGTCCCCGTCCAGATCCTTGAGGAAATAGCCGAGCACCACCCCGGAAAGCTCAAGGTCCGTCCAGAGCTCGTATTTATCCTCTCCGCCGCTGACGAGCGACAGATAGTTCTCAAACACGCCTGCATAGGCGCTCTTGAAATCCGTGATCGCCGTGACGGTGATCTGGGCAGGATTTGAATACATGCTCGTTCCGCCGCCTGTGAATTTGGCTCTCGCCATCCATCCGTTCATGCTGATGGGTATGTTCTTCAGTCCGATCGTCTCACCGTTTTCATAGATCTCGACCGTCAGGCCGGGATTCCTGCTTTTGGCATTATCGATGCTGTTGACTGCTCCGGTCGCATCCAGGAATTCCCATGTGATACTATCGGCATTGTCGGCCCTGGCAACGAACCAGCAGGCCCCTCCCTGCTGCACGGTCTCCGCGGTCGGATGCTTTGTGATGCTGAGCACTTTCGGAGTCGGAGCCGGTGTCGGCGTGGGCGCAGGGGTCTGCGCGGGCGTCGGTGTCGGATCGGACGCCGCGGCAGCCGTATCCGACGCGATCCCTGCGGGAGCAGCGGCGTCTGCCGCTGTCGCGTTCGGATCGAGCACCCAGCTGTACTTGCATCCCTCCGGAGCTTTGGCTCCGGTCCACTCGTTGCAGGAGCAGTACACATAGATCCATTTTCCTGCGTCTATGTGTACGATGCCGCTTCCCTCCAGCGCTTTTTCATACGCCTGAGGGATGTATCTCTCGGCATCCTTGAATTCCTCATCCAGAAGGAAGACCTGCCATGTCACCCCCTGCGAGTTATCGGCAGTAAAGCGGTAATAGCCGCTCTCGGCGCAGTGCTGATGGCAGAATCCGTAACCGGAATACAGCTCCGCGGCGCTGACCGTGGATACTTCTCTTTCCGGTTCCGATGCCGTGTTTTGTGTTCCGCTTCCGTCCGTTTCGGGCGAGTCGGTCACAAGAACGATATCATATCCGTCGGCCGGTTCCGGGATCTTCGCACCGCATGCGGTGAGCAGAAGCGCCAAGATCAGCAGCAGGGCAGCGGCAGCATTCTTTTTCATATGCATTTCCATTCCTTTCACCTTTTCATTCTTCTCTTCATTCTACTCAATACAAGACGGAAAAACAGGAGCGCCGGTTTCCCGCATCCTCGAGAATAATGCAAGAGGCCGCTCCCGCGGCCTCTTCGATCATTTGTCGCTCAGATTATTCTTTCGGCTCGTTTTCGCCGTTCTCTTCGAAGGAAACAACTTCCGCGTCCACCACATCTTCAAATTCGGACTCGGCCTTTTCCTGATCGTCCTCTGTTACGGCTTCCGCAAAGTTGATGACCTTTTCGGAGACCTTTTCCACTGCCTCGTGGAACTTCTCATTGACTTCCGGAGCCTTCTCGGCGATCTTTTCCACCACGTTCTGAATCGCTGCCGTTACTTCCGGGATCTTTTCGGATGCATAATCCGATGCCTGCTGGACCTTCTCGCTGATTTTCTCCTTTACCTCAGGGGCTTTTTCCTTGACAGACTCCGCGGCATCGCCGTAAACTTCCTTCGCCGCTCTTGTGATTTCGCTGATCTTTTCGTTCGTGTCGCTCACACCGTCGGGATTGTTCGCTTTATACTTGTCTGCAACTTTCATTGCTGCAAACACGGCTCCTGCCGTAATGCCGACCTTTAACAGTCCTCCGAAAAATGACATGATATCTCTCCTTTATTAATAGTATTGGTTTTCCGTATTATAATAAACTCCTGAATGGCCGAAAATGTAAAGCAATGATGAATTTTTTACTCTTCTCCGTTTTCCTCTTCCGGCTCGGTCAGATCCTCCGGAAGCACGAGCATCAGATCCTCCTTGGTCGGCGCTTCCATCTCAGCCACCCTGTTCGCCTGCCGGACGATCATGTCCTCGAAGCAGTTGCGCACATCGCGTCCGTTGCCGAAATTCTCCGTCCTGTTCTCGTACAGATCGTCGAACATCTTTCTCGCCGCCTCACGGGCTTCATCTGAAAGGACATAGCTGTTTTTCTTCAACTTGCTCTCAAAGATGGCCATCAGCTGCTCCCCGTTGTAATCCGGGAAGAAGAAATACTTGTTGAATCTGGATTCGAGCCCCGGGTTGGAGGAGAGGAACTTTTCCATCGGCCCGGTATAACCGGCAACGATCACGATCAGATCGTTCCGGTGGTCCTCCATAGCCTTCAGGATCGTCTCGATCGCCTCGCGGCCGAAATCGTTCTCCCCGCCGGAGGAAAGGGAATAGGCTTCGTCGATGAAGAGGACCCCTCCCAGCGCGGCGCGGATTACTTCCTGTGTCTTGAGCGCGGTCTGGCCGACATAGCCCGCCACGAGTCCGGACCTGTCCACCTCGACGAGCTGCCCCTTGCTGAGCACACCTATCGCCGCGTACAGCCCGCTCACAAGCCTGGCAATGGTGGTCTTGCCCGTTCCGGGATTTCCGAGGAAGACCATGTGCAGCGACATCGGCGTCACGGGAAGTCCGTTTTCCTCCCTGAGCTTCCGCACCTTGACGAGGTTCATCAGGTTTTTGATGTCCTTCTTTACTTCCTCAAGCCCCACCAGCTCGTTGAGCTCGTCCATCAGCTCATCCAGATTTGGCTTTTCCGGCTGTTTCTCTTCCGGCGCATGCTCCGTCACGGCCTCTCCTCCGGAGGACTGCGTGCCGCGTTTGGCAATGAAGCCCGGATCGCTGCTCGTAACGTAATCCAAAGGATTGAGCGTCTCCCGGCTCTTTTTCACACCCGTGGTATCGCATATCGCCGTCAGCTTGTCGATGCATTCGGTGATGTATTCAGCCTCCGCATAAGTCACGTCATCGTCCGTTGCCGCAAGGTACATGAGAATATTCGTGAGCATGCGGATGAATGTGCGTGAGGTCTCCGTTCCGCGTTTGGCGTCGCTTTCCGCCATGTTCCAGAAAAACACCGGAGGCGTGAACATATCCTTTTCGCACACAGAGGACGTGAGGTTCCACAGGAGCCATTTCGGCTGGGGACGGCTGCGGGAATAGATCTGATTCGCCATCTCCACATGTCTCTCCGTGATGCCGCCGGACTTGCTCCACAGCCCGAGCGCGCAGCCTGTCATGAACTCATCGAGCTGCGAGGCCAGCGTGGTACTGCCTACTTTATAGAATGCGTCTGTATTCGCTAAATAGATCTTATGAAATTCTTCCGGCGAGCGGTTCCATGTCGTGGGCATGAGGTCTTTCCTCCAGTCTGTTTCCGGTATCGGGTCGTATAGAGTATTATAATTACTTTTCCGGCGATAATCAAGGGTGCTTTCTGTTGCAAAAAGGGTCTCTTTGTGCAATAATACTTTGCATAAAGAGACTTATCGATCCGGAGGAGAGCATGCCCAGATTTTTTATTGCCGGGACCAACATAAAAGGCGGGATGGCCGTCATGAAAGGCCGCGACGCGGAGCATGCCCGTGTGCTCAGACTGCGTCCGGGCGACGATGTGATTCTATGCGACGGCGAGGGAACGGATTACAAGTGCCACATCGTCCTTGCCGATAAGGAGGAAGTTCAGGCTGAAGTGCTCGAAGTGAAACCCTGCACGGCCGAGCCTTCCGTAAAGGTCACCCTGCTGTGCGGTCTTCCGAAGGGACCCGAAAGGACGGAATACATCATCCAGAAGGGCGTGGAGGCCGGAGCATCCGAAATCCGGTTTTTCCGGAGCCGCTATTGCGTGGCAAATCCCGAAGCCCCTGAAAAAAAACTCGAACGCTGGCAGCGTATCGCCGAGGAGGCGGCAAAGCAGTCCGGCAGAGGCATTATCCCGGCGGTCGCCTGGGAAGGTGAACTGGCAGATGCTTTCAACGTTGCTCTGAGCAGGGATCTCGGCCTTTTCATGTATGAGACCGGAGAGAGAGAAAGCCTTGCCTCTGTTCTTGAGCTCAACAAGAATATCAGATCGGCCGCGATCATCACGGGGCCGGAGGGCGGTTTCGCAGAGTTTGAAGCGGATCTTGCCAGAATCGTCGGGCTCCATGTCTGTTCCATGGGCGAGCGTATCCTGCGCTGCGAGACCGCGCCGATCGTCGCGCTTTCGGCTCTGATGTACTCCACAGGGAATCTCGCCTGACAGAGCATAATAAAAAAGGACGGCAGCTGCCGTCCTTTTTTATTATGCTCTTTTACCGAAAGATCCTGTTCCTGCTGTAGACGATGTTCCCCGGTTTGCCGTCCAGCCTGCCGTGTATGAAATCCATGCTGTGTGCGCAGGGGTTTTCCGTTCCGTCGGGACCTCTCATCGGAAAGGCCTCATCGGTACCGGCCATGATCTCGTCACAGCATTCCAGCACGCTGTCCAGCAGTTCTTCGGTGAACACATGGCCCCCGTGCGATACGAGGATCCGGTCGAACTTTCCGGAAAGCATTGCCCTGAGCGCTGTCAGCGCCTCCTTGTACTCCTCGATGCTCGGGCAGTATTCGAAGTACAGAAGCGTCGTGCCGCAGCAGGCGTCTCCCGTGAGCAGGATCCTGTCCTCCGGGAACAGCACCGCCATGCTTCCCGGCGTATGCCCGGGCAGGGCGTGGAATTCGGTCGTGTATCCGCCGAGATTGAAAACGGTACCGTCCGGGATGTCTCTGCTTTTTTCGGGATCCGCTTTCGGCTGAAAGCCGTCGCTCTCTATATACGCAAGATTGGGATTCCTTGCCGGGACCGCCATCAGTCTGGCGTAATTGATGCGGATCTGCATATCCGAATTGCTGTCCAGAAGAAACAGATCTTTCTGATTGAGATAGTATTCTCCGAACTGGGATACCCCCTGCACATGATCCACATGTCCGTGGGTCATGGCAACGGTAAGCGGCTTGTCCGTCAGGGTCCCGACAAATCCCTTCAGATCTCCGATCCCCGTTCCTGTATCAACGAGGAGCGCACGCTCATTCCCGACCGCAAGGTACATGCACTCGCCGGTCGCTCCGATTATGCGGGTGAGGTTTTCCGTGATTTTTCTGCTTTTGAACCGGCTTTTCATGTCTGTTTCCTTACTGTCTCTTCCTGTATATGAGCTTTGGTCTGTAGAACTCGAAGATCACCGCGTCACGGCCCTTCTCATTCCTCGTCTCATGCGACGTCCAGCCGACGTTCATCGCGCCGAGAGCAAGACTGAGCCGGATCGGTGCGGGCCGTTTGCCGATCTTATAGGCGATGAACTGCGGTCTGCAGATGAAGTTGAGCAGTCCGCGGCTGAGGATGAAGGCGTTGAAGCCGGATGTCTGCGCTCCGTATTCTTTCTGCGGGGCAGCCAGCACGCCGCGCAGGAATTCCTTCCCGTGGAAGCGGAACCAGGCGACGATAAATGGGTTGAAGCTCTCAATACAAGCCTCTCCGTTGTATTTCCGGAGCATCTCACAGGTCTTTTCACACAGTTCCCGGTTGCTCCTGCCGTTTTTGAGCTCAACGATCAGCGGGCCTCTTCCACGCACAACGGACAGCACCTCCGAAAAGAGGGGGATGCGCTCTTCCGTATCAAGGAGCCGCAGTTCCTGCAGCTGATCGTATGTCAGCTCGTCCACCCTCGAATCCACTCCGCAGACCCGGTTGAGCGTATCGTCATGGAAGACCACGACCTGACCGTCCTTTGAAAGCTGGACATCGAGCTCGATCCCGTATCCCGCTTCAGCGGCAAGCGCAAAGGCCCTGAGAGAGTTTTCCGGCACGGATCGGTCTCTGGAATGGAGGCCGCGGTGGGCGAAGTTCCTGTTCTGGAACGGCTCCTTCTGCTTTCTGTCCGCTCTGCCCGGAGCCGTGAGGAAGATCGGCAGGGCTGTGACACAGGCTGCGGCGCAGCCGAGCTTCAGCAGATCCTTTCTGTCCATCTCTCCGAGTCTGCCCGCACATTTTGACGCGCCCTTATAAAGCAGCTTCCCGGCGGTATTCGCGGTCTTCAGCGCCGCCTTTCCCGCGACGGAAGCGGTCTTCAGCAGGCCGTTCCCGACTTTCTCCGCCAGTTCGAAAGCGATCTCCGTTTTATCTTTTTTCATCTTACACCCCTCCGTGATGAAAAATGTTCGCAGTATCTGAAGTTATTTTATCACCTGCGCCAGAAAGCGTCAATTTAACAGTTGCCCGCGGCAGACAAATATTGTAAAATCTGGATATGAAAAACAAAAAGCGATGAAAGGAAGTATTCTTATGGAACTGAAGCTGAACTACAAGCGGACCGCCCTGATCGGCTTCGCCTTTTTCGGCATCCTGCTGCTCTGGCAGGTGTATGACTCCTGGTGCCCGACCTTTCTCACGGATATCTTCGCACGCAATATCTATGAGATGACTTCCGCGGAACTCAAGGCGAGCGAACCGGACAAGATTCTGAATGTCCAGTGGCTGGTCGGCGTGATCATGGCCTGTGACAATCTGGCCGCCCTGATCCTGCTGCCGATCTTCGGCAACCTCTCGGACAAAACGCATACCCTCATCGGCAAGCGCATGCCCTACATTCTGATTGGCACTTTCGTTGCCGCCGTTGCCTTCCCGTTCATCCCGCTGTTCTTCCATTACAACAACATTGCGGGCATGGTGAGCATGATGGCCATCGTGCTGATCTTTATGATGATGTACCGCAATCCCGCCGTGGCGCTGATGCCGGACATCACACCCAAGCCTCTGCGCGCCAAGGCTAACGGCATCATCAACATCATGGGCTATTTCGGCGGAGCTTTTGCCACGGTTCTCGGCATTTTCTACGTTCTCAGCTCCTACATCAACGCTCCGGCCGCAGAGCGCAACATATGGGTCATCGAACTCCCCTTCATCATCGCCTCCGTTCTGATGGTGATCTCCGCGTTCGTTCTCTTCAGGACCATCCGCGAAAACGAGCTTGCCGAACAGCTGAAGGACGAGCTGGAGGAAGGAGAGCGGCTGGCCGCGGTGGCGACCCCGATCGACGACGACAAGCCCATGAGCACGGAAAACCGGAACATGCTTCTGGCCATCCTCGGTGCGGAATTCCTGTGGTTCATGAGCGACAACGCCCTGGGCACCTATATTGGCAACTACGTTATCTACTATCTCAAATCCGTTTCAAGCGCCACCATGATCCTGACGATCCTCGGCGGCCTTGCCTCGGTGCTCGGCTTTGCCATAGCCGGCGGGATCGCGGAAAAGATCGGCCGTAAGTGGACCATATCCTCCGGATTGATGATTACCTTCGTCGGGCTGATCCTGATGTGCTTCGTCCGCCCGACAGAGGTGGTGCAGGCCTCTTCCGCCCACGGTGAATTCACCTTCCCCGTGCTGCTCTATGTCGTGTGGGTCCTAAAGGGCTTCGGCATGGCACTGGTGCACAACTGCTCCTTCCCGATGGTGGTGGAGCTCTGCTCTTCCAAGAAGATCGGCAAGTTCACCGGCTTCTACTATGCGGCCAGCATGTCCGCCCAGACGGTCACCCCCATTCTTCTCGGCTTTGTACTGAAAGCGGCGATGGCCTGGCGTGCACTGCCGGTATACGCCTGCATCCTCACGCTGCTCAGCTGCACGGTCTTCTCCGCCCTTGTAAAGAACATCAAGGCGAGCAAGGTGGCAAACACCGTCGGTCTCGAGGCTCTCGGAGAGGACGATTAGTCCCGGTACGAAGAAAGAAAAAACGGAGAAGGGAAACCCCTTCTCCGTTTTTTCTTTTTACGTATTCTTACTGCTCCTGCCCGGATACGATCTCGTCGTATTCCGGCATCATCTTCGTATTGATCGTCTCCAGGAAGCCGTTGAACTGTTCCAGTTCCTTCTCCGAAAAGCCTTCTCCCATCCTGTCGATGAGCTTATCGATATACGCTCCCATCAGCGCCCGGTAATTGTAGTATTTCTGCGACAGGATCAAGTGATACTCCCGTCTGTCCACGGTGGAATTCTGTTTTTCGATGTATCCCTTTTTGATCAGGCTGTTGACCTTATAGGTGGCATTGGACTGGGAGATGTTGAGAAAATCCGCGAACTGGCCTATGGTCGGTTCTCCGAGGATCTCTATGACCTCGACGGAAAAAGCCTCCATGGCGGAAAGAGACCCTTCTCTCTCCCTGATCACCCCGAAAATGTCATGGAAAAACAAAAGTCTCATCTTATTGTATATATCAAGGAAATTCTTCTCTACCGCTTCTTTGTTTTTCATATTCACACACTCCTGTCGAAACGCAGAATATGTTCAAATTCTTTAATTAAATTTTACACCCATTCTTTCTGTTTGTAAATCGCTATTCGCAAAAAATCCCTTGAAAAAACTAAGGTCCGCGTCTTTCGACGCGGACCCTTTCTACTTGATCACGCAATTACTTGAGACCGTATTTCCTGTTGAACTTATCCACACGTCCGCTGGTGTCCACGAGCTTCTGCTTTCCGGTATAGAACGGATGGCATTTGGAGCAGATCTCAACGGTGATGTTCTGCTTGGTGGAGCCTGTCTCTATGACAGCGCCGCAGGCGCATTTGATGGTGGTCTGCTTGTAGTTGGGATGTATTCCTTCCTTCATTGCTTTTCTCCTGTATCATCAAAGGCTGTCTTGATTGTGCCCCCAGGGGGGCATAGTTACAAGACGCAAGAGAGAATATATCACAGGGTCCGCGATATTGCAAGCATTTTTTATTCTCAGGGAACAAGCTTTATCTCCTTCCCCGGAGCAAGGAAGAACAGCACGCTTTCCTTCACGTTTCTGCCGCAGATCCTCGACAGCGCCTGTGCATATGCCCCGATCTGCCCTCTGTAATACTCGGCCCGTGCCTGTATGTCCTCCTCTGCAAACACCCTGTCCGTCTTGTAGTCGACGATCACGATGCCGTCATCCTCTTCGAAGAAGCAGTCTGCCACGCCCTGCAGCAGGATCTGTTCTTTCGAATCGGTCTCGAAAAAGTCCCTTGCGTCCGAAAGCAGCGAAAAGCGGAATTCCCTTCGCAATCTGCCGTTTCTCGCGGCTGCGCACATCCTTTTCCCGATATCCGAAGTGAACAGCCGGATGACCGGAGCGGGATCGACCGACTCCGCCTGCCTGTCGGAGAGGAAACCCTCCCGTCTGAGCCTTTCGATCTCCTGCCGCACGGACTCCGCGTCCGCGGTCTTATCAGGATCGATATGCTGCAGGAGCAGATGCGCGGCCGTTCCTTTCTCCGCCGCGCTCAGAGGCATGTCCTTCCCGCCGAAGTCCGGAAGCGGAAAATCTGCCGCCGGATCCTCGTATTCCGGCACAAGAGCGGCTGCCTCCTCATCGGGGGTCTGCAGCCCCTTCAGTTCGGTCGCCGTGATCTTGGAGGGCAGCCCGATGTCGTCCGCGTAAGGATACTCCATCCTGATGCTGTCGCGCAGGATCTTTTCCAGCCTTTCGACTTCCGCGGCATCCGGCTCCGGCAGGACAGGCTCATCGTTCCCGGTGTCTTCGGCGGGAGCTGCTTCCAGACGGACCACTCTCCGGTCGAACGTCATCCCTCCGTCCACGATCGAGGCCGCAGTCAGCCATTTGAGCTGCGTGTCATATGAGGCGAGCAGCTCCGGATCGGGAACAGGGCCGGAGATGCCCTCCCGG
Organism: Oscillospiraceae bacterium; assembly: GCA_017434755.1. Classification (GTDB taxonomy): domain Bacteria; phylum Bacillota; class Clostridia; order Oscillospirales; family Oscillospiraceae; genus Limivicinus. The sequence continues at coordinate 124,057 of JAFRER010000010.1, read as the reverse complement.
ATGCTTTCCGTGAATGTATCCGCGTCTTTTACGGTTCCGGTGATGATCAGCCTCTCCTTTGCCCTCGTGAGCGCCACGTAGAGAAGCCGCATCCCCTCGGAGAGGTTCTCGCGCCTGATCTTTCCGGCAATGGCGGTCTTTGCGGCGGTCGGCCGGCGTATCTTTCTTTCGGTATCCACGATTTCTGCCCCAAGGCCCAGCTCCGGGTCAAAAAGCACTCTGCCCTTTGAGTCCTCCGTATTGAAACGTTTGCCCGTGCCGCAGAGGAATACCACCGGAAACTCAAGCCCCTTCGATTTATGAACGGACATAATCGTTACGCCGCTGCCCGTTCCGGAGGCCGGAGCCTTTCCCGCCCGGCGGCTGAGCCAGCCCGTGAAGGCATGGAGCCCCATGTAGCCGCTCTCTTCATATTCGGCGGAGCACTCTATAAAGTGCAGCAGCCTGTCCCGCCGATGCATGCCGTCCTTCATGGCGGATGCCGTGGCTAAAAGATCGTTGTCGCAAATGATCTTCCAGACAAGTTCCGTCACAGGCAGCCCCGGAGCAAGATCTCTCAGTTCCTTCAGCGACGCCAAAAAGCATTTGCATTTTTCGTCCGTCACGGCGGCTTCCGTCAGTGCTTCATAGAGATCCGCGTCCTTCTTTGCCGCCCGGACCGCGGCGAGCTCATCCGGTGAGAAGGAAAACGCGGGGGAGCGGAGCACCGCCAGCAGCGGCACGTCCTTATGCGGATTGTCTGTCACGGAAAGCATGTTCACAATGAACGCTGTCTCCGGTTCGCTCATGAAATCGTCCGGAGCATCGGAGCGGACCGGGATGCCGGCTTTCTCGAGTTCTCTTCGGAAGGCCGGCTCGGCTGATCTGTACGAGCGCAGGAGTATGGCAATATCGGCTGGTTCGATCCTGCGCGGCGGCTTTTCCCCTCCGCCTGTCAGAACACCGCTGTCGAGTATCCGGCGGATCTCTCCCGCGACCCATCCGGCTTCATAGTCGATGGCTTTCCCGAGATCCTCCGGGACATCCTCCGCGGAAGGGGGCTGCAGGAGCACAAGCTCCGGTCTTTCCCCGTCAAAGGCGTTTTCATCCGGGACTTTGAGCTGCTGGTCCGGAGAGGAATAGTCGATATCTCCGAGCGGGACTGACATGCAGTTCCGGAAAACGCTGTTTATCGCGTCGATTATCCGCGCGCCCGAGCGGAAGTTGTCCCGCAGGGAGATCCGTTTCGGTCCGGGTCCGCCGGAGAGCCGCCAGTCCTGAAAACTCTCGTATCTTTTTCGGAAAATCCCGGGGTCGGCAAGCCGGAACCGGTAAATAGACTGCTTGATATCCCCCACCAGGAAAAGATTGCTCCCGTCTTTCGAGACCGCGCTGAAGATTGCATTCTGAACACGGCTCACATCCTGATACTCATCCACCATGATCTCGGTAAATCTTCCGGCAACGGTCCGTGCCGTTTCCGTCGGCATTCCGTTTTCATCAGTGAGCAGCCGGGCCGCGACATGTTCGAGGTCCGCGTAATCCATGAGGGCGTTCCGCTGCTTTTCTTTTTGATACTCTTCCCCGAAGGCGAGAACGATATCCAGCAGCGCTTCAAGCGCGGGCACGGTCTCACGGATATCGGCAAGCATCTTTGCCTGATCTCCTGCGAAGTCTTTGCTGATTCCTGCGCAGGATTTTTTACAGCTGTTCCACACCCTCGTCATCCTGTCCTTGAAATCAGGGTCATCCGGATTCGTGAGTTTTTTCAGTGTGGGAAACTCTATGTTTGCCGCCAGACAGCATTTCTCCCAGCTGCCACCGTTCTCAAAGTCCATCGCGGAACAGAGCAGGCCGAGACTCGCAGAGACTGCAGAGAAGCTCTCCAGGTATTTTTCCTTTGTTCTGCCGTTTTCCTCCTCAAGCTCCCGCACGGCGCGGTCCATCTTCCTCTTCAGGTACAAAACCTTCCGGCGGTTCATCCGGAGGATCTCTTTTCCCCAGGGAGAATCCGCAAGATCGGCGTATTCTCTTTCCAGGACCTGTTTCTGTGCTTCCGCCCAGACTTCCGGATACGTCTGGCTTTGAAGTTTATTATAGAAGGTCGTTACCATCCCGGAAAGCAGCCTGTCATCCCTGCCGCGGCAGAGCCTGTCGGAAAGGTCTGTGAATCCCGGATAGCTTTCGGGAGACGCATAGCGCTGCTCCAGGACTCTGTTGAGCGCCGAGGCCTTAATGGCCTCTGCTCGTTCATCCTCTATCACCTTGAAGTCCGCTCGGATCCCGGCCGCTGTGCCGAATTCCCGGATGATATCCGAGCAGAAGGAGTGAATGGTGCTGATGTGCGCTTTCCCGGTGAGTGCCGTCTGCATGCGCAGATGGGCAAGTCTTTTTTTGTCCGGATCCGGTCTCGCGCTCTCCTCTGAGGCAGCCTTGGATATGGCCTCGGCTATCCTGGTCTTCAGTTCTCCCGCGGCGGCCCTTGTAAATGTGATAACGAGAAAATCCGTTATATCGGCCGCTTTCTCTTCCTTGCGGTCCGGATCGACATAGCCCATGAGCCTTCGGGTGAGCACCCATGTCTTTCCGCTTCCCGCTCCGGCGGACACCAGCAGGGATCCGCCCCGCAGTTCCATCGCCGCATGCTGTTCCTTCGTGGCTCTGACCTCAGGCATCGGCTTCACCTCCGTTGTCCGCGGCAGGGCAGGCTTCGCAGTCCTCCCCGTTTTTCAGGAGTTCCCAGATGCCCTCGTCTTTCATTTTCCGCCTGACTCTCATCTGCTCTCCGTTTTCCCCGTCCCGGAAGCCGCACTGATCCTTATAGTCACAGGTCCGGCAGGCATAGTCATTCTCCCCCGAAAACAGAGGATCTGCGCTGATGTCTCCCGTTCCGATATCGTCCGACATCTCGGCGAGGGACCTGTCCACCCACCGGCCCAGCACGTCGATCTGCGCGGCCGAAAACGGGGGATTCCCGCTTTCCTTTCCCTTTTTCACGGGGATATAGACCTGTTCCTCACTGTTTTCCCAGGCATTCATGACCGCCCGGTCATCCAGAACGAAGCCGCTCCGCTTCAGCGGTTTTTTTGCACTGCCACCGGACGTGCCGTCCGTTTCTTTCACCGTTTCGTACTCGCTCCTTGCGGGCAGATACATGATCCCGGCCGGCACAATCTCTTTTCCGTACCTTCCGGCGCCGTATTTTTTGAGCACATTCAGATAGATCAGCATCTGCAGATCGAGTCCGTAAACAACGTCGTCAAGTTTGAAGCTCTTTTTTCCCGTTTTATAATCCACTATCCTCAGATACAGTTTCCCCTCGTGCTCCCAGGCATCGACCCGGTCGATGATCCCGGAGAGTTTCAGCCGGTGCTCGGCGTCCGGCAGCTCATAAACGCCGATGTCTTCCGCCTTTTTGATATCCAGTTCAAAATCGACGGGAACGAAATCGGATCTCCGGAGCTCTTCCGTCACGTCCCGGAGGATATCGTACGCATCGAAGCGAAGACGCCTGAACAGATAGGCGAATCGGGCGCTTTTCTCTTCGAAATCCTGCATCTGCGTATGGAAGTAGGAATCGATGTTCCTGTCGGCGATCTCCCGGATCCTTTCATCGTCAAGGCATTTGAAGCCGCCGAGGGACATCACTTCCGCAACGGTCTTCTCCAGAACGGCGTGCAGGAACGAGCCTATCTCGGTCGGCTTGAGCTCCGCTGCCTCATAAGGCTTCGCATCCAGACCGTATTTGCAGAAATAGGCGAATTTGCACTTGGCAAAGAGATCCGCTCTTGACGCGGACAGTCTGATATCATTGCCGTAGAGCAGACGGACCGAAGGCGGCGAAAGCCTTCCCCTCGCCGCGAGAGCTTTCGATCTCACCTTCTTGAGCCGTTCGGGGTCGAGCTCCGCAAAAACCTTTTCGGCCGCCCCGGATGCCGCCGTTTTCAGAAAGGCGGCGTTTGCGGCAAGGCTGAACGCCGGTTCCGGGGCCGAGAGCCTGAGAAGCTCGGGATCCGCCCGAACGATCTCCGTGCCGAACAGCCTTTTCGCCTGCATCATCACAAACGAAGGCTTGGCCGGATTTCCTTCACGGTCTTCGGAGGAAAAGCTCATGGTCAGGGTCTCTGAAGGTAGCGAGAGGCAATTGTAGATCAAAGCGTATTCTCTCCATATCTCCTCTTCTCCGGCTCCGAGCTCGATTCCAGCAGACCGGATCCGCTCCTTCTCGCTTTCGGAGAAGACCCCTTCGGCTTCCGCTCCCCCGGGAAGTCTGTCATCTCCCGCGCCAAGCACGATCAGATGCCGGATGTCACGGTGCCTCATGCGGTCGAAATCCCCGGCGCAGACCCTGTCCAGAGAGCTGGGGATCCTCGAGATCGTATACTTGGACAGCATCCGCACGAACAGTTTCCCGAACTGTTCCCTGTCCGTTTCCGTCCTGCCGAGCACAGCGGCGCACTGTTCCAGCGCCTTCACCGTTATCTCCCACAGTTTCCTGTGCTCCGCGGCCTCCGTGCGCTTTCCTTCCCGCATAAGCGACGCTCTCAGCCTGCCAAGCTGCCCGGGCAGATCCAGGTCCCTGAAAAAGTCCGAGAGTGCCTCCGCCTGACCGTACGCGTCATGACATTTTTCTGAGACACTGATGAATCTTTTCAAAGGTGCGGCAAGTCTTTCCGCGGCGGAATTGATTCTTTCCAGCTTTTCGGCATCCGCGGAAGAAAACGTGCTGACGAAGCCCTCCGGATGCTGGCGCCAGGAGCCCGCATGCCGCCAGCTTCTCTCGTCGATCTGCCATTTGAAGATATAGTTTTCCAGTTCGTCACATTCTTCGCGGCTCAGGCCGGTGAGGCCGGTCCGCATGTAGCCGATGACACCGTCCTGTGACCAGTGTGACGCCGGGATCTCATACGCATAGGCAATGAGTGCGGGGAGGGGTCTGCTGAAAATATCGGTCTTCTCCGAAATGAAAAGGGGAACGTCATAGTGTTCGAACACTCTTTTCAGCACTTTTTCGTAATCGGAAAAGCCTCTTGCCGCCACGGCGATGTCTCTCCAGCGGCAACCTGTCTTCCGCACCAGCTCTCTCGCCGCAGACGCAGCAAGCTCACACTCCTCCGGGACGGAACCGCACCGGAAGAGTCTGACCGCGCCGCTCCCGGAAAACACAGCGTTTTCCATATACAGGAACATCTTCTCCGCAAACTTCAGTATCACGGGGTCTCTCCGGAGGTCCTGCTGATCCGGATCGATCTTTGATTCGGAGACGGAAATCCCGTTTTCTTCGGCAAAGGCTCTGAGCTTCAGGGCGGTCTTCGCCGGGAGCCGGAACACCTCGTTTTCCGTATAATCGGAATCCGTTGTAAGACAGACCATGACATCCGCTCCTCTGCCGAGCAGCGCTTCGATGACCGCGGTCTCCCTGGCGGTGAAGTCGGTAAAGCCGTCTATATATACCCGCCACCCGCGGACATCCGCCTTTTTCCGGATGATCTCCGCGGCGTCGGAAAGAGCGTCGGAACTGTCCGCTCCGCTCATGGTGATCACATTGTTATAGTTTTCATATATATCCGCAAGATCCAGCAGCTTTTCCGCGAGGATCCCTTCGAGCTTTCCTGCGGCTTCCCTTAAGGCATCGGGACTCACGCCGGAGGCCTTCAGTTCGTCGACAGCCGATACCAACATGTCCTGTGTTTCCGTTTTTCTAGCGCTGTTTGCAAAAATTCTGAGCCCGGGAAACTCTCTTCCAAAGCTCTCAAGGCTGAGCGCCATACTGAGAAGCTTGCCGCCCTCGTCGAGATAGCTCGCAGCTTTTCCGCCGTACTTTGCGAAAAGATCCCGTGCCAGCCCGGTAAAGCTCATCACCTCGGCATAGAGACTCGCAGAGTCGGGGCATTCCCGCGCCAGCTCGCGCTCAGCCTCATGGCTGTACTGCTCCGGCACCAGAATGATGCTGCCGGACTTTCCCGCTTTGACATCTTTTTTCACGGACTCTATGACAGCGGCGGTCTTTCCCGATCCGGCCCTTCCTGTAAGCAGAGTCAGCATGGCTTTCTCCTTCCCGGACGAATAATATATAAAGTATATCAAACATGGGGCAAAACAGCAACATTCCCCTCTGCCGGACGGGCAAAGTGCGCCCGGAAAGGCGGTGAAACGGTCCGTAACGGAAGTTGTTCGTAACAAAAGGCGGAGTAATGGTATATAATAGATTCATTATGGTTAAATGCATTATCTGAGATATCTGAAAACGCTTTTCAGCATTTCAATACAGGAGAATCGATCATGGACGAGAACAAGAACAGGGACGAGGCTCTGTTTACAGCCCTTGACAAAGGAAAAAAGAAAAAAAAGCGCAAGCGCATCATAACCATCCTCATCGTTATCGCGGTTATTGCAGCTGCGCTGGTCTTCGCCGTGAGAAATCTGCAGGCAAAGGTCAGGGATGCGGTGAGTTCGCAGTCCGCCTCTGTCCTCACCTGGGTCGTTGCATACGGCTCGGTGAACACCACGGTATCCGGTTCCGGAGCCATAAGCGACGTGGATACTGAGGATATATGCGTCCCAGACGGTGTGGAGGTCGAAGAGATCCTTGTGGAAGCCAACGCCTCCGTGAGCAGGGGGGATGTCCTGGCCACAGTGGATATGGATACCGTTTCGGCGGCTCTTGCAGATGTCCAGAGCCAGCTCGCCGACAAGGACAAGGAGATTTCCAAGATCAGCGCCAAAGCGGCCTCGGACGTCATCAAGGCCGGTGTCTCCGGAGTGGTCAAGATTATCTATGCGCAGCCCGGTGACGATGTGGCCACCTGCATGGTCGAACACGGAGCCCTTGCGGTGATCTCGCAGGACAAGTATATGTCTGCCGTCATCACGACGGATGCCCTTTCGATCGGAGACAGTGTGACGGTTGTCCGCGAGAACGGATCGGAACTGCGCGGCAAGGTGGACAGTACTGCGCGCGGGAACGCGGTCATCCTCGTTTCTGACAAGGACGCCATGCCGGACGAAAACGTGACCGTGTTCGACGAAGACGGGAAAGAACTCGGCAGCTGCGCCCTCGAGATCCACAACCCCATCAAGGTCACGGGCCACACGGGTGTCATCGCGGACGTGCTGGCCAGGGAAAACCAGCAGGTCGGCGGCGGCACGGCGCTTTTCCGCGTCAAAGATGCCTCTACCGCTTCGGAATACAGCTCAATCCTGAAAGAGCGCAGAGAGCTTGAAGACACACTCAGCGCCCTGCTGACCATATACAGGGACGGTGCCGTCCGTGCACCGTTCGACGGGACTGTCCTCTCCATTGAAGAAGATGATGACAGTTCGTCACAGAGTACTTCTCAGGATACCTCCCAGAACACGGGCACCCCTTCCTACGGGCTGACGGACTATTCGGCCCTTCTGACAGGAGGCACCACCGCGGTTTCCTCCTCGTCCTCTTCCGATGCCTCCTCTTCCGACAGCAAAGAGAAGAAGCTCCTCACGCTCTCCCGGGACGAGCAGATGTCCGTGAAGTTCTCCGTTGACGAGTCCGATATCCTTGCCCTTGAAGTGGGGCAGGAGGCTGTGGTGACCATCGGCTCCATCGGCGTTGGGGAATACGTCGGGACCGTTACCGAGATCGACCGCACCGCCAGCAGCGGATCCGGCGTCACCACCTATTCCGCCACCGTGACATTCGACAAGGGCGCGTTCATGCTCAGTGGGATGACCGCGGACGTGGTGATCACGATCTCCGGATCGGACAATGTCCTGTATGTGCCGAACGACGCCGTAACCCGGACGAGCGCCAGCGCTTTTGTCTATACAGCCTATGATTCCGCCACCGGACAGTTTTCAGGCCCTGTGACGGTGGAGATCGGCATCTCCAACAAGGACTATACCGAGATACGCGACGGTCTTTCCGAAGGCGACACTATATACTACACCAAGGCACAAAGCGATTTCTGGGGTATGTACGGCTTCGGAGGCTCTAGCGGCGGAGGCTTCGGGTACTGATTATGATAGAATTACGCGACGTTTCAAAAATCTATAAAATAGGCGAGGAGCGCGTCCGCGCTCTCGATCACGCCAACCTCCACGTGTATCCCCATGAGTTCGTCAGCGTGATCGGGCCTTCCGGAAGCGGGAAAAGCACGCTGATGAATATCATCGGCTGTCTGGACACGGCGGATGACGGCCAGTATCTTCTGGAAGGGACTCCCATCGAGGATTACACGGAAAACGAACTGGCGCAGATCCGGAGCCGGAAAATCGGCTTTGTGTTTCAGAGCTTCAACCTCATCCCGAAGCTCTCGGCCGAGGAGAACGTCGAACTCCCGCTGATCTACCAGAAGGTCCGGAAGAACGAACGGATGAAACGCGTGCATGAGGCGCTCGAGAGAGTCGGTCTTGAAAACCGCGCCAAGCATCAGCCGACGGAGCTCTCCGGCGGCCAGCAGCAGCGCGTCGCGATCGCCCGCGCGCTTGTGACCAGACCGTCTCTCATTCTGGCAGATGAGCCTACGGGCAACCTCGACTCTCATACCAGCAGGGAGATTCTGGGGATACTCAGGGAACTGCACAATCAGGGCAACACCATCGTGCTCATAACCCATGACAACGACATCGCCCGGCAGGCCAAACGCATTGTCCACATACTGGACGGAAAGCTTACGGAGGTGACCGGCTGATGATGGCTTTGAAAATGGCTCTCCGATCCATCGGCGCCAACAAGATGCGCGCCGGTCTCACTATGCTCGGCATCATCATCGGCGTGCTGGCGCTGGTGGTGCTGGTCAGCCTCGTGAACAGCACCACAGATTCCATAACGAGCGAGGTCTCCAGTCTGGGCAGCAGCCTGCTCACCGTCCTGGTCAAGGATGACCACGGTTCGCCGCTGAAGCTGGATAATCTTCAAAGCTGGATCGATGAGAATCCGGCCATTGCCGCCATTTCCCCATATGCCTCGAGCAACTCTACGGGAAAGTACGGGCAGGAGAACGCCGGCTTCTCCCTGACCGGCGTAACGGGAGACTATCTGGAGATAAACGGTCAGAAGCTCGTTCAGGGCAGATATATCAACCTTGCCGATGTGCGGAACAGCAGCCGTGTCTGCGTGCTGGATGAAACTTCGGCAAAGGATCTGATAGGCTTCGTCGACTGTATCGGCGAAGAGGTTTCCTTTGACGGAGTGAAATACAAAGTAATCGGCGTGATCGAAGCAGAGGACAGCATAGCCTCATTCTTCTCCTCCTCCCTGAACGCCTATATACCTTACAGTTCCCTCGTCAGGCTTTCGACAAGCACCGGGACCGCGATCACCACCCTCTATGCCGGACCTGCCGACGGATATACCGTCGCACAGGCGGAGGAGTCCCTCAAGGAACTGCTGCTGGACCGCTTCGACGATGACGAGGATGCGTTCCGCATCTCCTCCGTCAACATCATCGAGGAAGCGATGAACAAGGTCAGTTCCGCCCTCACTGTACTTCTTGGCAGCATTGCCGCCATCTCTCTGATCGTCGGCGGCATAGGGATCATGAACATCATGCTTGTCACCGTGACCGAACGCACCCGCGAGATAGGAATCCGGAAAGCGATCGGCGCCAGCCACAGGACGATCCTCGTCCAGTTCCTGATTGAAGCAGTCATGCTGTGCATGATGGGATGCGCGCTCGGGATCTTTTTCTCCTGGGCGATCCTCCAGATCGTTTCGATCATAACCATCGACACGAGCCTATCCTTCCATCTGCAGGGGAACGTGGTGCTGTGGAGCGTGATCTTCTGTTTCGTCATTGGTCTCGTGTTCGGGCTCTACCCCGCAAACAAGGCGGCAAAGATGAAACCGATCGATGCGCTGCATTACGGCGGATAAGGAGGATGCAAACGTGAAGAAAAAAAACTGGACAAAGATCATCCCCTGGATTCTGCTCCTTGCCCTTACTTCGGCACTGATCATCCTTCCGATCTCCGTCCGGAACAGGAAAGAGCAGCCCGCCTATGAATTCGTCTCCGCGCAGACGGAGCTTCGGGACATCTCCTCCTCCCTTTCGGGCGGCGGCACCGTAAGCGCTCCGGACAGCCAGGACGTAAGCCTTCCGGACGGCGTGGAGATAACGCAGTATCTCGTCAACAACGGGGAAGCCGTGGAAGCCGGCCAGCCGGTGGCGGAAGTGGACAGTCTCACCGTGCTTGCTGCGATCGCGCGGGTCCGCAAGAGCATGGACAAATTGGAAAAGGATCTGAATGAACTGTCCAGATCCGAAAACAGCAAAACGATCAAATGCGTGGCAGACGGAAGGGTCAAGGCGGTATACGCCGCGAACGGAGACGACGTGCGCAGTGTGATCATCGAGCACGGCTCGCTCGGGATCGTGTCCTTGGACGGGCTCATGCGCGTGGAGATCGCCTGCGACTCCGAACTCCTTACCGGGGACGCGGTGAAAGTCAAATGCGCAGACGGTAAGGAGTATCCGGGCAGAGTGGCTTCCTCCGTGAACGGAACGCTCACCGTTACCGTCACTGATGACGGCCCGGAGATCGGTGATTTGGCCGCGGTATATGACACGGCGGGCAATCTGCTCGGTAGCGGCGTACTCCAGGTCAACAGTCCGTGGAAGGTGATGGAATCCGATGGGATCGTGGAGTCCATGGCCATGAAACCGGGTTCCGAGGTCCGAAAAGGCTTTATCCTCGTTACCCTGAAGGACACTGGAGCCACCAAGCGGGAGGACTGGTCCCGCAAGCACCGCGAATACGAAGATCTGATGCAGGAGCTGCTCGCCATGCTTCAGAGCGGGGAAATCACAGCTCCCTGCGACGGTTTCGTGAGTGGCGTGGACAAGAGCAAAGCCACAGGTCTCTCCGCGGGATCCGGGCACGGTCTTACGCTGCTGGCTTATTATGAAGATGAAAGTGAACCTGAATTAAGTATTTATACTCTCGTGATCGTCACATCCGTAAACGAAGGCATCATCATGGGCAAGATCGTCACATTTCCCGCCTCTCTGCTGCCGAATGTAGATCCGGAAACAGACGAGGGTAAACAGATGCTCGTAAGTCTTGCAGACAGCATGAAAGATACTGCCTTGGAAACCGTTCTGAGTATCGGCAGCCCTTCCGGCGGGAGCATCGAGGTTGGAGATGTTTTTCTGATAGGCCCGAAAGGGTCAAAGATAGGTCATATTGATCTTCCTGCCGGTCCCGGAACAGGTGGCTTCGGCGGTTTAGGCGGATTCGGAGCTACTCAGAAGGAAGACCCCGAACTCTTCCCGCTCGACGAGAGTGTGATCCTATCCGTGACTCCCGCGGAGGAGATGAGCATCGCCATCTCGGTGGATGAGCTCGACATCCTGCAATACCGTATAGGGATGCCGGCGGAGATCACGATCGATGCGCTGCCCGGAGAAAGCTTCACCGGAACGGTGACAAAAATCGCCGCTGTCGGAACCAACAGCGGCGGGAGCAGTAAATTTGACGTGACCGTGTCCCTTCCCTACAGTGACCGGATCCTTTCCGGGATGAACGCATCGGTGGTAATCCGGACGGGCAGCACCGGAATGATCGTCACGGTCCCAGCGGCGGCGCTTCAGGACAGCGGCTCCAAATGCATCGTCTATACCGGATACGATGAAAAGAACGGGGTGCTCACAAATCCTGTGACCATAGAGACCGGAGCTTCGGACGGGGAATATGTTGAGATCGTCTCCGGCCTGATCGCCGGACAGACTGTTTGGTATAAATCCTATAGTAAAACAGCCTGAAATACAGAAAGAAGCAGGGAGCCTCGCTGAGGCTCCCTGCTTCTTTTATGCGGTCTAATTAAAGCCTTTATATAGATACTTCTTAAGCACTCTCTCCAGCAGCAAGCATACCAGCACGGCTAATATGGTATTCGGCAGCATGTACGAGCCGTTATACAGTGCGGAATATACCCAGGTGTTTGTCATGGGAAGTCCGAAGATATCCTCCATATACATCGCGTATATCGTGATCCCGCTTATGAAATGGATCAGGAACCGACCGATGCAGCCGATAAGAGCGGCAAGCCACATTTTACCCTTTTTCAGCCGCAGAAGTCCGGCAAAGCCTACAAACATGTAGGCAATGCTGTAATCAAGCAGCATAGACTGCCAGTTGACTGCCGTTCCTCCCGCAAAAAAGAACTTTAAGGTTCCGAATACGAGGCCGGCTCCCAGTCCCCATCCGAGACCCCAGCGAAAAGCAATGATTATCAGGGGTATCATGACCAGATCAATCGATCCGCCGAAGCCGCCGAAGCTGACCCCGATGGGGATCTTCAGATAACTCAATGCCAGAGAAAGTGCGACGAACACCGCACATTCGGTAAGGCAGAGCAGGTTTCTTCTAGAATTGCTGTCGCTCATGTTTTCGTCCTCCGGTTTTCAAAAATAAAACGGCAGATCCGGGAAAACGGACCTGCCGATTAATACATTCTTCTTTTCCTACGCCGGCATTATCCGGATCAGGTCTGAGGGTACCGGAGCTTCGATTCGCTCCGTCTCAGCCGGGAAAACCCAGCACCCCTTTATTCACTTTTCAACTGGATTATAGTCCCGCCGGACTGTCTTGTCAATCCCCGAAAGAGGCCGCCTTTGCCTTAATGAACTCTTTGAGCCAGTCGCCTGCCTCTTCGTTCTGGAGCGCGAAATCAATGATCGCTTCGAGATACCCTTTGAGGTTCCCGGTATCGTAGCGCCTGCCCTCAAAGTCGACTCCGCACATTTTCTCCTGTCTTACCAGTTCCTTCATGCCGTCCGTGAGCTGGATCTCGTTGTTGCGGCCGGGAGGCGTTCTGCCGAGGATATCAAAGACGGCCGGAGTAAGAACATATCGTCCGAGAATGGCATAGCTTGAGAATTTCTCTTCAAGCGTCGGCTTCTCGTTCATGTCGCTGATCCTGTACACCCTCTCGGAAAGCTTTTCCTCAAGCTTGACCGAGGAGTATTTCACGATCAGCTCATTCGGGACCTCATGGATGGCCACCGCACTGCATTCGTTCGCTTCGGCGGCTTCAACGAGCTGCTTCAGAACAGGTTTCCTGCCGAGCATGATATCATCGCCGAGAAGGACGGCGAACGGCTCGTCGCCCACAAAACTCCGCGCGCGCCAGACAGCGTGGCCGAGGCCTTTGGTCTCTTTCTGACGCATGAACAGCACATCCGCCATATCCGCCACGGAATGGACGATCTCCGCGTCCTTTTTCTTTCCGTCCGCGAGCAGTCTCTCCTCCAGGTCTGGCGCATAGTCGAAGTAATCCTCGATGGCTGTCTTCCCGCGGTTAGTGATGATCAGGATCTGTTCAACACCGGCGGATACAGCCTCTTCCACGATATACTGGATGACCGGCTTGTCCACCAGTGGCAGCATCTCCTTCGGGATGCTTTTTGTGTTGGGCAACAGCCTCGTTCCAAGTCCTGCAGCCGGGATAATGGCTTTTCTTACTTTCATGACGATTCTCCTTTTTCAGTCGTCCGGACGAGCGGTTTTTCTTCTCCGAACTCTTCTATCTGTTTCTGGAAGAACGGCTGTTTCGGCAGCCAGCGCATCAGCGGCAGTCCTAGGACGAACAGCACCACCAGCTCACCAAAACCGACAGACAGGATATTCAGCAGATAGGATAACCAGGCGTTATCCGGAACAAAGCGCTCTTTATAGGCCCAGGTCAGCACGGCGCCGACAATGAAAGCGTTGAAAAGCACCGGCATAAGGCAGGCCAGGATCTGATTGCCCAGTGTGTGCTCTTTTTTCCCAATCAGAACGGTCATCCACGCGGCTCCCAGAGTCGCGAGAGAACCGAACACAACGTCAAATATACTAACGCCGAGCGGGCTGAGAAGATTGGCGATAATGCAGCCGATAAACAGTCCCGGTGCCGTGCAGGGGAAGAAATATGGCAGTATGCACAACACTTCCGAAATGCGGAACTGAACCGCAGGGAAAGAGATTGGCGCAAGGAGCAGGGTCAGTGCAGCATACGCCGCGCCGACAATGGCGCCCAAAGCCAATTTTTTGACGGTGAAACGGTATGTGTTCATTCATGCCTCCGGTTTTTATTGTCGGCGAAACGGAGGCATGAAAACAGCAGACAGAACCCTGACGCCATTTTTTATCCGGGCCGTTCCGCCCGCGCAGGGTGTGGAAACCTGCGGTTTTTCACTTGTTATTCGTTCGGATCGTGCTCTTTGCGAGCCTTGAGCGAAAACTCGCAGCCGCAGTAATCCTGTCTGTAAATCCCGTATTCCCGGCTGAGCTCCTGTGACCGCTGCTCTCCGCCCTGCTTCTTGAAATCCGACGGGAGCCATTTCACGCCGGCTTCTCTGCCTGCTGCCTCTCCAAGCTCGTTGATCAGCGGAGCATTTTTATATCTGGATACCGTGAGCGTGGTACAGAAAAAATCAAAGCCCTTTTCGGCGGCTGTCCGCGCGGTCACCGAAAGCCTCAGAAGGAAGCACTGCTCACAGCGCTTTCCGCCCTCGGGCTCTTTTTCCATTCCTTTGATTCTCTCCCGGTACTCCTCGCTTCTCCAGGGTTCGACAAGAACATGCACCCTGTCTTTCATGCCGTTTTTTTCAAGGAGCTCAAGCAGCGCATCAAGCCTTTTCCCGTATTCCGCTTCCGGATAGAGATTGGGGTTATACCAGAGGATCGTGACGTCGAAATCGGCTGTGAGCCGCTCCAGCACCGAGGAGGAGCAGGGTCCGCAGCAGCTGTGGAGCAGAACGGACGGCCTTTTCTCACCGATCGATCCGGCGATCTTATCCATCTCGGCCGAGTAGTTTCTCTTGTTCATGGGAAAGACTATAACATATCCTCTCCGTTTTTTCCATAACATGTTGCTTTTTGGTCTGCCTGTAATGTATAGTATTGAATGAAATCTGATCAGCGGGGGAATGGAAATGGATAACAGAACAAGCAAGCAGAACTACTACCTTGACATCGCGGACGCCGTTCTTGAGCGGTCCACATGCCTGCGGCGCAAGTACGGGGCGATAATCGTCCGGAACGACGAGATCATCTCCACCGGATACAATGGTGCGCCAAGAGGCCGGCGCAACTGCTCTGATATCGGCGAGTGCACCAGAGAAAAACTGCACATCCCGTCCGGTGAGCGCTATGAGCTCTGCCGCAGCGTGCATGCGGAAGCGAACGCTATCATCTCCGCCTCCAGAAGGGATATGATCGGAGCGACGATCTACCTTGTCGGCAGGGATGCGAAAACAAACGAACTGCTGAAGGACGCCATGTCCTGCACCATGTGCAAGAGACAGATCATCAACGCCGGCATTGACAAGATTGTCATCCGCACCGGCAAGACCGAATACAGGACCATCCCCGTAAGTGACTGGATCGAGAACGACGACTCCATCTTTATGCTCTGATCCCCGCTCCCCAACTGCGCTGTTAAAAGCAGCCCGCGGCAGGTAAAAGCCGCGGGCTGCTGTGTTTTATCTGCTTCATTCCCTGCAGGAGAACAGGATCACCTGCCGGCTCCTCGCTATCTCCCCCAGCAGCTCCATCGCCTTTGCCGTCCGCTCTTCATCGAGATTGACAAGGGCGTCGTCTATGATCAGCGGACAGTTCTCCCCTTCGGGGAGCGCAAGCTCACAGACCGCGAGCCTTACCGCAAGATACAGCAGATCGAGCGTTCCCGCACTAAGATACTCGGAGCCTCTCGCGATGCTGCCTCCGCTTTCCTTCGCCATGGCGGAAAAATCTTTGGATATCATGACCGAATCGTACTTTCCGCCCGTAAGGACGGACATGTATTCCGCGGCCAGCTCACCGAGCCGGGGCGAAAACCGGTTCTGTATCTCCTGATCAGCTTCCCGGAGAACCTTTTCCGCTAGTTCGATGGCGTCATACTCTCCGCTCACGGTCTCGTACCTGTCTTCCAGATAAGCGATGCTGCTTTCTATGACAACGCTGTCCCCGATGTGCTCGAGTCTTCCTCTGAGCCGGGCAAGGTCGCGTTCCGCAGCGGCTTTCTTCTCTCTTGCCGCCCGGAGCAGATCCGTAAGCGCGGACGCCTCTCCCACACCTTCGGCGGAAAAGTCCAGCGCGTCGATCGCTCTCTTCCGGATTTCAGCCTGCGCCAGTCTTGAGCCGTTGTAATCCTCCCCGGCGGATCTCAGTCTTCTCTCTGCCTCTTTCAGCTCGGAAACGATCCTCGCGTGCTCCTCCGCTATCTTTCGAATCTCCTCGGGATCCGAGACGGAATACTTTCGCAGTATCTGCCGTTTTTCCTCCTCGGTCTCGCGGGAACTGTTCCTGCGGTTGATGTAGCTCAGCGCCGCCCATATGCCCAGCAGACACACGACCCCGGCCGCGATGATCAGGATCAGGATATGCTTTGCGGCATATACGGCCGCAAGTGCCGCCGCAACGACCAGACACACTATGAACAGCAGCGGGGAAGCTCCTTTTGCCGCTTCGGCCCGGTCTGCGAGATCCGCATATCGCTCCGCATCCTCCGACGTTTTTTCCGCCGCATCCTCCGCGCTGATCATGCCGAGCCTGCTGTTCCGGAGAGCCTCGCGCTTTCCGGAATACGCCGCAGAGAGTTCCTCATAGTTCTTCCGTTTTGCTTCAAGCTCCCTGTCGCTCTGATCCAGCTTTTCGAGAGCCGTCTTTCTCTGCTGCTTTCTTGCCTCGGCAACCTCCGCCTCAAGTCTGCCGCACTCTTTCTCATATTCTTTGAGCGCTTCTTCGAGTTCCCCGATCTGCCGGGCGCCCTCACGGGCCTCTTCGAGTTCCCGGTTTGCCTCGTCGAGCTTCGCCTCTATCTCCGGGAGCTCACCGTTCCGATTGCTGCGCCTTTTCCGGAGCCAGGCCTTCAGCCTTTCGTCGGCCTCGGAAAAGCTGGTCTCTTCTTCACCGGTGGAGACAATGGCGTTGATCCTCTTTTCAAGCTCCGGACCGCCCGTGACGGCGACGGCGCCTTGCCCGATGAAGGCGCTCCTCCGGAACACCTCTTTGGATACGCCGGTGAGCATCTCGCCGGCATTGCTCCCTGTGAGCCCCTCCACCTCGTCGGCGGTGCCGGTATATACCGCCTTGAAGTCCTGCATCGGAGCATTCGGAAGCCTCGTGGTCCGCATGATAGTGATGTCGCAGCCGTCGGCGATGACATCCATCTGCCCTTCCATCGGAGCGCCGGACCAGGGGGCGTATTTCTGCTTGTCGGGAAGGAATCCCTTTTTTGCTCTTTCGGACGTGTCTATGCCGTAGAGCATCGCCCGGATGAAAGCGCACCAGGTGGATTTGCCGCTCTCGTTCGGGGCATGTATGACGTTCAGGCCCTCATGGAACCGGAGCGTCTCGTTTTCGAGCTTGCCGAAGGAGGCTGTAGCCGATCGTATCCTCATGCGGTCAAACCCCCTCCCTATTGTCCAGAGCCGCAAGTCCCCATCTTGCCGCCTGTTCTGTTCTGGAGCGCTCTTCCTCATTTGCGGCGGAATCATAGAGCTCCCTCATGCGCGCAAGAAAGAGCCCTCTCAGGCTATCGCTTCCCGCCTTTTCCCAGATGTCGCGTGCAAGCACGGTCTCATCCCGAATCTGCAGATGGAAGAACAGGCCCTCAAGACTGTTCCGGAGCATGGCTGCATCTGCGGAACCGTCCGTCTCACCTTTCAGGACTATTCTGTATATATCGTTCTGGGTATCGTCGGGGAGCTTGGAATGGATCGCAAGGATCGGTTCCGCTCCGCTGATATCTACATCCAGGATCTCATATCTTCTGCGGGCGATCGAAGCCTTCCGCAGAGAGACCTCCCGGCTGTCCCGGTCTATTTCGATGATGTTCACGAAGCGCGCCCCGGTCTCATCGAAACCGCGCCCCTCTGGGCAGCCGGGCCAGGCATAAGTAGTATTTCCGGCTTTCAGCAGTTCCGAGCCCTTGTGGATATGGCCGAACGCCGCATAATCGATCCCGCTTTCCGCAAGCTGCCTGGAACTCACAGGATCGTATCTGCTTTCCCGGACGTCAACTTCCCCGTGGAGGCAAAGCAGATTCAGCGTCCCTGGGTATCTTTCGGCATGAAAGCTTTCAAGGAGCGGCCTCGAATAGCGGTCCGTAAAAGCCGCGCCGAAGACTCTGGCCCCGATCTCGTCGAATTCGAGGCACTCTATCTCATTCTTTCTGAAGATGTATACGTTATCCGGCAGTTTCGCCCGGGAATAGATGCTGTTCTGCGTAAAGCAGTCGTGGTTTCCCGGGGCGATTACCACGGGGCAGGCGACGCTTCCGAAAGCCCTGGCCATCGCGTTCTCGGTCTCGAAAAAGACCTTTTCTCCGTCCACCAGATCGCCCGGCAACAGGATCAGATCGACTCTCTCGCTGCGGGCAAGCTCCGCCAGGGACAGCAGCAGCATCCGCTGCTCTGTCCTTCTCTGTCTTGTTTTTTCTTCAGGCAGACCTTCAAACGGTGTATCCAGATGAAAATCCGCCGCATGCAGGATCTTCAGTTTGCTCATCTCAGTCTTACCGCTTCCGCTTTCAAGCACTTCCCGCTCTCCGGGTCTATTTCGAACAGGCAGCCCTCCAGAACACAGGCACCCTTGCCCGACTCATACCGTCTCGGGGGATCGCCCATGAACTTTCCGATGCTCTGGTCTATATCGATGCCGAGCACGGACTCCGCAGCTCCTGTCATCCCCAGATCGGTGATATACCCGGTGCCCCCCTCGAGGACGCAGGCATCCGAGGTCTGCACATGCGTATGCGTTCCCCAGACCGCACTCACCCTGCCCGCGAGCATGTAGCCCATCGCCCGCTTTTCGCTCGTCCCCTCGGCGTGAAAATCCACGAGGACGATCTTTTCCTTGATCTCTTCCGCCATGCTGTCAGCTATGACGAACGGGTTGTCCGTATTGTTGTCGAGCGTGAAGCGGCCCAGCAGATTGATGACACAGACATCGCCGAACTCTGTCTTATAGACTCCCATGCCTCTTCCGGGGCACTGGGGCCCGTAATTGGCCGGGCGCAGAACTCTTCGCCTCTCTGCCAGATACGGCTGGAGCTCCGTACGCGTCCAGGTGTGGTTTCCGAGCGTAATCACGTCGGCCCCGGCGCGCAGGATGGCGTCGCACTGCTTCGGCGTCACGCCCACGACATTCGCGTTCTCGCCGTTTACCACGACAAAATCTATACTGTTTTCACGCCGCCAGTCCTTGAGCTTTTTCTCAAGGAATTCCAGCCCGGGCGCGCCGCAGATATCTCCGACGGCAAGGATCTTCACGCTCATGTCACGCCTCCAGATTCTATTATGTAAATTATATCACATACATGCGGCGCGTATCAACAGGGAATGCCTGCACGCAAGAAAGCATCCTTGAAATGCATATCTTCATATGATACAGTATAAGTTAACGGTTAAAAATATCCGATTTTTCCTCAGGAGGCGTTTCCATGGATCAGAACATGCGGCGCATCAGGCCATATGAGGGCAGCGAGCCATATATGTTTATTAGCTATAGTCACAAAGATTCAGACAAGGTCCTTCCCCTGCTCCATATGCTTAAGGATGCCGGATTCAGATTCTGGTATGATGAGGGTATAGATCCGGGTACCGAATGGCCCGAATCCATTGCCACACATCTCGAAAAAAGCAAAGTCTGTCTGTCTTTCATATCTCCCGAGTATGTTCTTTCCAACAACTGCCGCCGCGAGGTCAATTTCGCCCTGTCGCGCAATCTGGATTATCTGTCGGTCATTCTGGAGCCAACCGCAATGAGCGCGGGAATGGAAATGCAGATATCCAGCTATATGTCACTTCTGGCATATAGATACCCCAGCAGAGAAGAATTCTTTGAGAAACTTTGTCGTGTGGAGATCCTCCAGAAATGCAGAGGTGAAAGCCCGGTTTATGCCGATTTCTCCGCTTCTTCCGATGCTTCTCCGGTCATAGCAGACTCCGCGCCAAAGACTGAAATGACTCAACGCTTCAATATCAAACCTCTGATCCCGGTTTTTGCGTTTATTATCGCCGGTGCAGTTATCCTTACGGTCATTCTCACGAACAAAAACAAGTCATCGCCTATTGCTTCAGAACAGAATGCGCAGCTTCCTGCAGTGACATACGAAGATCCCGGTTCCCTTATCTCAGATGAGGCCCCCGAAGAGACTGGTCTTCAAATCGCCGATACTCCCGTTGTGCCTTCGGAAGATTTGGCTGAATTACCTGAGCTGGGAACACACGATGAAACGGACGATACGGATAATACTGAGTTTTCCGAGTCCCCTGCATCTGACGTCGACTCAGAAGAACCCTCTGAATACCGGAGGCTGGCATTCGGAGAATGGACTTATGGTTCGATTGCTGTCTTCGTCGAAGAGGATAACACTCTCCACGTCGAACTTACCGATAACAGAGTTCCTTACGGATACCCGATGTCAGAGACTCCCGGAAACAACAACGCTTCCTGGAACGTTATGTTCTTTATGGGCATGTCTGACAGCGCCCAAATCGATATAATCGGGAGTGAAGACACATCCTCGCTTCAGCAGCTTACAGCGTATGTTTCTTATTTTGTTAAAGGAAACGCCATTTCCTCAGATAGTCTGAAGTATGCTCTGAACGGGAACACGTTCTCTTTTGATCTGTCTTTCCCTGCAAACTTCCCCTTTAGCGTGGACGATATCCAGATACTATATGTCAACCTGGGAACTCAGGTTCTGAACTTCACGGACCACTATGAGTTTTACCCTGACTGACGGCAGTCTGCCACAGTCATAAAGCGGAAAAAACAGTTGCAATTTCACGGAAGCTGTGCTAATATACTTGAGCGCGTAAGCGCGATTAGCTCAGCTGGATAGAGCGTCTGGCTACGGACCAGAAGGTCAGGGGTTCGAATCCCTTATCGCGTGCCAGTAAAAACCCTGTAATCTCAACGGTTACAGGGTTTTCGGTTTTTATGGGTATAGAGGCAAAAACAGAATTTAGCTAACATTTAGCTAACACGAGAAAAAAATGAGGCGGGAACTGCTCGGTTTTGAGTGGTACCCGCCTCTATTATTTGTTCTTATGCCCTTCTTCTGAGCAGGACTTCGGCTATGCATTCACTTGCATCAGCGTCTGCGGCTGCAATCAGATGGCTGTATATATCCAGTGTTGTCGACGTTCTCGCAGGACCAAGCCTCTTTGCGACCGTAACGATATCCTGGCCGCTGCTGATCAGCGTGGAGGCCTGCGTGTGCCGGAAAGCATGCGGATTGATATGCGGCAGATTCGGATGCTCCTTTGAGAATTTGCTGCAGTAGGCCGTGATAGAATCCGGGTCTATCGGCCTGCCGTCATCACGGACAAAGCAATAATCATATTCCTTGTGCCATCTGTCGCCGTTTTTCAGCTTCAGTTCGTTATACCATGCCAGATACTTCCTAAGGAGCAACATGGACTCGGACGGAAGCTTCAGGTATCTCGTATCGCCGGTTTTGGTGCTGTTCTCATATACTCCTTTGTCTGGGGTGTACAGCAGTGTGCTGTCGATCCGGATCTTGTTGTTGTCGAAGTCCACATTATTAAGACCATCCTGCTCTCAAGAACTGAATAAACAACGCAATACCTGTTCGCACAGCGAAAACTGATTCCACCGGAAATCAGATCTGCATACGTTCCGCACTCTGCGAGAAGCGTCCCGTCAATAGACACCCCAGTACAGAGTATTGTCGATCAGAATGATTTGTTCCTCCATGTTAAAGGAGTCCCACTCTCTTCCGTCAAAATACTCCCGGTATACGTCCTCAGGCACGTCAACGGAATCAAGTTCCCTTTCAAAGAAATAAAAGAAGGAGGCCGGGATCTGCCAGGAAACAGACGTGGCGCGTTGGTTGATATCCATATAGGTGTTCTTAATGTCCGGATTCGACACCCAGGTGCTGCTGTCAAAGATGAGGCCGATTCGGTTTACCGATACACCGCTTTCCTGTTCATATGCCTCGATCCGCTCTTCAACCGTGTATATCACGGTTTTATCCGTGATATTGCTACGGATCTGTTCCAGTCCGATGAGATAGATCCCTCGCGCATTCGCCACCAGAAACACACCCAGCAGCGCAGCAAATGCAACGTGCATAACGCCGCCCCGTTCAGTGCAGCCCTGCCGCACATAGAGGATGAGAATAGCACAGAACGAGATATAGGAAAACACACCAAACAGCGATCGCGGTGCGAGCCATACTGTCGGCGTCAGGGCATGCGGCAGGAACGATATACCATAGCAAATCAGGCTCAGAAGGATGATCAGCCAGAGAGAGGACTTTTTTGCCTTCTTGACAAAAACATAAAGTCCTATTGTCAGGCTGAACGTCGTCAGCCCCATGAGGCAGCCGAGAAAGTGCATCCCCTTGGCCTGCACGTTCCACTGCCCCGAAGTTGCCAGACGAAAAAGATTGTAAAACAACGTGCCCAGCCCGGGAGAACGGTCCGTGCCGGAGACGAGCCCTGTTACTTCAAACAGCTTTTGCAGCGCAACAGTCAAAATGCTCGCCGCCGCTGCCACGATCATAAACTCCAGCAGTGAACGGAACGTTTTCCGATCTGCGCGAAGGTCCTCGCGCAGCACTGCAGTCAACAATCCCCATATGATGAAGTAGGCCACAGCCGCTTGATAAAAACCCAGCGAAAGCACAAGCAGGAATGTCGAGAGCAGCTTTCGACCCATTGTATTTTTCGAGAAGAACACACGCAGGGCAAGCTGTGCAAACAGCAGCATTCCGATCCAGTGTATAGCACAGTTGGAAAAGAAGAAAAACTCCCCAAAGGAAATGTTGATAAAAGCAGGCAGCACCGCAAGCAGGAGAAGATCTTTCGTTCTCTGATCCGGCTGCGAAAACGCCGAGATCTCCAGTGCCCACACGTCGGCGCAGCACCAGGCCATTGTCAGAATCAGTGCGAGCGTGAACGGAAACTGAACAGCCACATCGTTGATACCTAACCAATGTAGCACAGCCTCTGCTGCCGCGCCGGAGAATCGTCCCAGTTGCATCTTCCATGCTGCGTGCGTGCCCTTCACATTCATGACATAATCGCTGAATCCATCGTTACTGATGCGATCTGCCAGCATGATGGAAAACACCGCAAACAACAACAACAGGCAGAGCAGAAAGACTCTCCATGTGTCTTTTTTTATGTCTGTTTTCATCAATGCCCTCATAAAACAGCTTTTTATCTTCAGTATGATCGCAAGCCTGATGCCCCGACTGCCCCATTTGGAGTCGACCGGGCACATGCCTTACATAAAGCTGGAGATGCCGTAGCTGTTTACCAGTGCGTCAAGTTTGACGCCTGCCTTGCAAAGGGGGCACTGTCCGGCGGGCACTGAGCTGTAATCTCCCAGGACCTTGGAATGGAAGATCGTCGTGACAGGGAAATTGCCGCAAAAGTCAAGACAGGAGAAAATGCTGCATACGCCCACGGGGATGCCTCCGTAATACCGTACCGCCTCGATGGCTTCCAGCGCCGCGGTGCCCGTGGTGACGGAAGCCGCAAGGATCAGGATGCGGCGGCCGCGTATCAGGTGCGCGATGTTTTCACGGAAGATCTGCATATTGCCGGTGGTAGTCTCAGGTGTAACGACATAAAGCGTATTGTGCTCGTTTTTGGTTTTAATGCCTTCGTTGATAAGCTCTTCCGCAAGGCAGGCTCCGAGCACTTCCGTTCCGTCCAGACAGAGGATGGTATCAACAATCTCGGAGGAATGGTATTTGACTGCCAGCTCACGTGCGGCCTGGCGCGCCTCCGCCAGACGGTGCTTGGTGAAGGTCATGTCGATGAAGTAGTTGATGTGGCTGTGGCTCGTCGCAAAATGTCCCTTGGCTATGCGCAGAGGGACCTCGCTGTATTCGCTGCGAAAATGTTCTGTCGGGATAACCATGGCGATCGCTCTCCTTTCGGCTTTGAACTAAGGGATTATTCTTCATTTTTATCATACCATATCCCGGCACTCCGCACAACCGTAAACTCAGCCGGAAAACATCACTCATAAATCACGGATCGCATGAAAAAGCAAAGCCGTTGTCCCGTCAGGGATGTCTGTTTTACTTTTTGCTTTCTTCCGTCAGTTTTTTCCGGAACGCTGATTGAGTTTTGTCATTTTCTATAGTAGAATAATTATACGATTTGAAACAAAAACAGACTTTGGAGGAAAAAAATGAAAAAAGCAACCGTAATTATCCTGCTGCTGGCAATGATGCTGACCGTCTGCGGGTGCGCGTTCGGTCTTCCGTCCCGCGGTTCTAAAGGCTATGTGACCTATGAGACCAATTTCATGAACGCGATGATCGATGAAGACGGGAAAGCCCACTTCGCAACGTTTTCGGATGAGGGACTCACCATAAAGGGAGAGAACGAATCCGGCAGGATGAGCTATGACCGGAAGAAACTCGCAGTCCTTGACCAGGACGGAACTCTTACTGTTTATACGGATGTTTCGGATCTTTCTAATAAAGATGTGGTCGCAAATGATGCAGCCGGCCTGCGTTTTGTCGGGGACTACGGCATTTTTTACGAAGACGGGGATAAAAACCTTTTCATGTATTCCTTCGTGAACGGGGAAAAAACTGCCCTCGGAAACAACAGCGACATAGACGCCTATTATCTGAACAAGTATTACAATCTGCTCTACGCCAAGGACGGCGGTATCTACCTCTTAAAGAACGACACTTCAGAACCTGAAAAGATTGCAAAATATGATACGGATAAATCCGTCGACTTTCTGGCGATCTCGAAGGACTGCAATATTTTTGCCTGGTCCATCGAAGACGGGCAGTCCTGTGAATTATTCATTTATGAAAACGGTGAAGCCGAAAAAGTCGGCACGATGGAACTATCATCGAGATACGGTTACGTCTATGGCCTGATAAACGAAGTATCGAACTGCACCATCCTGTACAGCTATGACAGCGACGTGATGTATATAAAGCCGCTGGGGAAAGACGTGATAAAAGTCAAGCTCGGGAAAGAGTTCTCTTCCGGGTCCTATACAAAGAACTGCCTTTTCAGATGGGACCCGAGCGACAGCTTTACGGGACTGTATGTTCTGACGGATGCGGATACCGACAAGAATCTTTACTATATCGATGCAGAAGGCGACCGGGAAAAAGTATTGTCCGGCGTTAAAAACTATCATATCTTTGATGGCTGTCTATACTATACCGATTCCGATTCCACCCTGTATTATGCGAAGCTGAATGGTGCGGAGATCGATGAACCCGTCAAGCTTTCCAATGATGTCTCTGCTTTTTCCTATGCAATGAACGCCCCGTACATTTATTACCTGAAGAACTATGACAGGAATGAAGCCACTCTTTATATGTACAAGAGCGGCGATGAATCCCCTGTCAAGGTCTCCTCCGGCGTATACGCCTCCTCTGCCTCAAACACTAATCTCAACAACAGCATGGACGGCAAGACGGTGTATTATTTCAAGGATGTTGAGCTGGATGTCGGCGACACCTATAACGACGTCGGTACGCTGTATGCGTTTACGTATGGTTCGGACGGCGGCGTGAAGATCTCCGGGGATGTCGTCGTCGGATCCGTCACCAGCGGCTACTATCCTTCCGAGATCGATCCGTCCTCGTTTGTATTCAAGAAATATGACTCGGACACCGATGACGCGATCCTGGTCAACTGGATGTTCTATAACGGCTCCGAGTCGACTGCCTTTGCGAAAGACCTGATCGAAGACTAAAGGCAATCTGATCTCCCCGTAATAACTATATACACCCGGTTTTCAAAGGAAACCGGGTGTTATCATAATACCGCTGCAGACCGAACAAGGAGGACGCTACAGATGAAACGGATAATCGACATGCACACGCATTTTTCCATTGAGACAGGCCGCGTCTCGGAAGATGCAGACAGGATCGGCTTTGTTGTGGAAAACCGGACTCTGGATGAGCATATCGCCGCCATGGACAGGCTCGGGATCACCCATGCAGTCCTGAGCTGTCCCACGCTGAAATATCTTGACGATCCGACCGCTTGTGCAGCATACTGCCGGCAGGTCAACGATGCCGGAGCCGCCATCGTTCGCTCTCATCCGGACCGCTTCGGCTTTGCGGCCATCCTGCCGCTTCCGGACGTATCTGCCGCCGTGGTGGAAGCCGGACGCGCTCTAAAGGAACTCGGTGCCTGTGCCGTGGGGCTGTGCAGCAACTATGACGGGATGTATCTCGGCGACGGGCAGCTTGCCCCTCTGTATGACCTTCTTGACAGTTTTGGCTGCACCGTTCTGCTTCATCCAGCAGCTCCGCCGGTCTGGCCGGCCGGCCCGATCACGGGAAAGATTCTGCCGATGTTCGAATTCATCACCGACACCACGAGGACCGTACTGGATCTGATCGATTCCGGCATGCTGCGCGACCATCCTCACATAAGGATCGTGGTCCCGCACACGGGTTCCTGCCTGCCTGTTGCCCTTGACCGTTACTACGGGATAACGGCAGCGCAGGGAAGGCTGCAAAAAGCTCCGCTGGAGCAGATCTTCTATGACCTCGCCTGTGACGCCTATCCCCACGCTGTGCCGATCCTGCTGACGATGACCGATCCGTCCCATATTGTCTACGGCACGGATTTCCCCGCGATTCCTCTCCCGGTGCTTAAACGTCATATACAGAACACTCTTTCGCATCCGGCATTCTCGGACTGTCTTGACGATTTGCTATGGAACAACGCCAAAGGGCTCCTGATAAACGATCCCTTTGTTTAAAACCCGCAACGAGGCAAAAGACCCTGTGATCATTGATCACAGGTCTTTTGCTGTTTTTCGGCGATTGCTCATTTGTTCAGTTCCAGCCGCATGAGCACGAGCTCCTGCATGCCGTTTTCGCGGGAACGGAAACCCTTCGGGTTGCGGCCGTATTCCACGAAGCCCTCGCTTTCATACAGAGCGATGGCCCTTTTATTGTCCGCCACCACATCGAGTTCCAGCTGCTCAAATCCGGCCGCCCTCGCACATTCGATGCAGGCTCTTGTCAAGGCGCGTCCGATCCCGAACCCCCAGCTGTTCCGGTCGATGCTGATCCCGAAGCTTGCGCGGTGCTTCACTTTTTCGCTGCCGCCGATCCGGTCTATTCCGGCAGTTCCTGCGATCTTCCCGTCCACTTCGGCAAGGATCTCCGCCTCAAGGGGACTCTCCGTCTTTTTCTTCAGATACTCTCCTTCCTGCTCCTCCGTGAAGTGCACCTCATCCAGATAGGACAGCAGCCAGTCCGTCTGCGCATGCGTGAGGATGAAAATCTCGAGCACGGCTTTGCCGTCCTGTTCCGTTGCGTTGCGCAGGATGCATGTCCTGCCGTCTTTCAGCACGATGCTTCTGTTGTATTCCATGCTTCCTCACATCTTTCTTCAAAGCATTTCCGCAGTCTCATAGATGAGCCGCTCGCTCTTCTCCCAGCCGAGGCAGGCATCGGTGATGCTTTTCCCGTACACACCCCCTCCTACGGGCTGATTTCCGTCCTCAATGTAGCTTTCCACCATGAAGCCTTTGACCATCTTTTTCAGATCCCCGCTGTAATTACAGCTCAGCAGCACATCTTTCAGGATGCGCGGCTGCTCGAAAGGATTCTTGCCGCTGTTTGCGTGGTTGCAGTCTATGACCACAGCAGGATTCTTCAGATCCCACTTGGCGTAGAGTTCCGCCAGATAGATGAGCGTCTCATAGTGATAATTCGGATGGGTGACGCCCTGTCTGTTCACATATCCGCGGAGAATGGCATGCGCGAAAGGATTGCCGAAGGAATGCCCCTCCCATCCCCTGTAGATGAAATCATGCTGATGCTGTGCCGCAAGGATGGCGTTCATCATGACGGACAGGTCTCCGCTCGTGGGATTCTTCATCCCCACAGGGCACTCGATGGCACTTGCGGTGAGGCGGTGCTGCTGATCCTCTACGGACCGTGCACCTACTGCCACATAGGCAAGCAGGTCGTCTATGTATTTGAAGTTTTCCGGATAGAGCATCTCGTCCGCGCATGCAAATCCGGTCTCCTTCACCGCTCTCATGTGCAGCTCCCGCGTAGCGATGATGCCCTTGAACAGATCCGGGCTCGCATTCGGGTCCGGCTGGTGGACGAGCCCTTTATAGCCCTCTCCGGTGGTCCTGGCTTTGTTGGTATAGATGCGGGGTACGATCAGCAGCTTATCTTTTACCTTCTCCTGTACGGGGATCAGACGGGATATATAATCGATGACACTGTCCTCATTGTCTGCCGAGCAGGGGCCGATGATCAGGACCAGCTTGTCACTTCTGCCGGAAAAGATTGCCTTGAGTTCCGCGGTTTTCTTTTCAACGATTGCGGCCATGGATCCCGTTAGGGGATACATCTCCTTGGTCTCCATGGGTATGGTGAGCTTGCGCTTGAATTCCATGTTCATATTCCATCACCTGCTTAAATGTCAAAATACGCCCTGCGTTCCGTGCTGATCCTCATCTTTTCGCGCATGCCCTCCCGGTCGCCTGCAGCAAGCAGATCGCGAAGCTCCCGGAATTCTTCAATGAAGATATCCATCTGTTTGAGGAGATCCTCCCTGTTCAGAAGGAACAGCTCGCTCCACATTTCGTCGTTTATTCTTGCGATGCGTGTCAGATCCCGGAAACTGTCTCCCGTATAATACACGAGGTGCCGGTTGTCCGAGCAGGTCATGAGTGAGACCGCAATACAGTGGGTAAGCTGGCTGAGGAAGCCGATCATCTCGTCATGCTCCTCCGGGGAAAGCACGCTTACCTTTCGGAAGCCGAGCACCCGGCCGAGGCTCTTGCACCACTCTATCGCAGATTCCGTGTTTCTGTCCGTGGGCGTGACGATGTAGTTTGCCGGATGGAAGATCCTGTCGTCGCTGTTTTCCACTCCGTAGACCTCTCTTCCTGCCATCGGGTGGGCGGCTATAAATTCAAGGTCCGGCCGCAGCATCTCCTGAATGTCGTAGACGATGCACTTTTTCACGCCCGTGACGTCGGTCAGCAGCGCTCCGGATTTCAGCAGATGCTGATTGTCGCGGATCCACTGCTTGAAAACCTCCGGATACAGGGCAAATATAACGGCATCAGCCTCTCCGATCAACTTTTCATCCGTTTCAGCGCTGCCATAGTCGATGATCCCGTTCTCCATTGCATAATCGATTGTCTCCCACCTTCTGCTTATGGCGGTGACACGGAATCCGAGTCTTTTCAGGGCCTTTGCATAGCTGCCTCCCATGAGGCCGAGTCCTACTATCAGAATATTGCTGTCCGATATCCACTTCATAATACTTCCTCCGTCTTTACTCCGACTGATCGGAGTACCTCAAAGAAATCCGGAAAACTCTTACAGACTGCCTCCGCTCCGCATATGGTCCCGCCCGTAACGGTACAAAGAACGGAAAGCGCCATCACGATACGATGGTCCTTGTGACCGTCCAGCGGGACCTCGGGTCTTTTCACTCCGCTTCCTACGGTGATCGTGTTTTCTCCGAGGCAGATCTCCACTCCGCATTTTGCCAGTTCCTCTCTCATGGATGCAAGGCGGTCGCTTTCTTTAATGCGAAGTCTATCTGTTCCGGAAAAGCGCCCGCCGGAATGAAGCGCTGCATAGGCAAAAAGGACTGGTCCGAGATCCGGGCAGTCGGAAATGTCAAGTTCGGCAAAGCCTGCGTCCAGCGCTCTGAAATACTCTCTGCACACTCTGTCGCCCTGGAGGCTGTTTTCGTCCAGCCCCATCACCGGGATTCCCATGGCAAGGAAAAATGCCGAATTAGACCAATCCCCCTCCACGGTGAGCTCCTGCGGCAAATAACACTGTCCCCCAGGCACGGAGATGTACTCCGGGCTTTCCCATGCGCTCATAACGCCGAAGGCACGCATGGCTGACAGGGTCAAATCGATATACGATCTGCTTTCCACCGGCGGCAGTAGTTTGATGCGGCTGTTTTCTTCGAGCAGCGGCAGTGCAAACAGCAGACCGCTCGCGAACTGGCTGCTCACATTTCCCGCAAAGCAGTATTCTCCCGGCGGGAGTTTCCCTTTTACCGAAAGACTGTTGCCGGTCTTTTTAAACGGAAGGCCCTTCTCTGCAAACAGGCGCTCATAAACCACGAGCGGGCGCTTCATCAGGCTTTCGCTTCCGATCAGCCGCGTTTCCGCCTCTGAAAGGATGCAGACAGGAATCAGAAAGCGTAAAGTACTGCCGCTTTCCCTGCAGGGAAGCACCGCGACAGCCGGGCCTTCGGGATCCGTTCCCGTTATCTCAACACAGTTTCCTTCCGTACGGACTTCCACCCCGAGTGCTTTCAGGCAGTCGATGGTCGCAAGGATATCCTCCGAAAAGGAGACTCCTTTGATCCTGCTTTCGCCGCGGGCAAGTCCCGCGCAAATCAGCAGCCTGTGGGCCATACTCTTGCTGGGCGGTGCCTTTATCGTTCCGGACGGCAGCGACGGAAAAATGGTGACGGTCATAGCCCGGCCTCTTTCATCAGCAGTTCCATTGCCTCCGTATATCCTTTGAGACCGTGTCCGCTTATCGTGGCGATGCATGCCCGCCGGATATAACTGATCTGCCGGAAATCCTCCCGTTTGGAAACATCGGAGATGTGCACCTCCACCGTGGGGATCCCCACCGCCTTCACCGCATCGAGCAGGGCAACGCTCGTGTGTGTATATGCTGCGGGGTTGATCACGATCCCGTCTGCGGTCCCGTAAGCCTGCTGGATCCTGTCCACAAGGTCCCCCTCATGGTTGGACTGGAAGACCTCCGCCTCGATGCCGTGCTCCACCGCGAAGGAGGAGATGAGCCTGCATAACGTTTCATAGGTTTCCGCCCCGTAAATCGCAGGTTCCCGGATCCCCAGCATATTCAGATTCGGACCGTTTATCACAAGTATCTTCATCTCAGTTTCTCCAGCAATTCTTCCGTCGTTTGCTCCGGTGTCCCGCTGACTTGCAGGATCACATCTGCGGAAGCGGTATATACGGGGAGCCGTTCGGCATAAAGCCCGCGCAGTTTTTCCGCATTATCGGCCAGCGGCCGGTCATCGCTCGGCAGGAGTGCCTCAAGCGGCCGGTCAAGGAAAACAACCGTTCCGTTTCTCTTCAGCAGGTCAACGTTCCGCTTTCTGAGAACCGCACCCCCTCCCGTGGAGAGCACTTTCCCTCCGGAAGCCGACACTTCCTCTATCGTTTCCGTCTCGAGATCCCGGAAGGCGTTTTCTCCTTTTGTACGGAAGATCTCCGTAATCGGCATCCCGGCTTTCTCTACGATCCGGGCATCGGTATCGACGAGCTCTCTGCCAAGCTTTTCGGAAAGGATCTTTCCGATGGTGCTTTTCCCGCTGGAAGGCATGCCCGTAAGCACAATGTTCCGCTTTTCAAACACGAGTTCGGCAAAGATTCTGTCTGTGATGTCCCGCCCGAATTCCGCTCCGGTAAATGCTTCCGCCGCCAGGACAGCCTGGGCTACAAGCATATACAGGCCGTTCTCCGCCCGGATCCCTCTTTCTCGCGCCTCGCGGACGAGCCTGGTCGTGAGCGGATTGTATACAACGTCGATCACGCCTTCCAGTTCCGGAAGCCTGTCAAGGTCCACCGCCATTCCGTCCGGCTTCGGGTACATCCCGGAAGGTGTGGTGTTGAAAAGGATCTGCGCGGAGGCATATTTTTCATAGGCATCCGCATAGCTGACAGCATCTTCCTTCCCGCCGCGGCTCATCCGGAGCACCTTCGCTGCCCCCATGGCTTCCGCAACAGCACGGGCGGTCTTGCTGGTCCCGCCGGTCCCGGCGATCAGCACGGTCTTTCCCGCAAGCACAAGCCCTGTTTTCCTTATCAGAGCCTCCAGTCCGCCAAAATCGGTGTTGTCTCCGAACAGTTTTCCCCCCCGGTTGACGATGGTATTGACTGCACCGATCTTTCCCGCGCGTTCGCTGATCGAGTCAAGATAAGGGATCACCGCCTGCTTATAGGGGATGGTCACGTTCACCCCGGAGAAGACCTTCTCCCGCAGGAACGCATCCAGTCCGGTAGGAGTCAGTTCGATCAGCTCATAGGTGTAAAGACCGAGCTTTTCATGGATCTCCTTGGAAAAACTGTGTCCGAGTTTTTCTCCGAGCAGTCCGTATCTCATTGCATCCCTCCGAGCCAGTCCGTTCCGAACCGCTGCGCCAGAAGATCACACAGAACGAGAGCCGTTACCGAGTCCACGACCACCCTCGCCCGGTGGATGATCGCGGGATCGTGGCGTCCGCTGAGCCGGATCTGCGCATCTTTCCGTTCCATGAAGTCCACCGTACCCTGTTCTCTGAAAATCGAAGGGGTCGGTTTCACCGCACAGCGGAAAACGATCGGCATCCCGTTGCTGATTCCTCCGTTGACTCCTCCGTTGTTGTTGCCGCGGGTCTTTATACAATCTCCCTCCATGCAGAAAGGATCATTGAAGATGCTTCCTCTGGAGTCCGCCAGATCAAAGCCCGCGCCGAACTGAACGCCTTTAATGCCCGGAACAGAGAACAGTCCGTGAGCGAGAAGGCCTTCCACGGTATCGAACCACGGCTCCCCGATCCCGGCAGGTACTCCGGTTACCGCCGTTTCCAGCACACCGCCGACGCTGTCGCCGTCTTCGGCCGCAGCAGCGATTACTTCCTTCATTTTTTCCCCCGCGTCCTCGTCAAGCACCGCAAAAGGCATTTCGTTCAGTCTGCGGATATCCGTCTCAAGTTCGGAGAACGTACGGTCTTTGATCCCGCCGCAGCTTGCAATATGGGTGCCTATGGCGATCCCCTTGATGCGAAGGGCTGTGAGCGCTACCGCACCGGCCGCTGTGAGGGCAGCCGTGATCCTTCCGGAAAAGTGTCCGCCGCCTCTGGGGTCTTCAAAACCGTGATATTTCTCATAGGCCGTGAAATCGGCATGACCCGGCCTTGCGAGGGCGCGTGTCGCTTCATAATCACGGCTTTTCGTGTCTGTATTGCGGATGACGATGCACAGCGGTGTTCCTGTGGTCTTTCCGTTGAACACACCGCTGAGGATCTCAAAATCATCCACTTCCACCCGGGGAGTGGAGATTCTCCCGTACGGGCGCCTTAAACTGAGCTGATGGCGGATGAATTCCATATCCGCCTGAATCCCCGGGGCAAGGCCGTCCACCACAGCTCCCACCGCGGGGCCGTGGCTCTCTCCGAACAGCGTTACGCAGACGCTCGATCCGAATGTGTTTTTCATACATGCACCACCATTTTTATAAGGTCTTTGAGATCTTCCGGCAAAACGCTCTCCATTTTGTAACTGCCCGGCACAGGTACTTTTACCACCGTGATCTTCCCGGCAGACATTTTTTTATCATGCATCACCGCAGCGAAAACTGTATCCGGATCCGCCCGGACCGAAAGCGGCAGTCCGAGCTTTTCGAGCACCGGGATGAGCCTCGCTCTCACTTCATCAGAGCACATGGGGATCATGCCCAATGCAACGCTCTCGCCGTGCAGCATGCCGGTGACGCTCTCGATTCCGTGGCCGATGGTATGGCCGAAATTCAGGATCTTCCGCAGACCGTTTTCCCGTTCATCGGCTTCGACCACCTTCTTTTTCACCCGCAGCGCTGCCTCGATCACCTTTTCCGTATCGGTTGCGGCGTCTTCGGTCTCGAACAGGGAAAACAGCTTCTCATCCGCAATCAGTCCCGCCTTCAGGGCTTCTGCGAGCCCGTTTGTGATATGCCTCGGCGGAAGGGTCGAAAGGGTGTCCGGATCGATGAGGACCTTCTTCGGCTGCCAGAATGCTCCCGCCATATTCTTCACGCCGCGGAGATTTACCGCGGTCTTTCCGCCGATAGAACTGTCCACCTGGGAAAGGACCGTGGTAGGCACATTGTAGAAATCAATGCCTCTCATATAACAGGCGGCTGCAAATCCGGCCAGATCTCCCACCACGCCTCCTCCGACGGCACACACACAGTCGGATCTGGTGAATCCCGCATTGAGCATCGTCACGAGGATATCTTCCAGCACGGCAAAGCTTTTGCTCTCTTCTCCCGAAGGGATGATATGGAGAAAGGGCTCCGTGCACTGTCCGGCCACAGTTTCGGCGTATTTGCGCGGCACAAGCTCCCCGGTAACGATCATGACCTTCCTGTTCAGATCAAGCAGTTCTCCCGCCCGGTGCAGACAGCCGCGTTCCAGAACGATGTCATAGGAATCGGGCCCGAGTTCCATCCTCAAAACCGCATTTTCCTGCTCCTTCCCGGGTGCCTGTCTGCGGAGCCGTTCCTGCTGAAGGCGTTTGCTGATTTCCATGGTGCTCTGAAGGAAGCTTGCATAATACGGCCGGAGTTCCGGATCCCCGATCAGGCTTCCAATCTCCGAGATCTTTTTTGTCTCCTGCGCTTTATCCTCCACAGGCAGACCGTGCTCTTTTTTATAATCGGCAACGGCCTTCACCGCTTCCATGCGCTCTTCAAACAGCTTTGCCATCTGTCTGTCAGCATTTGCGATCTTTTCTCTTGCCTTCTCCAGTTTCATCCTATGGCGCACCTTTCAATCCTTGTTCCCGATTCTTGTATGTTATTCTGATATTTGTATGATATATAAAATGACCGGTCCTGTCTATAACAAACAGGGCCGATCCGGCAAAAATCGCACTTTCCCGGCTTTATTCCGCGAATTTGCGGATCGTTCATCCGTGCTCCTTGACACAGCGCCGGATGATCATTATAGTAGCAGAAGCAATCCTTTCGGAGAGCAAATCCTTTTGAAAGGACATTCTGAAATGAAAAGAATCCTGCCCATTCTTCTTTCCGCGATCCTGCTCCTCTCCGCCTGCTCCTCTCAGAAGACGGCTCCTGAGAAGACTCCCGTTCTGCAACAGAACTCTCAAACGCAAGCCGTCCCGAAACCGGAGCAGAGCACGGAAGAAGCGCCTGCCCCGGCGGAACCGGGCGCCGTACAGGAGACCGACTGGCTCGCCGTTTACGCTCCCGTATTTGACAGCTACGAAATACTTTTTACCGTAGTCGATGCCTACAAGCAGGGAGGTGAAGCCTCGGTTGACCTCACCAATCAGGATTATGATCTGGCAAGCAATCTCAGCCTTTATCTGGAAAGCATGGCAAAGCCCGGCTACTGCCTGATCGATCTCGACGCAAACGGCGTTCCCGAACTGATAGTCGGTCTCATGACGGACGACGCCTTTTTTTCAAGGATCATCGCGTCTCTCTTCACTGTAGAGAACGGAGCTCCGAAGCTCGTCTTCACCAGCTACACCCGCTCAAGATACTGCCTGTCCTCCGATGGCGGCTTCATTTATGCGGGTTCCGGCGGCGCTGCCTACAGCGACTATTACGCCTGCAGCTTTTCCGGAAGCGAACTGACCAGAGCCTATGGCGTGTACAGCGACGGGGACAGAGGCTTCTTCTACTGTGAGAATGGGGACAGGGAGAGCGCTGCAAAAACAGAGAGCATCACACAGGAACAGTTTTCGGAATGGTTTAACAAACTCGATGGCCTTATCATCGATCCGCCCGCATATACCATGATGGACTTTGTTCCATGATCCGGCACAGGTTCAACAGAATAAACGCAGGGGCTTTTGCAAGTATTGCAAAAGCCCCTTTTTCATTCCGTTTTCTTTTCCCGAGGAATCAGTCCCAGTACTTAAAATCGCCTGATGTATACTTGGGAGGAACGATCGGCAGCTGGATGTAGGAGGCATATTTGCCGCCGGTGTGGATGACATGTCTGCCCTCATTGTCCCAGACG
This sequence comes from Oscillospiraceae bacterium, assembly GCA_017434755.1. GTDB lineage: Bacteria > Bacillota > Clostridia > Oscillospirales > Oscillospiraceae > Limivicinus. Next base: position 88,355 of record JAFRER010000010.1, on the reverse strand, counting down.
AGAGGCTGCGGCGGGTTGGGCTGTCCGCAGGGGACATGATGGCCCGTAAGCTCCACATGCAGTTCCTCGCCCTTGTGCCAGATACGGCTGCTGGCAAGGATCTCTATCTCACATTCATAGACCTCTCCGGGAGTCATCGGCTCGACCTTGCGGTGCGCCTGGACCGGCTGGAAATCCGTCGACCACTTGGGATCAAGCTCCCTGTGACTGGCTCTGTAGAAGGAATATGTCCCGCGATGCTCGATTCCCATGAGCCGCAGAGGCACATATGTCCCGTCCTCCTTGTATTTCGTGACCCAGGTCATGATATCCATGTTGTCATAGTCCCTGGCCTCGAGGAAAACATGCAGCTTCATATAGCCGGATACCTCTGTGTCCTCCGTAAACTTGTACACGAATGAGGCGGTATCCTCCTTGGCATCATATACGAGTTCGCTCTCCTCCTCCACAGGGGCCTCATTCAGGCTGCAGTTTCTGGCATCGAGATAGAACTTCGTATACTGCGTGCGGGCAAGCGGGAACTCGTTTTCCGGTCTCTGCCGCTTGAAATCATATTCATAGGCGTCCATAACGTCCAGCCGGACTTTCGGGGTCATCTCCCAGCCGTTGCGGATATCCTTCAGATAGCGATCGTAGAAGCGCTTGAGGTCCTCCATGTTCGCGGGAATGACGGAATCCGGCCACTCGTGCTCACGGTGGATGCGTATCCACTTTTTCGGTGAACGGATCCTGCGGAAGCCCTCCAGCGAACCGCGCAGGTGGCAGGGATGGCACATGCCGCAGCAGACATAGGCAGGGGCCTTGATGTTTCTCCAGTTGGGGATCTTGCTCTCCCAGAACTTGTTCATAAGGGGATTCATTGCAAGCATGCTTGCGTTGTCTTCAACATAGTTGGACGCCGCGATGCTGCGCGTGATCCAGTATTCATAATAGATCGAAGGGATACCGCCGAGGCAGACCGATTCTCTGTAGATATCGCCCGTGCCTTCCCAGGCGGCAAAGCATGCCAGATGAGGCGGCTGCTCGGCAGCGATCCTCCATTGGACCATGGCCACGCCGGAGTTTCCGTAAAGTGCGCAGCGGCCGTTGCACCAGTTCTGCTGGGCGGCCCATTCAATGAAGTCATAGCCGTCCTGTCCGTCTTTCGGCCCCCACAGATGGACATCGCCTTCGGAATGGCCGACGCCTCTCGGGTCCACGTTCGCAACGGCATAACCGTTGCGGCACCAGAAAGCGGGGTCGGAGGACTCGAATTTCGCCATGTTCGAGAAGGTTCCGGGAGGAACTCCCATGGCTTTCCATGTGTCCTGACCCTCGCGGGGACGTTTGCCGTAGGGCCCCCAGGAGATGATGAGCGGGAAGGGGCCCGGCTCTCCCTCGGGCAGATAGATGTCCGCATAGATCTTTACTCCGTCGCGCATGGGGACCGCCTGTTCCTGCATGCATGTTATATGCGGCGCCACCTCACTTGCCCTGTAGGTCCTGGGACGGAACGGGGGCAGAATGCTCTTGGCGTCAACATCCTCGCCGCGGGCGCGCATTTCCTGCACCTGCTCGATGGTTATTCCGGGGTTGCCTTTGCGGAATATGACATCAAACTCCTCACCGTCAAAGGTTTCTTTTTCGATTTTGTATTTGCCGTCGCTCTCCGGCGAATCATAAAGAGGAACGATGTTTCTCGGAATGTCTTTCATTTTTAATCTCCTTTACTCCCCAAGTGTCGTGGCAATATAATCAGCCGCGTCTCCGAACGTCCTCCAGGCGCTAATATACTGGTAGGGGATCTCGATCTCGAACTCATCTTCCAGCGCTGCACTGAGCTGCACATAGGACACCGACTTGCAGTTCAGATCTTCCATAAAGCGGGTCTGTGCGTTCAGCGCCGCCTTTTTTTCGGCATCCAGACCGAACAGCGCAGCGCTTCTGTTGCGCAGCAGCTCCACAACTTCTTCACGAATTGTCATACGGTTGTCTTTCCTTTCCTTTTTGAATTGCTTAATTTACTGCTGATTATAGTTTATTCATTATCCTTTAGAAAAGCAAGAGGTTTTTCAGATAATATGACAATAGTTGTTATATTATAGGAGATAATGAAACCGCAGAGTCTAAGGGCAGGTCTAGACTCGGATATCTCACAGTTCCCGGTAATTTTATCATTATCCCACCACAGGGACAACGAACAGAAGCACCGCTCCCGGGCAGAGCGGTGCTTCCTGCTGATTTTAATCTTCTTTATTTGTTTTCCCAAAGCACAAGATCGCCGAGGATGATTTTTTGGACGTCCTCGATGTTGATCGCGCTCCCCCATGCGCAGTTGAGCTTCACGACACCGTCCTCATAGGGGCAGGTCATCGCTCCGCTGGTGGAGAATGCTGAACCGTCCGGGAAGACCAGCTTCGCCTCAATGCAGACCTTGTCCTCCAGCATGCTCCAGGGCTGATAGGCTTCCCAGTCTGCCTCCGGAGTGTGGAAGGCTGCTGCCCCCTCGTAACGCACTTTCCAGACCGCGCTGAACGGTGTCAGCTCCAGTCCGACGATCTCGATATCTTTATCCAGTTCTTCATCGTGATAAACGGCGTGCCCGAAGTCGAAATGCCGGCTCTGTTTTTCCGTCAGGGAAAGGGAAACGGGACCGAAACTCCTGGCCGTGTTTTCTCCCGCGATCAGATGGACCTGAAGGGGTACGGCTTCCGTGCCGAGTTCCGCCGCTGCCTTTTCAAGGAATTTCACATCAATATAGCACTGCAGGGTCATCGTCTGCGATTCCTCGTCATAGGCGTTCTCCATCACCGCATCACGGATGGCCTCTTCTCCTGACAGGGAAAGCTCCACCGGGAGCTGTGGGGCTGCAAAGCCTCCGATTTCTGTACCTGCAATGCTCCAGGCAAAACTGCCATCTGCCGGAAAACGCGCCGCTTCTTCTTTCGTCACGGGAGAGATGTTGACATAGACATGCTGCACCTGCCCGTCGTTTACGGAAGACAGCAGGACAAGTCCGCCCTCCTGCTCCTCCGGGACATCGTATTCCGTATAGCTTGTAACATTGTTTTCTTCGATCTTCAGATCGGATTTCAACTGCTGCTGCCGTTCCGTGTGAATGTTCCATACCGCGTAAGCCGTTATCCCCAGTGCAAGCATCAGAACTGCCGCGAGGAGCAGGGTGATGATCCTTCTCTTTTTCATATGGTCCGTCCTTTCCGGGGATCCCTGTACGGAATACGGACGAAAGACTTCTGTTTCACCGATATATTCATCTCCGATGCTGTTCAGCATGAAAGTGATCGTTTCCCGCTTCATACAAGCAATCCCTCCTTCTCAAGATAAAGTCTGAGTTTTTCCCGTATGCGAAAAAGGCGGACAGTCACACTGTTTGTTGTTGAATGTGCCATTTCGGCAATGTCCTTCACCGGATCGGAATACCAGTATCGCCGCATGAAGAGAAATCTGTCGGAAGGATTCAGGGTAGCCAGAAAGCCGTTGATGGCTGTGCCGAGTTCCTTCGCTTCATAGCGCTCTTCCACACTGTCCCCGTTTGAGAGGACCTCCTCCAGTTCATCAAGTGCGAGGTCGTACTGGCTGTTTCGGATCGCAGCTGTATTGGAATGATACTTCTTTGTCGCAAGATTGCGCGCGATCCTGCAGACAAACGTCCGCAGCGGGCTTGGCCTGTGGGGCGGGATGGCATTCCAGATCCCAAGGTATGTATCATTTACACACTCTTCCGTATCCTGCTCGTTTCCCAGAATATTCCGCGCCACTCTTGCCACCGCGCTGCCGTGTTTTTTGTCCAGCTCCGTGATCGCCTGTTCCGAGCGCTCAAAAAACAGGCCGATGATCTCCGTGTCTGTCATAGACTGTCACCTCTTTTCGCCTTCACCCTTTATACTACGGTTTCACGGCTGAACATTAACAGGAAAATGGAGCGGAAATTTCAGCTATGATAAAACGCAGAAAATAGGCGGTATCTGATCGGGCTCAGATACCGCCTTCGTGTCAAGTTCAATGGTATCGCTCTACGCTCCTCCGAGCCGGAAAACGATGCCGCACACGGCCGCAAACAGGATAAAGACAATCGGATGCAGCTTTTTGATCGGCTTGATGAAATTGGTCAAGATGAACAGCACCGCAAACAGCAGGAGATTCCGCCAGATGAACAGGTCCGTGAACACTCCCGTGCTCTTAAAAAGCTCCGTGTTCACCAGCACCAGCATCACCACGGACCATCCGGCCGCGGTGATCAGCCCCGTTGAGGCCGGACGCAGGGTATAGAAGGCGGCTTCGACATACCGGTTGTTCCGGAAAGCCTTCATCGCGGCAGCGACCAGCAGTATGATGATGATGCTCGGTGTAATGAGTCCGAGCGTGGCGCAAACGCTTCCCGCAATGCCCGCGGTAGTATAGCCCACATACGTCGCCATGTTTACGCCGATTGGTCCCGGTGTGGACTCGGAAACGGCAAGCATGTCGGCAACCTGTGCGGAGCTGAACCAGCCGGTCCTGGCTCCGAGATTATACAGGAAGGGAAGTGTGGCCAGCCCTCCGCCCACGGAGAACAGACCGATCTGGAAGAATTCCCAGAACAGACGGAGAAGGATCATTTCCGCACTTCCTCCTTTCTGCCATGGATGAGTACCTTGATAATTATGCCGAGAAGGGCGGCGGCAACAACGAAGATCACCGGACTGACCTTGGAGAAAATAATCGCGCATAGAGCCACAACGACAAATACCGCCGCTGTGAGCTTATCCACCACCGACTTTTTCAGCAGCTTGACAACGGAATTGATGATCAGTACGCACACCGCCACGCGGATGCCGGCAAACGCGTTCTTTACAGCGGGAATATCCGCAAAGTTGCTGAGTACCGCGGCGATGATCGTGATGATGATAATGGAGGGTGCGACCACTCCGAGGGTCGCCAGGATGCCTCCTGCCGCCTTTTTCATTTTATAACCGACAAAGGTAGCCGTATTCACGGCAATCACACCGGGCGTGCACTGGCCTATGGCGAAATAGTCCAGGATCTCCTCTTCGGTCACCCAGCCTTTTTTGTCCACGAGCTCCTTCTGGAGCATCGGGAGCATGGCGTAGCCGCCGCCGAAGGTGAAAGCCCCTATGCGGAAAAACGTTAGAAACAGATCAAGGAGCAGCGGCAATTCCCATCCCTTCTTTCATTGCTGTCGTTATAATGGATTATACGCCTTTCCGGAACCCGAAACAAGCATCTGCGGTCCTTTTGACAAAAGCATGCATATGTTGACAACTGCTCTCTGTGATGGTATTCTTTTAACAGAATAGCTGAATAGATCTGCAGGGCAGAAACAGACCTCTGACAGAAGACGGAATCAAGTAAAACAGAACAGTATCGGACAGCAGGAAAGGAATCGGAAGCAAGGAAAGGAACCGTGGTTTGTTCCGGGCCCGTTTTTTGTGCGATACTGAGGAGTTTCTCCGGAGGGATCGCGCTTTTGTTTTGCAGAACTAAAAGCGTTTGAACAGAATCTATTATGAAAAAGGAGTATGAATCATGAACAGGATCGAAATGGGAAAAGTGTACACAGCAGTCAGGCAGAGGAGCGGAAGCAGCGCCAACGGCGACTGGGAGCTGCTTGCCACACAGGACGAACGCGGAAACAACGATATCGCGGTCTTCGTCGTAAACACGCCGAGCAATGTCAGTGAAGGCGGCAAATTCAGGATCGAGAGGATCGTCAGCGTTTCTTACGGAAACAAAAAAGACTCTTCCGGGAACTGGCGGGCTTCCGTCTCTGTGAATGCGGAAGTCAGCGCGGTCATGACCTATGACGAGTTCAGCCAGCTGTCCCCCGAAGAAGAGGACGGCGAGCTGCCTTTCTGAGCGTCGGTCATCTCCGGCATTCACGTCAGATTGACAGACGGCCGGGTTTCCTGTACAGTAAGCAAAAAGCCATCCGGAGGAGAGACCTTGAAATTTCTGAAAATAGAGCCCGTGCACAGCGGAGAGTTTCTCCACACATACAACATCCATTACGAAGAGAAAGACGGCACCCGGAAAATCTATGAGATGGTCAGTCGTGACGGAGCCATGCACTCCCTGGAGGACATGCAGAACCATCGTCCGGATGCCGTGGTGGCCGTGATCACGGACACGGAGGACGAGCACATCCTTCTGCTGCACGAATTCCGACTCGAACAGGGCGGATCGATATACGGGCTGCCGGGCGGTCTCATAGAGGGCGAAGAAAGTCCTGTCGACTGCCTTGCAAGAGAGCTTCTCGAAGAAACGGGGCTTCGGCTCACGACCGTCACGGAGGTGTTCCCGCCCTCGCCCTGCTGCGTCGGGATCAGCAACGAAAGTGCCGTCTGCATATTCGGGCACGCGGAGGGGGATATCCGCCCTTCCGAGCGCGGGGACGAGGAGATCGAAGCGCACTGGTTCACGCGTGATGAGATCATTCGTCTGCAGAGCACCGAGAAGCTCGGGTCCTGGGCCATGGCGTTCACCTGGATCTGGGCACGCAGAAGGTTTCCCGGCACCGGCACGGCATCTCTCTGACGAAGAAACACATCAGAAAAAGCATCGGCAATACCTGTATTCCGGGTATTGCCGATGCTTTTTCTGAATAATGACCAATATTTAACATGCTTTTTTTTAACTTTATCACATTCTTATTGCAAATATTGAAAATTATCCTTCCGTTTGCTATAATTTTTATACAGACTCTTAGAACAAAAAGGGGGAATCGCTGTTGTATCAACCGAAAAGCCTGCATGAAATAAGGATCTATCACAGCAAGATAATCATGTCCACGCTCAGGCAGACCGGCCTGATGACGAAAAATGATCTTGCTCTCAAAACAGGCCTCAGTCTCTCTTCCGTGACAAACATCCTCAAGATCCTCACAGACCGCAATCTCGTGACCCTCGGAGATAAGATCGATTCTTATGCCGGCAGGCCTGCGACCTATATCGTCCCGGTGCTTGACGCGGTGTTTGCCGTCGGTATCGAAGTCAGCCAGTACAGTGTAAAATTCGTACTGATGAATCTGGGCGAGCCTGTCCTCGCGCGGGAGAAATATGATGTTATATTTGAGAACACCGAGGCATATTGGGACAGGATCCGGGAATGGCTCGAAGCATTCATAGACGGAAACGGTGTTGACCGCAGCAAGCTGGGCGGGGTAAATCTCGCTACCAGACTGACTGTTAGAAATGAGGACCGCATAGGCACCATCCCCGTACTGCTGGACAGATCGACCGAGTTCATTGATACCGAAATGATCTGCGAAAAGTTTGGGGACTACAATTTCGATGTATCTCTCAACACAAAAATCGCCGGTGCGATCTATGGATTGTGGCAGTCCAGGGATCTTTCGGATTACGTATATCTGTCTGTGGATTCGACCATCGGCGGATGTGTTGTGAGAAATTATGAAACCGTGAATATCTTTGATTTGAGTGATAACTTCGGCCATATGATCGTCCGGCCGGGCGGTTACCGCTGCGCCTGCGGACGCATTGGGTGTCTTGAGACCCAGTGCACCGAGAGCGGTCTGTACAGAAGGCTCGGATATTCCTCCATCAGCGAATTCTTCTCAGCCCTTGAAAGAGGCGACGAGCGCTGCTCGGCCAGATGGAAAGAGTATCTGGACGATCTGTGCACAGCCCTGAACAACCTTTATATGGCCTACGATCTGGATCTTGTCATAGGCGGATCGATGACGCAGTATCTGGAAAAATACAGAGATGAGATCGACCAGCGCATCTTCCGGGACTACAATCTGTTCCCGGTAAAGAAAAAGCTGATATTCTGTCACGAAGGCGAATACGCTGCAGCGATCGGTTCTGCAGCGGTAGTGATTGAAAAATTCATAGCCCAAAAAATTAATTGAAAGTGGAGGTCTTGACTTGGTTACTTTAAAGATCGACGGCAAAACAGTTTCCGTGCCGGAGGGAACTTCGGTACTTGAGGCGGCTCTCCAGAATGGGATATACATCCCGCACCTGTGCCACCACCCGGATCTTCCGGATCTCGCCTCCTGCCGGCTCTGTATCGTAGAGTTTGACGGTTCAGATTCTCCCGTCCCGTCCTGTACCCTCGAAGCCAAAGAGGGAATGGATGTAAGGACCCGTAGCGAAAAGATTGATTCACTCCGCTCTCTGGCAATGGAGCTGCTGCTTGCCGCTCATCCCGCTGAATGCGTCGGCTGTCCCAAGTTCGGGCGTTGTGAGCTCCAGCTTCTCATCCAGTATATGGACGCCTCCGCCACCCGCATGCGCATGAGAGTAAAGAGAGTTCCCACGAATGAAAACCCACTTCTCCAGCACGAAATGCTCCGCTGCGTCCTCTGCGGACGCTGTGTCAGGGCCTGCAAGGATCTGCGGCAGGTCGGTGTCCTGCGCTATAACAAACAGGATCTCGAAGTATATGTCGGGACTTTGCACAACAAGCTCCTTGCGGATTCCGACTGCCGCTTCTGCGGCGCCTGCGCAGAGGTCTGCCCGACCGGAGCGATCCGCGACATCCTGAATTACAACGCCACCGAAAAGCGCGACACCCTTATCCCCTGCGTTGCACACTGCCCCGCCCACGCGGAAGTCCCTGAATATGTCCGGTACTGCAAACTCGGCGAGTATGCCAAGGCCAATGCGGTCATCCACGAAAAGCTCCCGTTCCCCGAGTGTCTGGGCCGTGTCTGCAACCATAAATGCGAACTCAACTGCCGCCACGGAGACATTAATGAGTCCGTATCCATCCGTGAGATCAAGCGCGCCTGCGCAGAGAAAGACGATCAGCTGCTCTGGAAAAAGAACGCCAAGCAGCTGCCAGCCACCGGCAAAAAGGTCTGCGTTGTCGGAGGCGGACCCGCGGGACTCACGGCAGCCATCCTCCTCAAAAAACAGGGCCATGACGTGACGGTCTTCGAAGCGTTGCCGAAACTCGGCGGTCAGCTCCAGTATGGTATCCCCGCATACAGACTTCCCCGCGATGTGGTCGACAGAGAAACCTCTTATGCCGCTGAGATCGGCGTGGAGATCCGCTGCGGCGAGCGCATCGAGAACCCCGTCGACATGCTCAAGGACTTCGACGCCGTTCTCATTGCGACCGGCACACACAGCGGAACAAGGCTCCCGGTCGAAGGCAGCAAGCTTCCCGGCGTACTCGTCTGCACCGATTTCCTGCGCAATGCCTCGATGGGCAAAGAGACCGGCATGGGCAAGCGCGTGATCGTTCTCGGAGCCGGAAACGTCGCCTTTGACTGCGCGCGCACTTCCGTGAGACTCGGAGCCGAAAAGGTGTATCTTGCCTGCCGCAAGGCCCTGAAAGACATCAAAGCCGATCTGGAAGAGATCGAGCAGGCAAAGGAAGAGGGCGTTGAGTTCCTTGACGGCCGCACCTTCGACGCTGTTGTCGGCACAGATCGCGCCGAGGGCTTTAAGCTCTCAAAGATAGCCCGCACCTACACGGACGACAAAGGAAAGTCCGTTGTCGAGACCGTTCCCGATTCGCAGGAAACCGTGGATGTAGACACCGTGATCTTCGCAGTCGGTCAGCGCAGCGGCCTTAAGCCCGAGTGCGGACTTGAGCTCGGCAAGGCAAACTGCGTCGCTGTGAAAGACAACAGCTGCGCCTCCTCGGTCGAAGGTATATTCGCATGCGGCGACGCGGTCACCGGTACCAAATCCGTCGTCGAGGCAATCGCCTCTGCCAGAAAGGCTGCCGCCGAGATCGATCTGTTCCTCGGCGGCAACGGAGACATCCGGGAAGTGCTCGTTGAGCGCGATGCCCACGATCCGGCGATTGGACATATCGACGGCTTTGCGAAGATCCCCAGAAATGAACCCGCCATTGTCTCTCCCGAAGACCGCAGGACCAATTTCTCCCAGATCTCCTCCGGGCTTTGCGACAAAGCCTGTGAAGAGGCCGGCAGATGCCTGCAGTGCGACCTGCGCTTCGATATCGCACCTGCCCGTCCATGGACCAATTATCAGGGTTAAAGGAGGATATGATCATGACACGTGAAGAAGCCATACGCAGAATGCAGGACATCGGTTGCTATAATCCTGACGTTGTTGACCATGCGGAATGGATAGACGGCAAGATAAACCTGCGCACTTCCGACGGAAAAAGCTTCGAGTTCACCTCGGACAGCCGTCTGGATGAAACCATCAAGGCGGATGACGCGAAGGCCGTCATCATCGGTCAGAGATTCTTCTCACCCGAGATCCTCTCTCTTGAACTAAGCGAAGGATTCGATTTCGGAAACGGCAAGATCACCGTGCTTACGGACAAAAACTGTGTTGTGCGCGCAGTCTCCGGAATGCTGACGGAACTCAGAGCCACCAGCTGCGGGATCTGCACTTTCTGCCGCGAGGGCGCCTATCAGCTCTCAGGCATCATCGACGCGATGACGAAACCGGGAGCCGATAAAAAACAGCTCGATCTCGCGCTCGAGATCGCCGAGGCGATGACCACCTCCTGCAATTGCCCTGTCGGCGAAGAGACTGCCCTGCCGGTGCTTACGGCGCTTGATCTCTTCCGCTCCGAATTCGAGGCTCACTGCGGGAAGGGCTCCTGCCCTTCGGGCGAATGCTCCGCTTTCAGCACCCTGTATATCGATCCCTTCAAGTGTGAGGGCAACGGGGACTGCATGGATGTCTGCCCGGCAGATGCCATCGAGGGCAAACCCGGATACATCAGTATGTTGGATGAATATGAGTGCACTCGCTGCGGCAAGTGCATAGAAGCCTGCGAAAACGGAGCCATCCAGTTTGCCACCGGCAGACTGCCCAAGCTACCCGAGCGTCTCACCAAGGTCGGAAGATTCAGAAAGTAAATAAAAGAAATAAATAAACAATAAAAAGGAGATCCCACCATGAGAAAAATGGAAGTAGATGTAGCTGTTGTCGCCGGCGGCCCCGCAGGACTGGCAGCAGCTATCACCGCATGTGAAAACGACCGCAAGACCGCGCTCTTTGAGAAGAGCAACACCACCGGCGGCGCCGCCAATATGGGCATGGGCGTCTTGGGCATAGACACCTCTATCCAGCGTTCCAATTTCAACGACATTGATTTCCAGACCGCTTTCCGCAAACACATGGAATACACCCACTACAGAGTAAACGGCCCTTTGGTCTCCGCCTACTTCCGCAAATCCGCCGATACCGTTGAGTGGCTGCAGGATATGGGCGTCAAATTTGCCGGAGCCTACCGCTATTCGAAAGATTCGGAAGCCACCTGGCACGTCGTTCAGCCTGAAAACGGCCGTATCGGTCCCCGTGCCGCCAGCGGCATGATCAAGGTCATGACCAACCATGCCATCGAGCTCGGCTGTGAGATCTGCTATGAGACTCCCGTATATGACCTCATCGTGGAGGACGGGAAGGTCTGCGGCGTACTTGCCAAGGACAAGAACGGCGAAGAGATCGAATGCAGAGCCAAGGCCGTTGTCGTTGCTACCGGCGGTTTCGGGAGCAGCGCCGAAATGATGAAGGCGGAACTCGGACTCAACCTCGGGGTGGATCAGATGACCTTCATGGTCCCCGGCGTCGTAGGTGACGGTCTGAGGATGATGTGGAAGGCAGGCGCTCAGAAATACGGTATGAACATGGAAGTCGCAGGCGGAACTCTTTCCGGTGAATACTCATCAACAGGTCTGGTATTCAATCAGGCAGACCTTCTTGTCAACCGGGACGGCATCCGTTTCATGGCGGAGTCCGATGCCATGAACTCCACCTTCTTCGGCAACGCCATTGCCGACCAGCCGGGAAGGATCGCCTATTCCATCATCGACGGTTCCATTGCCAAACGCTATCAGAAATCCGGTTATCCCCACATAAGCATAGTCCATGACATATCTACGCACGTAAACATTATGAATGATCTGAAAGCGGCGGAAGAGGACAAGTGCCCGACGATCTGGCATGCCGACACAATTGAAGAACTGGCAGAGATGATCGGCATCGATCCGGATGTTCTCGCCGATACCGTTGATGAATACAACGACTTCTGCGATCAGGGATATGATGAGCTCTTTGCGAAGGACCGCCAGGATCTCCGTCCGCTCACGGGCAAAGGCGGCTTCTATGCCTGTGAATGCCGTCCCGGCGCCTACGGAACCATCGGCGGCGTAAAGGTCAATGCCAAGATGCAGGTCTTCGACAAGGACTGCAGACCGATCCCCGGCCTCTACAGCGCCGGCACGGACGCCAACACCATTTACGGCGACAGCTACAACTTCAAGCTCCCCGGCAACTCCATGGGCTTTGCCGTCAACTCCGGCCGCCTTGCCGGTGACGGCATTGAAGACTATCTGGAATCCCTCGAGTAATTTTTCCCAATACATTTAAAAAGATCCGGCCGTTTTACGGCCGGATCTTTTTTATCAACTTATATTTTCCCGCTGTTAAACTCTCTTGAGCATTGTCCTGTGTTCGGGTTTTGTTTCTTCTATCTCCTCCAACTCCTTGGCGAGCGCGGGGATCTCGGCGCCGTGCTCCTTAATGACTTCCATGAAGTTTTTCATCATAGACTGGATTTCCTCATAATGCTCGACAAGGCCGCCCGGTTGGTAACGTCCGCGGGCAATCTGGTCAGCAGGATAGTTGACCTTGATTTTCCCGTCCTCAATGCAGAGGTCGCCGATACTTCCGCATACCGTGCACTCTACCTTAGTTCCTTCACCACGGTAGGTGAGAGTGGTTCCGTGGCAGCTCGGGCATACGCCTTCCCAGTCGCCGCGCCACTCCATCTTCTCACGAGGAATGCCTGCCTGTTCGCCGACATTCTTTCCGAGCTGGAACACTCTGTCCATATAGGGCTTGTCAAGGAGAGGACTGACCCTGTCTCCCATTCCATAGCCTTCCATATAGTCCACAGGGATCATCAGATTCGATACTCCGAGAAGATGCATCATAGGAAGGCCCATAGACGTCCAGCCCGGCGTACGGGCGCCGCCTACCGGGATATATGCTACAGGGCGATCCTTGAAGAGCCTGGGGTCAACACCTGGTTTGCCTTCTGCCTTACGCTGTTTGTCAGCTGCTATCATGGCCGCTCTGTCATGGGAGGCACCCATGCGGTCGAGCAGGTTCTTATACTGGCCGGTGACACCGACTGAATAGACCGGCGCCACAAATATGCAACCGTCTGCATCCATGATGGCATCACGTACAAACCTGAAGTCGTCCGGTCTCTGGCAAAGCTTCGCTTCAGCGCCTTTTTCGAATACTTTGTCGCATGCTGTACAGCCGGTGCAGCGCTCGATTATGAGGTTATTGGTGTTTATGAATTTTACATCACAACCCGCAGCCTTTGCTCCCAAAAGTGCTTTTTTGGCAAGGATATCACAATTACCGTCTTTATGTCCGAAAGATATTGCTAATACCTGCATTTTAAACTCCTTTTCCCTTCATTATTTGTTTGAACCCTTAGATAATCTGATCCTGTTGACAGTACTATTTTACCTTGTTTATGAAGAATTATCAATATATTTTTTATATTATCACAAATATCAAAAAAACCTTAAAAATCATTGACTATCTATCCGTTTTCGATTATTCTTAATTATGTTAGCAGTTAAGTACTATACTATTCTCACAAAGGAGCTCAACTATGAAACACGGCATCAGCATGGAAATCGTGGATACGCATAACCAGCAGCCGAACCGGAACCGCAGGGAAAGCAAGTATTTCTGGGACGAGATCTATACGCTGGTCTCCGCGGGAGGATTCTCCGAGGTCGAGACACCATATGATCCCATGTGGGCTTTCGGCGGCAGGACCGGTGTTCCCCTCGTGTATGCAAACGTTCTTGACAAGTTCGGAAGCGCACCGGATTATCTGAAGCAGCTCAACGCCTGCGGCATCGACAGGCTCGTCGGCGTTCACTACATGCCCGGCCTGTTTTTCTCCGGTGCAAGTCCGGAATCAAACGGCGCCGTAAGTCTGGAGGGTTATTTCGGCGCTCTCGAATTCTTCGGAAGAGGCGCGATCGACTATGTTGCCGATATCGGCGGCGACTACATTACGATGTCCGCCACCCCGAAGATCGGCGAAGTGGAAGCCGCATACGGTGCGGATTTTGAAAAGGGAGCCGAAGCAGTGCTCAAGGGAACTGCCGAAGCAGTGGAAAAGCTTGCGGCCTATGCCAACAGCAAGGGCGTGAAATTCTGCTTGAAGAACGAATTCTACGGTCTGCTTCGCGGAGATAAGGTCGTTGACTTCGTGAAAAGTCTGAAGGAAAAGGTCTGGCTGGACATAGACACGGCGGAGTTTAAAATTGCGGACTGCTGCCCCGCCTGCGTGATCAAGGCCAACCCCGAACTCGTCGGAGTCATTCATTATTCCGACACCGCCTTTGAAGACGATCAGGAGTGCTACAGGCAGATGAATCCCGAGTTCCCGTCTGTCAGGGCAACGAAAGTCTACCGTGATCTCGGCGACGGGAACGTCAATTTCCCGAAAATCGAATCTGTTCTGAAAGAAGTCGGCTATGAAGGCCATGTGATCGTAACGGCCAGAAATTCATACGATATCTGCCGTTCGATCCTGCGCGCCCGTTACTATATCAAGACGAAGCTTCCCGAATAAGCATCCGCCCGAACACTAAAAAACAGGCCTAATACGGCAGATTGGAGAAGTTATGGCAAATATCAGGCTTTCACATATGAACCACTGGAAAACCATTCCGTACAAGCAGATAGACAACTTCCGCGACTATTACTATGAGGACAGGTCCAACCTTGTCTATTTTCAGGACTGGGACCGCATCCTGAAATATCACAAGGCTCTCGGATATGACGGAATCGAGCTCGCTCCCTGGGATATGCACGAGATGATGGCTCTGTTCGGCACTCCGGAGAATTTCAAGGCTTTTGCGGCAGATCACGGTCTGGCTGTCAGCGGTATGTTCCACGGCGTCACTGGAGCCCACATAGCCGAGAACTTTGACGCGCAGGTCCAGGCCGGCAAAAACGCCGTGGATCTCATCGCGAGATTCGGCGGTGAGACGATGGGCACCTGTCCCAACAGCGACTATGCCAGCGTCGGGCATCCGCTCTCCCCGGAAGAAGTGCGAAATGTCGGCAAAGTGCTCGACGCGATAGGCGAGTACGCCGTCGACCACGGGGTCAGACTCGGCATCCACAATGAATTCTTCTGCTCCATCAACAAGGATAACCACCTCTATCTCCTCGAGATCACCGACCCGCGCTATACCTGGTACTATCTCGATACGGCGCAGATCTCCATCATAGGCGAGGATCTGCTCAAGTTCTACGACGACTATCACGAGAGGATGTGCGGCTTCCACCTCAAGGACACCGCCGATCCCAAACTGGCCGACAGCATCCGCTACAGCCCCAACGTCGAGATCCAGGAGGACGGTCACCGCTGGTTCTGGGAGCCCGGTCAGGGCGTCCTCGATTTCCCGGGACTCTGGGCGCTGATGAAGAAACACGGCTTCAAGGGCTGGGTCTCCATCGAAGACGACGGAACGCCCGACCTGCTGGCCTCCATGGCCCTGGACGCCTATTACGTGCACAATGTCCTCAAACCCATTTACTGGTAATAATCGTTACAGAAAGAAAGGATCAAGAAATGGCTATCAAGATCAAAAAGCTCCTTCAGATCGGTCTTCTTGTAGAGAATGTGGATGAAATGGTCAAATTCTATGAGGAGAACTTGGGCATCGGCGGCTGGGAGATCTCCGCCGGATCTCCCCCTGACATGACCATCAACGGCGTTTCCTACGCGGAATCCCCGGTCAAAATCGCGATCACCAAGGTTTTCGGCATGGAATTCGAGCTCATTCAGCCTCTGCAGCCCTGTCCTCAGAAAGAATGGGTGGATAAGCATGGCAGCGGGCTGCATCACCTTGCCTTTGAGACCGAAGAGGGATATGCGGAAGTCCGCCAGTTCAGCGAGGAAGTCGGCGGCGGGACCTATGTCCGCGGTCAGGGAATGGGCGGCCTGATGGACTACAGTTATCTCGATTTCTCCAAACAGGCCGGATTCTACTTTGAGTGCTATAAATTCATTGCCCCCGGCCGCACCGGCATCCCCATCGATTATCCCGGTGAAAACGCCTCCAACGTGGATCCCTCCAATATGCCGCCGAGGCCCGCGGACTGATCCCGAAAATACCGGTAAACGTTTTAAGCCGCAGCACTTTTACAGTGCTGCGGCTTTCTTTTGAATGGTTGCTGTTGTCGGTCAGACCAGCTCGATCACCGCGGTCTCGGCGGCGTCTCCGCGGCGGACTCCCGTACGGGTGATGCGGGTGTAGCCTCCGTTGCGGTCTGCGTATTTCGGCGCGATCTCGTCAAACACCTTTTTCGCTACGTCCTCTCTGGTGATGAACCCGAGAGCCTGACGATAGGATGCCAGATCCTTCGCTTTGCCGAGGGTGATCATTTTCTCGGCCATGGGAGCTATCTCTTTGGCGCGGGTAACGGTGGTCTCCATGCGTCCGAGGTCCAGGAAATCAGTGACCTGCTGGCGGAGCATAGCTTTGCGCTGAGCGCTTGTCTTGCCGAGTTTTCTTGTTCCGGGCATATTGCTTTTCCTCCTTTAATCCTCTGACGCCAGAGAAAGTCCCAGCATTGCCAGCTTCTGAATGACTTCTTCCAGGGACTTGCGGCCGAGGTTGCGGACCTTGATCATCTCATCCTGAGTTTTGCTTACAAGGTCTTCTACAGTATTGATATTGGCACGTTTGAGGCAGTTGAAGCTTCTCACGGACAGATCCAGCTCCTCGATCGTCATCTTCAGGATCGTATCCGGCTCGTCATGAACCGGCTCCACGATCATCGAGTCATTGCCGAGGTTGTCCGACAGATCTGTGAAAAGTGTGAAGTGGTCGCAAAGGATCTTTGCGCCGAGTGAAAGCGCTTCACGGGCGGTCATCGTCTTGTCCGTCCATACTTCCAGTGTGAGCTTGTCATAGTCGGTCTGGTTCCCGACACGGGTGTTCTCCACCGAATAATTGACTTTCAGAACGGGAGTGTAGATGGAGTCGACGGGGATGGTACCGATCGGTGTCTGCGCGTTCTTGTTTCTCTCAGCAGAAACATAGCCCCTGCCGTGATCGAACACGAGCTCCATGCTGATGGCTCCGTCCGGACCGAGAGTGGCAATGGGCTGCTCCGGGTTCAGAATCTCGACCTCAGCGTCCGCCTTGATGTCTCCGGCCGTGACGACGCCCTCGCCGCTGGCTTCGACATAGACAGTCTTTGCGCCTTCGCTGTAAAGACGGGCAATGATGCTCTTCACATTCAGAACGATCTCTGTCACGTCTTCCTTTACTCCGGGGATCGTTGAAAACTCATGCTGGATACCGGCGATCTTGATGGATACGCAAGCGGTTCCGGGCAGTGAGGACAGCAGTACTCTGCGAAGAGAGTTCCCGAGAGTGGTACCGTATCCGCGTTCGAGAGGCTCAACAATGAACTTTCCGTAAGCCGTGTCGTTGAGCGGCTCGATGCATTCGATATGCGGCTTCAGTATTTCTATCATATTTTAAAAGTAACCCTCCTTGTAATTCTTATGCCCATACAGGGCAGCCTGCAAAATGGACTGCGTATTTGAGGGTATCTAAATCACTTAGAGTACAACTCAACGATAAGACGCTCTTCTATCGGCAGATCGATATCTTCCCTTGCCGGGACTGCGACCACCTTGGCGAGCAGATTGTTTGCATCATACTCAAGCCACTTGGGTGCGGGACGGAATGCGTTCGCCTCAATGTTTGCCTTGATCTTCTCAATACCGCGGCTGGTCTCCTTGAGTGCAACGATCATTCCGGGCTTGACCTGATAGCTGGGGATGTTGACCTTGCGGCCGTTCACGGTAACATGTCCGTGGCTCACCATCTGACGCGCTTCCGCACGGCTCATAGCAAAGCCGAGACGGTAAACGACATTGTCAAGCCTGCTCTCGAGGATGCTGAGAAGGTTTTCGCCGGTCTGTCCGGGACGGCGCTCTGCCATCTCAAAATAGCTGCGGAACTGATTCTCCAGAACGCCGTAGAACTTCTTGGCCTTCTGCTTCTCGCGGAGCTGCTGGCCGTACTCGGAGTTCTTGGAACGCCCCTGGCCATGCTGACCGGGAGCAAATGCCCTGCTGTTCATGGGGCATTTTTCGCTGTAGCACTTGTCGCCCTTCAGGAAAAGCTTTACGCCTTCTCTGCGGCACTGACGGCATACCGCTTCTGTATATCTTGCCATATTCTGTTACCTCCTTCGATCAGACACGACGACGCTTCGGAGGACGGCAGCCATTGTGTGCAATGGGCGTGCAATCCTTGATCATCGTAACTTCAAGACCAGCTGTCTGCAGGGCGCGGATCGCAGCCTCACGGCCGGAGCCCGGTCCCTTGACAAAGACTTCAACAGTCTTCAGGCCATGTTCCATAGCGGCTCTCGCTGCGGTCTCTGCAGCTTCGGATGCCGCGAAGGGGGTGGATTTCTTGCTTCCGCGGAAACCGAGTCCTCCGGCTGATGCCCAGGAAATGGCATTGCCCTGAGTGTCGGTCACGGTGACCATCGTGTTATTGAAAGAAGAGCTGATATGAACCTGGCCCTTTTCTATGTTCTTGCGCTCTCTTCTGCGAGTCCTGACGACTTTTTTCTTGTTGTTAGCTGCTGCCATGATCCATATCCCTCCTTACTTCTTCTTATTCGCGATAGTGCGTTTCGGACCCTTGCGGGTACGTGCGTTGGTCTTGCTCCTCTGTCCGCGTACGGGAAGGCCGCGGCGGTGGCGGAGGCCCCTGTAGCAGCCGATCTCGGTAAGACGCTTGATATCGAGTGCAGTCTGACGGCGAAGGTCACCTTCAACGATGAAGTTCTTGTCGATGCACTCACGAAGCTTGGATTCTTCCTCTTCGGTGAGGTCTTTCACGCGGGTGTCCGGATTGATGCCGGTCATTTCAAGAATTTTCTTCGCGCTGGTTCTGCCGATACCGTAGACATAGGTAAGACCGATCTCTATTCTCTTGTCTCTGGGCAGGTCAACGCCGGCTATACGTGCCATATACAAATTTCCTTTCGATAATCTGTTGTTTTCCGCACTGGATGTTCGGGAGCTTATTCCCGCCGGACGCCCTCTAAGCGTGCCGGCCTTGGTTGCCGGCGGGGAGCCCTTCGAAACATGCGGTTTTTATATTGTTATGCGCTTTTTGAGAGTATGCTCTCCGTTTTGCGGTCAGCCCTGACGCTGTTTATGCTTGGGGTTCTCGCAAATAACCATGACTTTGCCGTTGCGCTTGATGATCTTGCATTTCTCGCACATGGGCTTCACGGAAGGTCTGACTTTCATTTGTTTTACCTCCTACTTGCTTCTCCAGGTTATCCGGCCTCTTGTCACATCATACGGTGACATCTGTACCGTGACCTTGTCGCCGGGAAGGATCCTGATGAAGTTCATCCTCAGCTTCCCGGAGATATGGGCCAGAATGATGTGTCCGTTGCCGATATCAACCCGGAATGTCGTGTTGGGCAGGGATTCGACCACTGTGCCCTCTAATTCGATTACATCGTCTTTTGCCAATACTTTTCCCTCCAAAGTAGCTGTCTCATCATGTTGATCTCATATGTCGTCCGCCATCGTGAGGATCTCCGGCTCACCATCCGTGATAAGGATCGTGTTTTCGTAGTGCGCCGAAAGAGATCCGTCCGCTGTTACTACGGTCCATCCGTTCGAGAGTTCCTTTATCTGCCAGTCTCCGGCATTGACCATCGGTTCCACCGCTATCGTCATGCCTTTGACCAGTCTGGGGTTTCCCGTTCTGGCGAGAAACTTTCTCTCCGCCTTGAAATTGGGGACCTCCGGAGCCTCATGGAGCGTCCTGCCAACCCCGTGCCCAACATAATCGCGGACAACGGAATAGCCGTGGCTCTCCACATATTCCTGTATCGCCGCCCCTATATCGGAGATGCGATATCCGACTCTGGCATATTTGATGCCTTCAAAAAAACTCTGTCTGGTGACTTCTATCAGCCGCCTGGCTTCCTCGCTGACTTCTCCGCAGGGGAAAGTCCCCGCGCAGTCGCCTACGAAGCCTTTGAAGGTCGCTCCGACATCCAGCGATACGATATCGCCGTCCCGGACGATCCGTTTTCCCGGGATCCCGTGGATCACTTCATCGTTCACGGACACGCACGCACTTCCCGGAAACCCGTTGTAGTTCAGGAAAGTGGGGTATGCGCCGTTTTTTGTGATGAAATCATGGACATGCCTGTCGATCTGTTTCGTGCTTATCCCGTCACGGACCGCCTGCCGGGCGATCGTCCTCGCCCCTGCCGTGATCTTTCCGGCCTGCCGCATCAGTTCTATCTCACTGGGAGATTTAATATAGATCGGCTCTGCCATCAGATCTCCAGCGCTTTCCGTATCTCGGCCGTCGTGGCCTCGATCGTGGACTGATTATCGATCGAAGCGAGCTTCCCGCGGCTGCTGTAAAAAGCCTTGAGCGGCTCGGTCTCAGTATGATAGACCTCAAGCCGGGCTCTGACCGTCTCCGGCGCGTCATCCTTGCGGATAATCAGTTTGCCGCCGCAGAAGTCACAGATGCCCTCTTGCTTTGGGGGATTGGATACTATGTGGAATGTCTGGCTGCATTCCCTGCAGGTCCGCCTGCCGCTCATGCGGCTGACGATCGTCTCGTCCTCGATTTCGATGGAGAGCGCGCGGTCGATATCGATCCCGTACTGCTCCATGGCCTCCGCCTGAGGGATCGTGCGCGGAAATCCGTCAAGGATGAATCCATTCGCACAGTCAGGCTGAGCCAGACGATCCTGAACGATCCGGATGATGACCTCGTCGGGGACCAGCTTTCCGGCATCCACATAGGATCTTGCCTGTACACCTACGGGAGTTCCTTCACGCATTGCTGCGCGAAGGATATTCCCGGTGGATATGGTGGGTATCTTCAGCTCTCTGCTGAGTATCTCCGCCTGAGTACCTTTTCCTGCGCCAGGGGCGCCCAGAAGTATAAGTCTCATAGCAAAGTACCCTTTCTCAATCAAGGAAGCCCTTGTAGTTGCGCATGAGCATCTGAGCCTCGAGAGCACGGATCGTCTCAAGCGCGACACCGACTACGATGATGATGGATGTTCCGCCCAGGGAAAGACCCGTGAGCTTGGAGGAGGGGCTGAAGTGCGAGATAAGGATCGGGGTCACAGCGATTATACCGAGATAGATCGCACCGAACAGGGTGATCTTGTTCAGGACCTTCTGGATAAACTCGCTGGTCGGCTTGCCGGGACGGAAGCCCGGGATATAGCCGCCGTTCTTTTTCAGGTTGTTCGCCACTTCTACGGGATTGAACTGTATGGTCGAATAGAAATAGGCGAAGAAGATGATCAGCAGGAAGTAAATGACCGCATACGTGATCGAACTCGTATCGAAGACCCGCAGGATCCAGCTGTCTTCTTTTCCGGTGAAGGCCGCGATGGTCGCCGGGATGGAGGCGATGGACTGGGCGAAAATGACCGGCATGACACCGGACATGTTCACTTTCATGGGAAGGTGCGTGCTCTGTCCGCCGTACATCTTGCGGCCCACGACTCTCTTGGCATACTGGACCGGTATCCTTCTCTCCGCGTCGTTAACGAACACGATCAGCACGACCATCAGGATGGCACCGATGTACATCAGCACCGCCGTCCACCATCTCAGGTCCCCTTCTCCCGTTCCGATATTCCGGATAGTCGAAATAATGCTGGTGGGAAGTCTGGAGATGATGCTGGCGAAGAGGATGATGGAAATGCCGTTTCCGATGCCGTGCTCCGTCACCTGCTCGCCGAGCCACATGATCAGCGCGGAGCCCGAGGTGAATGTGAGGATGATGACGATTGCAGCCCAGATATTGGTGGCTGCATCAGCCTGCAGCAGATTGTTGTTCCGGATGAGCATATAGTATGCAAATCCCTGCAGGAGACCGATGCCGACCGTGGAGTAGCGGGTGATCGCCGCGATCTTCTTTTTCCCTTCCTCGCCCTCATCCTTGCTCATCCGCTCCAGTGCCGGAATGGCAATGCAGAGCAGCTGGATGATGATGGACGCGTTGATATAGGGCTGGATCGACAGGGCAAATATCGTCGCCTGAGACAAGGCGCTGCCGCTCAATACGTTGAGCAGACCGAGCACCGTGTTCGACCTGTATGTGAAAAATGCCGTCAGTTGTTCGGTGTTGATGAAAGGAACGGGGATCGCGCTGCCTATACGGTAAAGCAGGATAATGACGAGAGTGAAGATGATTTTCTTGCGGAGCTCTTCAATCTTCCATGCATTACGTAAAGTCTGAAGCACTTATACCACCTCTGCCTTTCCGCCGGCCGCTTCGATCTTCTGTTTCGCGGTTTCGGAGAAAGCAGCAGCATTGACTGTCAGTTTTTTGGTGATCTCACCATTGCCTAAAACCTTCACACCGTAGGTGCACTTGGAAAGGATGCCCGCATCGAGCAGCGCCTGAGCGTCAACAACGGATCCGTCCTCGAATTTTTCAAGTGCGGATACATTGACGGTATCCAGAGGCTTTGCAAAGATGTTGTTGAATCCTCTCTTAGGCACACGGCGCGCCAGGGGCATCTGTCCGCCTTCGAAGCCTATTCTGGTTCCGCCGCCGCTGCGTGCCTTCTGGCCCTTATGGCCGCGGCCCGCGGTCTTGCCGTTGCCGGTGGCGTGGCCTCTGCCCTTGCGTTTGTCAACGTGGGTGGAGCCGGGGACGGGAGAAAGATCATGAATATACATTCTCTGTGCCCTCCTTATTCTTCTGTTACCTGGACCAGATAGCCGATCTTGGCGATCTTGCCGCGGGTCTGGGGATTGTCGGGCTGCACGGTCTCGTTTCCGACCTTGTGCAGACCGAGGGATTTAGCCGTAGCGATGTGCTTGTCATTTCTGCCGTTGAGGCTCTTAACAAGCTTGATTCTGAGATTAGCCATGTCACGCCCTCCTTAACCCTGGATCTCTTCGGGGGCCTTGCCTCTGACCACAGCAACCTGGGCTGCGTCACGAAGGGACTTCAGGCCTTCCATCGTTGCAGCGACAACGTTTGCAGGATTGTTGGTGCGAAGGCATTTTGTACGGATATTCTTGATACCGGCTGCCTCGACCACTGCACGGACGGCGCCGCCGGCGATAACGCCGGTGCCTTCCGGTGCGGGCTTGAGCAGAACGCGGCCGGCTCCGAACTCGCCTATGACCTCATGGGGGATGGTGGTTCCGGAAAGGGTAACGTTGGTGATGTTCTTCTTGGCATCCTCAAGTCCTTTGCGGATAGCCTCGGAGACCTCGTTGGCCTTGCCCATTCCGTAGCCGACGCGGCCCTTGCCGTCGCCCACGACACACAGTGCCGAGAACTTGGCTACGCGTCCGCCCTTGACGGTCTTGCTGACACGGTTGAGGGAAACGACCTTCTCGATGAACTCGGGAGCTGCAGCCTCTTCTCTGCTGCGGCGATCTCTTCTGTCATTATTATAAGCCATTGATTCTTCCCCCTTCCTCAGAACTTGAGGCCGCCCTCACGGGCACCCTCTGCGAGAGCCTTGACGCGGCCGTGGTAGATATAGCCGCCGCGGTCGAACACCACGTCTTCGATACCCTTTGCAAGAGCACGTTCGGCAATGGCTGCACCGACCTTTTTCGCGGCTTCACAGTTTCCGCCGCCTTCGAAGCCCTTTTCCACCGAGGACGCGGAAACGAGGGTGTTTCCGGCAACATCGTCGATGATCTGAGCATAGATATTGTTTTCGCTGCGGAATACGCAGAGGCGGGGTCTGTCGGCAGTGCCGGAGATCTTGCCGCGTACTCTGTTATGGCGCTTGATGCGCTGTCCTTTTGTATCAGGTCTTTTAATCATTCAGGCATACCTCCGTTTACTTGGCGCCGGTCTTGCCTTCTTTGCGGCGGACGACTTCGTAGTCATACTTGATGCCCTTGCCCTTGTAAGGCTCGGGAGGTCTCTTCCCACGAACTTCTGCTGCAAACTGGCCGACCTTCTGCTTGTCGATACCTTTGATCGTGATGTGGTTGGCATCGGGAACTTCGATCTGGATGTCATCGGTCTCGGGCATGATCACCTGATGGGAATAGCCGAGGTTCATTACCAGATTCTTTCCTTCCTTTGCCGCACGGTAACCGACTCCGTTCACCTCGAGCTTCTTCTCGAAGCCTTTGGTCACGCCGACGACCATATTGTCCACCAGAGTTCTGGTGAGGCCGTGGAGAGAGCGGTTCTCCTTGGTATCGTCCGGACGGGAAACCGTAAGTACGCCGGCATTGACTTCGACTTTCATCTGGGGCACGAGATCACGCTCGAGGGTACCCTTCGGGCCCTTCACGGTGATGTGGTTGTGCTCGTCGACCTTGATCTCAACGCCTGCGGGAATGGTGATGGGAGCTCTTCCTATTCTTGACATTTCCGTTCCTCCCTTACCATACGAACGCAAGGACCTCGCCGCCGACATTCTGCTTACGCGCTTCCTTGTCGGTCATAACGCCCTTGGATGTGGAGATGATCGCGATGCCCAGTCCTCTGAGAACGCGGGGGAGCTCGTCGGCGCCTGCATACACACGGAGACCGGGTTTGCTGACGCGGCGGAGGCCCTGGATGGCCTTCTCTTTGCCGGGCAGGTACTTGAGGGTGATGCGGATGATGCCCTGAGTGCCGTCATCAATGACCTGGTAGTTCTTGATGTAACCTTCGTTGAGAAGGATCTCGGCGATGGACTTCTTCATCTTGGAAGCAGGGACATCAACTGTTTCGTGCTTTGCTGTGCCGGCATTGCGGATGCGAGTGAGCATGTCGGCAATGGGATCTGTGATCTGCATGTAGTTTATCCTCCTGTTTTAGAGTTACTGCCGTGAGGCAGTTTCGGCGGCGAGGTTCCATGCCAATACTTGATTGGTCACGGCCTTTCGCCGCGGTTTATATGGTGCGGGAGCGGCGCTCCCGCAGTCATAACGGTCAGAAGCTTGCCTTGCGGACGCCGGGGATCTGTCCCTTGTAGGCCAGTTCGCGGAAGCAGATACGGCAGATGCCGTAATTGCGGAGATACGCGTGGGGACGGCCGCAGATTTTGCAGCGGTTATACTTACGCGTTGAGTACTTGGCAGGAGCCTGCTGCTTTAAAATCATCGATTTCTTTGCCATTTTCTTACTCCTCCTCAGTTCACAAACGGAGCGCCCAGAAGTCTGAGCAGCTCGCGGGCTTCTTCGTCAGTCTTTGCCGTCGTGGTGATGGCAATGTTCATGCCGCGAAGCTTTTCGATCTTATCGTACTCTATCTCGGGGAATATGATCTGCTCCTTCAGGCCGAGGCTGTAATTCCCGCGGCCGTCGAACGCATCTGCGGAGATGCCGCGGAAGTCACGGACACGGGGGAGAGCAACGTTGAACAGTCTGTCAAGGAACTCCCACATACGGTCCTGGCGAAGGGTGACTTTCACGCCGACCTTCATGCCTTCACGAAGCTTGAAGTTTGCAACGGACTTCTTTGCGACAGTCGCAACGGCATGCTGTCCGGTGATGGCGGAAATGTCCTTGATAACGGCTTCGAGGGCCTTTGCGTTGTCCTTGCAGTCGCCGCAGCCGACGGATACCACGATCTTGTCGAGCCTGGGGATCTGCATGGTGGATTTGTACTGGAACTTCTCCATCAGAGCAGGAGCAACTTCCTCAACATATTTTTTCTTCATTCTTGTCATAGTGAGCAACTCCTTTCTCAGATTTCAGCTCCGCACTTTTTGCAGACGCGGACCTTCTTGCCGTCGGCAAGCTTATATCCCACACGGGTCTCCTTGCCGCATTTCGGGCAGACGAGCTGCACCTTGCTGACATAGATCGGGGTCTCGATCTTGATTATGCCGCCTTCACGGTTCTGTCCCTGGGGTTTCTGATGCTTGGTGGCAACATTGACTCCCTCGACAACAACCTTGCCGCCTTTGGGATCGGCAATCAGGACCTTGCCCTGCTTGCCTTTGTCCTTTCCGGCCAGAACGACAACTTTATCATCTTTCTTTATCTTCATTCTGTGTGACCTCCATTAAATCACTTCGGGAGCGAGTGACAGGATCTTCATGTATTCCTTGTCACGGAGCTCACGGGCGACCGGTCCGAAGATACGGGTTCCGCGCGGGTTTTTATCTCCTGTGTTGATGAGGACTGCCGCGTTCTCATCAAAGCGCACATAGGTGCCGTCTGCGCGGCGGACGGGCTTTACGGTGCGGACGATGACTGCCTTGACGACATCACCCTTCTTTACCGAGCCGCCCGGGGCTGCCTTGCGGACAGAGCAGACGACGACATCTCCGATGCTGGCGTACTTGCGTTTCGAGCCGCCGAGCACACGGATGCATTTGAGTTCTTTGGCGCCGGTATTGTCGGCAACCTTCAGATAAGTTTCCTGCTGTATCATTCCGGAGCCTCCTTACTTAGCCTTCTCAACGATCTCGACCACACGCCATCTCTTATCCTTGGAGAGAGGACGGGTCTCCATCACGCGAACGATGTCACCGACGCGGCATTCGTTGTTCTCGTCATGGGCCTTCAGGCGATAGGTTCTTCCGATGATCTTCTTATAGGTCTTGTGGGCAACGCGGTCCTCAACGGTGACGACCACAGTCTTGTCCATCTTGTCGGATACGACCTTGCCTACGCGGACCTTACGGGAAGTAGTTCTGTTTTCACTCATTTTCTCTACCCTCCTCAGTTCTGTTTCTCGCGCAGCACGGTCTTGACACGGGCGATGTCACGACGCACAGCGGTGATCTTGTTGGGGTTGTCAAGATGATTGGTGGCATGCTGCATACGGAGCATGAACAGGTCCTTCTTCAGGTCGACGAGCTTGCTTTCCAGCTCGTTAACTGACATTGAGCGTATTTCGTTTGCCTTCATCTTATTCACCACCGTTCTCAGTCTCGGTGCCCTTCGCGACGATCTTGGTCTTGATGGGCAGTTTGTGGCTGGCAAGGCGGAGAGCCTCGCGGGCAGTCTCTTCGGGGACGCCGGCGATCTCAAACATCACTCTGCCGGGTTTTACGACGGAGACCCAATACTCCGGAGATCCTTTACCGGAACCCATACGGGTCTCGGCGGGCTTGGAGGTAACGGGCTTGTCGGGGAAGATCTTGATCCAGACCTGACCGCCGCGCTTCGTGTAACGCGTCATGGCGATACGGGCTGCTTCGATCTGGTTGGAAGTGATCCATCCGGGCTCCTGTGCGGCAAGGCCGAACTCACCGTAGGTAACAACGTTGCCGCGGGTGGCTTTTCCCTTCATGCGGCCGCGCTGGACTCTGCGGTATTTTACTCTTTTAGGCATTAACATCAGTCATTGCCTCCTTCCTTGGCGGGAGCTGCGGGACGGGGTCCGCGATTGTATCCGCCCGGACGGCGGTCGCCGAAGCTGCCGCTGCGGTTGTCGCGGTTATCGCGGTTGTAACCGCCGGGACGGCGGTCGCCCGGACGGCGGTCGTCTCTGCGGCGGCGCTCACCCTGGGGCTTGTTGAGATCCATCGTGCGCGGGGTGGTGCGCAGGGTCTGGGAGAGGACTTCGCCTTTGTAGATCCAGACCTTGATGCCGATACGTCCGTAGGTCGTGCTGGCCTCGGCAAAGCCGTAATCGATATCGGCGCGGATCGTCTGCAGGGGGATCGTCCCCTCGTGATAGCACTCGCTTCTGGCTATTTCGGCACCGCCAAGACGGCCGCCGCATTTGACCTTGATACCGCGGGCACCCATTCTCATCGCGCGTCCGATGGCGTTCTTGATGGCGCGGCGGAAGCCGATGCGCTTTTCAAGCTGCTGGGCGATATTCTCTGCGACGAGCTGTGCGTTGGTGTCGGGCGTGCGGACCTCGATGATGGAGATTGCAACCGGCTTGCCGATCATCTTGGAGACTTCGCTCTGGAGACGCTCGATCTCCTGGCCGCCCTTGCCTATTACCACGCCCGGTCTGGAGCAGTGGATATAGATGCGGACCTTTGCGTTGTCACGCTCTATCTCGATAGTGGGAACACCGGCGGAATAGAGGGTCTTCTTGAGATACTTGCGGATGTTGAAGTCTTCGACCACGAGATCGCCGACTTTATCTTCTCTGGCGTACCATCTGGAATCCCAGTCCTTGATGACGCCGACACGAAGTCCGTGAGGATTAACTTTCTGTCCCATAATTCTGCCTCCTTCCCTTAGTCTTTCTCAGCGACAGCAATCATGATATGACTGGTGCGCTTGTTTATGCGGTACATACGTCCCTGTGCTCTGGGTCTGCCTCTCTTGAGGATAGGGCCTGCGGTGGCGTAGGTCTGGCAGACATAGAGGTTGTCGGGATCCATCTCGAAATTGTTCTCGGCGTTCGCCATGGCGCTCTTGAGCACTTTGATCATGAGCTCGCAGCCGGCTTTCGGAGTGTTCTCCATGAGAGCAAGCGCGACATCGGCATCCTTGCCTCTGATCATATCGCAGATGATCTCGACCTTGCGGGGAGAAATGCGTGCGTATCTGTGTTCCGCACGGGCTATTTTCTTTTCGTCCATGTTTTCTCCTCCTTACTTGCCGGTCTTTCCGCCGGAGTGACCGCGGAAGGTACGGGTGGGAGCAAACTCGCCGAGCTTGTGTCCGACCATGTCTTCGGTGACGTACACGGGAACATGGCGGCGACCGTCATGGACCGCGATGGTATGTCCGACGAAGGACGGGAATATGGTGGACGCGCGGGACCAGGTCTTGATAACGGCCTTGTTTCCGCTCTTGTTCATTTCATCGACTCTCTTCAGCAGCTCGGGAGCGGCGAAGGGGCCTTTCTTCAAACTTCTGCTCATTTACTGTTCCCTCCTTACTTCGCGTTGCGGCGCTTGACTATGAACTTATCGGTGGGGTTCTTAGTCTTGCGGGTCTTGTAACCGAGTGCAGGCTTGCCCCAGGGAGTTACAGGGCCGGGACGGCCGACGGGGGACTTGCCTTCACCGCCGCCGTGGGGGTGATCGACCGGGTTCATGACGGAACCGCGGACTGTCGGGCGGATGCCCATGTGGCGTTTGCGGCCGGCCTTGCCGATGTGGATATTGGCATGGTCGATGTTTCCGACCTGACCGATCGTTGCGAAGCAGTCGAGGCGGACCTTGCGCATCTCACCGGAAGGAAGGCGTACGGTCGCCATCCCGTTCTCCTTGGCCATCAGCTGAGCGGCAACACCCGCGGAACGGACGAGCTGGGCGCCCTTGCCGGGGTAAAGCTCGATGTTGTGGATGATGGTGCCGACAGGGATGTTGGCGAGAGGAAGCGCGTTGCCGGGCTTGATGTCAGCGTTTGCGGAGGATGTGATCACATCGCCCTTGTTCAGACTGACAGGAGCCAGGATGTAGCGGCGCTCGCCGTCTTCATACTCGCACAGGGCGATGAACGCGCTGCGGTTGGGGTCATACTCGATGCGGAGCACGGTGGCGTTCATATCGAGCTTGTTGCGCTTGAAATCGATTATACGGTATTTCTGTCTGTTCCCGCCGCCCTGGTGACGGACGGTGATGCGTCCGTAGCTGTTGCGTCCTGAATGCTTCTTGAGAGGCGCCAGCAGGCTCTTTTCGGGCTTGACATGCTTCTCGACTCCGTCAAAACCGGAGACTGTCATCTGTCTTCTGGCAGGAGTGGTGGGTCTGTATGTTTTGATAGACATTCTTCAATCCTCCTTATGCCATGCCTTCGAAGATCTCAATGTCCTTGGAATCGGCGCTGAGCTTTACAACAGCCTTTTTCCAGGAGGGAGTCATTCCGTAGGGATAGGCTCCGGTTCTCTTCTTCTTTCCGGGGACGTTGGTGGTGGTGACCTTGATGACCTTTACGCCGAAGATCTCCTCGACGGCCTTCTTGATCTCGATCTTGTTGGCGTCCTTCGCCACTTCAAACGCGTACTTCTTGATATCCAGGTCTTCCATGGACTGCTCGGTGATGATCGGGCGGATGACTACATCATATGCTGTTCTCATCAGGCGTACACCTCCTCGATCTTGGCAAGCGCAGCCTTGTCTACGACGAGCTTGCCGCTGGTAAGAATCATGTAGGGGTCAAGGATGTTCGCGAAGGTGGTGGTGACACCTGCGAGGTTGCGGGCGGATTTCACAACGGCGTCATCAACGTTCTCGGTGACGACGAGGGCCTTTCCGCTGACGCCGATCTTCTCGAGGAAGGTCTTGAAGGTCTTGGTCTTGATCTCATCCATCGCGATGGAGTCGACCACGATGATCTCATCCTCGGCAGCCTTTGCGGACAGCGCGGACTTGAGAGCCAGGCGCTTTACCTTCTTGTTGAGGCTGTAGCTGTAATCGCGGGGCTTGGGTGCGAACGCTACGCCGCCGTGGGTCCATACGGGAGATCCCGCATAACCGGCACGGGCGCGGCCGGTACCCTTCTGACGCCAGGGCTTCTTGGTCGTGAAGTCGACCTCGCCCTTGGTGAGAGCGCTCTGGGTGCCCTGACGGCAATTTGCAAGATGCATTTTGACGTAGTCATGCAGGACGCTCTTGTTCGGCTCAATGCCGAAAATGGCTTCGGAGAGCTCGATCTCGCCGATCTTCTCGCCTGCCATATTGAAAACATTCGCTTTAGGCATTTATGCTGCTCTCCTTTCCTTATTTTGTCCTCGCGGACGCCTTCTGCGGATTGACACGGGCAGAAGCCTTCTGCGGGTTGACACTGACAGCGGCGCCTTCGCCCTTCTTGACGGGCTGAGTCTTGACAGTATCTTTGATGTAGATGATCCCGCCCTTGGGTCCGGGAACGGCACCGCGGATGGCAATCAGATTGAGCTCCGCGTCGACCTTGACGACATCAAGGTTCTGAACAGTCACCTGCTCGACGCCCATGTGGCCGGCCTGCTTCTTTCCCGGCATGATGCGGGAAGGATCGGTGCTCGAACCCATGGAGCCCGCATGACGGTGGACGGGTCCGCCGCCGTGGCTGGTGGGGGTGCGGCCCTGGCCCCAGCGTTTGATAACACCGGCGTAGCCTTTGCCCTTGCTGATGCCCGTGACATCGACCTTGTCTCCCTCAGCGAAGACGTCGGCCTTTACGATATCACCGACTTCGAGCTTGCTGTCGTCCTCAAGGCGGAACTCCTTAAGGTTTTTCATCATACCCACGCCTGCCTTTTTCAGGTGGCCCTGCTCAGGCTGGCTGAGTTTCTTTTCAGCGACTTCTTCAAAGCCGAGCTGAACGGCGCGGTAGCCTTCCTTTTCCTCCGTCATCTTTTGGACGACCACGCAGGGGCCGGCCTCGATGATGGTGACGGGAATGACTTTCCCCGCCTCGTCGAAGATCTGGGACATCCCGACCTTCTTGCCGATAATGGCTTTCTTCATTATTAAATCTTCCTCCTTTGGTTATTGGTTGCCCAGCATGGGTCGCTCGGCGCCCGGAGGCTGGCAACTTAACCCGTCTGCACTCGCAAGCTGCAGACATTGGGTCTCCGGCTTTTCCGGATTAAAAACGGGTCAGGGTCTTGCTGTGAGATCAGAGCTTGATCTCGATTTCCACACCCGCAGGGACCTCGAGGTTCATCAGAGCTTCGACCGTCTTGGAGGTGGGGCTCATGATATCGATGAGGCGCTTGTGGGTACGGCGCTCGAACTGCTCACGGCTGTCCTTATATTTATGGACGGCACGCAGGATGGTGACGATCTCGGTCTTGGTCGGCAGGGGGATGGGTCCGGAGACCTTCGCGTCCGTGCGCTTGGCGGCTTCGACGATCGTCTCGGCGGCCTTGTCGATGAGCTGGTGATCGTATGCCTTGAGGCGGATACGGATCATGTTCTTGGTGTTTGCCATGTGTTTTCTCCTTTTTTCGTACGTTTCCGGCAGCCATTGGGGAGCCGCCTTTTCTATGCGTACGGATGAAACCAAATCTTATACACTCTACCGTGCGTATCAAACCACGTCCGAAAAACAAACCGGCTGTCTTCAGCCGGTCAAATCCCGTCCGTGTGATATACGCAAGCATATCTGACAGGGTTTCAGCCGCCCGATTGTGTATCCGGCAAATTCTTCCGGATACCGGACATACTCCACGGAAGTTACCTCGCAGCTCCGCAAGCAATCTCCCGCTTCATCGCATATACGCGCTGAGCGCGCGCCCTATTAATATAGCAACTGACCCCCTGTTTGTCAACAAATATTTTCAGTATTTTGTAAAAATTTTCAGTGTTTTTTTTGTGCGTTCTCAACAAAAATACGGGGGTGTTTATTTCACCCCCGTATATTGTGTTCCGGCCACTGAGAAGG
Organism: Oscillospiraceae bacterium; assembly: GCA_017434755.1. Lineage (GTDB taxonomy): Bacteria > Bacillota > Clostridia > Oscillospirales > Oscillospiraceae > Limivicinus. The sequence continues at coordinate 56,098 of JAFRER010000010.1, read as the reverse complement.
CCACATATATAGTTTTTTCTCAGGCTGCGGCCGCGTTTTTCCTTCCGCCGAATCTCTGCCAGACAACCACCAGCGCAAGGATTGCTATGCCGACTATATCCGTTATCAGCTTCGGATCCATCATGAGCAGTCCGCCGGCGCAGGCGATCACCCGTATGATCCAGTGCATCTTCCGGAAAAGAAACCCGTTCATCGCCGCCGCGACGCCGAAGATCCCCAGCAGCGAAGTCACGACTATCTGGATGACCTGGAGAGCGGTGGTGTCTATGAAGAGCACCGCAGGGTTCATGGCAAAGATATAGGGCACGATGAATGCGCCTATGGCGAGTTTGGTCGCATTGACGCCCGTTTTCATCGGATTGGACTTCGCTATCGCCGAACCGGCATATGCCGCAAGGGCGACAGGAGGCGTGATGTCAGCCACAATGCCGAAATAGAACACGAAGAAATGCGCCGCCAGCACCGGGATACCCAGCTGGATCAGGATCGGCGCGCAGGTCGATGCCATGATGCAGTAGTTCGCGGTCGTCGGCACACCCATGCCCAGCACAATGCAGCAGAGCATGGTGAAGAACAGCGCGATGAGCACCGAGCCGTGGGAGAGCGTGATAATCGCGGTGATGATCTGCGAGGCAAGCCCCGTTATCGTGATGCAGCCGCCGATGATGCCCGCTACGCCGCAGGCCGCCGCCACCGTGACGGAGCTTTTCGCGCCGTTTGCAAGCGCATCAAACAGAACGGCAGGGCTCATGACCGCTTCCTTTTTGAACATGCAGATCACCGTGCAGGCGATCGCCACAAGCAGGAGCGCCAGTTTCAGATATCCCGTCAGGCCGAGGAACAGATAGCCCAGCAGGGCGGCGATGCCGATACAGGCAAGGATCGGATCTCGGTGCGCATTCGCGACCGTAACGGCGAACAATATCGCGATCGCTGCGGCAAAGGCCATCGTGTTGCTTCCCGAAGAGACGAGATACACCAGGATGACCAGCGGCAGAAGCAGGTAGATCCTCTTCAGCAGCAGCTTCAGCACCGGCAGCTTCTCCTTCTCGATGCCGCGCAGGCCGAGCTTTTTTGCCTCAAGGTGGACTGCTATGAATATGCCCGTGAAATACAGAATAGCCGGCAGGATCGCCCGGACGATGATGTTTGAATAAGGTACGCCGACATATTCGGCCATAAGGAAGGCTGCAGCGCCCATAATGGGCGGCATGATCTGGCCTCCGGTGGAGGCTGCCGCCTCCACGGCTCCCGCGAATTCCCCCTTATAGCCTGTCTTCTTCATCATCGGTATGGTGACCGATCCGGTCGTGACCGTGTTGCCAACGGATGAGCCGGAAACCATCCCGCACAGAGCCGAGGAAATAACCGCCACCTTGGCCGGGCCGCCCGAAAAGCGGCCGACCAGAGAGTTCGCCAGGTCGATAAAGAACTGGGAGATGCCGGTGCGTTCCAGAAATGCGCCGAATATGATAAATACGATGATGAACTTCGAGCATACCTGCACCGGCGTGCTGAGTATGCCGCCACCCTGCACCTTGTAGAACAGGCTGACGGAGACGTTGCGCACGGCACGCCCTATCCCGAGCCCCTTGGAGGAGGCGTAATAGTAAAGCGCGTAGATGAGGAAAACGCCCGCCACGCACAGGATCGGAATGCCCACGCTACGGCGGCAGAGCTCCAGTGTCGCCAGAACACCGATAACGGCTATGACCACCTCATAGGGGCGGATCTGCGACATCCCCAGCCGCACGGTCAGATCCTTGGCATTCAGCACCACGTAAAAGAACGCCGCGGTACCCGCCAGCATCAGGATCCAGTCATACCAGGGGATGTGATTGACCTTCTGTAACCCCTTTTTCACGGGAAAAACGAGATAGCCTATCAGCAGCACGCCGCCCATGAAAGACGGATAGCGCACCAGATCCAGCCAGGTGGCAAAGAGCGTGACGTATATCACGAACAGGGAGAAGAGCGCCATGACGGCATATACGGCCCACTTCTGCCAACCCTCCCAGATACGGGTGTTGGATTCGCGGTCATATTTTCGCATGACCTCGTCCATCGCGGCCTGATCAAAAGCGGCCTCTTCAGCAGCGGTCTGGATAGGAAGGTCTTTTTCCGTTGTCTTGTCTGTCGGTGCCATAAGCGCGACTCCTCTCAGCGGTAATCGGGGTTATGCGGAAGTCCCGAAAAACGGGACGAGGAGCGCCGTTCGCTTGAGCGGCGCTCCGTATTATTCTTTATGTGCGGAACTCAGTCGACCGTATCCACGGTGATGCCGTTCTCGGCATAGAAGGCAGCAGCGCCCTTGGCGAAGGGAACTGCGATGCCGTCGGTGGCAAAGTCAAGGGAAAGCTCGGCGCCTTTGGCGTGAAGCTCAGCGATCGCATCGGTGTTGTTGAAGATCGTAGAGACGATCGCGTACGCAACGTCGTCATCAAGGTCGGCGCGGCATACCAGCGTGGCTTTTACGGTGACGGTCACGGCATCGGTGTCAAGGCCTTTGTAGGTGCCTCCGGGGATCGTGTAGGAAGCGTACCAGGGGCAGGCTTCAAGCAGACCAGCCATATGCTCATCGTCAATGGAGACGAGGTACACGCTGTTGGTCGTGGCCAGATCTACGATCGAGGGGGTGGGAGCGCCGGCAGTAGTGAAGGCGGCGTCGATCTTGCCGTCACGCAGGCTCTCGGTGGATGCGCCGAAGGACTCGTACTTGGGCTTGATATCATCAAGGGTCATGCCGTAGGCGGCGAGAATGTCGACCGCGTTGAAGTATGTGCCGGAGCCGACGTCGCCGACGCAGACGTTCTTGCCTTTGAGATCAGCGACTGTCTTGATGTCGGGATTGGTGGTGACGATCTGGACCGTCTCGGCATACAGGCCGCCGAGCACGCGGAAGCCGTCCAGCGCGCCGCTTTCGGCGAAGCTGTTGGTCCCGTTGAAGGCATAGGTCATGACGTCAGACTGCACGGTAGCGAGATCAAAGATCCCGTCGACTACGATACCGGTGATATTTGCAGCGCTGCCGCCGGAAGAGACGACGTTGACGGAGATGTCGGTGTTCTGGGTAACGTATCCGCCCAGAACGCCGCCGAATGCGTAATAGGTGCCGGCTTCACCGCCGGTGCCCATCGTCAGCTTTGCGGACGGAGTGGCGACAGTGGTTTCCGCCGGGGTATCGGCAGGTTTTTCCGCGGGAGCGGCGACAGTGGTGTCAGCAGCCGGAGCGGCAGTGCTTCCGCAGGCGCACAGGGCGAAGACCATGACGGCTGCAAGCGCTAATGCAATGAGTTTCTTCATTTTTCATTTTCCTCCGTAGTATTGTTTTTTCTTTCCTCGAGATAGAGCTCCAGCTCCTTCTCGAATATTCTCGCGGCATCATCGGAGCCTTTGTTCGCCCCTATGTGCCGTAGAAGATAGATCTTTCTGCTCTCGGGAGCATCGGTCAGTTCACAGATCCTTATCGCATAGAGCGCTGAGAGCATGCGGGCGGTGGCAAGAGGAAGGATCGCCCAGCTGCCGGGTTCAATGAGGTACTTGACGATCATATGCGGGGAATTGACCATGATCCGGCATCTGTCCTGTCCGGCGAACCAGACGTCTCTCCACTGGGCCACGTTCGAAAAGTTGCCGCCCGTGAGCCGTATCTCCTTTTCGGGATCAAGGTCGGCGGGAGATACGGGATCTCCCCCGGGATGATCCTCTCCGGCGAACACAAGGCATTCGTCCTGTGAAAACACCGGTTCATGTTTAATATTGGAATGGCTCGATTCGTAGGAAGCAAAACCAAAGTCTATCTGCCCGTTCTCCATAAGGTCATAAACCTCGGAGGAGTCCTTCATCATGACGGACAGCCGGAGCTCCGGAACATTCCGGAAGATCCGCAGTACCAGTTCCTCAAGAAAATCACAGTAAACGCTCTCGGGAGCGGCGATGTTCAGGGAATACCTCGTCTGCAGACGGAGAAGCTCGGCCTCGGCGTAAAGGTTGTGCATGCGGGTCGCCACGCTGACGAATTCCCTTCCCGGCCGGGTGAGTTCTATCTCCCGTATTCCTCTGGCCCTGTGAAAAAGCGCGTATCCGAGCTCATCCTCAAGACTCTTCAGCCGCGTACTGATGACCGACTGCGAGATGAACATGTTCTCGGCGGCCTTGGAGATATTTCTCGTTTTCACAAGCTCCAGAAACAGCTCGATATCCTTGTTCTGCATAGGAGATCTCCGACAATCGTAAATATAATGCAGGTTCTTCCGTTAGTAAAATTCAAATATGTAATAAGATATCTTATTTTATGATAATTTGCAAGCTAATTTGTCGTTTTTCAGCTATTTTAACTGTAAAAGCGTCTCTGTCGCTGAAAAAACTATTGCAAATAACGGTTTCTCATCGGATAATAACAGGCATCCGATCATCACAGGAAGACAACATGGATATCCGACTTATCGCTTTCGACCTTGACGGCACGCTGCTGGATGACCGAAAGGACATCCCCGCGGACAACATCTCCGCGCTCTGTGCCGCTGCAGAAAACAACATCCTGATCGTCCCCGCGAGCGGAAGGATCTACCGCTTCATGCCGGAGCCCGTGAGGACGCAGCTTGCCGCCCGCTTTTTCATCACCACCAACGGCGGCGAGGTATACGATGCAGAAGAGGATGAAGTCCTCTGTTCCGCGCAGATCCCGCTCGCCCGCGCGCTACAGGTCTTCGATCACATGAAGACTCTGGACGTGCTGTACGACTGCTATACGGACAACATGCGCCATACAGAGACCACATTTGCGAAGAAAGCCGATGATTACTTCACCGAACCGCTGATGAACGCCATGCTGCATTCCTATATCCTGGAGACAAGGCAGGATACGGCCGATCTGCGGGCCTTTCTCATTGCCCGGAACGGCCCTGTGCAGAAGATGCAGATGTATTTCCGGGATCCGGAAGAACGGATCCGTCAGCTTCGAATTCTGCCGCAGCTGTTTCCCGATCTGGTCATCAGCACGTCTCTGCCGAACAACATCGAAATCAATTCAGCCGAAGCCACGAAGGGACAGGCGCTCGCCGCGCTGTGCCGCAGGCTCGGGATCGGCCCTTCGGAGGTGATGGCCTTCGGCGACGGTCTCAATGATCTGGACATGATGCAGTTTGCCGGGATCTCCGTTGCGATGGAGAATGCCGATCCCCTGATAAAGGAAAACGCCTCGTATGTGACCGCTTCAAACAACGACGCGGGGATCGCGAGGGCGCTGGAACATTACGAAATAATATGACAAATAAGAGGACGGGAGCAAAAACTCCCGTCCTCTTATTTATTTGAAACAACCGTCTTACTCCTCCGTTGTCAGAAGAGCGACGGCGATATCGTTGACGTTCGTTCCGGTCGGTCCGGTCACGATCAGTGCGTCAACAGCTTTCAAGGCATTATACGTGTCGTTCTCCAAAAGGACCTCGTGCAGATTGAGTCCCGCGGCTTTGAGTTCATCGAAGCTGTCTCCGTCCGAATAGCCTCCGGCTGCGTCCGTCGGCCCGTCGGTCCCGTCGGAGCCGACGCTGATAACCGCGGCGTTTCTCATTCCCCGCAGACCTTCGCACGCCGCAAGGGCCAGTTCCTGATTCCGGCCGCCTTTTCCCTTCCCGGTCAGATGCACCACGGTCTCGCCCCCAGCAAGGAAGGCAAGCTTTCTCCCGTCCGCGTCATGGGAACGCAGGATCGAAGCAAGGAAGCGTCCCGCCTCTCTGGCCTCACAGCTGAGCATGTCAGTGAGGAACACCGGCTCGTATCCGAGATTCCGGCAAGTCGTCTCCGCGGCACGGCAGAGCTCCCTCACGCTGCCCACCACCTGCGCCTCCACGTTGTCCAGCACCTTCGGCGTCTCCTCCCGCAGGAGAGCTTCCGCTTCCGGCGTAATACGGAGCGCGTATTTCCCCGCGATCCTTTGTGCGTCCTCACAGGTCGCGCTGTCGGGGCTCACCGGACCGGAGGCGATCATATCCAGCGGATCGCCGAGGATATCGGACAGGATGACCGCTTCCACCCTTGCCGGCGCACAGTGTGCCGCAAACCGGCCCCCCTTTACCCCCGAGAGCCGCTTGCGTATCGTGTTGATCTCCACGATGTCGGCTCCGCAGGCAAGCAGCTGATTCGTCACATCCTGCAGTTCATCGAGCGGGATGAGCGGCTTTTCGAACAGGGCGCTGCCTCCGCCCGAGAGGAGGAAGAGCACCGTGTCCGTCTCGCGCAGATCTCCGGTGAGCGCCAGCGCCGCCTCCGCGGCGGCCACACTGCTGTCATCCGGCACGGGATGCCCCGCCTCGATGCAGCGCAGTCCCCGCATATCCTCCGGAAAGTGGCCGTACTTGCTGATCACCAAACCGGCGTCCGGCGGGACCGGCAGCACATCCAGAGCGGCAAGTGCCATGCGCGGCGCGGCTTTTCCCACCGCCAGGAGGATCACTCTTCCGGGAAAGCTCTTCCCCGCGAGGGCCTTTCGCACCGCCTCCTCGGGCAGGACGGCGTTTACGGCGGATCTTACTATGGTCTCCGCATCCTTCCGAAGCTTGCTGTTCATCTCATTCCCCTTTTAAAAGCCGGTCCCGGCAGGATCCGGGACCATGGTCTTTCCTGTTTATGTTATCTGTCCAGATACGAGCAGGCGGCAAGCGCCGCCACTGAACCGTCGGCAACGGCTGTCGTCAGCTGGCGGACGCTCTTTTTCCGGCAGTCTCCCGCAACGAACACGCCCGCGGTCTTCGTCAGGCAGCTCTCGTCGGAATCGGCATAGCCCGCGCCGTCAAGACCGGCAAGCTCCGAGAAGATCCCCAGATCCGGCTTATGGCCTATCGCCACGAACAGGCCCGCTACGTCTATCCGGCGCTCTTTCCCGTCCTGCTCCACGACGATACCGCTGAGTTCATCCTCTCCGAGCAGCTTCGTCACGGACGCGTTGAGCACGAATTCCACATTTTTCTTCGCCTTCAGCACGTCCACGAGCTTCGACTCGCCCCGGAAGGAATCCCTCCTGTGGATAAGATAGACCTTGGAGCACTTTTCGCTCAGCAGCGCCGCGTCCTGCAGGGCACTGTTGCCGCCGCCGTTCACGGCGACCTCCTTGTCGCTGTAGAAGGCTCCGTCGCACACCGCACAGAAGCACACGCCGCTGCCGGTGAGCTCTTCCTCTCTGTCCAGACCGAGGGTCCTGGGTCTGGCCCCGGCGGCAATGATCAGGGCTCTGCCCTCAAATTCCGCGCCGGATTCACATACGACGGTCTTTGACGCGCCCTTGTCTTTCACGGAGACGACCTCCTCGAGTTCCACCTCCGCACCCTGCTCCATCGCCTGCTCGAGCAGTTTGTCCCCGAGCTCGGTCCCGCTGACGGAGACATAGGACGGGAAATTCTCCACCCGCGGCGACCAGGTTATCTGTCCGCCGAATGCGTTCTTCTCGATCACGAGCGCGGTCTTTCCTGCACGGCAGGCATACGTCGCCGCCGTGAGTCCGGCAGGACCGCCTCCTACTATTATAATATCGTACATCCTGTTTCCCTCCGTCCGGTCATTCCGCTTCGTCGAGCTTGCCGGTGTTTGCCGCGTGCTCGATCCAGATCCGCAGTTCCTGTATGGACTTGTCGATGGCGTTGATCTTTTCAAGGATCGCGTCGAAATCCCTGCGTTCGAAATCATTGACCCTTCCGTCCACCGAGATGTCTATCAGTTTGTTCTTCTCGGCCTCCATGGCGTTCAGCGACGAGATGATCCGGACCGTCACCTGGGACAGATCCTGCAGGCTCGCCTCGGGTACATACTTCATGCCTATGGGGCACTCGTGGGTGCAGTACCAGTTGCAAAGCTCCGGATCACGGTAGCCCGACTCCATCGCGAGCACCTCATCGGGATGCGGCAGCACCTTCCCGCTCTCTATCTTCTCGATCCGCTCGGGTGATAAAAACACCAGAAGCTCGCTGGCGGCATCTCTTGTCAGATTCCTGTTCTCCCTGCTGATCTGGTATATGTTCTTGTTTTCCTTTACTGAACGCTTTCCCATAAAGCATCCTCCGCACTGTTTCTTATCTGTTCTCAAACAGGGGTACCCGATTGGATCAGGTACCCCTGTCAGTCATGCCTGTTTATGCAGGTTCAGAGATTGTTGAGGAGTCCCTTTATGGCACCCGCTCCGGCGTACTTCTCGAAGCCGCCGTCTTTGATGACGATAAGCGTAGGGGCCTGCTTCACGCCGTACTGGGCGGCGAGCTCGGCGTTCTCCTCGGCCATGATCTTCTCATAGGGGAAGCCGGCCTTGTCCATGTAGGAGCAGGCGATGCGGCAGTTGGGACAGGTCGGGGTCGCGAAGAGGATGTTCCTGTTTCCGCCCGCAGCCGGCTTCGCTTCCGCTGCCGGTTCCGCCGCGGCGGCCTTCTGTCTCTCGACCACGACGCCATCGGCGAGAGGTCCCTCGTGCTTCAGCACGGAATGGCCGATGTTGTACTCTTTCCTCTGCTTATACTCCTGTGCCTTGCCGACGTTCCAGTTCTGCACCGGACGGTAATAGCCGGTGATGCGACTGTACACCTCGGCGGTCTCGCCACACTCGGGGCAGGTGAACTGCTCGCCGTTGAGGTATCCGTGGTTCCGGCAGACCGAGTAGGTCGGGGAGAGCGTGTAGTACGGGAGCTTGTAGTTTTCCGCGATCTTCCGTACGAGGTTGGCAGCGGCCTCCCAGCTGGGGAGTTTCTCGCCCAGGAAGGCGTGGAAGACGGTGCCGGAGGTGTAGCGGGTTTGAAGATCGTCCTGAATATCGAGCGCTTCAAAGATGTCCTCGGTGTATCCGACGGGCAGGTGGGAGGAGTTGGTGTAGTACGGGGTGCCGCCCGCTTCCGCCGCGGTGATGATGTCGGGGAAGGACTCCACGTCGTGCTTTGCAAGACGGTAGGAGGTAGACTCGGCGGGAGTCGCCTCGAGGTTATACAGGTCGCCGTACTTCTCCTGATAGTCACTGAGCCTGTCTCTCATATGGTCGAGGACCTGCTTCGTGAACTCCTGGCACTTCGGGTCGGTCATGTCGGCGCGGATCCACTTCGCATTCAGTCCCGCCTCGTTCATGCCGACAAGGCCGATGGTGGAGAAGTGGTTCGCGAAGGTGCCGAGGTAGCGCTTCGTGTAGGGATAGAGGCCTGCGTCGAGGAGCTTGGTGATGACATCACGCTTCACCTTGAGGGAGCGCGCGGCGATGTCCATGATCTTGTCGAGGCGCTTGTAGAAATCAGCCTCGTCGGCGGACATATAGGCGATCCTCGGCATGTTGATGGTGACGACGCCAATGGAGCCGGTGCTCTCGCCGGAACCGAAGTATCCGCCGGATTTCTTTCTCAGCTCACGCAGGTCGAGACGGAGACGGCAGCACATCGAACGCACGTCCGAGGGCTCCATGTCGGAGTTGATGTAGTTGGAGAAATACGGCGTGCCGTATTTGGCGGTCATCTCGAACAGGAGCTTGTTGTTCTCGGTGGGTGACCAGTCGAAGTCACGGGTGATGGAATAGGTGGGGATAGGGTACTGGAAGCCGCGGCCGTTCGCGTCACCTTCGATCATGATCTCGATGAAGGCCTTGTTGACCATGTCCATTTCCTTCTTGCAGTCGCCGTAGGTGAAGTCCATCTCCTTGCCGCCGACGATCGCGGGCAGATCCTTGAGGTCCGCGGGAACGCTCCAGTCGAGGGTGATGTTGGAGAAGGGCGCCTGGGTGCCCCATCTGGACGGGGTATTCACGCCGTAGATGAAGGACTGGATGCACTGCTTGACCTCTTTCTGGGAGAGATCGTCGATCTTGACGAAGGGCGCCAGATAGGTATCAAAGGAGGAAAAAGCCTGCGCGCCGGCCCACTCGTTCTGCATGATGCCGAGGAAGTTGACCATCTGGTTGCAGAGGGTGGAAAGGTGGCTCGCCGGAGAAGAGGTGATCTTTCCGGGAACGCCGCCGAGGCCCTCCTTGATCAGCTGTCGGAGGCTCCAGCCCGCGCAGTAGCCGGTGAGCATGCTGAGGTCGTGGAGATGGATGTCGCAGTTCCGGTGGGCGTTTGCAATCTCCTGGTCATAGACCTCGCTGAGCCAGTAGTTGGCGGTGATGGCGCCGGAGTTGGAGAGGATGAGTCCGCCGACGGAATAGGTGACGGTGGAATTCTCCTTTACGCGCCAGTCCTCGACATGCAGATACTTGTTGACCGTATCCTTATAGTCGAGGTAGGACGATTTGGTGTTGCGCAGTTTTTCTCTCTGCTTGCGGTAAAGGATATACGCCTTCGCGACAGACTCATATCCTCCGCGCGAGAGCACCGTCTCGACACTGTCCTGAATGTCCTCGACGGCGATCTTCTCATCCTTGATCTTCGGCAGATAGTCCGCAGATACCTTCAGGGCCAGAAAATCGATTATGTCCTCATTATAATCGGTGCTCGTGGCGTCGAAGGCCTTCTTGATGGCATTGCCGATCTTGCTGATATCGAAATCAACAACTTTTCCGTCTCTCTTGATTACCTGATACATCTTTTTCATCCTCCGTCTATATCCGACATGTATATTTATACGCCTCTCACCTTGACCGACGGCACGAACCGCGCCACCGCACCGGCAAGGGCATGCATTTCCTTCTCATCGAAAGCCGACAGGCCGTCGATCGCTATAACGTCTCCGGAATCTTTGAACTGCTGCAGATAGTATTCCTTCGCGCCGGCTATCCATTGAGCCGCCCCGAGCAGGGACTCTTCCGTATGGATCCCCTTCACCACGGTGGTCCTGAACTCATAGTCGATCCCGCAGCTCATGAGGAATTCCTTGCTCCGCTCCACCGGCGCGATGTCGAAGTGATCCAGTCCGATTGTTTCGGCATATCTCTCGGGGCTGTTCTTGATGTCCATCGCCACTCTGTCGGCCAGACCCGCTTTCACGATGCTCTCCAGCATGTCCGGGAACGAACCGTTGGTATCGAGCTTGATGCTGAATCCGAGGGCTTTCACCTTCTCGAGGAAGGCCGGGATCTCTTTGTGGATCAGCGGCTCGCCGCCCGTGATCGCCACGCCGTCGAGGATCCCCGTCCTTTTTTTCAGAAAGGTCAGTACCTGCTCCTCATTGGTATCCTGTGCCAGTCTTTCCGGAAGCACCAGCGGCGCGTTATGGCAGAAGGGACACCGGAAGTTGCAGCCGCCGGTGAACACCGTGCAGGCGACTCTTCCCGGATAATCAAGCAGGGTCAGTTTTTGAAGCCCGGATATGAACATTGCGCTTTCCTCCATTATTTGCTTAGTAATAATAAAACTTTCCTGGAGGGAAAGTCAAGAGCAAAACACAAGATATTGAAAATTTTATCTGCATGTTACCGTTTTGAACACAAAATATAGTGGTCCGCTGTTTTTCCTGTTTCCATCTGAAACCACCTGTTACTGGAAGTTTTTCTGCGGTTCGACGGCTTTTATCCCGCCCGGTTCTGCTGTATAATACATATATCGGACCGCCGTATGCGGCCCGGGAGATGACACGACATTTCGGGAGGCGGCAAAATGAACGGTCTCCTCGGCCAGTTCTTTGTTCTCACCGAATCCTCCGAGCTGGGATTCGGTCTGTTCTCCGCCGCCCATTTTGTCTGGCTGATCCTGTCTGCCGCCTGCATTGTGGCGGTCAGCATCTGCTATAAGCGAGCGGCCGCCGCCTCCCGGCGCCGCATGCGCAGGTCGGTCGCCTCCCTCATCCTCGGCATCGAGCTGGTGAAAACTGCTTTCCTCATCTGCATGGACGAATACGATATCGGCAGGCTCCCTCTGCACCTGTGCGGACTCGCCGTTTATCTGGAGTTCATCCATTCCCTCAGAGACCGGCCGGCGGACGGCTTCTTTTCCCAGTTCCTCTTCGCCTTCTGCATGCCCGGCGCGGTCTTCGCACTCATCTTCCCGGACTGGGTGGGCTATCCTCTGCTCAGTTTCATGACCTTCGCCGGCTTTCTGCTGCATATGCTTGTCGTGCTGTATGTCGTCATGCAGCTGTGCGGAGGCGACATCGTCCCTTCGTTCCGCCGGCTCCCCGTATGCGCGCTGATCATGCTCCTGATCTGCGTTCCCGTGTTTTTCTTTGACCGGCTCACCTATACCAATTACATGTTTCTTAATTACCCCTCGCCCGGCTCTCCGCTGGAGTGGTTTTCCTTTCTCGGCAGGCCCGGCTACCTTCTGGGATATATCCCGCTGGCGCTGCTGACATGGGCGGTCCTTTATCTGCCCTTCGCTCTTCGCCGCAGATTCGGGTCGATCGATCTGGAATGATTATTTCTTAAACGTTTTCGTGCTAAGGCATTGACAGATAGTCGGCCGAAAGATTATAATAATCGTGTATTTCCGCAGAGTACCCTCTGCAGAAGACAATATTACATGGCGTGTGCGGTTCTCCGGACAAAATCAGCCGCACTCAGCTTAAAAGAAGGAGGTTCGGAGTTTCCCCTGCTTGGGGTGCGGCATAGTGGAGACGTGCCGTAATGCGGCGGACCGTATGGTCCCCGTGAGAGTCCCGCCTGCGGAGGCACGGGACCCGAAGCGAGAAAATGGCAACTGTACAGCTGAAGAACATCAAGAAGATCTATCCCGAGCGCGAAAGCGACAAGAAATCAAAGCGGAAAAAAGGCGATGAGCCCGAAAAGAAGACAAATCTCCAGATTACCGACGAAGGCGTCGTCGCGGTGCAGGAATTCAGTCTCGACATTGCGGACAAGGAATTCATCGTTCTGGTCGGCCCCTCCGGCTGCGGCAAATCCACCACTCTGAGGATGGTCGCGGGCCTTGAGGAGATCTCCGCCGGCGAGCTTCTTATCGACGGCAAGGTGATGAACGATGTCGCTCCGAAAGACCGCGATATCGCGATGGTCTTCCAAAACTATGCTCTCTATCCCCATATGACGGTGTATGAGAACATGGCCTTCCCGCTCAAGCTGAAAAAGACCCCGAAGGAAGAGATCGACAAGAAAGTCCGCGAAGCTGCGGAGATCCTCGACATCACCCAGTATCTCAGCCGCAAGCCCAAGGCTCTGTCCGGCGGCCAGCGCCAGCGTGTTGCCATCGGCCGCGCCATCGTCCGCGACCCGGCTGTTCTTCTCATGGACGAACCTCTCTCCAACCTTGACGCAAAGCTGCGTAACCAGATGCGTGCGGAGATCATCAAGCTGCGCGAGCGCATCGATACCACGTTCATATATGTCACCCACGACCAGACAGAAGCCATGACCCTCGGCGACCGCATCGTCATCATGAAGGACGGCTTCATCCAGCAGATCGGCACGCCGCAGGAAGTGTTCAACAACCCGCGCAACCTCTTCGTCGCCGGCTTCATCGGCACCCCGCAGATGAACTTCTTCGACGCCAAGCTCGAAAGAGACGGAAAGAGCTACTTTGTGCTCCTCGGCGATGAGAAAGTCGAGCTCAGCGCAGAGAAGGAAGCCCGCCTGCTTGAAAACGACGTTCCGTCCCAGGATATCGTCCTCGGCGTGCGTCCCGAGCACATCTCGCTCACGGAAGGCGGCATCCCCGCGAAGGTCGACGTCTCCGAGATGATGGGCTCCTCCATCCACCTCCACGTGACCTCCGAAGGAAAGGACGTCATCATCATCGTCCCCTCCGAGGGAGCCGTGTCCCACTTCGAGATGGGCAGCGATGTGAGCTTCACCTTCAAAGGCAATGTGGCCCACGTCTTCAGCAAGGAGACCGAAAAGAACCTCGAGTGGTAATTCCCGATCATACCTGCCGGCAGCACAGAAACCGTGCTGCCGGTCTTTTTTATTCGCCTGCCTGCCCTATTCTGTTATTGCAATGTTTTACGCCGATAGCGTATAATTAATATAAGAAAGCAGCGACCGCTCCCGGAGGTGTCGATATGATAAAAATAGCCCCTTCCATCCTTTCGGCCGATTTTGCGAGGCTCGGCGTGGAAATATCCGATGTTATGGCCTGCGGAGCCGACTATATCCATTTTGACGTTATGGACGGGATGTTCGTCCGGAACATCTCCTTCGGCATTCCGGTCCTCGCCTCGATCAGAAAGGCAACGGACGCGTTCATCGACGTGCATCTCATGATCGAGCAGCCGCTGCGGTACGTGCAGCGCTTCTGCGACTCCGGCGCCGACCTTGTAAACTGCCACGTCGAGGCAGACAGCGTCGAAAACACCCGAAAAGCCCTCGACATCATCCGCTCCTGCGGCAAAAAAACCGGCATCACGCTCAGCCCAGGCACGAAAGCGGACGCCGTTCTGCCCTTCATAGACGATGTGGACCTTATTCTGGTGATGACCGTATACCCCGGTCTGGGCGGCCAGACTCTCCTGTTCGATCAACTGGACGTGGTCTCCGGGGTGCGGAAGATCATCGATGAGCGCAATCCGGGCTGCGAGCTCGAGGTGGACGGCGGGATCACGCTCGAGACTGCGCCTGCCGCCATCGCCGCCGGTGCGAACGTTCTTGTCTCCGGGAGCACCGTTTTCCACTCCGGAGACAGAGCCGCCACCATCCGCGCTCTGCGCGCAGCCGGCGACGGACCCATTCTCTGATAACCGCAAGGAGGACCTTCCCGTGAGTCCTTTTTCATCCCTTGGCCGAGCGCTCCGTTCCGGAGGGCTCGCCCTTCTTATACTTCTGTCCGCGGCGCTGCTTCTCTGCGCGTGCGGGAATTCCGTGCCTTTTCCGCTGCCTGAAACTGTGACATCCGAAGCCCCGGAAACGGCTGCGGAATCGACGCCTCCGCCCCTCGTCGAGATAGACGGCGTGCTCTTCAGCGCCGAGACCCCGCGTCTTGTGCTGAGCGGCTTCGATATGGATAAAACCAGAATAGAAAGCCTTCTGCCGATGTTCCCGAAACTGTCGTCTCTTGATCTGCGGGGTACGTCCTTGACACAAGAGGAGGCGCTGTCTCTCGTTGAGCGTAATCCCGGGATCTCAATGGTCTGGAACGTGGACCTGTTCGGGCACATTTTTTCCTCCGACGCAAAAGAGATCGACCTCAGCGGCACGAAGATGAAGGACGCCTCCGAAGTGGAGGCCTCCCTGAAGTACTTCACAGGTCTCGAAAAGGTCATTATGTCCGACTGCGGCCTTTCCGATGAATACATGGACGATCTGAACCAACGTTATGACGATATCCTCTTTGTCTGGACCGTTCACTTCAGTGTGTATACTCTCCGCACGGATGCCACGATGTTCTGCGCCTCAGATGTCCCCAGGCTCGGATACGTTGCCCCGCAGCTGGGCAGCAGGGAACTCGCCCCGCTGCAGTACTGCACCGAGATGGAGGCTCTTGATCTGGGCCACATGGCTTACAAAGACCTCGATTTTCTCAGCCGTATGACCAAGATGAAATACCTGATCCTGGTGCAGGGAAAATTCAGCGACATCAGCCCCATTGCCAACATGCCGGATCTGGAATATCTGGAGCTTTTCAACAACAACCGCATCATAGACCTCACGCCGCTGCTCAGCTGCAAGAACCTCAAGCACCTCAACATCGGCTACTGCTACTTTGCCGAGTGGGAGACCCTCAGGCAGATGCCCTGGCTTGCACGGCTCTGGATGCCGCATGTGAAGATAAGCAGCGAGGAGCTCGGTGAATTACAGGCCGCTCTGCCGAATACCATCATCTATGCCCCGCCCGATGATATCATGGGCTCCACCGGCGGCGGCTGGCGGGAGGATCAGTCCTATTACGACATGCGCGATATCATGGGCATGCCCTATCTCCCCGGCGGAACGGGCATGGGTCTCGGCTGGTGATTTTTACAGAAGAAAGGAGCAAACAAATGAATGCCAAAAAGCTCGGATTCGGTCTTATGCGTCTGCCCCTGACTGATCCCAATGACGAGAGGAGCGTCGATATCGAGCTTATCAAAAAGCTCGTCGACCTGTTCCTTGCGCGGGGCTTCACCTATTTCGACACCGCTCCCGTCTACTGCGGCGGCATGAGTGAGGCCGCGTTCAAGCCCTGCGTGGCCGACCGCTATCCGCGCGACGCCTACACCCTCACCACCAAGCTTTCCCCCTTCTCTCTGCGGAAGAAGGAGGATGTGAGCGCCCTGTTCGATCTGCAGCTGCGCAGAACGGGCGTCGGTTTCTTTGATTACTACTGGCTCCACAACATCAATCCCATGACCATCGGGATCTTCGACCGCCTCGGATGCTGGGATTTCATAAAGGAGAAGAAGGCGCAGGGCCTGATCCGCCATATCGGCTTCTCCTTCCACGGCAGCCCCGAGATGCTCGAACAGATCCTGATCGAACACCCTGAGATGGAATACGTGCAGATCCAGCTGAACTATCTGGACTGGAACAGCCCCGCCATCCGCAGCGGCGAGTGCTACGCAGTCGCGGAGCGCTTCGGAAAGCCCGTGATTGTGATGGAGCCCGTCAAGGGCGGTTCGCTCGCGAAGGTCCCCGCGGAGCTCGATGCCGAATTCCAACGCCGTCTGCCCGGCTCCTCGCCCGCGTCCTGGGCGATCCGCTTCGCAGCGAGCCACAAGAACGTGGTGATGGTGCTCAGCGGCATGAACTCCCTCGCCCAGATGGAGGACAACACCACGTTCATGGACGGTTTCACGCCGCTGAACGATGAGGAACTGACCTTCATGGAGCAGGCCGCAGAAGCGATAAACAAAAACATCCTGGTGCCCTGCACCGGCTGCTCCTACTGCACGGACGGATGCCCGAAGAACATTGCCATCCCGAAGTACTTCTCCCTTCTCAACGCGGAGTATCAGGAGAGGGGCGTGGAGGGCTGGAGACCTCAGGGAAACTACTATTGGAATCTCATCACCGAATTCGGAAAGGCGAGCGACTGCATAAAATGCGGGCAGTGCGAGAGGAAATGCCCCCAGCATCTGCCCATCCGGGAATATCTGAAAACCGTTGTGGAATATTTTGAATAAATGCTTTCTGCAGAAAGAGGAGCGGCCGGACGGCCGCTCCTCTTTCATTCTGTTCCTTTATTCCAGCTCTCCGTAATACCAGCCGGAGATCCCCCTGTGCTTCACGAAATACCCCTCGGAGGTCGTCTCCACCACGGAGACCTCGTCCCCCTTCTCCAGCGGGAGCACATAGTCGGTGCAGTCGTTGCAGTCCGTGTACTCGCCGTCCGAGAACAGATATTTCGTAAGGATCCGCATCGTGTATCCGGTCCGGACATGCCTGCACAGCGAAAACTCCGTGCCCCGCTCGAGGATCTGTACGCGGCTGTCCCCCCAGCGGATATAGTACGACGTCCCGCCGCCCTCCTGCGGATCCCGCACCTTCTTTACGGGGAAGGGATCGTAGGCCTCGAAGCGGAAATCCTCGCTGTCCGCGTCCGGGATGATGAGGCAGTTCAGCTGCCCGTCATCCTTGAGCACGCAGCCTCCATCCAGGCTGATGATCCGGTGCTCCCGGTCGATGATCGGGTTTGCGGACACGATGTTCTCCCAATAGAGCATCACAGGCCAGTGCCCGACGATCAGCCACTTTTCAAAGCTGTATCCCTTCTCCATCAGCGCGTCCGAATGCTCGAGGACCTCGATGCTGTTTTCCTCAAGGCTCAAGGCGGGATCCATCCCCGCGTGGGCGAAGACGAACTTCTCCGTCTCTATCGCGTGGGGTAACTCACTCAGGAAATCCCACTCCCGCGCGTATTTTTCCTTCAGCAGCTCCTTCGTTTCCGTAAAGTGCTCCAGTCCTGCCGGATCGATGCCGATCTCCCGGCACATATCCCAGATCAGGCCTCTTCCCCTATACCTAATGTACGCCAGAGTCTCGTCATCCTCTTCGGGCGTCATGCCGAACATGGTGTGCCAGCCGTCACAGTTGCCGCATACGGCGTGCGTGTTCCCTTTTGCGGAAAGCTCCATGACGAAGCGGAGCGTATCGAGACTGCTGGGCCCTTTCTCCAGAAAGTCCCCGTCGATGATCAGGATGTCCTCCGCGCAGAACCCGACCTTCCGGAGAAGCTCCTCAAAATAGGAAAGGTTTCCGTGGATGTCGGATATCACGAGAATCCTTCTGCCGGCTTCGGGCGCTATTCTTTTTATAACAGTCTTGCCGTTATAACGCTTCATGCGAGGATCCTTTTCTCCCTTATCTTCTTTTCCATCTCGAACAGGGTGCCGGTCGATGACTGCGAGCTCGCGATCACCTCAAAGCCCCACTTTTCATAAAACGACAGCGCCTCTTTATTCTCTTCGGCGACGCATAGCCGCAGCGCCTTTCTTCCCTTTGCCTGATAGTAGATGAGGGCCCGGCCCAGAAGCTGGATGCCGCAGCCGCGCCGCCGATACTCCTCCTTCAGATAGAGCAGGCTTATCCATCCGTATCCGTTTACGAGGCCCCTCACCGGGTCGAGGTCCAGCAGGCCGGCGCTTTTATCTCCGTTGACCATTCGCAGCACCGCCCGCGCGTCCGCCGCGTGATGCTTCTCCGCGGCCCGCAGATAGGTCATCGGATCAAATCCCGCCAGGCTGCCGTGAGCGCATTCCCACGCGTCGGAATAGCATCCGGTGTAGTAATCCGGGTCCGAACGCGGGTCGAACAGCTCCGCGCTCATGGCGGGCGTCCCGTCCCAGCTTTGCTGCGGAAGCTGCGCCAGATGTTCCCTGCAGTTTATCTCCTTCACGGAAAAGCGGCCGTTGTCGTATACGAGCCTGCAGTAGGCCGCGTTCCCGCATATGGGCAGGGCGGCCGTGTCGTTGATCGGTGCTCCGGTGATCTTCCACAGGATGCAGCGTATGGTCACCCCGTGGCTCACCACTGCCACCGTCCGTCCTTCGTTTGTGCGGGCGATATCGCTCATCGCGGCATATGCCCTCTCCGCCACGCCGGCAAAGGTCTCCGCGCCTTCGATGCGCCATTTGTCGCTTTCAAACATGAAGCGTTCTATATCGTCGCGGCTGTCCCGGAGGAGATCGCCGAAAAAGGCGGTGGTCCATGGGCCCACGTTTATTTCTCTCAATCTGTCGTCATATTGTATCGAAAGGTTTTCACGGGCCCCTACGACCCCTTTTGCGGTCACTTCGGCCCGAAACAGGTCGCTGGAATACACCGCGTCGATCCGGCGGTCCGCGAAGCAGGCATCAAGAGCCCTGATTTCCTTGTATCCGAGCGGTGTTACGTCTCCGTCCCACCTGCCCTGCATCATCCTGTAACGGTTCCCCTCCGCCTGTGCGTGACGTATCAGGAATAGTTCTGTCATTTCTTGTCATCCTTATATAACTTGACCATTTTCAATGGCCTAACGTATAATTATCAAGTAAAAGTCTGCATTTTTGTACATTTTTATTATAGCTGTATTTCCGTTTTTTCTCAATAGCCAGGAAATCAGACAAGAGGTATGTATGATAAGAGCGGCTGCACTTGTCGCAGGTGACGGAGCAATGCTCCAGGGCATTCTGGACTCGATCTATTTTAAGGAATTCCCCGATTTCAAACTTGAAGCTGTGATCTGTCCCCGCAAGGAGGACTATGCGATGGTCAGAGCCATCCGGGCCGAGATCCCCTCGTTCGTCGTCGATCCCGACCTTTTCCCCACGTCCATCAGCCACAGCATGGCGGTCGCCAACAAGCTCAAGGATATGGACATCGAGCTGGTCCTCATCGCCGGCTACGACGTCTCGCTCGGAGTCATCCCTTATCAGTTCAAGAACAGGATCATCAGCACCATACCCTGTCTCATCCCGGCATTTGAAGATCTCGACAGCGACAGCGACGTCGTTGCCGCGGCGATCGAGCGCGGCGTCAAGCTTACGGGCGCCACGGCGTATTTTGTCAGCGAGGACGGAGGCATCGGCGGGATCATCTCCCAGCGCGCCATCCCGGTCCT
Organism: Oscillospiraceae bacterium; assembly: GCA_017434755.1. Taxonomy (GTDB): domain Bacteria; phylum Bacillota; class Clostridia; order Oscillospirales; family Oscillospiraceae; genus Limivicinus. Next base: position 36,248 of record JAFRER010000010.1, on the reverse strand, counting down.
CCAGAACGACACGACCGAAACTCTGAAAGCAAGGATCACCGAAGAATGCGAATGGAAACTGATGAGCAACGCGGTATCTCTTTACTGCGAAGGCCGTCTTTCTTTTCGCGGGAACAGGGTGTTTATAAAAGAATCGAATGGTTAAATACATAATACTGATTGTTGGACTCGCGGCGATCTTCGCCGTGGTCCATGTCTTTCTCCCCGGACTGAGAGCCAGAATGGGAGCGTCCAACGTCTCCACGAGGCTCTCTCTTCTGCCCAAATCGGAGTATATCACGATTAGCGATATCCCGGTGAAGACCGCAAAAGGGCAGATGCTCGTCAAGCACGTCGTAGTATCCAGATACGGCGTGTTCGTTGTTCTTGTAAAGAATATCCCGGGCAGAATCTTCGGCAGTGAGGCCGAGGAGAGATGGACCCAGAAATACTTCAATACCGAACGGAGCTTCCGGAACCCGCTTTTCCGCTGCCATCAGCAGATCAGCAGGATCCGGCTCGCCTCCGGCTGCACGAAAAAGGCCTTCTTCCCGGTGATCGTGTTCACCGGCGGGGCCTCGATATGGGTCGACTCCACGCTCGACATCACCACGCCCCGCCATATCAACAAGTGCATCCGCGCACATGACCGGCCGATCCTGACCGAGGACGAGGTCCATCATATCTCCATCAAGCTCTCCGAGCTCCATTACCGCTCCACTTACGGGGTGTGAAAGGCGCAGAAACAGGAAGCCCGCTGTGTAAAAGCGGGCATTCTTTTTATCCTGTGCACAAAACCGCGAAACCTTTTGCAGCGGGGTTCCGTCATATAGGGCGTAACGAAAAACGGGGCGGCAGCGCCTCGATGGATAAAACAGGAGGATAAAAATGAAAAGAAACATCAAAACGGCGGTCTCCGCCACTCTCATACTCGCCATGGCGTCCGTGCTGGTCTTCGGACTTGCGGGCTGCGGCTCCGCTCCGGCGGCGGCCGGCGACAGCGCCACCGTCACCGTGTCCGCCTCGGGCACCGTAAAGCTGGTCCCCGACAAGGCCACCGTCTACTTCGGCGTGACCACGCGGGAAGAGAGCGCGGAACTCGCGCAGAGCAAGAACAGCGAGGCCGTCCGGAAGGTGATGGACGTGCTGACCGAACACGGCGTGGAGGAAAAGAGCATCCGTACCACGAACTACAGCATGTATCCCCAGTACGACTACTCGGAAATGGGCGAGCAGAAGATCGTCGGCTACGTGGTATACACCAACATGTCGATCCAGGATCAGAACATCGAGGATCTGGGCAAGCTCCTCTCCGCGTGTGTCGCGGCCGGGATCAACAACGTGGACAACGTGAGTTTCCTCTGCAGCGGCTATGATGAGGCCTACAGCCAGGCCCTGACGCAGGCTGTGGATGCCTCCCGCGCCAAGGCCGAGACCCTCGCGGCGGCAGCCGGAAAGAAGCTCGGTGAGGCCGTCACCATCACCGAGGGCTGGCAGGATACCTCCGCCCGCTACGGCAAGGGCTCCACCATGTCCTTCACGATGGAAGCAGCCGCCATGGATACCGGGGCCGCAGGCGCCGCACTCCAGCCCGGCGAGAGTGAGATCGTTGCGAACGTCACCGTGACCTACTCCATGAAGTAAGCTATATAAGCACAAAACTCCTGTGCCCGAAAGGCACAGGAGTTCTTTTTTGCACGTATTTGCCCTTATACTTTGGTCTCCGCGATGTACCGGGCAACGTAGACGCCGCTGGCGGAGGCGTGGGACAGCGAGTGGGTGACGCCGCTGCCGTCGCCTATGACGAACAGGCCCTTGTGTTCCGTCTCGAGGTTGCTGTCTATGGCGACCTCCATGTTGTAGAACTTCACCTCCACGCCGTAGAGCAGCGTGTCGTCGTTGGCGGTACCCGGAGCGATTTTATCGAGGGCGTAGATCATCTCGATGATCCCGTCGAGGATCCTTTTGGGCATCACGAGGCTCAGGTCACCCGGCGTGGCCTTGAGGGTGGGCGTGATAAAGGCCTTGGCTATGCGTTTGTCCGTGCTCCTCTGGCCGCGGATCAGGTCGCCGAAGCGCTGCACGATGACGCCGCCGCCGAGCATGTTCGAAAGCTTCGCGATGCTCTCGCCGTAGCCGTTGGAGTCCTTGAAGGGCTCGGTGAAGTGCTTCGAAACCAGCAGGGCGAAGTTCGTGTTCTCCGTCTGGTTCGCGGGGTCCTCGTAGCTGTGGCCGTTGACGGTGACGATGCCGTTGGTGTTCTCGTTCACGACGGCGCCCTTCGGGTTCATGCAGAAGGTCCGCACCAGATCCTGGTACTTCTCGGTCTTGTAGACGATCTTGCTCTCGTAGACCTCATCCGTGATATGGCTGAACACCTCCGCAGGCAGCTCCACGCGCACGCCGATGTCCACACGGTTCGAGAGGGTCTTTATGTTCAGGTCCTCACAGACCTTCTCCATCCACTTGCTGCCGCTGCGGCCCACCGAGACGATGCACTTGACTCCGGTATACTCACCCTTGTCGGTGACCACCGCGTAGCCGCCGTCGATGATCTTCACTTCCCGCACGGGCGTGAGGAAGAAAATCTCCACCTTGTCTTTCAGCTCATTATAGAGATTCGTCAGCACCTCATAGTTGATGTCCGTGCCCAGATGCCGCACCGAGGCGTCGAGCAGGTGCAGCCCGTTCTGCAGGCACTGCCTCTTCAGCCCGGAGGAGGCGGTGGAATAGAGTTTAGTCTTCGCCCCGCCGTGGGCGGCGTTGATCGTGTCCACATACTTCATCAGGTCGATCGCCTTGTCCTTGCCGATGAACTCATGGAGCGTGCCGCCGAACTCGTTGGTAATGTTGTATTTCCCGTCCGAGAACGCCCCGGCGCCGCCGAAGCCGTTCATGATCGAGCATGTCTTGCAGTTGATGCATTTGGTGATCATCTCGCCGTCGATCGGGCATTTTCTCTTTTCCAGCGTGTTGCCCGCCTCAAAGATGGCGATCTTCAGATCCGGCCGGAGCTTCGTGAGCTCATAGGCCGAAAAGATCCCGCCGGGACCCGCGCCGATTATTATCACATCGTAATCCATATTTTCTCCGATTCCTTTCAAATCAAGCAAAAAAGAGCCGCGAAGGCTCTTTTTCGCATCTCCGTCCTGTTTTCAGAACAGACTGATAAACCAGTTGTACAGGTCTTTCGTAAGCCAGTTGTAATACACGTTGTAATTGGCCTCAACGTTGTACCTGCTGTTGAAAACGGAATAGACTCTTGAAAAATTCGCTCCGGTAAGAAGGCCGACACCGATGCAGACCGTGGCAAAAAGCACCGCTATCAGGACGATGGTGATCACTACTCTCCATGCTTTGCTCATTCCGCAGCCACCTCCTTATAGCACCAGCTTCTTCCGAGCTCGATGAACCCGCGGATCACGCCGGGGATGCCTCCGAAGAGGCACCAGATCGCCGTCCACAGGAACAGCAGGCCGAGCGCGAAGGCTCCGATCGCCGCACCGCCCACCAGCAGGATATCCGCCAGGATGGAGAAGTTGGTGAACAGCGACTTTACCGCGAAAACACCGGCCGCCACGACCGCCGCCGCAAGCGCGAGGAAAATGATCGCGAGCACGATCAGGGCAAGGCAGCAGACGAATCCGATGGGGATGGCAAAGAAGACGAATATGATGAGCCAGCCGAGCATCGCTTTCTTCTCGGGCTCGGGATACTCCTCCTCTTCGAGGATGTCTCTCTTATAATCGAACTCTTCAACAGGTACCTCTGCTGCTTCCGGCTCTTCGGGGAGCTCCTCCGCAACCGCTTCGGGCTCCTCCACGGCAGGCTCTTCCTCCACGGGCTCGCCTTCCGCTTCCTCCGGGGCAGGCTCTTCGGCGGGAGCTTCTCCCTCCTCCGGGAGCTCCTCGATCTCCACTTCGATCTCCGGCTCTTCCTCCGGCGAAGCGATCTCTTCAGGCTCCTCAGCTGCTTCGGACGGCTCCTCTTCGGGAGCGGGGGTTTCTTCTGCGGTTTCTTCCTCCACTTCATCAAAGAAGGAGAACTGATCCGCGGACACCTCCGCGGGAAGGATCCCTTTTTCCACCGCATCCGCGCGGACCTTTTCTATTGCAGCGGCATAACCCGGAGTCGCGCCGTCCTCTTTGAATCCGGCGTCTTCTCTGCTCTGGGATTTTACCTGCAGTTTTCTGTCTTTCGCGTCGTAAGCGCGGGCTACGACGACAGCCTGTCTCGTGGGTGACATCAGCAGCTGAATGAGCTTCTGTTCGTCCTCGGCTTCGTCAAACATCCTGCTGTACATGGCGAGGGCGTCCTGTCTGTCCTCCTCGTACATAAAGGTAAGCAGTCTGCTCAGTTCGGCGAGGAATTTCTGCTTGTTTATACCATCCACCTCCGATTTCTACTGATAATACATGATGATTATAGCACAAACCCGTTTTCGGTCAAGGAAAATATCCTCCGCGGATATTGACATAGCCTGAAATGAATAATAGAATAACGCAAGTGTCCTTTCGGGGCAGAAACGACGGCGTGGCAAGGGCCATGGCGGAAGGAGAGCTTTTATTATGGCAAAAGATAAGCGCGTTGAACAGATCACCGATATGGAAGTGGATTTCGCCCAGTGGTTCACCGATGTGTGCACCAAGGCGGAGCTCGTGGACTACTCCGGCGTGAAGGGCCTTTTCATTCTCAGGCCGTACGGATACGCCATCTGGGAGAACATCCAGAACGTGCTGGACGGCATGTTCAAGCGGGACGGGCATGAGAACGTGTCCATGCCGCTGCTGATCCCGGAGAGCCTGCTCCAGAAGGAGAAGGACCATGTCGAGGGCTTTGCCCCCGAGTGCGCCTGGGTTACGATGGGCGGAAGCGAGGAGCTCCCCGAGCGTCTCGCCGTAAGGCCGACTTCCGAGACCCTGTTCTGCGATCACTGGAGCCATGTGGTCCATTCCTGGAGGGATCTGCCCATGCTGTATAACCAGTGGTGCTCCGTGCTCCGCTGGGAGAAGACCACCAGACCGTTCCTGCGCGGCAGGGAGTTCCTCTGGCAGGAAGGCCACACCATCCACGCCACCGAGGAAGAGGCCAGGAAAGAGACCCTGCAGCAGCTCGAAGTCTACGCCGACCTCTGCGAGAATTATCTTGCGATGCCCGTCATCCGCGGCAACAAGACCGAGAAGGAGAAGTTCGCCGGCGCCGTTAACACCTACACCATCGAGTGCATGATGCACGACAGGAAGGCGCTCCAGTCCGGCACGAGCCACTTCTTCGGCGACGGCTTCACCAGACAGTTCGACATCAAGTTCACCGACAAGGACAATCAGCTCAAGTACCCCTTCCAGACCAGCTGGGGCCTCTCCACGAGGATCATAGGCGGCATCATCATGACCCACGGCGACAATTCCGGTCTGGTCCTGCCTCCGCGCATCGCCCCCATCCAGGTGATCGTCGTCCCCGTTGCCCAGCACAAGCCGGGCGTCCTCGAGGCGGCCACCGCGCTCTACGAGCAGATCAAGGCCATGGGCATCCGTGTAAGGATCGACACCTCGGACAACTCCCTCGGCTGGAAGTGCGCCCAGTATGAGATGAAGGGTGTGCCCGTGCGTCTGGAGCTCGGCCCGAAGGACATCGAGAACGGCTGCTGCATGGCTGTCCGCCGCGACAACGGCGAGAAGGTGCAGATCGCTCTGAACGAGATCGAGGCCCGTCTTCCCGAAGTGCTCGACGACGTGCAGCGCGGCCTTTACGAGAAGGCAAAGAAGAACCTCGATGAGCATATCTACGCGGCTTACTCCCTCGAGGAGGCCAAGGAACTGCAGGAGAAGAACGGCGGCTTCATCAAGACCATGTGGTGCGGCGACCTGCAGTGCGAACTCGACATGAAAGAGAAGGCCGGCATGTCCTCCCGCTGCATCCCCTTCAAGCAGGAGAAGCTCGGCGAGGTCTGTGCCTGCTGCGGCAAGCCCGCCAAGCACATGATCTACTGGGGCGTGGCCTACTGATAAAAGACCAAAGCAGGATATCCTCTCCTTATGGCAGGGGCATCGTGAAAGCGGTGCTCCTGTTTTTTTGTTTGGGGAATCGATCCATCGCGTAGAATGCGCGCATTATCGCGCAGATTCAGAGATAAAATTTTCTGTTATCTTTCCGGAGGCGGAACGGTCATGAGAAGAGCCCATATTGAAAGGTCTTTCGTCACTTCTCTCAAGTCTGATAGGCGCGCTCCGGATGCGCGCAAACCCGCTTTTTTCAGCGCGACCGCGCTGCACTGCACTTTCCGGCATATGGCAGTCCTTCTTTTTGTTTTCCGGGGAAAGCATATCACTTAGTCCTTCCTTTTTCTCTCCCCCCGTCTTGCCGCACATCAAGCTGAGCAGAAGAGCCCTTCGGAATTCGTGAATACTGCGAGAAGAAAAAACAAAAAAGCAGCCCTCCCCGGATCGGGGAGGGCTGCTGCTTATCTGTCCTGTTATTTACTGCTCCGCTTCACGCAGCATATCGGCGAAACCGCTCTCATCGGAGCTCTTTTTCGGTGCCTGCGCGCTGTAGTTGAGCACGTTCCTCTTCGACTGTTCCACGGGGGTGATCGTCCCCGCACCGGCCACACAGCCGCCGGGGCAGGCCATGCCCTCGAGCAGGTAGCCGTCGTACTTGCCGGCCTTTGCCATCAGAAGCATCTTTCTGCACTCGCGAAGGCCGTCCGCGCACTGCATCTTCACTTCTTTTTCAGGCGCCACGCGGGATATGTAGTCCTTCACCGCGGCTGCCACGCCCCCGGAAACGGCAAACCCGCGTCCGGCGGCCGTACCGTCTTCAAACTCCCTGTCGCATTCTTCCGGCTCCAGTGTGCTGAAATCGATGTCTTTTGCGCGGAACATGCCGTTGAGCTCCTCGAAGGTCAGCACGAAATCCACATCCGAACGGACGGAACGGCGGCTTGCTTCAAGCTTCTTGGCGGCGCACGGGCCAATGAAGACGATCCTCGTACCCGGCCTCTTGAGTTTCACGAGGTGCGCCGTGAGCACCATAGGCGTGAGAGACATGGAAATATACTCCGGGTGTTCGGGGAACATCCGCTTGGCCATCACGCTCCATGCGGGGCAGCACGAGGTGCCCATGAAGGGCTGCTCCGCAGGAACCTTCTCGAGAAAATCATTGCCCTCTTCGATCGTGCAAAGGTCCGCGCCGACCGCCACCTCAAGCGTATCCGCAAAGCCGAGTATACGCATGGCCCTGCGCAATTTGGCAGGCGTGGCACCCGGGAACTGGCCGATGAAAGCCGGTGCAACGATGGCAGTAACAGGCGTTTCCTCTTTCATAGCCCGGATAATCTGGAAGATCTGGCTCTTGTCCGCTATCGCTCCGAAGGGACAGTTTACCAGACACATGCCGCAGGAGACACATTTTTCGTAGTCTATCACGGCCCGGCCGTATTCATCGGAGCCGATGGCATCCACCCCGCAGGCTTTCGCGCAGGGGCGCTCGATCTTGCTGATCGCGTCGTAGGGGCACTGGTCCACACACTTGCCGCACTTGATGCAAAGCGCATTGTCTATCACGCTCCGACCGTTTTTATCGGTGCTGATCGCCTTCTTCGGACAGACGGCCTGGCACGGATGGCTCAGGCAGCCCTGGCAGTTGGAGGAAACGCGCATCTCCTTGACGGGGCAGGCGTTACAGGCAAAAGAGATCACGTTCACGAGCGGCGGCTCGTAGTACTTCTCCGGGATGTTGGCCTCTTCGATACCGAGGGAAGGCGGCCCGTATTCCGCCGCGCTGCGCAACGGAAGCCCGCAGGCAAGACGAAGCCTCTCCGTCACGATGGCGCGCTCCCGAAAGACACTGTCGCGATATTTGGCGACTTCACCGGGTATTATCTTATACGGAAGCCGGTCGATGCGGCTCAGATCTCCGCCCTCATAGGCGAGCCTTGCCACCTGCTCAAACACGTCTCTCCTCAAATCATCCACAACGCTGTGTATCCCTCTCATATATGCACCTCCGCAACCGGCTGAAAAACGACGCGTCAAAACGCGTCCTGAAAAAGAATACATCAGCCGGAGCCTTTTGTCCACCTTCCGGGCGGTTAATAATTTAACAACTGTCATAAATACTTTATTAACCAATGACAAATCTGCCCGCTTATGATACATTTATCACAACGGAAACCATTCGAAAGGAATCGGAAGAAAACTATGGAATGCCTTACCCTCAACAAGTCCAACTGCAAGAACTGCTATAAATGCATCCGGCACTGCCCGGTCAAGTCCATCCGCTTTTCGGGCGACAGGGCCTATATCATCCATGACGACTGCATCCTCTGCGGCCACTGCTTTGTGGTTTGTCCGCAGAACGCGAAAAAAATCCAGGATGAGACCGAAAAGGTCAAGGTGCTGCTCCAGTCGAGGGCGCCGGTGATCGTGAGCCTTGCTCCTTCCTTTATTGCGAACTTCAACGGCGCAGGGATCGAGTCGATGCGCGAGGCCCTGAAAAAGCTCGGTTTCTTCGACGCAGAGGAGACCGCCCTCGGCGCCACGATGGTCAAGCGCGAGTATGACCGCCTGGTCAACGAGGAGTACAGTGACATCATCATCAGCTCCTGCTGTCATTCGGTGAACCTCCTCATCCAGAAATACCATCCGGCTGTCCTGCCCTACCTTGCGGACGTGCTCTCTCCCATGCAGGCCCACTGCGCAGACATCAAGAAGCGCCATCCGGATGCGAAGACCGTCTTCATCGGGCCCTGTATTGCCAAAAAGGACGAGGCGCAGCGCTATGGGGACATCGTGGATGCCGTTATAACCTTTGACGAGCTTTCCGCCTGGTTCAAAGCAGAAAACATCACTCCGAAACCCGTGAAGGATGAGACCGACACCAGCCTCGCCCGCTTCTTCCCGACCACGGGCGGCATCCTCAAAACCATGTCCATGGACAACCCGCACTATACCTATATGGCCGTGGACGGCGCGGAAAACTGCCTTGCCGCTCTGAAAGACATTGAGAGCGGGCTCATTCATCACTGCTTCATAGAGATGTCCATGTGCGCGGGCAGCTGCATCGGAGGGCCCGTCATGGAGAAGGAACACGACTCCCCGATCCAAAACTACATGGCCGTCGCCCAGTATGCCGGCAGCCGTGATTTCGAGATCCCCCAGCCGGAGAGCCGTGCCCTGCGCAAGGAGCACGAGAAGATCGAACGTGAGACAGAAATGCCGACCGAGCAGGAAATTTGCGAGACGCTCCGCCAGATCGGCAAGACGAAGCCCGAAGACGAACTCAACTGCGGCAGCTGCGGATATGATACCTGCCGCGAGAAGGCCATCGCCATCTGCCAGGGCAAGGCGGACATCTCCATGTGTCTGCCCTACCTGCGGGAAAAGGCGGAAACACTTACCAACAAGCTCTCCAACATCGTGCCCACGGCGCTGCTGCTTCTCAACGAAGATCTTGAGATCCAGCAGATCAACAAGGCCGCCCTGCACCTGCTGAACCTGCGTTACGAATCGGACGTCCTCGGCGAACACATCGTGCGTGTGATGAATCCGAAGGACTTTATGACGGTGCTCTCCGTTGGAAAAGAGATCGTGAACAAGCCGGTCTATCTCGCCGAATACGACTGCTATGTCGAGGAGACCATCGTCTACGACAAATATCTGCATATGCTCCTGTGTATCCTGCGCGATGTCTCCGAAGAGAAAAAGCAGCAGGACTACCGGGAGAACATCAACCGCAAGACCGTCGAAACGGCCGACCGCGTTGTGGACAAACAGATGCGCATCGTGCAGGAGATCGCCTCCCTGCTCGGCGAGACGGCCGCGGAGACGAAGATCGCCCTGACGAAGCTGAAGGAGTCGATCAGCGATGAATAATCTGTGTGTCGACATCGGCTGGAAAAGCCTGAACCACGAAGGGGAGCAGCTGTGCGGGGACCACGTGGAGATCGTCTCCCCGGAAGAAGACTCCACCGTCCTCGTCCTTGCGGACGGTCTGGGCAGCGGTGTGAAGGCGAGTATCCTCTCCACGCTCACATCGAAGATGCTCTCCACCATGATCGCCGAGGGGCTTTCACTGGAAGAGTGCGTTTCCACCGTCGCTTCCACTCTGCCTGTATGCTCCGAGCGTGAGCTTGCTTATTCCACCTTTTCCATCATCCACATCATGCACAACACCACGGCGGAGATCATACAGTATGACAACCCGGACGTCATCTTCATCCGGGACGGCGAGATCGAGGACTACCCAAAACGCGAACTGCGCATCGGGGACAAGACGATCAAGCACTCCACCATCCGTCTGCGGGAAAACGACCTTTTTCTTCTCATGAGCGACGGCTGTCCTTACGCGAGCAAGGAGCTCCAGCTCAACCAGGACTGGAAGGAGAAGGACATTGCGGAGTTTCTCAAAATGCTGGTCGACCTCGGCTACACGGCCAAGACGCTTGCCACGATGGTGGTGGATGAGTGCAACGAGAAATACGGCCATCATCCCAAGGACGACACCACCGCCTGTGTCCTGAAGGTGCGCCGGCGCAACCCCGTGAACATTCTGTTCGGTCCGCCGCGCAGCCATGACGACAACCGCCGCATGATGTCCCTCTTCTTCTCCAAGGAGGGCAAACACATCGTCTGCGGCGGCACTACCGCGAAGATCGCTGCGAACTATCTGGGTGCTGTCGTGGTGCCTTCATCCAAGCCGGTCCAGGGCGACATGCCTCCCCTGATGGAAATCGAGGGCGTGGACCTGGCCACCGAAGGGGTCGTCACACTCAGCCGGGTAAGCGAATATGCCAAGGACGCTCTCGGGAAGAATGAGCTCTATACCCAGTGGGCATACGGACGGGACGGTGCCTCGCTGATCAGCCGCATCCTATTCGAGGAGGCGACCGATATCGTCTTCTTCGTCGGCAGGGCCATCAATCCCGCACACCAGAACCCGGACCTGCCGATCAACTTCAATATCAAGATGAGCATCGTAGACGAATTATCCGCCTCGCTCGAGAAGATGGGAAAAAGGATCAAGGTGAACTATTTCTGAGGCTCCGCACACAGGAGCCGCCGCAAATATGCAGAGGCAGGAGCACCTTCCGGTTCTCCTGCCTCTGATTGTTCACCCTATCTGAACTGATTTGTCTCCTCATCAAAGCGGAAGTCCGCAGCGGAAAGCTTCTCTTCAAGCTCCTCCCTGTCAACGCCGTTTTCCTCACAGAACTCCTGCAGAGACATGCTGCCGTCGCGCAGCTTCATGTTGACATAGCTCACCAGTATAAAAGGATCATTCGGTAGCATTGCAGACGACCTCCTTTCCGGATCTGAAACGATTTTATCATATAGACGCGGATATGAAAAGAAGCTGGCGCTTCACGAGCTTTGTGACTGATTAAGCGCTTCGTTTTCTTGATCCGTGTTTACAGGAACCGCTTTACATGATATAATTAAAATATAAATGAAATAAAAAAGGAGTACTGCCATGGAGTATCTTCAGATCAAAGGCATAGATAAAAAATGCAGCCGCTTCATCGTCGGAACAGCGAATATCACCGATCCTGACGGGCCGGAAGAGGAATTCAAAAAGCTCGATGATGCCTGGGAGCAGGGCGTGAATGTTTTTGATGCCGCCCACAGCTATGGTGCTCCGAGGGTGGGATCCACCGAAATCGCACTCGGCAAGTGGGTCAAGAGCAGAGGCATCAAAAGAGAAGATATCGTCATCACCACCAAATGCGGCCATCCCCGTTATTTCGACTTCAATCCGTTTCTTTCGAGAGGCGCTGTCCATGCATACGACATGGAATCCGAGCTCAACGACTCGCTCTGCAAGTGGCACACCGATTATATCGACGTCCTCTACCTGCACAGGGACGATCCCAACACCTCCGTTGCCGAGATCATGGAAACCTTCAACAAGTTCAAAAAACAGGGCAAGGTCAGGGTGTTCGGGGCAGCCAACTGGCAGTTCGACAGGATCCGCGAGGCCAATGAGTATGCAGAGGCCCACGGGCTGCAGGGCTTCGGCATCGTAGAAGAGCATTACTCCCTCGCAGAGATGTTCGGTGATCCCTTCGGCCAGGGCAGCGGTTCCATTTCCGGACCGCAGTATGCCGGCATGAGAGAATACCTCAAGGAGAAGGGCCTTGTCTGCGCCTCCTACTCCGCACTGTCCGGCGGCTTCTGCACGGGCAGATTCACAAGAGAGCAGTTCGAGAAGGATCCGGAAAGCATCTGGGAAGGCGTGAGGATCGGCTACTGCCATCCCGACAATTTCACCAGGATCGAGCGTGCAGGAGAACTTGCCAAGGCAAAAGGACTCACCATCCCGCAGGTCTGCATGGCATACACCATGTCCGGCGGCTTTGAGGTCCTGCCCATCATCGGTGCCAGGAACCACGAGGAACTGATGTCTACCCTTTCGACCCTCGAAATCAGGCTCACCAGGGCTGAGTGCGACTGGATCGATCTCAGCTCCGACGAAAGGCCGTTCTGAATATGACGAAATCAACAGAAACCAAAAACATGGCAGGAGAACAGATACCAAACGAGAAGCTGGCGGAGGTCAGCGGCGGGGAAGCAAGAAGATATGAGTGCAAGGGGCGGCTCGTCAGCTGTCAGAATTGCTGGTATCCCATCCCGGTAAACGATTTTCCCGTTTCAGATGAAGGCATCCCCCTTGATCAGGAGATCACCTGCCCGGTCTGCCATTTTACCTTTACCATCAACTGACAGAACAAGCACATTCAGATAAGAAACCGCCGTGTGACCGGAAAAGATCATACGGCGGTTTTACTGCGCATATACTACTGATAAGAACTTCAGCTGACGGAGACGTTCCGTTCATCCGCTCTCTCGAGCATCTCCTGCCAGTACAGCGCCTTTTCGGAGTCGGTCAGCCGTTCATAGCACGCATTGAAGAAGCCGTGCAGGATCTCCGCCTCGCTCTTCACGCCGATATTCCTCACCAGCTTCAGACCCTTTTCGAGCTCCAGGATATCCTGCAGTCGGCCGAAATCACGGATGCCGGCGCGCTTGAGCCCGTTTGACGAGCGGAAAGAGAGCGGCATCTCATCAATAGCAAGCATACCCATGCGCTCCTTATACGGCATCACCGGGCAAGCTCCCGGAAACTGCCGGAGGCAGAATTCGTACGGATCTTCGGCCGATGCTCCGCCGCGGAGCCTGAGCGCCGCATCCGTCACTTCGGGCGGCAGTTCGGGAAGCATTCCCTTTGCCGCCGGATCCGCATCCTTTCTTCCCGGCACCCAGCTGATCCACGACTTTCCCTGCAGGTAATCCCGATAGGACCTCGCATCCATGCGGAAGGTGCCCCAGTGTGTCTTTACGATATAAGTTTCTCCTCTGTTCATCTGCACTCCTTTCTCCCTGTAAACCCTACAAAGAAAACAAAAATCACCCGGCAGCAAGGACCCTTATCATCTCATGCCGCCGCGCAACGCTTTCCACGTTTGTGCTTCATCGCCTGTGCGATCTATTCAGTTCAACTAAATTATATAATAGGGAGAAAGTGCTGTCAACACCCCCTAAAGCATGACCACATGCTTGCCCGACAGGACGATATGGGGTATTATTCTTATAACTATTCATGTCAAAAGGCGGGACGAGCGATGGAAAAGGTCATCATAGAGAACGGGTTTTTTGCGCGAGAGGCGGACCCGCGGAGCGATATCGACAGGGCGCTGCTGGAAAAAGCCGGGGACGGGCAGAAGCTCATCTTCGAGGAGCTTGACGAGGCGGCGAAGGAGAGGATCAGCCTCTATATGGACGAGATGGCAAAAGCGGCATATATCGTCAGCCGGCCGAAAGCCTATGAGCGGGAGGCGTTCAACCGCTACACGGCCCTGAGCGCAACGCTGTTCGTGCTCACGCGCTGGAAGATGATCCGCCCGATAGAGCCCATATCCGAAGAACTGATGCCGATGGTATACGAGCTGAAGAACCTGCGGGAAAAGCTCGTTCCGCTGTGTGATCCCGAGGAGGGGCTCCTGTACATCTGGGGAGACGACATGCCGCATAAAAGCGTTGCCGCGGAAGCCGACTGGCGGCTGGCTTTCGACAGTCCCGGTTTCCGGCCTTTCCTCATCCCGTATCTTCTAGACGACCGGAGCGCGGCAAAAGGGAACATCCTCATCGTCTCCGGCGGCGGATACGACTGGCGGAGCAACCGCTGGGAGGGATACGAGGCCGTGCACCGCTTCAACGAGCTCGGGTACAACAGTTTTCTGCTCCAGAGGCGCGTGACGCCCTACGACCCGCTGGACGGCGCGATGGACCTGCAGCGGAGCATACGCTTCCTGCGGGCCAACGCGGAAAAGCTCGGGCTCGGGGCGGCGGACCGGATCGCCGTGAACGGGTATTCCGGCGGCGGGATGTGCATCTGCGACATGCTCGCCTATTGCTACGAAAACAGCAGGCCGGACGAGTATTACCCGGACTATGTCCCGGACGGCACGGACAAGCTGAGCGGGAAGGCGGACGCGGCGCTCCTGATCTACGGCGCGGCACAGGATAAAGAGGAGATCGAAAAGATACGGAACAATCCCTCCCTGCCGCCGGTCTTCCTGATAACTGGCCAGCGGGACTTCGTCGACATGGACCGGAAAAGCGCCGGACTCTATCTGGCGCTCAGGGATCTTACTTCCGTGGAGCTCCATATCTTTGCCGAAACGGGGCACGGCTTCGGCGTGGGCCCCTGCGAGGACGTCTCCTTTGCCGACAAACCGGTGGAGGGCATCCTGAAGAATGCGGCGGTCTGGCCGCAACTTGCGGACACCTTCCTAAAGAACCGTTTCGGGATCGAAAACAGCTTTGTTCCGAACGACTGGAACTGAAAAAAAGGGAGAGCAGATGCTCTCCCTTTTGTTTTATCCAAATCGTTCTTACGCCGCCTGATCCAGCGAATCGCTGTTGATCGGGAAAGTGAAATAGGTGTCCGGATAGGGCTCGTTCTCCAGTGTGAAGTGCCACCATTCCTCCGGAAGGGGACGGAAGCCGTGCTTCATCATGACCTCCCGCAGCAGCATGCGCATGGCGTACTGCTCCTCGGTGATGTCCGTGTACTCCGGGTGGCTGAGCTCGCCGAAATAGTCGAAGGTGCCGCCCATGTCCACCTCGCGCTCCGTCTTCATGTCAAACAGCGTCAGGTCCACGGTGCTGCCGCGGCTGTGGCCGGAATGCTCCGCGATATAGCCCTGCGGGAAGAGCACGTCCTTTTCCAGCTCGGGATAGAAATAGTCCTTCATGCGGGTGTCCTCGGCGTCAAGAGCCCAGTTCATGAAGTGCGTCACGGCCTTCTGCGGGCGGTAGGCATCGAAGATCTTGAGGCGGTAGCCCATGGACATGAGCTCGTCGCTCGCCTCCTTGAGGGCCGCCGCGGCCTCCTTCGTCAGCATGGCGAGGGGCTCCTCGTATCCGTCGATCCGGTCGCCCACGAAATTAAAGGTCGAGTAGTAGCGTATCTCCAGAATGACGTCCGGCACTGCCTCGCTCAGCAGCACAAAGTCGGAAGAGTCGTCCGAGAGGATCACATCCGATTCCTGTGTTTCCTCACCGACCGGCTCCTCCGCAGCCTCCGCGGCAGCGGGTGCGGCCGCTCCGCAGGCAGCCAGCGCAAGCACCAGGCAGAAAGCCAGCAGCAGGCATATCATCTTTTTCATATCCGTTCGCTCCTTATCATCGTTTTGCTATCGGCGACAGCATACCACACAAGCCGCCGCACATCAATCACCAAGGCGCATACAAAAAGGAGAGCTTTCGCTGCACAGGTCAACAACAATCGGACTCGGAAAAAAGCGCTACCGGCCATAATGAGGAATCAGACAGATATACATGCCGAAAAGGTCTCGCGGTACTGTCTGAACGTCAGGCAGTTTAGAGAGCAGGGCTTTTCTTTTTAGCGGACGATTCAAGTCGGAACTTGTGTCGGAAGAAAAAATCAGATAGAATAGATTTAAGCTCAAAACGTTAAATTTTCAAGAAAGGATGAATGCATATGAGCAAATTTGACGCGGTCGTGATAGGCTCCGGCACAGGCGGACTTTCCGCAGCTTTGAGCCTTGCCACGGCTGGGAAAAAAGTTCTCCTTCTCGAGCAGCACAATATGCCCGGCGGCTGTGCCACGAGCTTTGTGAGGGGACGCTTCGAGTTCGATGCCTCCCTGCACGAATTCTGTTCCCTTGGCACTCCCGGACACTGGGGCATGACGGGCAAGCTCCTGATGGAGAAGTACAAACTGGATGTCGACTGGTGCTTTATCCATGATATGTACCGGTGCATCGGCACAACGAGGAGCGGAAAGCATTTCGATCTCCGTCTCCCCTGCGGTGTGGAGAACATCATCAAAACAATGGAGGAGGCAGTGCCCGGCTCGGAAAAGCCGATGCGCACCTTCTTCGAACTGGCGCAGGAATGCAGCGACGCCTACGATTACTTCAACGACCACATGCTCGACGGCGTGGACAAGAAAGGCTACACCTATGTCGATGAGAGCCTGTTCATGAAGAAGTTCCCGAACTTCCTGCGCATGGCGGAATATCCTTTCAACAAGGTGCTCAGGAAGATCGGCATGCCCGAGGACGCCATAGACATTCTGGACGTCTACTGGACCTATATCGGCGCAGACTACGAGAAGATGAGCTTTGTCCACCAGGCATGGATGTTCCTAACCTATGCGAATTACCTGCCCGCAATCTGCACCAGGACCTCCCACGAGCTCACCATGGCCGGCATCCGCAGGCTGCACGAGCTGGGCGCGGAAGTCTGGCTGAACACGAAAGCGCACAAGGTAGTTTCCGATGACAACGGAAAGATCATCGGCGTTGAGACGGACGCGGGCTTTGTGGAGACCAATTATGTCATCGCCAACGTGAACCCGCAGACTGCCTACACCAAGCTGCTCGACAAGCGCGTCAAGGTGCCCGAGGTGGAGATCAAGCGCCTCAATGCCCAGAAGCACGGCGTGCGCTTCTTTGAAGCCTATGTCGGCCTGAACAAGAGCGTTGAGGAGCTCGGCATAACGGACTATACGATCTTCATGCCCGGCGTTCTGGACAATGCGAAAAACTTCGAGTGGTCCAAGAGCCTGGATCTGAACACCCACAGCGTCGTCGTCATCTATAACGTGGTGGACCCGGAGGCAAGCCCGGAGGGTACAACAGCCATGACCTTCACCATCACCTATACGGAAGACGTTTGGGGTTCGATATCCCAGCGTGACTACGCAAAGAAGAAATCCGAGATTTTCAGCCAGGTGCTGGCAAACTTCGAAAAGGACACCGGCATCATCATCCACGACTGCATCGAAGAGATCGAGATGGCAAGCCCGTGGACCTTCTGCAATTTCCTCGGAACTCCCCAGGGCACTGTATACGGCTTCGAGATCAACGAATGGGATACCATGGTGAGCCGCCTGATGTCGCTGAGGAAGGAGCAGCCGATCCATGGCTTCAAGACCTGCGGTGCTGCAGGCGCCCGCGGTGACGGCTTCAACCAGACCTATCTCAACGGCGATGACATAGCCAGGCTGCTGCTGGAAGAGATGGAGCAGGATGCAAAGGAGGGCAGATAAATGGCTAATGTGAAAATGAGCTTCATCGGCCTGATGGACATGCTGCGCTTCAAGAACATGAAGGTGCAGCGCGATAAGATCATCGATAATACGCCGGCGACACCGCTTGTTGAAGACTATGCCTCCAACCTCAAGGCAACTGAGCGCCATCCTCTCAGTCAGACATTCACGATAGAGGATATAAAGGTCCGCGGCAAGGGCGATGTGAAGACCTATACTCTCCGCCGGACAGACGGGAAGGACCCCGCATTCTTCCGTGCAGGACAGTTCGTTGTGATCCGGCAGATGATCGACGGAAAGCTCATTGCCCGGCCTGTCACGCTTTCCTGTGGCCCCGCCATGACGCTGGAAGGCAAGATCCAGCTGACGGTAAAGCGCGTGGAGCAGGATGCGTTTCTCAGTGCCTATATCCATGATAACTGGAAAATCGGCGATACCGTGGAAACATCGGGCCCGCAGGGCACTTTCTTCTATGAGCCGCTGCGTGATGCGAAGAAAGTTATTGCTATTGCAGGCGGAAGCGGCATCACGCCGGTATATGCCATGGCAAATGCCATAGCCGACGGCGACGAGGACTTCGATCTTACCATCCTCTACGGCAGCCGCACAAAGGAA
The DNA here is from genome assembly GCA_017434755.1 of Oscillospiraceae bacterium. Lineage (GTDB taxonomy): Bacteria > Bacillota > Clostridia > Oscillospirales > Oscillospiraceae > Limivicinus. Next base: position 18,077 of record JAFRER010000010.1, on the reverse strand, counting down.
GATATACTGTTCCAAGAGGAATTCGATGCCATCATGGGCAGGACGGATAAGGTAAGGCTCGTTAACGTCCTGAGCGAAGAAGAGGCGGAAGGATGTGAGCACGGCTTCATCACAGCGGAGCTGATCAGGAAGTACGCCGGAGAAGGCGTTTACAGCATGTTTGCGGCCGGTTCAAAGGGAATGTACGAATTCCTGGACGGAGAAGCTGAAAAGCTCGGCCTCATAAAGAAATACTACCGCAAGGAACTCTATGACAACATCAGCCGTCCGTGGGAGTATCCCGGATATCCGATGGAAGCGAAGGACAAGGTCTTCAATCTGAAGATCAAGATGTGCGACAAGGTGTTTGAGATACCCTGCAACGCAAACGAGAATATCCTCGTTGCGCTCGAGCGCGCCGGAGTTGCGGGCCCGAACAGATGCCGCGGCGGTATTTGCGGCTGGTGCAGGAGCAGACTGCTTTCAGGCGATGTGTTCATTCCTGAAGATACAGACGGGCGCCGCGCGCAGGATAAGCTGGATGGTTATATCCATCCCTGCGCATGCTTCGCCGTAAGCGACCTTTCGATTGAAATGCCGCTGAAGAGATAAAAAGAAAGATCAACAGCAAAGAGCGCTGCATCCGTTGCAGCGCTCTTTTGATGTTTTTCAGATCCGCATTTTTTCATATTCATTTTAAGAAAAAGTTCGCAATGCGCAAAAATCTAAAATCAGCCTTCGGAACACTTTCCAACAGACATATTCGTCCGCAGTTTGTCAAAACCGGTCAATAATGCTAAAATAGCTTAAAAACAAAAAAACGAGCTGAAACGGACAAAGCTATGAACAATGACAGATTTACGGGGACAGGCGCTCACTTCCTCGGCGAGAGCGGTCAGCGCAGCGAGCACGCCCTGGACAGCGCCCTTGCAAAGAGCATTTCGGACTATATCGATGCGAACCTGACCGGGGCGGCGGCATTCATGCACATGCAGGCCGGGTACGCTCCGTCGGCCGCCGGGTCTGCAGCAAGGCCTGAGAAAAAGGATAGAAGACTTTTTTCCCATTTCAGCGAACAACGCAGGAGAAAGGACAAACCTGCGCAGGGGATCAAGACCGAACCGGTCGCCTTCCCGCAGGCAAAGCCGGAAGCTCCCTCTCCCTTTGAGGAATCACGGGATGGGGCGCCGCTTCCCACTGCAGACTTTTCCGCTTCCATAGCAGCGGAAACAGAGGAAGAGCCCATCGCCCACGCCGAAGAGTACGAAGCCGAAAATGAGCTCCCGGAGGCGGCAGACTTCACCGCGATCTTCTCTCCCATCATAGAGGAGGAGCCTGAGAGGAAGGACTACAAATACTCCATACAGGCTCCCGCGCCGCATATGGCTATGCCCTCCCCGGCGGTTCCCTCCGAGGATACCGACTGGCTCGGGAAGCTGGACGAATCCTTCGGGGAGGCTCTGCTGGCCCTGATTGCGGAAAAGCAGATAAAGAACAGCGAGTTTTATAACCGCGCCAATATCTCCAAGCAGCTTTTCCACCGGATCACCACCCAGACCGACCGGCCGCCGAAGAAGAACATTGCCCTCGCCTGCGCCGTCGCTCTGCGGCTGGATCTGAAGGAGACACGGGAACTGCTCGAGAAAGCGGGATACGCCCTTTCCCATTCGGACCTGACAGACGTGATCGTAGAGGCATTCATCAACGCGAAGCACTACGACATCTTCGACATCAACGAATACCTCTACCGCTACGACAGGGGGTTGCTCGGCTCGAGCATGCTATGAGCGGACTCAGTCGTCCTCGATCTTGATATTCTCCTCCATGTAGTCATCGACCGTGGCGCAGGGGGCCTCTCTGCGGGCTTTCAGGATGCCGTAGTCCATCATCATGCTCGCTTCGCGCATGATCTGACCCATGCCGGCCTTGCTCCTGGCGCGGGAACGGGAAGCCCTTTCGCTGATGCCGATGTCGCGGGCGCCCTGGAAGGCGTCGATGCCCGCACCGACGAAGACGAAGTCCCAGCCGAGCTCCTTCTTCGCCTCCACCATCGAGCGGACCTGGCTGCCGTAGAATTCTCTGCTGGCGTTCTCCATGCCGTCGGTGATGATAATGAAGAGGACCGCCTCCGGAACGTCCTCTTTGCGGATGTACCGGTGGACATCCTCGATGTGCCGGATGGTGCTGCCCACGGCATCGTACAGGGCGGTACTGCCATAAGCGTTGTATTCCCTCGCAGTCAGGGGGGGAACCTCCGAGATGGGGATCCGGTCGTGGATGACGCTGAAGTCGGAATCGAAGAGGACGGTGGTGACAAGGACCTTGCAGTCATCCTCCCGGTGTTTCTCGAGGTTGCTGTTGAAGCCGCCGATCGTGTCGTCGGTGAGCGGCTGCATGGAGCCGGACTTGTCGAGGATGAATACAAGTTCGAGTGTGTTGTTCTGCATGTGTGTGATCTCCTTTTCTTTTTACTTGTGACCACAGCATAACGCAGAAACGAAAGGCAGAGGTAAATCGCGGATTGACTTATAAAAAAGCTTAAAGGAGAGCTTTCGCTCTCCTTTTTTCAATTCTCTGCCGTTGTGTGCTCCGGGATGCCGAACTGTTTATAGGCTCTTTTGTACATCTTGAGCACTTCGTTGAAAGGCTTGTTCATCTGCAGGGACATATGGCAGAGCAGGTTGTAGATCGCCTGTGCGACCGCGCTTGAATCTCCGGCCACGACGCACGCTATCGGGGAATTGGCGGCCCGCTCCACATGGATGTAACACTCTCCTTCGCCCCGGTACAGATCCGCTTCTTTCTCGATTGCTTCCAGTCTCATTCCGTCACTCCTTTTCCATCTATATCATATATATTATACCATATTTTTATGTATCAATTATGAACTGTCGCCTGTTCTCATTCGTCAATGACCATTTCTTTTTCCGGAATGCCGAACTGTTTATATGCCTTCTTATACAGCTTTAACAGTTCGGGAATCGTTATCTCCATCTGTCTGGCCGTCTCGACCAGAATGCTGTATGTAACTTGTGCCAATGCGCTTCTGTCTCCCGCCATAACGCATTTTATAGGTGAGTTGGCAGTACGCTCGGCGTGAACATAGCACTCGCCCTTTCCTTTGTAAAGATCGGCTTCTTTCTCTATTGCTTCAAGTCTCATAAGAATAATTCTCTCCTATATACTTGTTGACCACTTCACGAAATACATCCTCTTTCGTCTTCGGAGCTGTACCGAAGTTTTCATGTATCCCGGCAGGTGTCCAGGCACACAATGCGTCTGAATCTCCGACACTTTTTTCAAGCGTGAAATACTCAATGTTTTCCAGTTTCATATCATGACAGATGTAGATGCGGGAACAAAGCGGCATTTGCTCAGGCTCCGGCATGATGATCTCCAATATCGCTTTTCCGGGTTCTTCACTTTCTTTATCCGGTTTTCTGATAATATGAAGGTCAAGCTTGAAGTCCTCGGCGCTGTATGGGCATTTATAGTCCTGATCCCTTCCGAAGAAATTAAAAAGATCTAAAATCAGTTTTCCTTCCGATGCCATCAGAAATAGAAAAAATTCTTTTGCTTTTTCTGAGAAAAACATCTCCGGCAGGATCTTGTGTTCCACGGTATATCTTACCTGCGTTTCCAGTGAAATGTTATCCATTGATTCTCACCTCTTATCCTCTGTGCCCAGCATACCACTTTGAGTAATAAAAGTCTGAATATAATGACACCGGCCAGCTTTCTCTCTCCGCCGGTGTTATGACCGGCAGCGGTTTGAAATCCGAGCACGGGATGTTCTGGAGCTGGGTGCAGAACTCTCCTTTTCGGAGAAAGCAGTTTCTGCAGTCTGCTCTGCTAAGCATTTTGTTATCCATCATGCTACCTCCCTTGCTACGCTGTAACGAATGTATTTCTTCGTATCGCGGATCTTCTCTTTGCCGTCATAGTGGCTCTTCTTACCGAACCAGACCGGTGCTTCATAGAGCGTGATGCAGGTGCCTTCCAGGCTGAAGATGAAGAAGTAGTTGTTGTAATAGATCGTCCGGCAGTTGGTGGCGGTCTCTTTCCGCTCCATGTACTGGCGCTCCTTCTTCGGCATCTCCTCAGCACTCTTGCCTCTCTCACTGGCCTTTCGGATGAATCTTGCCGCCTGTTCCTCATTGAGGCCGGCGCGTTCTTTCGCTCTCTCGATACTGTGCTTGCTGTTCATGGTTTGTGTTTCCTTTCTTTTTTGTTTTTGTGATTTAAATATAAAACCCAGTTTTTTCCAGTTGTATTTTTCGCTGACAGTTTCTTTTTGCTGTCTGTGCTGTCCGGGCGCTTCAGCCGGTATTCATTTTTCAAGGTGCACTTTCATCTTCTGTCATAATTATCTCATGCACCTTTCCGCAGATGTATTTTTGGCTGACAGGCCAGTCAGAAGCCTATTTTTCTGACCGGTCTGTTTTTGTGTTCCTCGGGCTCTGCAGGCTTCATCCGCTGCAGGGCGGGAACCACATCATCCTTTGTTATCAGCTTGAGCTGATCGTCGTCAGAGGCGCCGCTTTTCAGCAGGCGCGAGGCCTGGATCCTCGCTATATCCTCGAACAGGTTACGGACATCTCTCCCGTTGGCGAATGATCTAGGCTTGTTCTCCGTATACAGGGCAAGATGACTTCGGATCTCCGACGACGCATCCTCTTCGAGCCTGTACTCGAACTTTGCAGCCATCTGCTCGAATATCTCGTACATCTCATCCGCGGTGTAATCGGGAAACTTTATCGTATGTTTGAAGCGGGAACGGAGACCGGGATTGGTGTTGAGGAAGGCCTCCATCGCTCTGGTATAGCCTGCAGCGATGACCACCAGATCGTCTCTGCCGTCTTCCATATCCTTCAAGATCGTATCGATCGCTTCCTGCCCGTAGTCCTCAGCCGTGTGGCTGATAAGTGTATAGGCCTCATCGATAAAGAGGACACCGCCTCGTGCCTTTTCAAGGACCTTCTTCGTTTTCACAGCCGTCTGGCCGACATATTCAGCCACAAGATCGGAGCGGGACACTTCTACGATATGCCCCTTCGAAAGAACTCCGCAGGCTTTGTATTCCTCAGCCAGTGCACGGGCCACAGTCGTCTTGCCGCTGCCGGGATTGCCGGAGAACACCAGATGACGGGAGACGGGGATCTCGGGCAGACCATGCTCGGCTCTGATCTTCTGCATCTTTGCCATGCTGATGATCTCTTCCGCTTCGGCCTTGACTTCTTCAAGCCCGATCATCCTGTCGAGCAAGTCCTTGCATTTGTTCTCAGCGGTTTTGTCCGTGACCTGCGGCTGGATATGCCGCTGTATACGTTCCGGCGGGACCGGGTCCGTATCAATCACAAGGTCGGCAAAGGGATCTGGCACATCATCAAGATCCGGGATTTCGCTGAATGGATCATCACATAAAGCGATTTTGTAATCCGGCGGGAAAACATCTGCATCAAGGGATATGACTTTTTCCCAAGCCCCGTTTCTGTCCTTCTTGAAGCCGACGCGGATGCTGTATATCATTCCCAATTTGAAGGTATCTCCCTCATTGATCTGGCTTGGCTGGTTCTTCACGAATATTGTGACCTGATTGCGGCCGGCATCATCGAACGATGTGATCAGCTCCCAGTTACCCTTCGGGCTTGTGCCGCTCCTGTGTCTGTACGCCTTGTAGCATTTGCCGAAAGAAAGCTCGTTCATTTTTTCCCCTCCTTATCTATGCTCACAGGGCCATAGAACGGGAAGCACTCATGGACGATGCTTCCGTCCGGCATTGTGTATTCGACCCTGTACCATCTGTGTTCTTCATTGATGTAGATCACCGTACCGGTGATCAGAGATTTTGTGGCGAAGCTCGGTCTTGTGATTGTTTCTCCGACTTTTGGGATGTTTCGCATTTTGCTCTCTCCTTTTTTATTCCTGTTTTCAGTTTCTCATGCCTTCCTTAACAGGTGTATTTTTTGCTGACATGCTTTTTTTGCTGGCTGCGCTGTCCGGGCGCCACAGCCGTTCTTCACTTTTCAAGGTCCACTTTCTGATATCATTAAAAACCCCGGCAAAATGCAGATGTATTTTTCGCTGACAGGCAACAAAAAAGCCCCGCCGCATTTCTGCGACGGGGCGTCGAATTAAATGGTTATTCGATTATGAAGCCGGTGTCAGTCATTTTTGCAAGCAGAGATTTATATTTATCTGCCTGTTTCTCATCTCCTAATAATTCGTAATTCTCTATTAGGGCTGTGCAAATACGCCACCGTGATTCTTCCGATCTTTCATAATCGTCATTTTTGGGATTAAGACGATTCTTAAGATAATTGATATTCAACTTCAAAACTTCTTTAGCTACCGAATCAAATCCCAGATATGAAATAGTTTGATAGATAGCCAAATCAGCTGGTCTACCCCAAAAGTGGTGACATTCTGATAAAAGCAAACCATAATAATCAAGGGCTTTATCGAATTCTTTCCTGCAACAGGAAAAAATGCACGAAGCAGCAAGCCAAGCTTCATTACAACCTACTAAATCAATACCTATACTATCATAACGATCCCCATATGCTTTTTTATTAGCCTCACTTGCAAGCTGATACTTTGCGTCAGACTCTTGAAGAAGATTCTCTGCTTTTTTTATTGTTTCAAGATCAGTTAAGTTTTCCAAAGATATTCGTTCTTCTTTTTCAGGATTCAGACTGCCCTTATAACCAAGTTGAATTACTTCCGAAGCTATTCTTGACGCTTCGGAACGGTAGTCATCTGCAATCATGGAATACCAATCAAACATTTCATCTTTGTCCATGGATGACAAGTCTTTTGCCTCTAATTTTTTTCTATATTCATCTTGCCACCATGCAGCATCGTATTCCATTCTTTTATAAAAGTTGTCCCACGCTCTCTCAAAACTGCCCGGCTTCAAGCAGTTATTAAACATTTCCAGCCCACCGCCATAAATGGAACACTCCAGCTTTTCTTCATCCTCAAACTTTTCAGGAAAACTGGAAATTACATTTTCTGCGAAGCTATTTACATATTGCCCATACTTCTCTGCCGCTTCTTCCGAGTATTCCGGGAAGGCTGTTAGAAACATATTGATACCCCATGATCTGCCAGCAGACAACAATTCATAGAACAGCCGGTTATACATTCCATATAGAGTATCTTTATCTGAATGATATGTATTATAGATTAGTGTTTCGGCCATAACTGCATAAGAAACTATATCATCAGTGAGGCTATTAACATATGCATCGCTTCTGTGCGTTGTTTTTTCAACGCTGTACAAGTCCCTCAACGAAAAAAGAGCCAACAAGATATATAGGCATATTTTATCATCAGATGACAAAGAAACATATGCAGGACTAGACTCAATGGCTTTTAACAAGCCTTTTCCACCTATGGTGAAGTTATATACATAATAATTGTCGAAGTCTGTAATATCGGCAAAGAAATCAATGATTACAGCAGCCTCTTTGTCCGGATCGAAATAGTTGAGCAGATTATCAACCAGTTTTCCCATCTTTGAAAACCTAATCTGAGCAGAACCATAAATAGTGCAAATCGGATCATCCGGATATGTTAAATCAGGATTATTACCATGTTTGCGCTCCAAAGAGTACCCATGTTCAGGATCTACCTCATTACGGAGTGTATACTTGTCTATTGCTTCAATATATTCATCAACAGGCGTTTTGATCCATGAAGTATCCGGCTTATGCGCAGCATCGCTTCCTAACACATCACGAATTACATTATGGATAGAGAGGCGAGCTTCTTCTCCTTTTCCGGAACACTGCAGCCAGTGGTTGTCGATCAGTTTGTTAAGTGAATCTTCGTATTTTTCTCCAATCCAGCGGATGATAGTTGTCCCGGTTACCACTATTCCCTTCAACATGGAGAAGCAATCGAGCACAAAGCGTTCATCATCAGACAGCCCCGACATATCCAGAACAGATTTCAAAATAGTATTGATCGATGCACTGAAAGTGGCACTATCTTTCTTGTGTCGGACTTTGATATCGGATAGATCTGTTACACCGGCTGATGTGATCCTGTCGAGGACATCTTCCGGAGAAAGACTTCTGCTTCGATTCAGCAATTTGGCGATAAGCGGGATGAGAAGCGTGAATCCGCTGATCTTGGACAGGATGCTTTCGATAACCGGACGGTGTTCTTCCGTTATTTCTGCCCCGTACTCTTTTTCAAAGAGCCTGAACTGTTCGGCCTTGCTCAGTTCAGCGAGATCTATCTCCTCGGCAGTTTCAAAAAGATCAGATGAAGCCTCGCGGCTTGTAACAAGTACCTTGCAGCTGCAGGAGCGCAGTTTATCAAAGCCCGGATCAGATATTCCATCCTTGCTCGAATAGTTATCGATTATGATCAGGACACGATCGTCCAGAAGCGCTTTGACGCTCTTCAGAGAAAGAGTGTTCTCTGAATCGTTCTCGACATCGATAAACTCATCGTCCTTGAACATCTCTTCAACAGAACCACTATATTCACCGAAGCAGATCACATCATAGGCAGAACCATATTGCTTAGCATAGTTCTTGGCCAGTTCGGTCTTCCCTATGCCGCCCATGCCGGTAAGGAAAACAAGCTTATTGCCAGATGCAAAGGCGTCATGGATCTTGCAGAGTTCTTTCTCTCTGCCTACAAAGATATTGACAGGGTCCGGGCAGGTGCTGACAAGATAACGGCGCGTCAAATCGCTTTCGACAACAAGTTCATCCAGCAATGCTGACAACTCGGACGCATTCTGAAATCTGCTTTTCGGCGAAGCACCGAGAGTCTTGTAAAACAGCTCTTTTGTGAGCCGCTTCACTTTGCTGCTCAGTTTAGCAAAAAGCGGATGATCCTCTAAATTCCAGTCAGAGAATATGCTCCTATCGTCCGATTCCGGAGTGCGACCGAATATCCTGCTGAATACCACGGCTCCGATCGCATAGATATCTGTTGCTTCAGATATCTTCTTCAGCTTGTGCTGCAGCTGCTCAGGAGCGGCATATGCCGGTGAATAAGAAGATGGTGCAGATAGAACGGATCGTTTATCAACAAGGCTGTCAAAATCAAGGAGCAAGACAGAATCCCGTCTGTTCGGGATAACCATGATGTTGGATGGTTTTATATCAAGATTCAGATATCCTGCCCTGTGCTGAGCCCCGATCGCTTCGGAAAGAGCTTTCGCGGTACGGAAGATATCCTGCAGAGATATCTCCGCTGTAGCAGGATCATCATAGGCAACAGCACAGCGTGGATCGATGATCATATACAGGGTGTTGTTGGCTTCAAGCAGGCCATGCGTTATATGCGCCAGATCGTTGGATGTTTCCGAGTCGTTCTGCAGTTTTTTCTGCATATTATATGCTCTGGTGAACCTTGAAAGATTTGCTGTTTTAGCCTCATCATCGGACCAGATCACTTCCGCGCCGGATTCTCGGGATGCGTCTTTGATGGGAAAGCATTCCTTAAGGATATACCGCAGTCCTTCATTGCTGAGATCTTCGGCGAGGTAAGCAATGCATGAAGCACCGGCGCCAAGAAAATCAATAATCCTGACGCTGTAGCTGTTTTCTGTATTCTTTTCTTTCAGGATCAGTTCCGATCCTATCTCGAGACAGTTTCTCATATGAACCTCCTCAGTGCTTTTGAACTGAGGTTAGCACGGTCTCCCTGCTATTTGTATTTTTCGCTGACAGATACATTTAATATTTAAATTATATCAGACTTTATGGTATTATCAAAGAAATAATGGCGAATCATGCACGGAGGATTCAGACATGGCTGAAAAAAAATACGGCGACTATACTCAAGGTATTGATGATGTTCTAGCAGTATCAGCCTTGGATGAAGACGATGACTACGAGGCCATTCTTGACTATATCAATAAAGAGATCCGTTCTTTCCCAGAAAGACTTCTCCGATTCTATAACAAACAAACCGGTCAGGAACTCAGCGCAGCGGCAGCCAAGGATGATCTTCTAAAAAAAGCAAAAGAAAAAGGAATAGCTCTGAACAGGAACACTATGAATTCCTGGTTTACGGACACATCTCCGAAAATGGATGACTCTGCAAGAAAGAACCTGTTCAAAATCGCCTTTGTTCTTGGACTTGATGTTAAAGAAACCGGGATTCTGTTTAATGATGTTCTGCTCGACAGATCTTTCATTTACAGAAGGAAAGATGAATTCATCTACTTCTTCTGCCTACGCGATAGAATACCGTATAACATCGCAGAAACGTTGATTGCCACGGTTCAGGCAGAAAAAAACGCTCCTGTGAAGGATGAGACTGTTCTGACCTATCAGATCAGGGATTTCGCCTTGAAAGCGGATGAAAAAGAAATCATCAAGTATATACAGAGTCATCCACACAACTTTTCTATGAACAATGTGACCGGCGCAAGGATTATGGAGGAAAAATGGGAAGAAATCACAGGTTCATCAGAAAACAAAGGGCTTGCGCAAATGGAGTCCGAGCTACAAGAGTATCAGGAATATGATGAAAAGGGAAAAGCCAAATCGGTATTTGCAAATCAAAGCAAATACTCAAGCGATTTCGCCCTTAGGATCATTTTTGGAACAGAGCATGTGCGGAAGGCCGGCGAGAAGAATGTATTCAAAGAACAGTTCCGTAAAGAAATAGCGAATCAATTTCCCGACAAGCAGTCGATCAAGAAGACGGATTCGGCATATGTTCTGAGGAAGAACCTCATACTGATATATTTCTACTGGTATTGGGTCAAGGCCAAACTAGCTAAAGACTCAGCCGCTGATTATGAGAGCTTCTGTGATGAGCTTGATAGCGTTCTCAATGAGAGCGGGCTCTCTATGCTGTATCCTGGAAATCCGTATGATGCACTTTTTCTGTATTGCGCTTACTCTGGTGATTCAGACAGAAATCCTTTGGATGTTTTCAGAGGTATCATAGATTTTGTGACTGAAGGCCTTGATTTGTAATTCTGGTTGCTAATCAAGTGCCATCAGCCTCAAAGCCGAGGGAAAATGAAACAGGACAGCGTATGCTGTCCTGTTCTGTTATAATCCTTGTCAATTCCGTTTTATACCAAGTATCACACTGTTTGAGAGGGAAGTTGATTGTTATATTCCGTTTGACGCGCTTTCACGGAAACTCAAAATCGAACATTTCTTGAAATTGCTTTGGAACATGGTTCTTATTTCTGATCTTTATGTACTCAGTAGTGAAGTCTTTGAATTGTTCATACTCTTTTTCATTTTTTAATATCACTTGACAAAAGTACTCTCCATTTGTCTCTGGTGTTAGCAGTTTTGAAAACCCCCAGGATAGTTTTTTATCATCAACTAAAGATATATTCCATTTACTCTTATTCTTTGTACTTTTCGATATTATGCCATCATAATCTGTTTGTGTAGTGATCAGCTTAACAATATGATTTGTTACCTTATATATGTTTTTCTCTTCATCAACAGGCCAATGAAAATTATCGTGAATAAGACGAACCATCACGGTTAATGCTGCACCGGAATCTATCCCATTGATTTTTAGATCAGAATCCGTTATTGCGGATGGGCTTGAAGCATTATATAGCTTTAAGTCCTCATTGATATAGAAGTACCCTAATGATCCTTGAAGATTATCTTGCAATTCGATTTCTTTAAATGCAGTATCATAACTTAAATCTGAACAAAGATAAAACAGATTGCCCCATCTTTTTTCAAGGTTGATTGTTTCTTTTGCGGCCTTCTTATTCATCCCTATATCTTCTCCGGTATAAGGTAGGTAAACCCTATCCGGGTGCTTTCTAGCCCTAGTCAACCAATACCCTTTTTCCGCCCCTTCTGCAAGATATGGATTATCAATTAATAGCTTGACAATTATTTCATCCCAAAGAGATGTATCATTATCATTCAATATGTCGTTTACATATTTACGAAATAATGAATCTGTATAGTTTAATGAACTAGATGTAATCATCAAATACCACTTCCATAAATCCTCTCTTTAGGTAATAGAGGGTTTTATCGTCTTATGATCATGCTCTTTATGCTGAATTCTTTTGTTTCTCCAATACGAGTCAATGAATTGATATTAATCGGCCTTGTCTCAAAATGTCCACCTTCACCCATCTCTTGAACTTCCATAGCTGAATCAGCTTAAATTTTGCAATTTTATTTTAAGTGCCTGAAGTTTTTGCCTCGATATGATTTCTCCGTAATGCTCACCATTGTATGTGGGATGGAGTACTGGATACTGGCCTTTGGTTTTTAAGATAAACCCGTTCTGGACAAGCCATTCAACCAGATATTGAACATCATCCCGCTCTATCTTTGCCAACCTTCCATATCCGTTAAGCTGATCCAAATGATCAGATAAGATCTTATTACTCTTTGATCCGCGAAGAACATCAACCAGCGTCGTCATACTATAGTATTTGTGCTGACTGATTTCCGACAGTGTTTTCAGGATCGTTCCCAGTGTCTGGTTCAAGTCATACCCATTATACTCGATTGGCTTGAGCTCCGGCACACAAATCTCCGGTGCAGGATCTGCAGCTTGCTGTTTTGGTTTGAAATCTGCTCCTTTTGGTATCACAACCGGAGGGGCTGGCACTTCATCCTTAATATGCATATACTCATAAAAGTATTTGGGTGCCATTATGCGTTTGCACCCAGTTCCATCCTTCTTGTAGTTCGTGCAACCGAGCATGTAATTGGTCTTCTCTTTTCCCGGTTTTACTATCAAATATCCGTCCCGGCATTGGTCGCACTTTATGATGGAAAGCTTACCTGCAGCGGCATTGTTCGTCATGAATCCACAGACTTCAGGATCATTTGTGCAGATATAAAGCCTGAGTCCATAAGCCGCCTTATAACGGAATTGCATAGGATAACCGCACATGGGACATGTCTTTTTATACATAGGCGAAGTTGTCGGATCCTCATTCCAGTTTCCCTTCAGCACCACATTTTTATAATCGTGCTTGAGTTCAAGAAGAAATTCGGATGGGTTTTGTTCCGGAGCAATAAAGAAGACCCTGTTCTTCGTTCGTGTCATCGCGACATAGAACAGTCGGCGTTCCTCTGCATACTGGATAGAGAGATCTTCTTTTACGACGAAAGACAGCACCGGATCATTCTCAATTTTTGAGGGGAACCCGTATGTTTCATTCCGGCCGTTAATCACAATGACATTATCATAGCCTAACCCTTTAGATGAATGCGCTGTCATGAAAGTTATATTGAGCTTCGGGTATTTTACGGATCTTATCTTGCTTCCCCTCGAAATGAACTCAAACAATCCAGATTTTTCTAGCCTGTCTCCATCAAACCCAAATCTGCCCAACAAAAGAATCGATGAATCTGCTGGCTTTTTCTCCGCCCTGTTATAGGCCATGATTTGTTCCAGTGCTATCTCTATCGCATGAGCAATGGCATAGTTTGCTCCACTTCGGTTGTCGCCGTCCTTTTCTTTGCGGCGGCTATCATAAGTATAAACAATAACAGGATCTTCAATATGCTTCGGAGAGATAAGGTCTTTCTGTATTTGCTCTTTATTCTTCTGGATGAAATTTCCTGCGATATCAATAACTTCCTGCGAGTTCCTATAGGTTCGCACTATCTTCAACAGGGTCGCATAACCCATTTTTTCTTTGAACTTGGTGAACAGGGTGATGTCGGAACCACTAAATGCATAAATCGACTGCCAATCATCTCCGACAGCTATTATTTTTGCGGAAGTCACTTCATGAAGGGCTGAAACAAGATCGAAGCGCTGGCGGGAAATGTCCTGATACTCATCCACAATTATGTATCTGAAATCCAGTTTTTGCTTCATATCTTTGACTTCACGCAAAATTCTGGCTGATTCGTTGATCATATCCTGAAAATCGACAGCCTGATTCTTTTTCAGATATTGTTGGTATTCGAGATAACAGTCATTGCAAATGTTTAGGAAAAGACGTGTTCTGACATTCTGGGTAGAATGATACATTCGCTCAAACTCATCCGCAGTATAACCGTTGGTCTTGAAATTACTGATAAACCGGCATATCAGGGTGACAAGCTTTCTGATATATCTGTTTTCTTCAGAAACGACAAGCTTTTCCATAACCTCTCTGTTAGAGCGGGGATGGAGCTCAAATCCGGCGTTTTCAAGCTGCTCCTTAAGATGTTCGTTCAATGAACGACCGTCTTTATATGCCGAGAAGGTATACAATAGCTTTGTTCCATGCTGTCGATGCAGATTGATCTTGTCATTTACTGCTTTCTTATATGCTTCAAGTTCATCAGAAGAGTAGCGATTATTGCTACCGTTCTCAGTGATTCCGAAATGCTCAAGATATGCCTCTTTGTCTCCCTGTCTGATGATAAAGTCCGGCGTATATGGCTTTCGAGATAAAAGAATGTCGTACTTGTAGAGCGGCTCGTATTCGTAATCTATACCATTAAGATAGAGATAATTAGCTATCTCTACTTCCTGGCTGGATCGCATTATTTCACTTTGAATAGTAACGGTTTTCTTTGTTCTTATATCAATTACTTGCTGTTTAAAATCATCTATCTCGCTCCGCATGGTTGTGAAGTTGGATTTCGCAATTTGATTGAAAAATGTGTTTAAATCAGATCCTTCATATGGTGCATCAAAATATGACGCGAAAAACAGTATGAGATTATTAACTGCACTCTCATTTTTAAGAATTGTTTCTCTGAAATAATCCTGAACAACAAAGTAGAGCGTACTGTCATCAACGATATTCAGTTTTTCCGGACTTTGCTTATGCAGTACCGCATTACCTGTGGAATGGAAAGTTGCAATCGGGCACTGGATATGCAATTCACCGACAATGCGCTGCTTTAATTCGTTGACTGCCTTGTTCGTAAATGAAATCACAAGAATCTGTTTTGGGTCGACACTGCATTTATCAACAAGGTACTTGACCTTTGCCGCAACTGTGGTTGTCTTACCAGCTCCCGCTCCTGCTACTACAAGGCAGTAGTCCTCGTCCGTGAGCACTACCCTTCGCTGATCTTCATCCAGACAGATATTCGGATCGCAATCTTTCAATATCTTATCAAGATATCCTTTTTGCGATACCATCTGCGTATTGACGAACTGCTCATTCTGAGAGTCAATCAATTCAGTATAGTTCCTGAATCTTGTCAGAATTGGAGCAACCTCTGCCTCTGAAACATCGTATTTTCTGCAGTAATCTGTGAGTGTACCGCTATCTCGCAAAACCTCAAACCTACTTACAAGATCCTTGTTTTCTGCCAACTTGTCCAGATATTCACTTTTAGCGACATAATGATCCCCACAGAGAAGTGAACGCATGAAAGCATCAAGCGCTCGAACGCGCTTAAGTTCTTCCGGCGGTTCTATATTCTCCTTGGTTGCTCTCTTTTTAGAGAACAGTCTCTGGAACAGGCCCATCGTTTAACTCCATCCTCAAAAACCATTAAAAGGTGTCTTTCGCTATAAAACTGCAACAAACCAGATTCTGTCAGCAAATGCTGCCAGAATCTGGTTTAATCTATCTCTCTTTACTTTTTCTTTTTCCCGAAGATGCCGGATTTGCCGCCGTCAAGCTCGCCCATGGAGGCGGCGAACTGCCTGAGCAGCTCCTTCTGGGAGCTTGTGAGGTTCTTCGGGACCCCGAGCCGGACGGTGACGAACTGGTCCCCCCTGCCGCTGCCCCGCAGATACGGGATGCCCTTGCCGCGGAGACGGAACACCGAGCCGGGCTGCGTGCCTTCGGGGATCGTCAGCTTCACGGGGCCGTCCAGTGTGGGCACCTCGACCTCTGCGCCGAGAGCCGCCTGCGCGTAGCTGATCTCCTGATCGAGCAGGACGGAGGAGCCGTCACGCTCGAAGCGGGCATGGGGCCGCACGATGACGGTGACCAGCAGGTCGCCCGCCGAGCCGCCGTTCACGCCGGCGTTGCCCTGGCCGCGGAGGGAGATCGTCTGCCCGTCGTCTATGCCGGCAGGGATGGTGACGTTGATCTTCTGCTGCTTGCGCACGCTGCCGAGTCCTCTGCAGGTCTTGCAGGGCTGGTGGATGATCTTGCCGGTGCCCTTGCACTTGGAGCAGGCTGCGGTGCTCTGCGCCATGCCGAAAGGCGTGCGCTGGGTGGTGCGCACCTGGCCGCTGCCCTTGCAGTCGGGGCAGACCTCGGGGGTGGTCCCCGGGGCGCAGCCGGTGCCGTTGCATTCGGCGCACTTTTCCACCTTGCCGATGGTGACGTCCTTCTTGCAGCCGAAGGCGGCCTCCTCGAAGCTGATGTTCACGGAAACGCGGAGGTTCTCGCCCCTGCGCGGGGCGTTGGGGTTGGCCCTCGTGGCGCCGCCGCCGAAGCCGAAGCCGCTGAACAGGTCGCCGAAGATGTCGCCGAGGTCTCCGAATCCGCCGAAGCCATCGAAGCCGCCACCGAAGCCGGCGTTGGGATCGAAGGCCGCATGGCCGTACTGGTCATACTTGGCCCTCTTGTCCTCATCGGAGAGGATCTCATAGGCCTCGTTGATCTCCTTGAAGCGCTCCTCGGCGGCCTTGTCGCCGGGATGGAGGTCCGGATGGTTCTCCTTGGCAAGCTTTCTGTATGCTTTTTTTATCTCATCGGCGCTTGCGCCCTTCTGGACGCCGAGCACCTCATAGTAATCTCTTTTTTCTGCCATTTGCATTCTCCTCTCTGAGGATGGGATCTCCCTTTATGGCGCGTAAGGCGAGGCCGGTATTACCCGGCCCCGCTTTCTGTTCAGATGTGCTCTGACTTACTTCTTATCGTCATCGACGACAGTGTAGTCGGCGTCATAGTAATCCTGACCGCCCGGGTTGCCGCCATTGGGATCATAGCCGCCCTGCGGGCCGTAGCCAGCGCCGGGATTCGGTCCTGCACCGGGGCCGCCTGCCGCTCCGCTCTGCTGATAGAGCTTCTCGGAGATCTTGTAGAAGGCCTGGGTGAGCTCCTCGGTGGCTCTCTTGATGGACTCGGAATCGCTGCCGGTGAGGGCCGTCTTCAGCGCGGAGAGCTTGCCCTCGATCTCGCCCTTGTCGGAAGGATCGAGCTTGTCGCCCATCTCGCTGAGGGTCTGCTCGGTCTGGTAGACCATCTGGTCGCCCTGGTTGCGGATATCGATCTCCTCTTTCCGCTTCTTGTCCTCGGCGGCGTACATCTCGGCCTCTTTGACAGCCTTCTCGATGTCGTCCTTGGACATGTTGGAGGAGGAGGTGATGGTGATGTGCTGCTCCTTGCCGGTGCCGAGGTCCTTGGCGGAGACGTTCACGATGCCGTTGGCGTCTATATCGAAGGTGACCTCGATCTGCGGCACGCCGCGGCGGGCGGGGGCAATGCCGTCCAGATGGAAGCGGCCGAGGCTCTTGTTGTACTGGGCCATCTCACGCTCGCCCTGGAGCACGTTGACCTCAACGGAGGTCTGGTTGTCCGCGGCGGTGGAGAAGATCTGGCTCTTCTTGGTGGGGATGGTGGTGTTGCGCTCGATGAGTCTGGTGCAGACGCCGCCGAGAGTCTCGATGCCGAGGGACAGAGGCGTTACATCGAGGAGCAGGATGCCCTGGACATCGCCGCCGAGAACACCGCCCTGGATGGCCGCACCGATGGCGACGCACTCATCCGGGTTGATGCCCTTAAAGCCCTCTTTGCCGACGAGGGACTTGACCATCTCCTGAACGGCCGGGATACGGCTGGAACCGCCGACCAGCAGGACCTTGCTGATGTCGCTGGGCTGGAGGCCGGAGTCGGACAGAGCCTGCTTCACGGGGCCCATCGTCTTCTCGACGAGGTGGTGGGTCAGCTCGTTGAACTTTGCTCTGGTGAGCGTGATGTCGAGGTGCTTCGGGCCGGTGGCGTCCGCCGTGATGTACGGCAGGTTGATGTTCGAGGTGGTGACGCCGCTCAGCTCGATCTTGGCCTTCTCCGCGGCCTCACGCAGACGCTGCATGGCGACTCTGTCGCCGCTGAGGTCCACGCCGTCGCTCTTCCTGAACTCGTCCACGAGGTACTTGGTGATGCAGGCGTCGAAGTCATCGCCGCCGAGGCGGTTGTTGCCAGCGGTGGCCAGAACTTCGATCACGCCGCCGCCGATCTCGAGGATGGACACATC
>JAFRER010000009.1 GCA_017434755.1 Oscillospiraceae bacterium | reverse complement strand
GCACTTGAAAGTTTGGGAATGCCGATACCCGAGTGTGTCGATGCTCCATAGTTCTTTTCATTTTCTTTCCTTTCTGAAGAGGGATGCGGGAACGCATCCCTCGGATACATAAACACGGAGGTGATAATCATAATGGAAAAATTGCTTACGAGGAAGGAGGCAGCGAAGCTCCTTGGCATCAGCATTGATACACTGGATGCAGCAAGGACAAACGGCCAGGTTTCCTTTGTCCAATACGTTGAGAATGGCTGTGTGTACTTTACCGAACAGAGCCTTCAGGAATTCATAGCCCGGTCAACCCACAGGGCAAAACCAAAAGAAGTCAATACCGGCTCCACCTACAGGACCCCGAGGTCCCAGGTGCGAAGGTGACATCCTTGATTGAACACAGGGCATCCTGAGAAAATGGAGCCGCATTGAAGCACAAGGAGGTCACGCATTATGCCAAAGAAAAGAATTCCGAATTTCAACTATAACGTGGTGACGATCAAGGGGCATCAGTACTACAAGGCTTATGTTCAGAACGCCGATGAAAAGACTGTCATCGTTTATGGGAAAACCATCGAAGAACTCTGCCAGAAGGTTGATGATGCCCAGCATCGTTCTGAAGAGGACGCCAAATACAGATTAGCTCCGACTGTGAAGGAATACGCAGAAAAATGGCTGCTGATGCAGTCAGCTAACGTCCGGGCCACGACTCTGATTGATTATACATCCAAGGTGAAGCGGCATATCATTGCTCCTCTCGGCCACATGAAGATGACCGAGGTTACAGCAGATGATATCAAGATGGCACTTGTTCCGGTCTCCAAGAAATCCGCATCGGTATTCAAATCGGTCAACATTCTTCTGAAGTGCATCTTCAACTCGGCGGAGGAGAGCAAGATCATCAGATACAATCCCACCAGATTCCTTTCAACTAAGGGCGGCGGTATTCCTCAGAAGGAACGGGAGTCACTGACCGACGAACAGGTCGAAAAGCTTCTGAATACGATCCGGGACCTGCCTCCCTATGTATTCGTTATGATAGGCCTGTATGCCGGTCTGCGCCGGGAAGAAATCCTGGCACTCAAATGGGACTGCGTGTTCCTGGATACGGATACGCCTTATCTGCTGGTCCGCAGAGCCTGGCATACAGAGAGCAATAGGCCGATCATCATGACGGAGCTTAAGACGAAGGCGGCAAGGCGAGACATTGCAATCCCGAAACGTCTGGCTGAATGTCTAAGAGAAGCCAAAGCTGCTTCGACATCAGAGTATGTCATCGCCAACGATGACGGGGAGCCTTTATCATATTCACAGTTCAAGAACCTTTGGCGCTTCATTATTGTCCGGACGGCGAAACCCAGGATCGCCAAAAAGAAAGTCGGTGGGAAGTACGTGAAGTATATGCTCTATCCCGAACTGGGCGCAATGGCAAGGAATAACGGTAAGGTCCAGTACGTTCTGGACTTTGAAGTGACGCCTCATCAACTACGCCACACATATATCACGAACCTGATCGCTGCAGGTGTTGATCCGAAGACGGTTCAATATCTGGCCGGTCATGAAAACAGTAAGATCACGATGGACATTTACGCGAAGGCAAAATACAACAGACCGGAGGATGTTGCGCCGGCACTTGCAGATGCCTTTGCCGTGTGGAATGAGTAATTCAAAACCAGAGAAAATCAGAGCGGGGATCGGGGAAAGCCCAGGATCCTCGCTCTTTCTTTATACATAAGGGTGACATCCTTGCGAAAGCTCAGGCGTCACAAGAAAATGTAATCAATCCATACCGGATAGAATCTGCCAAGGAGGAACATACAATGGATAACAAACAAGTAGCCCAGCCCACCTTCTCGCGGGTGATGATCAAGGGGATTCCTTATTACAGGACCCGTATCAAAGATGCAGACGGCAAGCGTGTCAGCCTGTATGCCAGAACGGAGAAAGAGCTGGTTGTAAAGCTTGCTATGGCCAGGGGCGTAATTGAAGACGCCAAATTCCGCAAGTACAATCCAACTGTCGCCGAGTACACAGAGAAATGGCTGGTCATGCAGTCGGCTCATATTCAGCCCTCGACGCTGGATGGCTATGCCTATGCCGCGAGGAAGTACATAATCGAACCGCTTGGCGATATGTATATGTCTGAAGTCACGGCTGACGACATCAAGCTGGCGATGGTACCGGTCTCAAAGAGATCTGAGGCTGTTTACAGCACCGTGAATATGCTGCTCAAGAGCATTTTCTACTCTGCTGAGTACAGCAATCTGATCGAGGATAATCCCACGAAAAAGCTGAATGCAAAAGGTGGGACTCCCAAGAAGGAAAAGGAACCTTTGACCGATGCTCAGGTCAAAACGCTTCTGGATACGATCCGGGGCCTTCCGCCTTATGTGTTCGTTATGATAGGCCTGTATTCCGGGCTGCGCCGCGAGGAGATCCTCGCACTTCAGTGGGACTGTGTGTTTCTCGATGTTCCAACGCCCTACATTTCCGTGAGAAGGGCATGGCACGAGGAAAGTAACAGGCCGGTGATCAATTCCGAGCTGAAAACGAAGTCTGCCAGAAGGGATGTCCCCATCCCGAAGGTTCTTGTAGACTGCCTCCGCGAAGAGAAAGCAAAGACGATATCGGAATACGTGATTGCAGACAGCGAAGGAAATCCGCTTTCCTATTCTCAGTTTGCCCGGATCTGGAACTATATCAAAGTCCGTAGCACCGGAGAAAGAACGCTCTACAAATACGTGAACGGACAGGCCATTAAGAAGAAGGTCACTCTGGAGCTCGGGCAGCAGTGTAGGAACAAGCCGAGTATTGTGTACACCATCGATTTCCCGGTAACACCTCACCTGCTGCGCCACACGTATATCACGAACCTGATCCACGCCGGAGTAGATCCCAAAACGGTCCAGCACCTGGCAGGGCATAAGAACAGCAAGGTTACAATGGACATTTACGCAAAGGTGAAGTATAATAAGCCCGAACAGTTATCTGCTGTCGTCAATGAGGCTCTCGAAAAGTGAATACAGAGGGCCTGTATTGCCTGGACAGGTGCTTAGTTAACGGAGGGGCTAACAGGATGGCCCAAGGCTCGAAACCCAGTAATATCAATGGTTTCCGAGTTAGATATCTGTTCAGTACGGCCTCAAGGCCGCCCGCCGCGCTCCTCAGTTCAGCAAGCGCTGATCGGGAACAACAAAGCAATGCAAAAACCCTGAGAGCCATTGCTCTCTGTGTATAACGAAAAACCACCCGCTTTGCGGGTGGTTTTTTTCTGAGCGGAAGTTCAGACCATTTGCCTTTCCGCACACCAGACAGCGAATCGACTGCAAATGTCTGCGAGGACCGGCGTGAGGAAGTCCATCGAACGGGCTTTCAATTCCTCGGGGATACCGAAGAACGCCTCAGCGATACCGCCGGCGATGGCTGCGATTGTATCACTGTCACCGCCGATGGAGACACAGTTGCGGATCACATCTTCATAGCTTTTGCCTTCGAGGAAGCAGACGAATGCCTGCGGCACGGATATCTGGCATATCTCTTTGCCGTGGCCGTCACATTCGCGGCGGTATTTGTCCACGGTCATGGAAAGGTCGTAATAGCTTTCCATTGCTTTGCGGATCTCTTCCTTGCTCTTGCCCTGACGCGCGAGAACGATGGCGACGGCTGTCGACTCAGCGCCTTTCATACCCTCCGGATGATCATGGGTGACCCGGGTCACCGCAGCGGAGAGCCTTTTGGCCTCATCGACATCCCGCGCCGCGAAGCCGACCGGACTGATGCGCATAGCAGAGCCGTTGCCGCAGCTGTTATACGGCTTCGGATCATCCGAGAACATCCAGAATATGAATTTTGCCCCATAACCGCAGTCCGGATACTGCCGGCCGATCTTCTGCATCGCCTCGACTGCCTTCTCCGACAGATCCGAGAAGTCCGGACTGCTGTCCATCAGAGCCTGAGCCACGGCGCAGGTCATCACCGTGTCATCGGTGAATTCGCATCTGTCAGTGAGAAACTCAAAGTCCTTGCTCAAAAGATTGTTGAATTCAAAACGGGAACCTGCGATATCTCCCAGTATTGCACCAATCACATTACCAATCTCCTTTCAAGTATCATGGATTTTCATTATACACGGATTATAGCATAAATCGACGACTTGAGGTCGCCCGCAGGGCGACATTTATCGAAAGCGATGAGCACGAAAAAGCAGCTGCCCCTGTCGGGACAACTGCTTCCTTGGAGCCGCTGGGCAGATTCGAACTGCCACAGTGCATATCGCTTACGCGATATACTCTGTGATGCCTGCTCCGCTCGGCAAAGCCTCGCTCAAATGGAGGTCGGCAGTTCGTGTTTGGTATCTTCTTATTACGGGAAGGAAGATATTGTGAAAGAAACCCAGGAAGGGTGTCTTTCACGTCCAATAGCCCCGCCGCGCGGATAAGTTTGCAAAGCAAACTTGCTCCAAATAAAAAAGAGAGGCATATGCCTCTCTTTTTTTTTGGAGCTGCTGGGCAGATTCGAACTGCCGACCTCATCCTTACCAAGGATGCGCTCTACCTACTGAGCTACAGCAGCAAATTGAATGCCCCTTTTGGAGAAGGGGCATTTTGGCGACCACGATGGGACTTGAACCCACGACCTCCGGCGTGACAGGCCGGCGTTCTAACCAACTGAACTACATGGCCAATTAGCTTGATTATATTAACAAATAAGCCGGGCTTTGTCAATATTATTTTTTATTTTTGCCTTGTCCCTGTGCTGTACGATCACTTTGCGATCCTTCGGGAAGAAGTTAATTATTAAAAAAAAGAATGATACTTGCCTAAACAACAGTTTATGTGTATACTTACGATATGTTTTTTGTATGATGCAAGTGTGATCTGTATAAAGAGGGGGCATGAGCCGTGGATCTGCGTTCGCTGAAGTATTTTGTGGTCGTCGCTGAGGAACTGAACATCACCCACGCGGCTGAAAGGCTGGGCATGAGCCAGCCGCCGCTGTCCAGCCAGATCAAGGGGCTGGAAAAGGAACTGGGGGTGCAGCTTTTCGTAAGAGGGAAACGCAACCTTACTATAACCGATGCGGGGATGCATCTTTACCGTCGGGCGGTACAGATGCTGGAAATGTCGGATCAGACCATGCAGGAGCTCCAATCGCTGGAGGGGCTTTCGGGCGATCTGAACATCAGCCTGGTGGAAGGGCGTGCGCCGTATCTTCTTGCAAGATGGATCGCAGGTTTCCGGGCGGAGTATCCGAGCGTGAGGATCCATCTGTGGAACGGCAGCGGGGACGAGGTGCTGGCAAGGCTGAATCACGGGCTGGCAGAGCTTGCATTAATGGCTGCCCCGTATAATGCCGAGCAGCTCGAGGGCATTCCGGTGGGCCGCGAACCATGGGTGGCCATGATATCGAGGAAACATCCGCTGGCAGAAGAGGAAGGAGACACCATTCCCCTTCGAAAGCTCATCGGGCAGCCGCTGTTCATCCCAACCCGTCAGTCAAGAATGGAAGCGATCCGGGCCTGGTTCAGGGAACTGGATGAAGAGCCGGTGATTGCGGGCGATCTGTCCAACTATATCGACGCAGAGGCACTGGCCGAGCAGAATGCCGGGATCTGCATTTTCCCCATGACCACCTACATGGAGAATTCTCTCATGGTAAAAAAGATCATCACGGAGAGCTCCAGACAGGTCGAATACGCGCTTGTGTGGAACCGGAGCGGATTCCAGTCGGATATCGCGCGTGAGTTCATCAATTTCGTGCGCGACTGTATGGAGGAGGAACGGATGGGAACGCAGCCCTACAGAATGCCGGAGAAAGCCCACAGCATTCCCGAGGACACCAAATTTCTGTAAAGAGTCAGTATCTACAAATACTATATAATATAGTGAATAATATAGTGAGACAGCATACGGGCGGCCTTTCCAGCTGCCCGTATGCTGTCCTTTCAAAAGTGCTTCAGCGCAGAGAACCGAGATACGATTCAAGTATCAGTTCCGCCGCCACCGCGTCGACATTTCTTTTGTGCTTCTTTTCTTTCTTTCCGACGGAGTGGAGAATGGCGTGGGCCTGCACGGTACTCAGTCTCTCATCCCAAAGGACGACATCGAGGCCGCTTTTCTCCTCCAGCAGGGCCTTGAGTTCACGGCTTTTTTCAGCCCTCGCGCCCTCCGTGCCGTCCATGTTCTTCGGCAGGCCGAGGACGATGAGCCCCGCTTCGCGCTCTGCTGCCGCGGTACAGATCCTGTCTGCGCAGCGGTCGAAGTTCCATTCCTCGATGGTCCAGGCGTCCGCGCAGATGAGTCCTGAGAGATCGGAAACGGCGAGGCCGGTCCTCGCGTCACCATAGTCAACGGCAAGAATCCTCATGGTGCCCTCCTTTACGGCAGATCGAAGCAGGCTCTTACCGGGCCTGCTATATACATGGAGCCTGTGGCGCAGATCATGCCGTCTTCTCCGGCAGCGTCGAGCGCTGCGGCAACGCCTTTGCTTATGCTCTCACAGGCAGTGGTCTTCTTGCCGAATTCCTTCAGAAACTCCGCAAGTTCTTCCGCCGGAAGCGCCCGGGGGCTGTTCTGGGGTTCGACGCAGATATACTCATCCGCCACGGGATCGAGTGCGGTGAAGATGCCGCAGGAGTCCTTGTCCCGCATAACGCCGGTGAGGATAATGCGGCGCTTATCGGGGAAGTAGTGAAGGAGATTCTCCGCGACGGATGCGGCGCACTGGGGATTGTGACCGCCGTCCACGACGAAGAAGGGATCGTCCGAGATGATCTCAAAACGGGCAGGCCAGCTTACGGCATAGAGCCCGTGCTCAACATCGCTCTGCTCGAGCTTCCATCCCTTGCTCCGGAGCACATCGACGGTATCGATCACCACGGCGGCGTTTCGCAGCTGGTTTGCGCCAAGCAGGGGGATGGCGTACGCCTCGCCCCGGTAGGTGAACACCTGACCATCTATGCTGTCGAACTCGCTGCGGATGCGTGTGAAGTCCGCCCGGTGCAGACGCGCGCCGCGCTCTTGGCAGATATTCGCTATCACGGCGGCGACGTTTTCCGGCTGATCGTACAGCACGCAGTCGCAGCCGGGCTTGATAATCCCTGCCTTTTCGAAGGCGATCTGCTCCACGGTGCTGCCGAGGATGCCCGTGTGGTCCAGACCGATGTTCATGATGACTGCGGCCTCCGGGCAGCGGATGACGTTGGTGGCGTCAAATCTGCCGCCGAGCCCCGTCTCGAGCACGGCTATGTCACACTTTTCACGGGCGAACCACAGCAGGGCGCAGGCAGTCATCATCTCGAACTGCGTCGGGTGCACGGCCATCGCATCCGCCGCGGGCTGCACCTCCGTGACGATCCCGGCAATGACTTCATCTTCTATCTGTTTCCCGTTTATCTGCATCCGCTCGTTGAAGCGGGAAATGTAGGGAGAAGTGAACAGACCGGTCCTGTAGCCGGCGGCTTTCAGGACGGATGCGGTCATAGCGGCGCAGCTGCCCTTGCCGTTGGTGCCGGCGATGTGTACGAAGCGAAGACCGTCCTGCGGGTTTCCGAGATGTTCCAGCAGTTCCGAGATGCGTTCGAGCGACGGTTCGGCTCCGAACCAGGATGTGCCGCTTATATATTTCATAGCTTCTCTGTAATCCATAAGCTGATCTCCTGTGTAATGCACGGCCTTGAGACAGACCGCAAAACTGACTATATCACCGAATGTTTCACAGTGCAAGGGAGCGTGCGTGGAACGATCAAAAAAAGCCGCAAAAACACCAAAAAACAGTTGACCGCGCGGATGTGCTGTGCTATATTATGACTTACCTGTCGGCAGATAGGTTTCTTTTTGCGCGCTTTTTTACAGCAAAAAGACCTGTCTGACCCATACAGGGAGGCATGCCCGCGTCAAGGGTAAATAAAAATAGGAGGTGCCGAAATATGGCTGCAGGCGCACGAGTAAAAATAACGCTCAGATGCGAAGAATGCAAGCAGAGGAACTACAACACGGTCAAGAACAAGAAGAACACTTCAGACCGTTTGGAGCGCAGTAAATACTGCCCTTTCTGCCGGAAGCATACCAAGCATGTTGAGACCAAGTGACTTCTGAAAGGATGAGTGAAAATGGCTGAAGAAAAGAAAGTCAATGCGGCCCCTGCAAAGGCCGTCACCGCCGTAAAGAAGGAAGACAAGAAACCCAACCTGTTCAAAAGGATAGGCAAGTGGTTCCGTGAGATGAAGAGCGAGCTCAAAAAAGTGATCTGGCCCACTCCCAAACAGCTCATGAAGAACACGGGTGTTTCACTGGTCGTCATGCTCTCTTCCGCGGTAGTGATCTGGGGCTTTGACCAGCTTGCCCAGCAGTTTATAAACCTGATTTTCAAACTTGCAAGGGTGAACTGATGGCCGAAGAAGCAAAATGGTATGTTGTACATACCTATTCGGGATATGAAAACGCAGTTGCCGCCGCGGTGATGAAGGCGGCTGAGAACCGCAGGATGACGGACCTTATCAAGGAAGTGAACATTCCGATGGAGAAGGTCACCGAGTACACCGATGAAGGTGAGAAGACCGTGGAACGCAAGGTCTTCCCCGGCTATGTCCTCGTGAAGATGATACTCACGGATGAGAGCTGGCATCTGGTGCGCAATGTCCGCGGCGCAACGGGCTTCGTAGGCTCGGACGGCAAGGCCGTCCCCCTGACGGAGCAGGAAATACTTGACCTGGGCGTGGAGCACAGAGAGATTGTCGTCGGCTACGCCGTAGGCGACAGCGTCAAGGTCGTCGACGGTCCGCTCGCAGGCTTTATAGGCACTGTGGAGGAGCTGGATCCGGACGACGATTACGTGCGCGTTGTGGTGTCCATGTTCGGAAGAGAGACTCCGGTGGATCTGGAGCTCGATCAGGTCGAGGCAATCAAAGATTAATTAAAGAAAGAGGTGCTTTACTTTGGCACAGAAAGTTGTTGGATACGTTAGGTTCCAGGTCCCTGCCGGAAAAGCCACTCCGGCTCCCCCCGTCGGCCCTGCGCTCGGCCAGTACGGCGTGAATATAGGACAGTTTACGAAAGATTTCAATGAACGCACCAAGGGCGACATGGGTCTCATGATCCCCGTCGTCATCACGGTCTATTCAGACCGCAGCTTCACATTTGTCTGCAAGACTCCCCACGCCGCCCTGCTCATCAAGAAGGCCTGCGGGATCGAGACCGCTTCCGGGGTCCCCCAGAGAGACAAGGTCGCCACGATCAGCATGGAAGATGTCCGCAAGATCGCCGAGCAGAAGATGCCCGACCTCAACTGCACGGATATCGAATCCGCCATCAGCATGATCAAGGGAACCTGCCGCTCCATGGGCGTCATCGTCGGAGACTGAGGGAGGTAAGGAAGAATGTTCAGAGGAAAGAATTACAAAGAGAGCGTCAAGCTCTTCGATAAGCAGACCGTCTATGATCCGATGGAGGCTCTCCAGATCGTCTGCAACGCAAGCAAGGCCAAGTTCGACGAAACCGTCGAGCTGCACGTGAAGCTCGGTGTCGACGGCCGTCACGCTGACCAGCAGGTCCGCGGCGCCATCGTCCTCCCGAACGGAACCGGCAAGACCGTCCGCGTGCTCTGCTTCTGCATGCCCGAGCTCGTTGACGAGGCTCTCGCAGCCGGCGCCGACTATGCCGGCGGCCAGGAACTGGTCGAGAAGATCCAGAAAGAGAACTGGTTTGAGTTCGATACCGTTATCGCGCATCCCAAGATGATGGGCGTTATCGGACGTCTCGGTAAGATCCTCGGACCGAAGGGCCTCATGCCCTCCCCGAAGGCAGGCACTGTCAACGCGAATGTTGTTCAGGCCATCAGCGAGGCGAAAGC
Organism: Oscillospiraceae bacterium; assembly: GCA_017434755.1. Classification (GTDB taxonomy): domain Bacteria; phylum Bacillota; class Clostridia; order Oscillospirales; family Oscillospiraceae; genus Limivicinus. The sequence goes on along the minus strand of JAFRER010000009.1, from coordinate 37,883 downwards.
CGGCAAGGTCGAGTATCGTCTGGATAAGACCAACATCATCCACTGCCCCATCGGCAAGGTCAGCTTCGGCGCGGAGAAGCTCTATGAGAACTATGTTGCTCTCATCGGAGCCATCGTGAAGGCCAAGCCCGCGGCGGCGAAAGGCCAGTACATCCGTACCTGCGTCACCGCCTCCACCATGGGCCCCGGCGTGAAGGTCAACGCCCAGAAGCAACTGTAATTCAAATACAGAGAGTCAAAAGCCCCCGTCTTCGAACGGGGGCTTTTGATGTTTTCAGAGCCTTGAGCCCTGCATCACATTGTCACGTTCAAATGCGTTGTTTATCGCATTCAGCACGGTCTTCTTGTCTGCGCTCCAAAGGGGAGCAATCAGATCCCGTTTCGCACCGTCTCCTGTGAGGCGGTGGATCACCATATCCGGCGGCAGGCTTTCGATGCACATCTCCAGGACATTGATATATTCATCGAGCGAGAGGGTGCTGAACTTCCCGGCAAGATAGTCCCGCTCAAGGTCCGTGCCCCGGAGAACGTGGAGCAGCTGCAGTTTGATGCCCTCCACGCCGCTTTCACCGATGTGCTGCGCCGTCTGCCGTATCATCTCCGGTGTCTCTCCGGGCAGACCGATGATCATATGGACGACGGTGGTGATATCCCGTTCTCTGAGCCGCCTTACCGCTTCGTCATATACGGGCAGATCATAGCCGCGGCGGATATACGCGGCTGTGGACGGGTGGATGGTCTGCAGGCCGAGTTCGGTCCATACGGGCTTTATGCTGTTAAGCATGCTTAACAGATCAAGCACATCTTCACCGAGGCAGTCCGGCCGCGTGGCGATGGAGAGCGCCGCGACATCCGGATGTCGGATCGCCTGTGTATACAGGGAACGGAGACGCTCCAGGGGCGCGTAGGTGCCGGTGTAGCTCTGGAAATAGGCGATGAACTTTTTCGCACCTTTATCAGACACTACAGCCTTGGCCATTTCCATGGCCTCACCGAAGTCATCGCCAACCGGAACGGCGAAATCACCGCTTCCGCCGGAGCAGAAAATGCAGCCGCGCGTGTCCTTGCTGCCGTCTCTGGTCGGACACGTGAAGCCGCCGTCGAAGGCCAGCTTATAGACTTTTTCCCCAAACTGCTCTTTCAGAAAGCTGTTGAGGCTTCTGTAATGATCCATTATGAACACCTTTGCCTGTATTATTCCACGGATTTGAGGGATTCCGCCATATCTATTCTGTCGAGCTTCCTGCGCATCACAAGATTTGCTCCGAGCGCGAACAGCACGGTGATGACAAAAGAGAACAGATAGCTCAAAAGGCTTATCTTAACGGGACATGTCATGCTCTCTACATCCACCAGACCCATGACGAAACGGTGGAGCAGTTTTCCGAGCACGAGTCCCAGCAAGGCACCGAGGACCGAGAGCAGACGGTTCTCGCGCAGTATGTATGCGGCGGTCTCATGCGGCGTGAAACCAAGGACCTTTACGGTGGCCACTTCGCGGGAGCGCTCGATAATATTGATGTTGGTGAGGTTATAAAGCGTGATAAAGGCGAGTGCACCGGAGCTGACAACGATCAGCACGATCACCAGATCCAGCCCAGAAATAGACATCTCAAGCATTTCGCGTTCATAGGAGGTAAGGGAAACATAGCTTATCCCGTCGACAGTGCGAAGAGATGCAGCAAGCCTGTCTGCATCAGCCCCGTCAGGCAGACGCAGAAGAGCATTATTGCTTCGGGGAGAGCCGAGCGTGTCACGGGAAAGATATATATAATGACTAACATAGTTTTCGCAGACTCCGGTAATGGTGACCGGAAGTTCCGTGCCGTCCTCGAGACGGAGCACTGCGGTGTCTCCCTGTGAGAGGGAAAGCCTGGTGGAGAGCTTTTTTGTTATGACCGCCTCGTCCTTTTTCGGAAAGGGGAGCGCACGTCCGCCGCCGTCATGCAGATCGATCACCTGCGGGAGCGTTTCCGCATCCGCCGCGACCGCATGGGTGTTCATCTCCTTATTGCCGTGGATCAGCGTCACGGCCTCCTGCCGCGTCATGGCACAGGAGAGAACATCTGCCTCCCAGATAGCTGCAGCGGCGTCGTCGGAGGAAAACCCGTCCGGGTCCAGCGAAACGGAAATATCGTACAGGGAGACCTCGCCGTACTGCAGCGCACCGAGATCCGAAATGGAATCGCGCAGCCCGAAGCCGGCGACCAGGAGAGCGGTACAGCCGCCGATACCGAGGATCATCATGATGAAGCGCTGCCTGTAGCGGAAGGCGTTGCGCAGGGTGACCTTGCCGAGAAAAGACAGCGACTGCCACAGAGGCCGGATATGCTCGAGGAATACGCGCTTGCCGTTTCCGGGAGGTTTCGGGCGGATGAGTTCCGCGGGCCTTGAAGAGAGCTCATTGCGGCAGGTGAGCCAGGTGACGGACAGGATGCCCGGAACGGAAACGGCAAGGCAGATCGCATACAGAAGCGGATCGTAATAATAGGCCTCGCCCGAGAACGAATACAGCACGCTGTAGGCTACCCAGACGATATAGGGAATGGCGCGGGTGCCGAGAAAGAAGCCAAGAACGCAGCCCAGAAGCGCCGAAGAACCTGAATAGAGCAGGTATTTTGACATAACGGCGCCGCTGCCGTAGCCCATGGCTTTCATCGTGCCGATCACGGTGCGTTCCTCATGGATCATACGGGTCATGGTGGTGGTGCAGACGAGGGCAGCTATAAGAGCAAAGAAAACGGGGAAAGCATAGGATACGGCATTGACGATACCGGTATCGTTCTGAAAGGACACATAGCCGGCGTTTTTGCTTCGGTCCAGACAATAGAGTTCCAGAGATAGCCTGCTGAGGACTTCTTCGCGGTTTTCCGCGAGTTCCCGCTCAGCGTCGAGCAGCTTCCCGCGGCCTTCGGCAAGCTCGCTTTCCGTATCTGCGGCCGCTTTCTCATATTCGGCGCGACCCTCGGCAAGATCTTTTTCTGCCTGAAGAAGTTCATTTTCGGCGTATTCGATCTGCGCGAGGTTGGAGGGGTAATCCCGCTCCGCCTTATCCAGGGCGGCCTCGGCTTCATCGAGCTGCTTCTCCGCCTCAGCCAGCTGAGCCCGTCCGTCGGCAAGCTGAGCCTCCGCGTCAGCAAGCTGCGCTTCAAGCTCCGATGCTCTTTCATGCAGTCCGGCTATGACGTCCTCTGCGGTGACCACGGCGGAATCGTCCGGCACATAGCTGCTCTCCGCGGCCGCAAGCTCCGCCTGAGCCTGTGCAAGGGCTTCCTGCGCCGCCTCAAGACGGGTCTGAAGGGCTGAGATATCGGCATCCTCACCGGCGGAATCAATCATTCCCTTCAGAACGATCACTTCGGCCTGATGTTCCGCCACTGCCTCATAGTATTGCCGCAGAGCGGCATACCTGGTGAGGTCTGCCTCCTGCAGAAGCTCCGAAAGCCTTGCCTCCTCCTCATCGAGCATGGAAACGGCTTCCTCGTACATGGCGCGGAACAGTTTCACCTCTTCTTCACTTTCTTCGAGCTGTGCGCGGTTGGATTCGAGTTCTTCGCGGCCGGAGGCGATCTTCTCTCTGGCTCCGGGGATGGCGGCCATTCCGTCCTCCAACTCTTTCCTGCTGCTCTCGACCCGGGTCCATCCTTTATAGATCTCCTTCTCGGCTGCATCGAGCTCCTCACGGGCTGCGGCGAGCTCTTCCTCCGCTTTTTGTTCCCCCTCCCGGAACTCATCCCAGCCGCTGTCGATCTCATCCTGCGCCTCAGCAAGCATTTCTTCCGCGTCATGAAGCAGCGAGCTACGGCGAAGTCTCCCGCGCACGCTCAGAAGATCGCGCATCGGTTTTTCTGCTGCGTCCGCCGCATGGGAGTATTCGGAAGAATAGAGGCTGCCCGGCAGATCGCACCAGAGCAGGATCTCATGAAAGGCCTCGGAAACAAAACCCTCCGGACGCAGATAGATGAATCCCTTTAGCGAGCCGGAGAGGATGGATGTGCTGCCGCGGTCGCCGCTCATATAGCGGGGGGAACGCGCCAGTCCGGTTATCGTATAGGTGCGGAAAGCAAACAGATCGAGAGTCTCTCCGTCGTTTTCTTCAGAGATCATTATCGTGCTGCCGATATCAGACTCGCGGAATACTTTTTCATCCGCGAGACACTCGTCCGCCTTTTCCGGCATCCTGCCGGCAGTGAGCTGGGGGAGACTGACCTCCTGCGTCAGCGACATAAAGTGCCAAGCCTCTACAGAGCCGCCGACTCCGGCGGCCGCATCGGCAAAATAAGCCCCTTCGGCGGATGAGACCGTCTCCAGACTTCTGAAAGCATCCACATCGTCTTCGGTAAATCCCAGAGTGGAGAGAAGCTGAAAGTCCTGCATATGCGAAGAGGCAAAGTAATTCTCTGCTGCCGAAAGCATGGAAGGCTGGGCGCTCTTCAGTCCGGCAAAGAATCCGACTCCGAGCGCCACAATGGCGAGTATGGCAAGATATCTGCCCAGACCGGAACGGATGCTCCGGAAGAGCATTCTCAGGGTGAAACGGTTCATGGACTTACCATTCGATCTCTTCCACGGGTACCGCGGATTCATTCAGCGTTACAGAGAGGACTGTTCCGCTCTGTACCCGGACGACTCTGTCGGCCATGGCGCAGAGCGCTTTGTTATGGGTTATGATGATAACGGTCATACCGGTGCTGCGGCTGGTATCCTGCAGGAGCTTCAGAACGGCTTTGCCCGTGTTATAGTCCAGCGCGCCAGTCGGTTCGTCGCAGAGCAGAAGCTTGGGATTTTTAGCCAGAGCCCTTGCGATGGCCACGCGCTGCTGCTCGCCGCCGGACAGCTGTGCAGGGAAATTGCCTGCGCGTTCCGCAAGGCCGACGTCTGCGAGGACCTGAGCGGGCGGCAGCGCGTTCGGACTGAGCTTGGCTGCGATCTCGATGTTCTCCAAGGCAGTGAGATTCGGGATCAGGTTATAGAACTGGAACACGAAACCGACCTCTGTACGGCGGTATGCTGTGAGTTCCTTTTTGCCGTAGGACGAAATCTCATTTCCGCCCACGACGATCCTGCCCTCGGTCAGACTGTCCATACCGCCGAGGATGTTGAGAAGGGTGGTCTTCCCGGCACCGGATTCGCCAACAATGACACAGATCTCCCCTTTTCCGATGGAAAAGCTCACGTCATGCAGTGCGGTTACCGGTACTTCGCCTGCGCGGTAGACCTTTTTAACATTCTCAAATACGATAAATCCGTCTTCCATGATGTTTTCTCCGAAGATACTCTGAATATGATCCGATAATAACCCATAATAAGTTTACCATCGAAAACGGCGGCGCACAAGAGAGCGGGAAAGAATAATTCCGCAAAGCATCACGCATCCGGCCCTTAAGACAGGGCGGCCATAATTCATAGACAATTCATTTTCGACGTATTATAATAAATGCGTTCCAAACCGGATGTTATACTCGATTTATATAAGGAAAACAGCATAAAAATGGCTAACAGAAAGAAAAAACAGGATACGATGAAGATAAGGGTGTTCCTGTTCATCGTTGTGTTCGTGCTGATGCTGGCGGTGATCTTCTCGCTCCTCAACGGAATGGGCGTGTTTGATCCGAAGCCTTCGGAAACGCCGGAGCCTTCCTCCGCGCCGGGGGACGGAACGGGACCTGCTTCTCAGACACCTGTGCAGCAGAACACTTCCAACCCGATCATCATAAACACGCCGGATCCGTCGGACAGGCCCGCCGCTACCGCGGAGCCGACACCGACTCCCGCAGCGGATGAGGAACTCGAGCCCGAACCTCCACCGGAACCGACTCCCGAGCCTTCTCCGGAACCCTCTCCGGAAACGACGCCGGAGCCGGAGGTCAGCGGCGTACAAATCGGAGAGGGAACTATCCGGTCCGATACCGGCGTCTCCTTCAATATCGTGGCGGATTGGAAAGCGGTCTCCCTGCCGGACGGCAAGGTGGACGTGACGGTGAGTGTGAGTCTTGAATCGCGCATGCTGCAAACCATTGCCCAGCCTCTGACCATCAGCCTCGGGACGCAGAGCGTGACGATCACCGCGGCACCGGTGGACTATAACGAGAAGGAACTGCGCATCTCGCCGATAGGATCGAAGACCTTCACGATCGATCTGGCGCAGGGAGAGAGTTTGACACTCCCGCTCGAGGTCGAATGGCAGTTCCGCGGCAAATACAGCGGAGAAGAATTCCCCACACTCAGCTGCAGCGGCGAGATCACGCTCGAGAGGTGAAAAATGAAGAGCAGGGAAGAAGTGCATGAAATCGTAAGGCTGCTGCTTGCCGAATATCCCGAAGCGGTGTGCAGCCTCGACTGGAATAAAGACTATGAGCTGCTGTTTTCGGTGCGTCTGTCCGCTCAATGTACTGATGAGAGGGTGAACAAGGTGACCCCGGCGCTTTTCGAGCGATTCCCGACGCTTGAGTCTTTTGCGGAAGCGGATGTGGAAGAGGTGGAGAAGTATGTGCACTCCTGCGGCTTCTACCGCGCGAAGGCAAGAGATATCGTGGCCTGCGCGAAGGAACTGATCGACAGATACGGCGGCAGGCTTCCGCAGACCATGGAGGAGCTCACGTCGCTGCCGGGAGTTGGAAGGAAAACCGCGAATCTCATTCTGGGGGACGTTTTCCGCGTGCCCGGTTCCACGGTGGTGGATACGCACTGCATCCGGATCTCCAACAGGCTCGGCCTTGTGAAGGACCAGAAGGATCCCGTGAAGATAGAGATGCAGCTCAGGCAGCAGCTTCCGCCTGAGACATCGTCGGATTTCTGCCACTGCATCGTCCTGCACGGTAGAGCCGTGTGCGACGCGAGGAAACCGAAGTGCGAAAGATGCTGCCTGAAGAAGCACTGTGATCATTACAAGGAGACCGAACGGAATGGATAACGTCAAAAAGTTCAAACAGCTGAAAAAGATACTTGATGAGGTGGACGCTTACGGCCGCTGCATCGGCAAGGTGGATTTCGACATGCAGTGCTGTGCGCCTCCCGACGGGATGGAAAGGGCCGGTGAGGACATGGCGGTGCTCGGAAAGCAGATCCACAAACTCACGCATTCCCCGCGGTATGTCCGGCTCGTGTGCGAACTGCACGAAGACGGTGAGGGTCTCACACCCGTTCAGAAAAAGGTGGTGGAGCACCTTTACGAGGACTGGCTGAAGACCTGCAACCAGAGCCCGAAGTTTGCCTATGAGATGGACGTGGCCTTCGCCAAAGCCTACGGCGAATGGCTCAGCGCCAAGAAGGCGTCGGATTTTTCGATGTTTGCCCCATCTCTCAGAAAGACCGTGGATCTCACGCGCAAGGCCATAGACCTGCGCGACAGAAAGTATCCCACCTATTACACCGCCTGCCTGGACGATCACGAGAAGGGCGGCAGCGAGCCGCAGCTGGACGCCTTCTTCGGCGCACTGAAGGAGAGGATCGTCCCGCTGATCAGGCGGATACAGGCGGAAGGGAAACCTATCCGGGAAGACTTCCTCACAAGGCCCTGCCCCGTTTCGAGGCAGGAGGAGTTCTCACGGTATCTGCTGGAACTGGAAGGTCTGAAGAAGAGTGCTCTCGTGCTCATGACCACCGAGCACCCTTTCACAACGAATTTCGGTCCGCAGGACGTCCGCGTCACCACGCATTATTATGAGGAGAGCTTCGTCTCCAATATCTGCACAACGCTCCACGAGGGCGGGCACGCCCTGTTCATGCAGAACGAGCCGGAGGAGTTCTATGCGGAACACGCGGACGACAGCATGACGAACGGCATGCATGAGTGCATTTCGCGGTTCTATGAAAACCTCATAGGCAGAAGCGAGGCGTTTGTCCGCTTCGTCTACCCGAAGTTCATGGAGATCGCCGGGGACATTTTCGGCGATGTGAGCGAAAGGGAACTCTATGAGGCCATGAACATCTCGAGGCCGGGGCTCAACCGCTGCGATTCCGACGAGCTCACCTATTCACTGCACGTGATGATCCGCTATGAACTGGAGAAAGCCTTTATAAACGGAAATATCTCCGTGGATGAGATCCCGGGGCTGTGGAACGCAAAGTACAAGGAGTATCTGGGCGTCGACGTGCCGAACGATGCGGAAGGCTGTCTCCAGGACGTGCACTGGACCATGGACTACGGCTATTTTCCGTCGTACGCGCTGGGCAACGCCTACGGCGCGCAGATCCTCAGCACCATGCTGAAGGAGTTTGATGTATATGCAGCCGTCGAAAAGGGCGGGTTCGACAGGATCCTCTCCTGGCTGAAGGAGCGGGTGTTTTCCATCGCCTCTGTATCCACGCCGGATGAGTGGATACGCGCCATAACCGGGGAGAGCCTCAACACGGACTATTATCTGGATTATCTGGAGAAGAAGTTTACGGCTTTGTACGGGCTGAAATGAAAAGAGACCAGATAGAAAAAGGACCGCAGGGAATGATCCCTGCGGTCCTTTGCTGTCGGGCTGTCATGAGATTGTCTGAAAAGCGGCAGTCAGCGGAATTCCTTGAGGTTGTTTTTCAGCTGCGCGGCGTTTTCAAGCAGCTCGCGGGCGTCGCGCAGAAGGGACTCTCCGGCCTGCGTCAGGCCGAGGATCCTGTTTTTCCTGTCGAACAGGGTCACGCCGAGTTCGTTTTCAAGAGCGGATACCGCCCTCGATGTAGTGGAGTGGCTAACAAAAAGATCCTTCGCAGCGGCGGAATAGCTTCCGTGCTCCGCCACAGCTATGAATATGCGGAGCTGTTCGAGTTCCATCTCAGAAATTGAAGCGCTGCGGGAGCAGATCGCTGAGCCTGTAGCTGACATACTTGCCACCGGCCTTTGTGCAGAGGACCTCCATATCCGGTGAAAACTCGGCAAGAAACTGCCTGCAGGCGCCGCAGGGGGTCGCCCAGTTCTCACTGTCGGCGAATATGGCGATGCGCACGAAATCATGGTGGCCCTCGCTCACCGCTTTGCAGCAGGCAGTGCGCTCGGCGCAGATTGTGCTGCCGAAGGCGGCGTTCTCAATATTGCATCCGGTGTATACGGTCCCGTCGGAGCATTCAAGAGCCGCGCCGACCGGAAAGTGCGAATAGGGCACATACGCGTTCAGGGAAGCTTTCTGAGCCATGGACAATAGCTGTTTGTCGGTCATTTTGCTGTCTCCTTCCTTATTTCAGGGTGATCTGCCAGTTGACGAAATCATAAAGGGGATTGCCTGCGTTTGGGGCCACACCTCTGATGATGCCCCGGTGGACGATGAGCTGCTGCTTTTCGAAGCCTATGGTGATGAGACCGCCGTCATCGGTGATATATTTGACCATGTCGATGTATTTCTGCCTCCGCTCGTAATCGCCGGATTCCCCAGCGCCTCCGGCGGAAAGATAAGCGTTGATGTAGTTGAGGAACGACGGGTCGGTATTACCGGAATAATTGATGTTGCGGTCCTCGTTGTCCTTGGTCCGGATATCGAACAGCTCGGTCACGTCGAAATCGGCGCGAAGCTTCATCTCACCGTAGTAGAGGTCGAATTCGCCGTTTTCAAGCGCTTCGATGTACTGATCCCAGACCAGCGAGTGGATCTCCACCGTTATCCCGATGGACTCCATATCGCTTGCAAAGCGGCGGACAACACCGTTCTTGGCGCTGTTGTCCGAGCAGACCAGAAAGACGATCGTGAGATCCGGAGCGCCCTGCATCAGTTCAAGCTTCCCGTCATCATCATAATCCATGATACCGCCGTTCTCAAGGATCCTTTTGCAGACGACCAGATCATAGTCCAAACTGTCTGCCAGAGTTGACGGATACAGGCTGCAGGTCGGATACATGGGGACCGAGGAGGCCAAGGCGTTGCCGCTCATCAGCTGATCCTCGAAATAATCCCTGTCGAAGGCGTAGTTCATGGCATAGCGGAAAGCGACGTATCTTCCCACTGTGCTCTCGTGGTTTATCACGACATAATGCATGTTGGTGGTCGCGTAGGGGTGGGTCTCGTCGCTGCTCGCAAAGCCCAGGCTCGAATAGCTGGAGGGATCGTTCAGGGCTATGTCAATATAGGAGTCTTCGAAAGCGCTGAGGATCTCTGCTGCCGTCGTGTATTCCACGAGATAAATGGTGTCGACGGGGAGAGTGTCATAGTTCGGATATCCCTCAAAGGCCACCAGCTGCGTCAGATCCTCGGAGAAGGCGTAAGGGCCGCTGCCGACGGGCGGGAAATCATCGCGGTTGACGGTGTAGGTGCCGTATTTTATAACGGGCACATTCAGCAGCTTGACGAACTGCGTGTCTCCGATGCCGAGATAGACTTCGAGAGAATCGTCGGAGAAGTTGCAGCCCTGGAAGGACGCGAACCTTCCGGTGAAGCGGTCGGCGAAGATGCAACGCTGGAGAGAGTAGCTCAGATCGATGCCGCGCACGGGTGTTCCGTCGTGGAAGACATGGGTCGTGTCCAGCTTGAAGTTCCAGACGGTACCGCCCTCGTTGCATGACCATTCGGTGATGATGTTGGGGATCACGTCGAAGTTGTTGTCGATCTCCACCATGTTCTCATACACCAGGTTGCAGACGAGCTGGTTGGAGTGGTTGGTGGCGATGATGGGATTGAGGCTGTATTTTCTGTTGTAATTGAGAGAGATGACGCTGTCTGCTGCCGGAGCGGGCTCGACATCCTTTCCGCCGGTGGATTCCGGGACCAGTGAATACTGATCCACGGTTTTGACGCCGAGACAGCCTGTGAAAAGAATGGCGAGCGCGGCAATGACCGCGACTGCCGTCAGTTTTTTGAGTCTGATCATATCAGGGATCCTTTATCATAGTACTATGACTGCACACTGTACGCCGCGTTTGCCCCGCGTATACCGGTGAGACCAGTATTTCTCATGGCTGCACATGGTGCACTCATCGGATATGTCCAGGTGTTCGGAAAGCAGACCGAGGGACAGGAGCCGGATGGCGTTCGCTTTCTTCAGGTCGACGACGAATTTCCCGTTGCTTTTCAGGTAATATGTCCCGGAACCGGGGCCTAGCCACCTGTCGATCGCTTCGGGAACATCTGCGTCGGTCTCAAAACAGCAGACGCTTATGGAAGGGCCTATGGCCGCCCGGATGTCCTCGGGTCTTGAGCCGAGTGAGCACATCTTTCCGACGGCGTTGGCTATAATGTCCGCCACGGAGCCGCGCCATCCGCAGTGGACCGCTGCGGCAACAGAAGCGACCGGGTCATGCAGGAGCACGGGTGTGCAGTCCGCCGTGAAGCAGAAGAGGGGGAGACCGCGCTCCGCGGTGACGAGCCCATCCGCCTCATAGGGGACCTCGGCGCCGACAGGGTGTTTGTCGGCAGAGCTGACGACACGGACCACGGAGCCGTGGACCTGCTTCGTTACGACACAGTCGTTCGGGCCGGCGCCCATGAGCGCGCACACTCTCGTGTAGTTTTCGGCGACGTTTTCCTGCGGATCACCGACTTTGGAACCGAGGTTGAGGGAGGCGTATATTCCCGTACTCACGCCTCCGGCTCTTGTGGTGAAAGCATGTTTTGCGTCTATAACGGAGGAGCGCATGAAAACGATGCCGCCTTTGTTCATTTCCGTGAAGGCCATGTCAGGAATTCCTTCCGCAGCATTCCTTGTATTTGAGCCTGCGGCTGCCGTCCGCTTTCATCTTCCCGCAGGGGCAGGGATCGTTGCGGCCGGGCTTGGGCACTTTTTTGACGGGCTGCTTTTTCTCGGGTTCACCGCCGACGTTGTTGAGGGAGGCGTTCTTTGCCACTGCCTTGCGCTCGATCGGAGCCTCCTTGCGGATCCGAACGGTAAACAGGCGCTTGACCGTCTCCTCGCGAATGCCCTGGATCATGGCCTCGAACATGTCGAAGCCTTCCTGCTTATAGGCGTCGATCGGCTTGACAGAGCCGTAGCCCCGAAGGCCGATGCCGCGCTTGAGCTCAGCCATGGCGTCTATGTGGTCCATCCAGTATTCATCGACGACACGCAGCATGATCACGCGTTCAAGCTCCCGCATCAGCGGAAGACCTTCCGGTCCGGGTCCGAAAGCGGCCTCTCTGGCATCATAGGCCTTACAGGCGATCTCCTCGACCGCCTTCGTCACGGCTTCGACGCCGGCATGACCGCGGAAACTGTCAAAAGGAATGGCGCCCTTCGGCATGAAGAGTTTTTCAAAAGGAGCAAGGGCGGCGTCGAGCTGCTGCTGATCGTCCGCGAAGCCCTCCGGAAGACCGTCTGCGACGGTAGAAGAGACAAATTCGTTTATCATGCCGCGGATCTGGTCTTTAAGATCCTCCCCGTCAAGCACCTTGCGGCGTTCACCGTAGATGATGTTGCGCTGCTGGTTCATGACATCGTCGAACTCGAGCACGCTCTTCCTCGTCTGGAAGTTGCGGCTTTCGACCGTCTTCTGGGCCTGCTCAATGGCGTTGGAAAGCAGTTTGTGGTCAAGGGGGGTATCCTCGTCCACATTGAGTGCCTCCATCATGCCCATGATCCTTTCGGAACCGAAGAGCCTCATGATATCATCGGTAAGCGAGAGGTAGAAACGGCTCTCGCCCGGATCGCCCTGACGGCCGGAACGGCCGCGGAGCTGATTGTCGATACGTCTTGATTCATGGCGCTCCGTACCAAGTATGAACAGGCCGCCTACCGCTCTGACTTTTTCCGCCTCGGCATCGGTGGACTGCTTGTGAAAAGCCAGCCTCTCGCGGAACAGTTTCCTGGCCTCGAGCACAGCCTCATTGTCGGAATCGGCATAGCCCGTGGCCTCTGTGATGACGGCGTCGTCAAAGCCGGCTTTGCGCAGATCGCTCTTAGCCAGATACTCCGCGTTGCCGCCGAGCATGATGTCGGTGCCGCGGCCTGCCATGTTGGTGGCAATGGTGACGGCGCCGAACTTGCCGGCCTGGGCAACGATCTCGGCTTCCTTTTCGTGGTATTTCGCATTCAGCACCGTGTGCTGGATACCCCGCTTTTTGAGCAGGGAGGAGATGTATTCGCTCTTCTCGATGGACACCGTGCCGACCAGCACCGGCTGCCCTTTGTCATGGCAGCGGACTATCTGGTCGATGATCGCCCGGTTCTTGCCGGTCTCGTTCTTGAAGACAACGTCGGGATCATCGATCCTTATGACAGGCTTGTTAGTGGGGATCTCGATGATGTCCAGCCGGTAGATCGCCTCGAACTCTTCGCTTTCCGTTGCGGCGGTGCCGGTCATGCCGGAAAGTTTGTCATAGAGACGGAAATAGTTCTGGAAGGTGATGGTGGCGAGAGTCTTGTTCTCCTTCTGCACATCCACATGCTCCTTGGCCTCGATCGCCTGATGGAGCCCCTCGGAGTAGCGCCTTCCGAGCATAAGGCGGCCCGTGAATTCGTCGACGATGATGATCTCGCCGTCCTTGACGATGTAGTCGATGTCGCGCTTCATGATGCCGTGGGCGCGGAGTGCCTGGTTGATGTGGTGGGAGAGCGTGGCGTTTTCTATGTCCGCAAGGTTTTCCAGCGAGAAATAGCGCTCCGCCTTTGCGATGCCGCGGGCGGTGAGAGTGGCGGTCCTGGCCTTCTCGTCGACGATATAGTCGGCGTCTATATCTTCGCTCTCCTCCTCCTTCTCATCGACGGAGGCATAGACGAGCTTGCGCAGACCGCATACGAAATCGTCCGCCTGACGGTACAGGTCGGTGCTCTCGTCGCCCTGACCGGAGATGATCAGAGGGGTCCTGGCCTCGTCTATGAGAATGGAGTCTACCTCGTCGACGATGGCGAAGACATGTCCGCGCTGGACCATGTCCCGTTTATACAGGGCCATGTTGTCGCGCAGGTAGTCGAAGCCCATCTCGTTGTTGGTCCCGTAGGTGATGTCGCAGGCGTAGGCGGCGCGGCGCTCATCGGAGGTGAGTCCGTGGACGATCAGGCCGACAGACACGCCGAGGAAGCGGTGCACCTTGCCCATCCACTCGCTGTCCCTTCGGGCAAGGTAGTCGTTTACTGTGACGATGTGGACGCCTTTGCCGGTGAGCGCGTTCAGGTAGGCAGGCAGAACGGCGACAAGGGTCTTGCCTTCACCGGTCTTCATCTCAGCGATGCGCCCCTGATGGAGCACAATGCCGCCTATGAGCTGTACGCGGAAGGGTTTCATGCCCAGCACACGCCAGGCGGCCTCCCTTGCGGTCGCGAACGCTTCCGGGAGAATATCGTCGAGCGTCTCGCCGGAGGCGAGCCTGTCTTTGAACTCGTCTGTCTTTGCCCGCAGTTCTGCATCGGACTTGGCGGAATACTCCGCGTCCAGCCTTTCGATAGCGTCTGCTATCGGGTATATCTTTTTGAGCTCGCGCTCGGAATAAGTGCCGAATAACTTATCTAAAAGGCCCATTTTACTTTCCTTTTCTTTTTGCTGCTGCACTGCTACATTATTGTATTTAGTGTAACATTTTAATTATAGCACTGTTTGTCAATACTGCAAGATAAAAGAAAGCTGCCCGGAGCTACGGGCAGCTTGAAAGGATCAGGTCATTTTATCCGGACTTTTCCGGTCAGGGCTTCAGAAGATCAAGGTGTTTCGGAGCCCAGATGAAGAGAAGCAGAGCCGAGATGGCAAGCGGGATGAGGAGAATGAGAAACATGGTCGAATAATCGACAATATTCAGAAGAGCACCGAACATGATTGGCCCTATCATCTCTCCGATATCAAGCCCGACGAAAGAGGTGTTGCTCGCGGCGCCTCTGAGCTCTGGCGGCGCCACCTTGACACACATTGCCTGCTGCGAAGAGAACGCGGTTCCGTAGCCTAAAGCGTTCAGAACGGCTACGAGCATGAGCTGCCATGTGTTCCGGCAGAAGGCTGTTGCTACGAGGGAGAGGGCAAAGAATACATAGGACGGAATGAGTGAAATGTGCAGCCCCTTCTTGTCCGTAAGCCTGCCGAAAAACGGACGGGACAGGATCATCGCGGCGGCATTGACGTAATAATATACTTTCATGCCCTCGACATGCCGGACATTGGTTATGAATTCCACCAGATAGGTCGAAATCCCGATCCGGACGATCCCGGACAGAAGCACGAGAACGGCAGGCACGATAGCTGCTTTGCAGATCATGCCGGAGAGTGTGAAACGGATCTTTGTGCCCGGAACAAAGCTGTGCTCAAGAAAACTCGACAGAACGAGAGCGATCGCAAGTAAAATGAGCGGAAGGAGGAAAGCATAGGAATAACCGAATCTTTCCATCAATGACAGGCCGAGCGCGGGACCGATGGCACCGGCGACGACCGATCCGATCACATAAAGCGACATTCCGGAGGAAAGCTTCTCCTTAGGGAGGGCATCACCCGCCATGGCCATCGAGAGAGCGGATATGCAGCCCTGGCCGAGACCATGGAGGAACCTGCTTAGGATGATAAGGGGAAGTGAATGGGAAAAGGAATAACCGACATAGGAAGTAATGATTATTACCAGCATAATCATATAAAGCTTTTTCTTATTCCAGCCGTCTATGAGAGGACCGGAGAAAGGCCTGAAGCCGAGAGCGGCGAATGAAAACATCGAGACGATGAATCCTATGGCGGTACTGGCGATCCCGATCGTGATCAGATATCCGTTAAGGAGGTACATTATTATGCTGTGACCGAAATTGATTATGCAGTTCGAGATGAACAGTATGGTGAAGTTTCTGGTCCATACAGTCAGTTTTTTTGTTTCGAGTCTTTCGTCCATTGCTCCCTCCGAATTATTTTACTATCTGTCAAAAGTATATACGAAAAAAAACGCAAAAGCAATATTAAATATATGACGATCATTTATTACAAGATAAGAAAGGCCGCTTGTGCAAGCCGTGAAAAGATGCTAAAATATATAATTGAAATTTTTGAAGGAACACAGACCGCAGCCCGCATCTGCCATCCCGGGAGGTGAAATCATGGACAGAATAAAAAACCACGCGCATTATAAACACCAGTGGGCGCTGATCCATCCTTTGGGAGAACTGATCGCAAGGCTGTTCTTGCATTTCAGGGCAAAAAGGGAGAAAGTCCCCGGTCCGTTCTTGCTCCTGAGCAATCACCTTACCGATCAGGACCCGATCCTCGTGGGAAGCGCTTTCCGGCAGCATATGTATTTCGTGGCGAGCGAGCACATCATGAGACAGGGATTCGTCTCGAAACTGCTCGAATACCTTTTTTCGCCAATCACAAGACAGAAGGGCGGAAATGCCGCGAGCACCGTGAAGGGTATCATCCGGACTCTGCGCGCCGGATGCAACGTGGCGCTCTTTCCGGAGGGCAACCGGACATGGGACGGCCTTACCGGCCCCATCCCTCCCGCCACGGCCAAGATGGCCAGGACCTCCGGAGCCTATCTCGTGACCTACCGGATGAAGGGCGGATATTTCACGAGCCCGCGCTGGGGCGGAAGCAGGATCCGGAAAGGACGGATGACCGGCAGTGTCGTAGGCGTCTATTCCCCGGAGGAACTGAAAGCCATGAGTTCCGACGAGGTATACAAGGTCATCTGCAGAGACCTCTATGAGGACGCCTGGGAGACCCAGAAGGCTGAACCCGTGCGCTACAAAGGAAAAGATCCGGCCGAGCATCTGGAGACCTTCCTTTTCGCCTGCCCGGAGTGCGGCGCACTGCACACCTTGAAAAGCAGGGGCGACAGGATAAGCTGCACAAAGTGCGGCGCCTCGTCGAGGTACCTCGACACAGGGCTCCTCGAAGGGGGGTTCCGTTTCGCCACGCTGCTCGACTGGTCGCGCTGGCAGGACGGACTGCTCGACGGCATGATTGCCGGCAGCGGCGATGAGGCGGTCTTCTCGGATGACGGCGTGGAGATCCTGGAGGTAAGCTCGGCCAAAACCGGAGAGAAGCTCGGCATCGGCAGGATCAGCCTTTTCAAAGACAGGCTTGAGCTTCCCGGAGGAATAGTCCTGCCGGGAAGGGAGATTTCGGGGATCTCCATACGCGGGGCGAACAGCTGCTTCATCGGTACGGGCGACGGGAGAGTGTTTCAGCTGAACCCGCAGGCGGACTGCTGCATGCAAAAATATGTGATCGCGTGCAGGAAACTCGGATACATAGACATAGCTGTTTGAGAAAGCGGCCGCGAAGCGGCTCATAATTATCGGAGATGATAAGATGAACAGGATAGGATTTGACAATCAGAAGTATGTGAAGATGCAGTCGGACAAGATCCGGGAGAGGATATCCCGCTTCGGCGGCAAGCTCTATCTGGAATTCGGCGGCAAGCTGTTCGACGACTATCATGCGTCAAGGGTGCTCCCTGGATTTGAGCCTGACAGCAAGGTCAAGATGCTCCTCGAGATGAAGGATGTTGCAGAGATCGTCATCGCCATTTCGGCGGATGACATCGAGCGCAGCAAGCGCAGGGGCGATCTCGGCCTCACCTATGACGAGGACACGCTCCGGCTGATCGACGCGTTCCGCGGAATAGGCCTGTTCGTCGGAAGCGTGGTCATCACACACTACAGGGGCCAGCAGGTCGCGGACCAGTTTTCCAAGAGGCTCGAAAGCCTCGGCGTGAAGACATACCGGCACTACATCATCCCCGAATATCCCTCGAACGTTCCGCTGATCGTTTCGGAGAACGGCTTCGGGAAGAACGATTACATAGAGACGGAAAGAGAGCTTGTGGTGGTGACGGCTCCGGGACCCGGAAGCGGCAAAATGGCCACCTGCCTCAGCCAGCTCTATCATGAGAATATCAGAGGCGTAAAGGCCGGATACGCCAAGTTCGAGACCTTCCCGATCTGGAACCTGCCTCTCAAGCATCCCGTGAACCTCGCCTACGAGGCCGCGACCGCCGACCTCGACGATGTGAACATGATCGATCCTTTCCATCTCGAGGCGTACGGCGAGACGACCGTCAACTACAATCGCGATGTGGAGATATTCCCCGTTCTGGAGACCATCTTCCGGCAGATTTACGGAGAGAGCCCGTATAAGAGCCCGACGGACATGGGCGTGAACATGGCGGGCAACTGCATCAGCAATGACAGTGTCTGCAGGAGAGCATCCGAGGCGGAGATCATACGGCGGTACTTTACCGCCGAGTGCATGCTCCGGCGCGGTCTTTCCGCCGACAACAGCGAGGTCCGCAAGATAGAGCTCATCATGAATTCCCTCGGCCTTACGCCCGAGGACAGACCGGTCGTTCCGGCCGCTCTGAAGAGGGCCGAGGAGACAGGCGGTCCGGCTGTGGCCATAGAACTGGAGGACGGCACGGTGATCACCGGAAAGAACACCTCGCTCCTCGGGGCTTCCTCTGCATGCCTGCTCAACGCGCTCAAGTATCTGGCGAGCATCGAAAAGTCCAGGCTGCTTATCCCGCCGAGCATTATCGAGCCTATCCAGCACCTGAAAGTGGAGCACCTCGGCAACCACAACCCGCGCCTGCATACGGACGAGCTGCTCATTGCCCTGTCCATCTGCGCGGTGACCGATCCCCTCGCGGGAGAGGCGATAGACCAGCTGAACCGGCTGCAGGGCTGCGATGCGCATTCGTCGGTGATCCTGTCCCATGTGGACGAGGATCTGTTTAAAAAGCTGGGAGTAAACATCTCCTGCCAGCCGCGTTATCAGGTAAAAAAGCTGTTCCACAAATAAGGATCATACCGCATTTTCCGCTTTCCCGCCGCAGCGTGCGGCGGGAAAGCTTTTTTAAAATATCCTGCGGATATGACGGAATAATAAAAAATGTATGGAAGGCCGGGGCATTCTTTTATTGAAAACATGCCTTTCGGATGGTAAAATAATACAGTTATATAATTGGCTTATTGTGTTCTCATGAATGAAAAGCTGAAATCCTTATCACAGGTGGAGAATAGATGAAAAAAGCAAGGACATTCATAGCGCTGATACTTGTTGCCGTGATGCTGTGCGGCTGTACCGCCCCGCTGCAGTCCTTCTCTTCGGAAGGCGTGATCGGTTCCATAGGCTCATTTGTGGATTCCTTCAGCGCCTGGGTGGAGAAAATAACCGAGAAGCTTGACTCTTTCCTGCACAGAAAGGGCGATTCGGGATCAACGGTGGTCGATACCGTACAGGGTTTTATCGAAGACAAAATAGAGGATATCGAAAATGCCCTTGACGGGAAAGAGGACAACGGCATTGATGACGAGGTCGAGCAAAGCCGCAGGGAGATGCAGGCTACCAGGGACGAGAGGATCGTGCCATTCTCCGAGATGGTCTATTCCCGCCCGGATGTCGACGGACTCATTGATGACGTGTATGTGCTGGAGGAAGCTCTCAAAGCCGGGACTATGAGCCTGAGCGAGATCGAGGAGCTCATCGATGTGGTTTATGATGACTTTTATCACTTCAGGACGATGAGCAATCTTTCAAATGTGCGCAGCTGCCTGGACACCACCGACGAATACTATGCGGAGGAATACAACTGGTGCAGCGAGCAGGGGGCGGTCGTCGAAGACATCATTGACGAGATGTACTTTGCCTGCGGCGGTTCAAAATATGCCATGGATCTTGAGGAGGATTACTTCTGGGAAGGCTTTGCCGAGGAATACGCCGACATCGCGGACTCCATGTATACCCCTGAGCTTGTCGCGATGATGCAGGAGGAGGCGGACCTCGTCTCCGAATACCGCGACATCATGTCCGACCCGGTGATTCTGCTGGACGGGAAAGAGGTGCATGTATTCGAAGGCCTCGACTCCGCCACCGATTCCCAGACGTATTTTGCCATTCTGTTCGGTTATTATGACAAATACAATCCGCTGGTCTCCGATCTCTTCATAAAGCTCGTGAAGCTGAGGAACGCCATGGCGAAGGAAGCGGGATATAACGACTTCGAAGAGATGCAGTACGACTACTACTTCGAGCGGGACTACACGCCGGAGCAGGCGGGCGCGTATATAGATGATATCCGCAGGTATATCGTCCCTCTGGCGGAAGAAATCGATCAGAAGTATTCCTACAGCAACATCGATTATTCCTCGCTTTCGGAGAGCAGGCTCAGAGAAGTGCTGCAGACGGTATCCGGCAATCTCGGCGGCCACGTGGAAGAGGCCTATGAGTTCATGACGGAATATGAGCTCTGCGATCTGGCAAAGAGCTATACGAAGACGACCATGTCCTTCATGACATACTTCGATGAATATGAGGCTCCGTTCCTTCTGATCTCAGCCAAAGGCACCACTGATGACGTCCTTACGGCGGTCCATGAGTTCGGTCACTATTGCGACGGATATACCACATACGACGCTACGGATGAGACCATAGACCTCGCGGAAGTCTACTCACAGGCGCTGGAATACCTGTCGATCGACATGCTCGAGGATGTGCTTTCAAGAAAAGCGGTTAAAAGCATTCTGCTCAGCAAGATCATCGATACCGTGTCGCTCTATACGCAGCAGGCTTCGTTCGCGGAATTCGAAAGGGAGGTCTATGCGCTCTCCGAAGAAGATCTTACGGCTGAGAAGATCAATGAGATCTCTCTGAGGCTTTCCAAGGAGTTCGGCTACTTCACCGCCGGCTTTGAGAGCTATTATGCCCGCAGCTGGATAGATATCAACCACTTCTTCGAAGTGCCGTTCTACGTTATCTCCTATCCCGTTTCCAACGATGTGGCCATGCAGATCTTCGGACTCGAAATGGAGAAGGAAGGCGCAGGCGTGGAAAAGTATCTGGAAATGCTCGAACATGATACCGGTGACCTTCTCGAAACAGTTGAAGAATACGGCCTGAATAGCCCCTTTGATGCGGGCAGCGTCAAAAATGTCGCAGATCTTATAAGGGATATGGTCAAAAAATACGAGGGAATGTAATATCGTTATTTTATTGACAATGTCGATTTAATGAATTAAAATATCTTTTGTTGTTCGGAGCGGATATGGAAGGATCATCGGGGAAAAACATATACGGCAGGGTCCAGTCGGTGATCATTTCCTCCCTTTCGAAGGAAAGCACTTCTGGAACCGCCCGGAGGATCGCCGCGGAGATCCTGTGCACGTCCGCCGGGGAAAAACCCTGCGGAAAATGTCCCGCCTGCGGGAAGATCGCGAGAAACACGCATCCTGATGTCATCTTTGTCAGCAGGCTCACGGATCCCAAGGGAAACCTCAAGAGGGACATCACCGTGGATCAGATCAGGGAGATCTCGGCGGATGCCTATATCCTTCCGAACGAAGCGGACAGAAAAGTCTATATCATAAGCGAAGCGGAAAAAATGAACACGAGCGCGCAGAACGCGGCTCTAAAGCTTCTGGAGGAACCGCCCAACGGCGCGGTGCTGCTGCTGTGCACGGAAAACCCCTCCGCACTCCTGCCTACGGTGCGCTCAAGATGCACGGAGATCAATGTGAACGGCGAGCGGGACGACGGCAGAGAAGAGACGGATGAACTGGCAGGAACCTATCTGCATCTGCTTGCTGCCGGAGACAGAGCGGATCTTCTGGCATTCTGCTTCAAAAATGAAAACATGACGGCCGAGAGCTTTCTGGATCTCATGGCCCGCGTGAGAGAACGGGTCACGGACATGCTCTGCGGACGCATAGACGATGATGGCATGGAACGGGAGATGCTCATCCAGACTGCTGAACTGACCGAAAAATGCATACGATACAGGCAGGCCAATGTAAGTGTGAAGCTCCTTTTCGGGACTTTGGCCGCCGGATCCCCGAAAAAGGGGAAAAGCTGAAAAGAATGAGGATTAAAGATTGACAGACGTTATCAGCGTTAAATTCAAGAATAAAGGCAAAAGCTATTATTTCGATCCGAACGGACTCAGGATCGCCGCAGGCGACAGAGTCGTTGTGGAAACGTCAAAGGGCCTTGAGCTTGCCGACTGCGTCAGAGGCACTCATGCGGTGGAGGATGATTCGGTCGTCCAGCCGCTCAGACCGGTCGTCCGGCTCGCGACGGTCGATGATCTTCGCGTTGCCGAGATAAACAAAGGCCGCGAGAAAGAGGCTTTCGAAATCTGCCAGCAGCAGATAGAAAAACACAAGCTTGATATGAAGCTCGTGGACGTGGAGTGCAATTTCGAGGGAAACAAGACCACCTTTTTCTTCACCGCGGATGACAGGGTGGATTTCAGGGAGCTCGTAAAGGATCTGGCAGGCATCTTCCGCAACCGGATAGAGCTCAGACAGATCGGCGTGCGCGATGAGGCGAAACTCATGGGCGGGATCGGCATGTGCGGGAGGCCGTACTGCTGCAATCAGTTCATGGACGAGTTCGCTCCGGTATCCACAAAGATGGCCAAGACCCAGTCGCTCTCGCTCAACCCCACCAAGATCTGCGGAAGCTGCGGAAGACTGATGTGCTGTCTGCGGTATGAGCAGGAGGCCTATGAGGAACTGGTGAAGAACGTCCCCAAGCAGGGGGCCTTCGTGGAGACGAAGGACGGCTACGGAACGGCTGTGCAGGTGAATCTGCTCCGGCAGACCGTAAAGGTGAAGCTCGACGATGAAAGCGGCGATTCGCTGCATGTGTATAAGCCGAACGAACTGGCGGCAGTGCCTGGCGGAAGACCGCGGGACGGATCCGAACCTCCGCATGTGCTCAACTATGTACCCGTAGAAGAGGAACCGGAGGAAGAGCCCGTAAATGAGTGGACCGATCTGATCGCCGACAGTGTGCCGGCAGAGCAGGAACCCGTTCCGGAGACGGCGCAGGAGACCGCTGCCGCGGAGGTACGGAAGAATCCGCGCCGCCGGAACAGGCACGGCAAAAAAACGGGGAACAAAAACAGGCAGGAGAATCCGACAAAGGAAAACAGCGGGAATGCTCCCGCGGCAGCCCATGAGAAAAAGACCGAGGTCCGCCACGTCAAAGTGAAGACGGAGGACGGCGGGAATGTGAGCGGAGCCGCGCAGGATTATAAAAAGAAAAACAATAACAGCAGCAGACCTCCCCAGCAGAAGGAAACGCCCAAAAAGGAGAATGCTTCCGGAGCTGCCGGGGGAGAAAGCGGTCCCGTGAAGACCGAGACCGTGAAACCCAGAAAAAAACGCCGCTACTACTACGGGAAAAAGAAAGGCAGCGGCGGGAAGTCCTGATCCGCACCATTCAACCTTATATCCTTAAGAAAGGAGTGAGTCGATGTCATTTGAAGCAGTATCCCTGATCACAAATGCCGAATCCGAAGCAAAGGCTCTCGTCGCAGAGGCGGAAGCCAGGGCAAAGCAGATGATCTCAGATGCAGAAAACGACGGACACGCCGCCATAACCGCGGCCGGTGAAAAAGCGGAGCGCGAGCTCGCCGAACTGAAAAAACAGGCGGGCAGCAGAGCTGTTGAACAGGCCGGGATCCTTTCCGAGAGCACGGAAAACGGCAAAGCCGAACTGCGTGCCAGAGCGGAGAAACAGATCGACAGGGCGGCTGATCTGGTCGTTGAAAGGATAGTGAACGTCTGATGGCTATATTGAAAATGAAACATCTCAGGCTCATGCTGATGAAAGATCAGAAGGATGAGCTGCTGAGAAAGCTGATCAGACTCGGCTGCGTGCAGTTCAACGAGATAAAGGACTCAGAAGAGGACCCAGAATACGCAGGCCTCCTGTCCGGACTGACCACGTCACTTTCCTCCTGCAGAAACAGGCAGGCAACGCTCAACAGCGCCATTGCCGTGATCGACAGGTATGTGCCCGAGAAAAGCCCGCTGCTCGCGGCAAAGATTGAGGTTTCCGCGGACATTCTGCTGGATGACTCCGGCATAGAGAGTGCGCTGAACAGAGCGGAGCAGGTGATCGCGGCGGATGACAGGGCCAAGCGGATAAGCTCGGAAGAAAGCCGCCAGAGGAACCTGATCGAGGCTCTGACCCCATGGCTGCCCCTTGATCTGCGGCTCGAAAAGCCATGGACGGAGAGAGCCCAGTGGATCCTCGGAACGA
This sequence comes from Oscillospiraceae bacterium, assembly GCA_017434755.1. Lineage (GTDB taxonomy): Bacteria > Bacillota > Clostridia > Oscillospirales > Oscillospiraceae > Limivicinus. Next base: position 14,029 of record JAFRER010000009.1, on the reverse strand, counting down.
TCCAGGGCAAGGCGGGTATCGACAGTCTGAACGATGCTCTTTTGGAGTATACCGACGAGGCGGAGGCCTTCGAGATCAATGCAGACAAAAGCAGGCGCTATGTGGCGGTCGTGTTTTCAAAGGATCAGTTGGCCGCGGTGCAGGAATGCCTGCGTGCGACCGGCTTCAACACGGTCTCGTTCAGCGAACTGAAGGGCACGCCCAAGGACTGCATCAATCTTGCAAAAGCCGAGCTCAATTCCCTCGATAAAGAGAAGGAAGAGTGCTTTGACGTGATCGAGCAGAACGCGGAGTTCCGCAAGGAGTTCAAGCTCGCCTCGGACAAGATGGACGCAAGGGCGACCATCGCGGAGGCGGAAGAGAAACTTCTGTCAACGGAGAACGTCCTGATCATGGAAGGCTGGGTGCCGGAGGAGAGCGAAAAGAAACTCGATGCAGTGCTTTCCGGCTTTGACTGTGCCTGGGAGACCGAAGCGCCTGAAAAAGCGGAGTATCCCGATGTCCCGGTCAAGCTGAAGAACAACTTTCTGACGAACGGCCTGAACATGGTCACCAACATGTACAGCCTTCCGCAGTACGGCACGGTCGACCCGAACCCGCTGATGGCACCGTTCTTCATCCTGTTCTACGGCCTGATGATGGCGGACATGGGCTACGGCATTATCATGATCCTTGCGGCGATCGTCGCCAAGGCAAAAATGAAGCCGCGGGACAACGCGCTTTCCTTTACGCAGCTCCTTTTCTGGGGCGGCATCGCCACCTTCGCGATGGGCGCTCTGACCGGAGCCTTCTTCAGCGACATCCCTTATCAGATCGTTCACCTGCTCAATCCCGAAAGCACGTGGAAAGGGCTGCCGTACCTGTTCTCACCAATATCCAACAGCGAGACGGTGCTGTATGGTTCACTGGTGCTCGGGCTGCTCCATCTGAATGCCGGAATGATCGTGAGCTTCGTGATGAAGAAGAGAGCGGGCAATCTTGCCGACGCCATCTGGGAGGAGGGATCCCTCTGGGTGCTCCTCGTCGGGGGTGTGCTGGCGGTGCTGAAGATCGGAAACGTCGCGGGCATACCCGTGGTGCTGATCATCGGCGTGATCATGCTCCTGTTCGGAGCGGGACGTCACGCGAAAGGCTTCGGCAAGGTGACGGCGGCTTTCGGCTGCATCTACAACACCGCGACGGGCTGGTTCGGAGACGTGCTGTCCTACTCGCGTATCATGGCGCTGATGCTGGCCGGCGGAGTCGTGGGGCAGGTGTTCAACAATGTTGCCCTCATGCCCGCGAAGAACAGCGGCATAAACGTCTTGACAGTGATAGCCTTTATCCTGATCTTCGTACTCGGACACCTGATGAACTTCGGGCTCAACCTTCTCGGCTGCTATGTGCATGACCTGAGACTGCAGTGCCTCGAGTTCTTCGGCAAATTCTATCAGGACGGCGGGAAGCCGTTCACTCCGCTGAAGTTCGGCGGTAAATTCGTCAGAGCGAAAGAAAACTGAGTTAATTCTTTAGATTTTTAAATAATACGGAGGAGATCAAAAAATGGAATTTCTGAACACTATCGGCGGCGGCGCACTGGCGCTTCTCGGTGCGGCTCTCGCAGCGGCACTCGCCTGCGTAGGCTCCGCAAAAGGCACGGGCATCGCCGGTGAAGCCGGCGCGGGACTTGTTGCCGAGGACCCCAGCAAATCCGGTAAGGTCTTGATCCTTCAGGTCATTCCGGGCACCCAGGGCCTTTACGGATTCGTTATCTTCTTCCTTGCCTATTCAAAGGTGAGCAACCTCATCACGAGCATAAACGTTGCCCAGGGACTGCAGATCGTATCTGCCTGCCTCCCCATCGCCATCGGCGGTCTTCTCTCCGCCATCGCACAGGGCAAGGTCGCCGCGGCGTCCATCAACATTCTTGCCAAGAAGCCCGATGACTGGTCAAAGGGTATGATCATGTGCATAATCGTTGAGTTCTATGCCATCCTCTGCCTGCTTGCATCGTTCCTGATGCTCAATTCCATCGTTCTTTGATTTCGTTCAGGAGACCGATATGAAAGGCACTGAAAAAATAATAGAGCATATCCGCTCTGACGCTCAGGCGCAGGCAGATGCTATACTTGCTCAGGCGGAGCAGCAGTGCGTGCAGATCAGGGCGGATTACGACCGTAAGGCCAGAGAGTTTTACAGTGAGAAGATCCGCGCCGGAGTGAAGGACTGTGAAGACAAGAACGAGAGCATGGACCGCATCGCAAGGATGGAAGCCCGCAAGGGCATGCTCGCCGTGAAGCAGGAGATGGTTTCCGCATGCTTCGACAGGGCCCGTGAAAAGATCGCGGAGCTCCCCGAGGACGTGTATGTCGACTTTCTCGCGAAGCTTGCGTGCGGTTCCTCGGTCACCGGTGACGAGCAGATCGTCCTCAATGCGGCGGACCGTGAAAAGCTTGGCAAAAAGGCCGTCGACGAGGCCAATGCCCTGCTGAAGATGTCGGGAAGAAAGGCCGGACTCACCCTTGCGGATGAAAGCGGCGAATTCTCCGGCGGACTCGTTCTGAAAAGAGGCAATATCGAAGATAACTGCACGGTGGATCTGCTCATAGATCTCAGCCGGGCCGAGATGTCCTCAAAGGTCGCGGAAGTCCTGTTCGGCTGATACGGCAGGAGGGCTTGAATTGAGTGTAACAAAGGAAGATTATCTGTGCCTGTCCGCCATGCTCAGAGCAAGAGAGAACAGAATGCTCTCGGATGACAGGGCGGAGCGTATGGTCGAGGCGGAGAGCATCGAGGACGCCGCCCGGCTCCTAACGGAGTGCGGCTACCCGGATTTTTCCGGGATGGACGCCGCCGGGATCGACAGCGCTCTTTCGGAGTACAGGTCCGGACTGTTCAATGAGACGGAGCGGCTCAGCCCCGAGGCGGACTATGTGGATGCGTTCCGGATCCGGTATGACTACCACAACGCCAAGGCCGTGATCAAGGCAGGGGCCATGGATACCGATCCGGCACACCTCCTGAACGCTTCGGGAAGATTCCCGCCCGCCAGGCTCCTCGAGGATATAAACGAGGAGAAGATGAGCTATTATCCCCCTGTTTTCGCCGAAGCGGTCCTGAACGCAAAGGCGGAGCTCGCAAAGACGGGCAATCCGCAGGTCTCGGACTTCGTTCTCGACCGGGCGTATTTCACGGAGCTGTCCAAACTCGCGGAGCAGAAGGGCAATCCCTTCTTCACGGGCTATGTGAAGCTCCTCATTGACGCCGCCGATCTCAAGAGCGCCGTGCGGACGCTCCGCATGGGAAAGGGCGCGTTGTTCCTGGAGAACGCGCTGATCCCCGGCGGAAGCATCGACGTCTCAAGGATCCTCGCAGCGAAGGACGCCGACGAGGTCGCCTCCTTCTATGCGCAGGGCCCACTTTCCGAAGCCGCTGCGCTTGCCTCCGAGGCAGTGTCCGGCAAGGGGATGACGGCTTTTGAAAAGGCCTGCGACAATGCCGTGAACACCTATCTGAAGAAGGCTAAGTTCGTCAGCTACGGCCCGGAGACCGTCGTGGCCTACCTTGCCGCCGTTGAGAACGAGATCACCGCCGCGAGGATGATCATGACCGCGAAACTGTCGAAGATAAACGCGGGCGTCATCAAAGAAAGGCTGCGTGAACTGTATGCTTAAGATAGCTGTTATAGGCGGCGCAGAGACCGTCATGGGCTTCAAGGCCCTCGGACTCGAGACCTATCCCGCGGCAGACCCTGCGGAGGCCTCGAAGATCCTCAGAAGCCTCACAAGAGGCAGCGACGAATACGCCATCATCTACATAGAAGAGAATCTTGCCGAAAAGATGGGGCAGGAGATAGACAGATTTAAAGACAGACCGACACCCGCGATCATCCTCATCCCGGGAAGAGAAGGCACGATCGGACTCGGAAAGCAGGCGCTGCTTTCGGCGGTAGAACGCGCGGTCGGCACCAATATTCTCGGAGACTAATGAAAGAAGGAACGTAAATGAGCGGAACCATAACAAAAGTATCCGGCCCGCTTGTCGTGGCGGAAGGCCTTGCTGATGCGAACGTATCCGACGTCGTGCGTGTCGGCGAGCGCCATCTGATAGGCGAGATCCTGAATATGACGGGCGATACGGCGTCCATTCAGGTTTATGAAGAGACTTCGGGCCTCGGACCCGGAGCGGAAGTGATCACCACCGGCATGCCCCTTTCCGTGGAACTCGGACCCGGCATGCTAGACAATATCTATGACGGAATCCAGCGTCCGCTGCCCGAAATGCGCGCGGCCGCAGGAGACCTTATCACGAGGGGCATCGATGTCCCCTCCCTGAACCGTGAGAAGAAGTGGGACTTCGTCCCGGTCGCCAAACCCGGGGATATCGTCTCCGCGGGCGATGTTCTGGGCACGGTCCAGGAGACCAGCGCCATCCTGCATAAGATCATGGTGCCTCCCGGAATCTCCGGTGAGGTGGTATCGGTGGAATCCGGCGAGCATACGGTCGCGGAAGCCATCGCCGTGATCCGCGACTCGAGAGGAAACGAGCGCGAGGTCCCCATGATGCAGCGCTGGCCGGTGCGTATCGGCAGACCCTATGCGAAGAAGTTCGTTCCGAACCGCCCGATGAACAGCGGACAGCGTATCATCGATACGATGTTCCCCATTGCCAAGGGCGGCACGGCCGCGGTTCCCGGCCCCTTCGGTTCGGGCAAGACCGTTGTGCAGCACCAGCTGGCCAAGTGGTCGGACGTGGACATCGTCGTCTATATCGGCTGCGGCGAGCGCGGCAACGAGATGACGGACGTTCTGATGGAGTTCCCCGAACTGAAGGACCCGCGCAACGGCGAGCCTCTCATGAAGAGGACCGTGCTCATCGCCAACACCTCCGATATGCCTGTGGCGGCCCGTGAGGCTTCCATCTACACCGGCATCACCATCGCGGAATATTTCCGCGACATGGGATACGACGTGGCAGTCCTTGCAGACTCCACCTCCCGTTGGGCCGAGGCCCTGCGTGAGATGTCAGGACGTCTCGAGGAGATGCCCGGCGAAGAAGGCTATCCTGCTTATCTGGCTTCCCGTCTTGCTCAGTTCTATGAGAGAGCGGGCTGTGTCCAGTGCCTCGGTTCTGAGGGACGCACCGGGTCGGTCACGGCCATCGGCGCCGTTTCGCCTCCGGGCGGCGACTTCTCCGAGCCTGTCGCACAGGCCACGATGAGGATCGTCAAGGTGTTCTGGGCTTTGGATTCCGCTCTCGCCTACGCGAGACATTTCCCAGCCATCAACTGGCTCACGTCCTATTCCCTCTACCTTGACACGCTCAGAGCGTGGTACACCGAAAACTTCGGCGAGAAATACATGAACAACCGTGCCCGGGCGATGCACATCCTCCAGGAGGAGAGCGAGCTGCAGGAGATCGTCCGACTCGTTGGACAGGACGCCCTTTCCGGTTCCGACCGTCTCACGATGGAGACGGCGAAAATGGTCAGAGAGGACTTCCTCCAGCAGAACGCCTTCGTCGATGAGGACGCCTATTCCTCCTATGCCAAGCAGTTCCGGCTGATGGACATCGTCCTCAAGTATGACGAGCTCTGCCGCGAGGCGCTGGCAAAGGGAGCGGATCTGAACAAACTCTTCGTCATTCCGGTCCGTGAGAAGATAGGCAGGGCCAAGATGGCAGACCCGAAGGCCTTCGATGAGATATATGACGCGATAGAAAAAGAGATGCAGGAAGAGATAGCGCAGGTCGTCGCCGGAGGTGAAGAGGAATGATCAAGGAATACAAGACCATAAAAGAGATCGTCAGCCCCCTTATGGTGGTCGACAACGTCGAGGGCGTCACCTATGACGAACTGGGCGAGATCGAGCTCCCCAACGGCGATGTCCGCCGCTGCAAGGTGCTCGAGGTGGAGGGCAGCCGCGCTGTCGTCCAGCTTTTCGAATCGGCACAGGGCATCAACCTTGCCGGGTCGAAGGTGCGCTTCCTCGGACGTCCGCAGGAGCTTGCCGTCTCCGAGGATATGCTGGGAAGAGTTTTCAACGGAATGGGCATGCCGATCGACGGCGGCCCCGAGATCCTCGCCGAGGCGCATAAGGATATCAACGGACTGCCGATGAACCCCGCGGCCCGCGCGTATCCGGCCGAGTTCATCCAGACGGGCGTTTCCACGATCGACGGACTGAACACCCTCGTCCGCGGACAGAAGCTCCCGATCTTCTCCTGCTCCGGTCTTCCGCACGCGGCTCTCGCGGCGCAAATCGCCCGTCAGGCAAGAGTTCTCGGTGATGACGAGACCTTCGCCGTCGTGTTCGCGGCCATAGGCATCACCTTCGAGGAATCCGAGTACTTCATAAACGACTTCCGCCGCACGGGTGCCATCGACAGAACGGTCGTCTTCTCGAACCTGGCGAACGACCCTGCTGTTGAGCGTATCTCCACACCGCGCATGGCGCTGACCGCCGCCGAGTACCTCGCCTTTGAAAAGGGCATGCAGGTCCTCGTCATCCTCACGGACATCACCAACTACGCTGAGGCTCTCCGTGAGATCTCCGCGGCCAAGAAGGAAGTCCCCGGACGCCGCGGCTACCCCGGCTATCTGTATACCGACCTTGCCACCATGTATGAGCGCGCCGGAAGAAGACAGGGCAGGAAGGGCTCCATCACCATGATCCCGATCCTTACCATGCCCGAGGACGACAAGACCCACCCGATCCCGGACCTCACCGGATACATCACCGAGGGCCAGATCATCCTCAGCCGTGACCTGTTCCGCAAGGGCATCATTCCCCCCGTGGACGTGCTGCCTTCGCTCAGCCGTCTGAAGGACAAGGGCATCGGCGCGGGCAAGACCCGTGAGGACCACGCCGGCACCATGAACCAGCTCTTTGCCGCCTACTCCAGAGGCAAGGATGCCAAGGAACTCATGACGATCCTCGGCGAGGCGGCTCTTTCCGATGACGACAAGCTCTACGCCCAGTTTGCCGACGAGTTCGAAAAACGCTACGTCAGCCAGGGCAACGAGACCAACCGCACCATTGAGGAGACGCTGGATCTCGGCTGGGAGCTGCTCAGGATCCTTCCGAAGCGCGAACTCAAGCGTATCAAGCAGGAATACATCGACAAGTACATGCCCGACGAGGAGTAAGGAGGCGGAGCGATGGCAGGAACTGCCGTTACACCCACCAGGATGGTGCTCAATCAGCTCAAGGGCAGACTCAAGACCGCCCGCCGCGGCCACAAGCTGCTCAAGGACAAGCGCGACGAGCTGATGCGCCAGTTTCTGGACGTCATAAAACAGAACAAGGAACTCAGGGAGAGAGTCGAGCAGGGGCTCACGGACGCCTTTGCCTCCATGCAGGTGGCAAGCTCGCTGATGTCCCCCGAGATGCTGGAGCAGTCCCTTCTCTATCCGAGGCAGAGCGTGGAGCTCGGCATCAAGTACAAGAACATCATGAGCGTGAACGTGCCGGTGTATTCGTTCAGCACGAAGAACAACGATCCGTCCGAGATTTATCCTTACGGCTTCGCGCAGACATCCGGTGAACTGGACGACGCGCTCGGCAAGATGGCGGATGTTTTTCAGGACATGCTGGAGCTGGCTCAGGTCGAGAAGACCATGCAGCTGCTGGCGGAGGAGATCGAGAAGACCCGCCGCCGCGTCAACGCACTTGAGTACATCATGATCCCGGAACTCGAAGGGAACATCAAGTATATCTCCATGAAGCTCGAGGAGAATGAAAACGCCACCAAGGTGCGTCTGCTCAAGGTCAAGGAGATGGTCCTTCAGGACGCCCACAACTACAAGCAGTAAGCAATAATAAATACAAAACAGCTGCCGTTTCAGGTGATGGATCCACCCGGAGCGGCAGCTGTTTTTGCTCAGCTATGTTTGACAAACGTCTGTCTGCGGCTTAGAATCTGTTCATAACACAACGATATTCATGCAGAGAGAGGAGCACAGCTTATGGATGATGTCTCTGCTTTTTTCACGGCGATCCCCGGTTGGATCAGGGAACGGATCGCGGATATAAAGGCCGCTCCGGCGCTGATCTGGTCATGGTCGGAGAGCAACGTGCTGTACCGCATCGGCTTTCTGGCGGCTGCCGCTGTTTTTGCCGCCCTGCTGATCTATGTGATCATATCGGATATCCTTGCCATTTTCGGTAAAAGGAAATACGCGCCTTTCATGCTCACCGCGCTTGTGCTTTTGATCTGCGGTCTTTTGTGTGTGGCAGGAAACACCATTCGAAGCTATCAGGTTCCGGAGACTGAAACAGTTCAGATCGACGGCGGAGAGGCACAGAGTTACGGTCAGTATTCCCTCGCATCTATGGACAGTGTCGGCTCTCCGGCTTGGCGGCTGGTCGATGACACAGTCACCTGGAGAATAGAAGATGATCTTATTCTTCAGCTGACAGGACTCCGGGATGTCTGTGCCGAAAGCAGATATGAGCTGTGCGCGATGGAGCACGAGGCTCATCACTGTCTGACAATGGAAAGCATGTCGAATTCATACGACGGCCAGAAAGGTCAGACTACGACCGCTGATATTGAGTTGTATATATTCCCCAAAACGCAAATGGCTGATGAGCCCTGGTATCTTCAGAGCGGGGAGTCGATCCGGGCAGAGAGCGTTTTTGAAATACAGCAGGGGTTTGACCCGGACGGGAACAGTGAACTGTTTGTTCCCGAAACGGATTACACGATCTATGAAAACAACGGCGATTCTGTAGTGTTTTCCGTTTATTATGATTCCCGGGCATACTTTGCCATGTGTTATGCCCGTCAGTTCGGCTCGGATCTGGTTCTGGGCGTGTCATATGCATTTTCCAACTGCTGGGATGATTCGTCGGGATTCCAGGAGCACTATATCTTTGATCCCGTCTTGTCGCAGGAAGACCGTGATTTCCTGACCGGTCCCCTGAACATACTGTTTGACGGACGGATCAATCTGTACCGGGGCCTTTCGGATGAAGAGGAGGAGCTCCTTCTCCCGGATCGCATAGTCAATTACCCCACCGGTATTATGACCAGCAGGGATTTCTCTTTCCCGTGTACGGAACTGACGGAAATGCGCGCTGCACGATGGAATATAAATTGGGATACCAATACAGACGAGTGGGGTCCGACCGAGATCCTTTTTACAGGGGAAGGCCCTGACGGAAAGGATCATGCGTATTCCCTGATCAATTGCGGCAGTCTCTACTGCAATCCGATATCAGACAGGTATAAGGAGCTGCTTGATGCCTGGAATCAGGCCTATATTGACGGGGCAGGTAAGCCGGATGCCGAAATGACCGGATGGCTGGGAGCGCCCGCTGTTCCTTATGACGGCGGCTGGCTGATCCGAGTTACGGAATCCGGCGGAACCGTACAATACTATTATCTTTCCATGACCGGTGACGGAGAGCAGTAGTCGTCATCCGTTAAGCATCATTGTTTGGCTGCGGTGCAGAAAATGGGGATAATGATATAATAGATCCAGACGGTCAACGCTAAAGCAGGAGAACCCGCTATGAAAACAGAACGCAAAGGTCTTTTCAAGGCCGCCATACTGACCATGTCGCTGGTCCAGATGGGGGCGAACGGGATCGCCCCCATTCTGGCACAGATAGGAGATGCTTTCTCCGACGCCTCACCGACCCGCATCCAGTTCCTTATGACATTCCCGACCATCTTCAGCCTGATCTTCACCATGATCACCGCTTTTCTTTCGGATGTCATCCCGAAGAAAAAACTGGCGGTGACCGGTCTTGCGGTTGTCAGTGCGGGAGGGGGCCTTGCGGTCTGCTTCCATGGAAGTCTCGGCATACTGTTCCTCTGGGCGGCTGTCATCGGCGTGGGCATAGGGATGGTCGCTCCGGTCGCGCCCGGACTGATAAATGAGAGCTTCCAAGGCAGCGAAAAGCAGATGATGCTTGGTCTGCAGAACAGCTTTTCGACAGGCGGCGGTATGATGATGTCCTTCGTCGGGGGCTTTCTGGCCCTTGCAGGATGGCCTTTCGGTTATTTTGTGTATCTGATAGGCATCCCCGGACTGGTGGTGACCCTGATCGGACTGCCCGGTGACAGCAGTACTGCATCCGAAAAAACAAAGGAGGCTCCCAGAGGAAAGTTCCGTCTGGTCATCTGGAAAGAGATGGTAATCGTCATCCTTCTCCTCACGGCCTTCAGTTCCATTCCCGCAAATATCTCCATGCTGGTCGAAGAGCGCTCCTTTGGAGATACTTCTGTATCCGGGACACTTTCGACTGTTTTCCTGCTCGGCGGGCTGGTCGGCGGACTTCTTTACGGGAAAATAGCGCAGCGGCTGAAAAGATTCACTTCCACGCTGGGCTCTCTTCTTCTGGCTGCAGGCGCGTTTGTGATCGCTCTTGCAGGCAGTGTTCCGCTGGCGCTCGCGGGTTGTTTCTTTGCAGGCTTTGCCACCATGGTAATGCCGGCGAACCTGGCAGCTGCGAGCCGTCTTCCCGGCTATGAGACGCTCAACAGTGCGCTCATCCTGAGCGCTTCGTTCATAGGCGCTTTCATCACGCCGATCCTGACGAGCATTGCCCGGGCTGTGTCCGGCAGCAGTTCGGTGACATACCGCTTCTATACTACGGTAGCTGCTGCGCTCATTCTGGCTGCGCTCACCGTTGGGTTCAGCGAAAAAGAGAAGGACGGGAAATGATCTCATGATCCCTCATATGATCAGGGCGGTTATTCTTGGACATTCGCATATCTGCACCGGCAGAAAGGAGACAATATGATAAAGATCAAAGAAGCCATGCTCGCACTCGCACTGCTCGGGGCGGTTTCCGCTCTGTGCCTGAAAGGCATGCAGATCATCGGCGACCATATCATCGCGCAGCAGACGGCAAAGTCCTGAAAACAGCGATTATTGTTGACATAAGGTTATACGGGTGATATTATCGTCCTGTTAAAGGCAGAGACGGAGAAGATCCGTGCTTTCAGGGCATGTACAGAGAGGGGACCCGCGGCTGAGAGATCCCCGATGCTTCGCACCGATCACCGCTCCGGAGCCGGGAGAAGGAAATGTCTTCCCGCAGCAAGCGTGCGTTAAAATGCTCCGAGTTAAAATTCAAGGTGGGACCGTGCATTCACTGCACCCTTGGCGTATTTCGTCACGGGTGTTTTTTTGTTACAGGAGAAGAAAGATGGAAGAAAACAATCAGTTCAGTTTTGAAAACCCCGAATACCGCCACACATACTGGCATACCTGCTCTCATATCCTCGCCCAGGCCGTCAAGCGCCTCTTCCCGGAGGTAAAGCTCGCCATCGGCCCCGCGATCGAGAACGGTTTTTATTATGATATGGACTCCCCCTTCGCCTTCACCCCGGAGATCATGGAACAGATCGAGGCGGAGATGAGAAAGATCTGCAAGGAGAAACTCAAGCTTGAGCGCTTTGAGCTACCCCGCGACGAGGCCCTGAAGTTCATGGAGGAGCGTGAGGAGCCCTATAAGGTGGAGCTCATCAATGACCTGCCCGAGGGCGAAGTCATCAGCTTCTATCGCCAGGGCGAATTTACCGACCTCTGCGCCGGCCCGCATCTGGACAGCACCGGCAGGGTCAAGGGCAATGCAATCAAGCTCACCGCCTGCAACGCCGCCTACTGGAGAGGCGACAGCAGCCGCCAGACCCTCCAGAGGATCTACGGCATCGCCTTCCCGAAGAAGGAGGAGCTGGACGCCTACCTCGAGCGCATCGAGGAGGCAAAGCGCCGCGACCACCGGAAGCTCGGACGCGAGCTCGGCCTGTTCGCTTTCCGCGACGAGGCCCCCGGTTTCCCGTTCTATCTGCCCAAGGGCATGGTCCTGAAAAACACCCTCATCGAGTATTGGCGCGAGGTCCACAAGAAATGGGACTATGTGGAGATCTCCACGCCCCAGATCATGCGCAGGACTCTCTGGGAGACCTCCGGCCACTGGGACCACTACAAGGAGAACATGTACACCACCGTGATCGACGGCGAAGACTTCGCGATCAAGCCCATGAACTGCCCCGGCAGCATCCTCGTCTATGATCTCGAGCCCCATTCCTACAGAGACCTGCCCCTGCGCTACGGAGAGCTGGGTCTTGTCCACCGCCACGAGCTCTCCGGAGCCCTCCACGGCATGTTCCGCGTCCGTTGCTTTACGCAGGATGACGCGCACATTCTCCTTGCCAAGGAGCAGATCAAGGACGAGGTCATCCGCATCGCGCAGCTGTTCGACGAGGTCTACAACAAGTTCGGCCTTCCGTACAAGATAGAGCTGTCCACCATGCCCGAGGACCACATCGGTTCCGTGGAGGATTGGGACATCGCCACGGCGGCCCTCGCCGACGCGATCACCAGCATCGGCAAAGAGTATGAGATCAACCCGGGCGACGGCGCCTTCTACGGCCCGAAACTCGACTTCCATATCCAGGACTCTCTCGGCAGGACCTGGCAGTGCGGCACGATCCAGCTCGACTACCAGCTGCCCGGCAGATTCGACCTCGAGTATGTCGGCGCGGACGGCGAGAAGCACTGCCCCGTCATGATCCACAGGGTCGTCTTCGGCTCCATCGAGCGCTTTATCGGCGTGATCACCGAGCACTTTGCCGGCGCGTTCCCGACATGGCTCTCGCCCGTGCAGGTGAAGGTGCTCACCATCACCAACCGCACCGATGACTACGCCAACGACGTGGTCGCGAAGCTCGAGGCGGCCGGTGTGCGCGTGGAGAAGGACCTGCGCAATGAGAGCCTCCGCTACAAGATCCGCGAGGCCCAGCTCGAGAAGATCCCCTACATGCTCACCATAGGCGACAAGGAAGCCGCCGCCGGCACGGTCGCGGTCAGAACAAGGGCCGGAAAGGATCTCGGCGCGGTGCCCTTCGACGAGTTCCTCGCGAACCTGAAGAAGGAGATCTCCGAGAGGACCTGAATCGTTCCCTGTCCATACCTGTGAAAGGAGAAAGCAATGGCTTATTGCAGCAAATGCGGCGCATATATCCCCGACGGTATGACCAGATGCCTTGCCTGCGGCTACGACGAGCACGCCGAGCAGACGGCCGCCCAGTATGCGTATAAGTATGACGAGGCTCAGGCGAAGAAGGACTATGAAGCCGAGCGTGCCCGCAAGCAGGAGAACAACCGAAAATGGGCGCAGGAAGAATATGCGCGGAGGAAACAGCAGCAGGCCGAGGACGAGGAACGGGCCGCCCAGGCCAGACGCGCAAGGGAAGAGGCCGAGAGACAGGCGGCCGAGCGCGCCAGACGCGAACGCGAGGAAGCTGAAAGAAAAGCGGCCGAGAGCTACGACTCTTCCAGAACGAGCGAGGCCGGGCTGAGCTACACGGAGGGAAACAGCCGGATCTTTGCCGCGCTCTCCTATATTCCTTTCCTGTGGCTGCTCCAGAAGATGTTCCTTCCGGGTGACGCTTTTGCCGAATTCCATGCCAGACAGGGAAGAAAGCTCACCTTCGTTTGGATCGTTGCGGGCATCATCAGCAGCATCTTCGGCATGGGCTGGCTCACGTTCCTCATCGGCTGCGGTTTCGTTGCAAGAGGATGGGCCAACGCGAAGGCCGGCAAGATGATAGAACTGCCGTTTATCAACAAACTCTTCAACTTGTTTAAAAAGTGATACTGATTTTTAACTTTTAAGCTCTCCGGGGTGATCTCCGGAGAGTTGTATTTTATATCCGGAACTAAATTTTGTGGCCCGCAAACAGAGTCTACACAATATTTAGAAAGGCCCTACGAACTTTGAAATTGCAAGGCGGAAAAGGATTGACAGGGCCCTGTGACCGTGGTATATTTTCTATCACTCTCCCCCTCGGGAGAGCGGCTGAGTGCGTCAGTAAAAATTTTTCGGGATCGGGGAATTTTTATTGACAAGGGTGACTGCCTGTGGTATATTAATCAAGCTGTCGCCCCAAAGGACAGCGTGTACCTTGAAAATTGAACAATGATGAAACAAAGCTTATGCTAATAAGCACCGGAAAGGGTTTCACGAAACCGAAAGGTTTCGACAAGAACAATTTCTTTTGAGAGCTGGAAAGCTTTATCAATAGATTT
>JAFRER010000008.1 GCA_017434755.1 Oscillospiraceae bacterium | reverse complement strand
GACACATCGATGGTGCCGCCGCCGAGGTCATAGACCATGATCTTCTGGTCGCTCGCTTTATCCATGCCGTAGGCAAGGGCTGCGGCAGTCGGCTCGTTGAGGATACGCTTGACGTCGAGTCCGGCGATGCGGCCGGCGTCCTTGGTGGCCTGACGCTGAGCGTCGGTGAAGTAGGCAGGGACGGTGATGACGGCTTCTGTCACGGGCTGGCCCAGATAGGCCTCCGCGTCGCCCTTGAGCTTCTGCAGGATCATCGCGGAGATCTCCTGCGGCGTATAGGACTTGTTGTCCACGGTGACTTTGTAGTTGGAGCCCATCTCTCTCTTGATGGAGGAGATGGTGCGGTCCGGGTTGGTGATGGCCTGGCGCTTTGCGACCTGGCCGACGATACGCTCGCCTGTCTTTGCAAATGCAACGACGGACGGAGTGGTGCGGGCGCCTTCCGCGTTCGCTATGACGACTGCCTCGCCGCCTTCCATGACTGCCACGCAGCTGTTGGTGGTACCGAGGTCTATTCCTATGATCTTACCCATTGTTTTTTCCTCCTATATAAATGAAAAATAGTATACAAATTTATATATAACAAACGGTTTCCCGTCAGTTGGCAACTTTTACCATGGCGAAGCGGATGACCTTGTCTCCGAGCATGAAGCCCTTCTGAAAAACTTCCACGATCTCGTTCTCTCCCTTCTCCTCATCGTCCACATGCATGACGGCGTTGTGGAGATTGGGGTCGAACTTCTCGCCCAGGCTCTTGATCTCGGTCACGCCGAGCTTTTCGAGGGTCTTGCTGAACTGCGTCATGATCATCTCGACGCCCTTGCGGTAGGCCTCATCGGCCGTCTCCGCGGCGAGGGCACGCTCAAGATTGTCATAAACGGGGAGGAACTCCTTCACGGCGCTTGCCTTGATGTCGCCGTAGAGGTTCTCCTTCTCCTTCTGGCTGCGCTTGCGGAAGTTATCGTACTCGGCCATCAGGCGGAGATACTTGTCGTTTGCGCTTGCGAGCTCCTGCTCCGGTGTGGGCTTCGGGGGCTCGGCCTTTTTCTCTTCCGGCTTTTCCTTTTTGGACTTTTTCTTTTCCTTTTCGTCCTTTTCGGGCTTTGCCGGCTCTTCCTTTATCTCCTCGGCAGGCTGTTCGGCCTCCGTTTTTTCTTCCTTATCGACTTTTTCCTCTTCGTTCATTACCTGTTATCTCCTTTGATGATGAGCTTGTTGTGCATGCCCTCGGGGGGAGCCTCCCCGCCTCCGAGCCGCTTGGAAAGTCCCGCGGCCAGGAAGCTCAGCTTCGCCGCGACGGCAGAATAATCCATTCTCGTCGGCCCGACGACCCCGATCAGGCCGCGCATGTTGTCGCCCGCGTCGTAGCTGGCGATGACCACGCTGGAATCCTTCAGCTCCTCGGCCACGTTCTCGGGCCCGATGAGCACCCGGACCTCGTCGCTGTCCGCGGCGGGCATGCCGGGCGGAAGGATGTTCCCTCCGGCGGAGAGATATCGCATGAGCCTGTGCGCCTTGTCCGGATCCCGGAACTCGGGCTGGTTGAGGAGCATGTTCTCCCCGGCCACGAAAGAGGAAGGCGTCTCGGCTTCCGTGAGGACCTCGAGCGCAAAGGCCGCGATGACGGAGGTGAGGCCCATGGTGTCGTCCACGGCGCGCTCGGTGGAATTAATGAGCACCGGGGTGATCTTATCTTCGGTGATGCCGGTGAAGTTGGCGTTGAAGGTGCTCGACAGGCGCTGCATCATCCTCTGGTCCACAGAGACGGGCAGGCGGACGAGCTTGTTCTTCACGGTGTTGTTGCTGAGCATCACCACGATGATGAAGGTGTTCGCGTCCACATAGATCAGGTCGAAACGCTGGATGGTCACGACGGACCGGGTAGTCAGCGCGATGGCCGGATAGTCCGTGAGCTGGGAGGCGAGCTTGCTGACATCGCCGATGGTGTCGTACAGTTCGTGCATCCGGTCGTTCAGGCGGGCGTTGATCTCCTCCGATTCCTCGAGGGAGAGCCGCTGCTTTTCCATCAGCTCGTTGACATAGAGCCGGTAGCCCATGGGGGTGGGGACGCGGCCGGCCGAGGTGTGCGGCTGCTCGAGATAGCCCATGGCGACGAGCTCCGCCAGTTCGTTCCGTATCGTGGCGGAAGAGCAGCCCAGACCCGCGGTCTCCGCGATGGTCTTGCTGCCCACAGGCTCAGCCGTGCTGATATAGGCTTCGATCACAGCCGAGAGTATTTTCTTTTTCCGTTCGCTGATCGCCATTTTAGCACTCTCTTTGTCAGACTGTTGGCACTCTCGCCCTTCGAGTGCTAATATACCATTCCGGCCCGTTATTGTCAACTGTCTGCGGGCCGATTTTTACGAATTAACAAATTCGTCATCATTGCTTTTCAAAGCCCCTCTGCAATGGTATAATATCTTCCATCCCGCACCGGAGGTGACGCAGAATGTATCAGCCCTTGGCAGACGAACTGAGACCCACGACGCTCGACGACGTGGTCGGCCAGAAGCATATTCTGAACGAAAACGGCATGCTGCGCCGCATCATCGAGAGCGGGCAGATCCCGAACATGATCTTCTACGGCCCCTCGGGCACCGGCAAGACCACCATCGCGCGGATCATCGCCGACCGGACGAACCGCTCCCTGCGCAAGCTCAACGCCACCACCGCGGGGATCGCGGACATCAAGGCGATCATCGACGAGCTGGACACGCTGCTCACGCCGGGCGGGGTTCTGCTCTATCTGGATGAGATCCAGTACTTCAACAAAAAACAGCAGCAGTCGCTGCTGGAGTTCATAGAGGATGGGCGGATCACCCTGATCGCGTCCACCACCGAAAACCCGTATTTCACCGTGTTCAACGCCATCCTGAGCCGCTCCACGGTGTTCGAGTTCAAGCCCGTGGCCCCGGAGGACGCGGCCATCGCCGTCCGGCGCGCGATCGACCTGAAGAACGCCTCCACCGGGCGGGAGCTTGTCTTCCCCGACGAGGTGGTAAGGCATCTGTCCCTGGCCTGCGGGGGCGATGTGCGCAAGGCGCTCAACGCCGTTGAGATCCTCTTCTCCGTTGTGTCGGGCGACACCGTTACCATCGAGGAGGCGCGGGACATCTCCCAGCGCAGCGCCATGCGCTACGACCGGGACGGCGACGAGCACTTTGATGCGCTCTCGGCCCTGATGAAGTCCCTCCGCGGCTCGGATCCGGACGCGGCGCTGCACTATCTGGCGCGGCTGCTGGAGGCAGGCGACCTCATCGGCGCCTGCAGGCGGATCCTGTGCTCGGCCAGCGAGGACATCGGCCTTGCCTACCCGCTGGCGGTGCCGATCGTGAAGGCCTGCGTGGATTCGGCGCTTCAGCTGGGGCTGCCCGAGGCGCGGCTGCATCTGGCGGAGGCCTGCATCTTCCTCGCCACCTGCCCGAAGTCCAACTCGGGCGTGATGGCCATCGACAGCGCGATCGCTGACGTGCGGGCCGGCCATGTGGGCTCTTTCCCGCGGGAGCTGCAGAACGTGCACGCGGACGGCACGGGCTTTGAGCGGGAGCAGGGCTACAAGTATCCCCACGAGTTCCCCGGCCACTGGGTGAAGCAGCAGTATCTGCCGGACGACCTAAAGGGCCGCGTCTATTATGAGTACGGGGACAATAAGGTGGAGCAGGCCGCGAAGCGCTACTGGGAGGAGATCAAGAAGTAATGGACGTTCAGGTGGGAGACATCCTCACGATGAAAAAGCCGCATCCCTGCGGCAGCCACGAGTGGGAAGTCCTGCGCACGGGCGCGGATTTCAAGCTCAGGTGCAAAGGCTGCGGGCACGAGGTCTTCGGCCCGCGGAGCAAGTTTGAAAAGAGGATCCGCAACATCGCAAGGAAGGAAGCATGAACTACACCTATATCCTCCGCTGCGCCGACGGCTCCTACTACCCCGGCTGGACCACGGACCCGGAGCGGCGGCTGAAGGAGCACAACGCCGGAAAGGGCGCCAAATACACGAGATCGCGTCTGCCTGTGGAGATCGTGCACCTCGAGGAATTTGAGACGAAAGAGGAAGCGATGAGCCGCGAGCAGCACATCAAGCACATGACGCGGAAGCAGAAGCAGGCGCTGATCGACGGCGCCGAGTGCTAAACGGATCGCAGGAGTGCCAACCGCTCTGCCAATTCCCCCGCCAAAGGGGATAATTCACACTCTGTTCATTGAACGGAGTGTGCTTTTCGTTTATTTTTTAATTACATTTAAACTTGATATGGTTTGATCTATTCTGGATCGACATCCGTACCGAACTTCATCAAACGCAGGAGGGTTACAATGAGTCAGTTGAAAAACATGCCGGTGATCGGCGTGATCGTCATCATCGCGATCATCATCCTGTTCATCATCGCTCTGGCGATGCTGTTCTATGTCTGCTCGCGGTACAAGAGCATCACGGGCAAGATCAGCAAGAAGCAGCATTCGGACTTTCTACACGCGGTGAGCGAGGCCTATGCCGCGGCCTACCGCGACTACGGCGAGGGCGTGAACACGCCCGCCATCATCGACAGCGCCGTGAGCTCCAAGCTCTCTGGCCTGCTGTTCTGCGAGAGATTCCTCAACAATGCCGTTTCGCTCTTCGTGACGCTGGGCCTTTTCGGCACCTTCCTCGGCCTGAGCCTTTCGGTCTCGTCCCTCACGGAGCTCATCAGCTACAGCAACACCTCCGCCTGGCTGAGCGTGCTCGACAGCGTGGGCGACGGGCTGATGTCCGCGCTCTCCGGTATGGGTGTGGCGTTCTATACGTCCCTCGTGGGCGTCGCCTGCTCGATCATCCTCACGATCCTGCGTTCGATCTTCTCCCCGCAGGCAGCCCGTGAGACCCTCGTCAACCAGACCGAGCTCTGGCTCGACCATATCGTGGCACCGCAGCTGCCCACCAACTCCGCCAAGGACGACGCGACGCTGGTGCGCAGGATGATCGAAGCCCTCGACAAGAGCACTGCCAGCATGGACAGGACCCTCACCACCGCCACCAACGAGTTCAAGGAGACCATGGTGACGGAGAAGAAGATGCTCGAACACTTCAACGGCACGGTCGGCAAATTCAACGAAGGCGTGCGCGATTTCGGCGAGGTGGACTACAACCTCCGCGGCACCGTGGAACGGCTCGACGTGAGCGTCCGCGACCTGGCGGGGCTACTGCGCAGGTCCTCCCGCCCCGCAGAGAGGCAGGATGAGCAATGAGGAGGATCCGTGCGGGAAAGGCCGGCGCCATGACCGGTGAATCCGGCGGTGAGCAGGGGTTCTGGCCGAGCTACGCGGACATGATGTCCGCCATCGCGCTGATCCTGTTTTTCCTGATGCTCCTTTCCTATATCCAGAACCTGATCACCGGCAATGATCTGCAGAACACCCAGAAAGTGCTGGAAGACACCAAGCTGCAGCTGAGCGAGACGCAGGACTCCCTCGCCCTCACGCTCGTGCAGGTGGATGAGGCGGAGTCGAAGCTGAGCGACGTGACCGCCGAGCTCGATTCGGCCCAGCTCACCCTCGACCTCCAGCAGAAGGAGATCGCGGGCTATTCCGCGAAGATCGACGAGCAGACCGAGACCATCGCCTCGCAGGAGAAGCTGATCGCGGACCAGGGGGCCTATCTCAACTCCGCCAACAAGCAGATCAAAGACCTGCAGACACAGATGAAAGCCCTCTCCGAAGTGGCCGTGATCCGGCTTTCGATCCTGCAGGAGATGAGCGACAAGATCGCCAAGGTCATGGGCAGCGCCGACAAGGTCACCATAGGAGACAACGGAAACATCATCCTCGGCGAGAGCGTGCTGTTCGACGTGGGTTCCGCAGCCATCAAGGGCGACAGCAAGGTCGTGCTCGATGAGCTGATCGACGTGTTCACTGAATTCCTGAGCGACCCGAATAACGCCAAGTATGTGGACAGCATCGTGATCGCGGGACATACGGACAGCACCGGCACGGACGAATCCAACCGGGTGCTCTCCACCAACCGCGCAAACTCCGTGCTGGGCTACCTGCTCACCGGCAAGAACGCCAAGCTGAACACTTATGCGCAGTACTTCTGCGCCGCGGGATACGGCGAGACGAGGCCCGCCAAGAGCAACGACACCGAGGCCGGCAGGGCGGCAAACCGCAGGATCGAGATCTCCATCATCCTGAAGGACGACACCGTACTCGACATCGTGGAGGAATACCTCGCGCTGGACACCCCGACAGGCGGCTGATAAACTCATACAGATAGGAAAAGACCCGTTCCGGT
Organism: Oscillospiraceae bacterium; assembly: GCA_017434755.1. Taxonomy (GTDB): domain Bacteria; phylum Bacillota; class Clostridia; order Oscillospirales; family Oscillospiraceae; genus Limivicinus. The sequence goes on along the minus strand of JAFRER010000008.1, from coordinate 87,856 downwards.
TTGGAACGGGTCTTTTTTCAGTTCAGGTATCCTTCTCTTGCTTTCACGCCGAAGCGGTCTTCGAGCAGATGCATCTGTTCGTCCGTGATGGTGTTCTTCAGCGGGAGGTGGGCGATCTTCATATAGATCTCCGCGGCTTTCTCAGCGGTCTCGATGAGGCCGAAAGTCTCGTCGAGGTCTTTGCCTGCACCGTAGATCCCGTGCTGGGACCATACCACAAGGCGGGCCGTCTTTATCTTCTCGGCCGTGGCCTCGCCGATCTCGTTGGTGCCGCAGAGCATCCAGGGCAGGACGTTCACGCCGTCCGGGAAGACCACGATGCACTCGGTGCACATCTGCCAGAGGGTGCGGGTGAAGGCTTTTTCGTCCAGATCGTGCACATAGGTCATGGCGAGGAGGTTCGCCGGGTGGCAGTGCATGACCACGCGGTTTTCGGGATCGACCCTGAGGCGCGCCACGTGGCTCATCATGTGGGCGGGGAACTCGCTGGTGAACTTGCCGCCGTCACTGAAGCCCCAGAGCAGCTCCGCGGTGCGGCCCCTGTCCTTCAAGCGGACAATGCCGAGGTTGGAGGCCGGGTCGTACTGGACGTTCTTGAAGTACTTGCCGGTGCCGGTGACAAGGAAGTATTTCCCGTCGAGCTCCGGGGCCTCGAAGCCCGTGGGGATCTCGCGGATCGCTCCCGCGAGCACGAGATGCTCCTTCAGGTCTGCCTCGTCGAGCAGTACGGAGACGTTGCCGCCGTTGCGCTCGTCCCAGCCGTGGGCGTACATGTTGGTGACGGTGCGGATGAGTTCCGTCATTTCCTTCAATTCAAATATGTCTTTCATGCTCTTGCCTCCATGATCTTCTTCTCATATGCCTGAACTTCGGGGAACCACTCGCCGTCGACTGGTCTGCCGCAGCGGCGGCAGTATTCGTCCCAGATCTCGCCGAAGGGAGCGGTCTTGAGTTCCTCCTGCGCCACCATGAGCTGTGTGAAGTCGCCGGAATCCTGCAGGGCTTTCAGCCTGTCGTTGGGCTGCAGCAGGGCGAACAGCAGGGCCTTCTGCACGTTGCGGTAACCCGTGACCCACGCGGAGATCCTGTTGATGGAAGCGTCAAAGTAATCCAGCGCGATGTCCACGCGCCCTTCCAGGCCGCCGCAGCGGACGATCTCCCGCGCGATCTCCCTCGTCTCATCGTCGAAGAGCACCACGTGGTCGCTGTCCCAGCGGATGGGGCGCGTCACATGCAGGGCAATCTCCGGGAAGAAGGCCAGCAGGGCGGGGATCTTGTCGCTGACCACCTCAGTGGGGTGGTAGTGGCCGTTGTCCATGAGGGGGATGCATTTATCCCGGTTCATGGCGGCATAGCTCAGGGCGAACTCCGCACTGCCCACGGTATAGGCCTCCACGCCGATGCCGAAAACCTTGCTCTCCACACAGGGCTTGACCTTGTCGAAGTCGAAGGGCTCGGAGAGGATCTCGTCGATGCTCTCGCGATAGCGCTGGCGGGGGCCCATCCGGTCGGCCGGGATGTCCTTGAAGCCGTCGCCGGTCCAAATGTTCATCACGCATTTTTCGCCAAGCTCCTCGGCGATGTAGGAGGAGATGCGGATGCAGGCTTTTCCGTGCCCGATCCAGAAGCGGCGGGTCTCCTCATTCGGGGAGGACAGCGTGAGTGGGTCGCACTTCGGGTGGGAGAAGAAGGTGGGGTTGAAATCGCAGCCGAGGCCGCGCTCTTTGCAGAAATCCACCCACTTTTTGAAGTGCTTCGGCTCGAGGGCGTCCCTGTCTGCCCACTCACCTTCCTCGAAGATGGCGTAACTCGCGTGCAGATTCATCTTCGGGCGGCCGGGGATGAGCTTCAGGACCTCGTCCAGATCCGCCATCAGTTCCTCGGGCGTACGGGCCCGGCCGGGATAGTTTCCGGTGGTCTGGATGCCGCCGGTGAGGGGCTTGGAGGGATCGGTGTCGAAGCCGCGCACATCGTCGCCCTGCCAGCAGTGCAGGGAAACGGGGACGGTCTTCAGCTTCTCCATGGCCGCTTCGGCGTCCACGCCGAGGGCCGCGTATTTTGCTTTTGCTTCCGTGTAACTCATCTGTCTGCCTCCATCTGGTTTTTCAGATTTCCGATCGCTGTGGCCTCAATGGGCAGGGCGATCACGGTTTTGCTTGTTGCCTGTTCGGTGAGGCGGTTGAGAAAGGCGTTCCTTGCGCCGCCGCCCACGATATAGATGCTGTCGTACTGTCTGCCGGTATTGCGCTGCAGCTCCCCGATCGCCTTTTTGTACGAGAGGGCAAGGCTCCTGTAGGCGCAGCGGAAATAGTCTCCCGCGGTACCGGGCTTTGCGGGAAGCGCCGCGTCGAAGGCTGCCTTCATGCTCTCGGGGGCGAGGAAAGCGGGCGCGTCCGCGTCCACGGTCTCCTCGAAGCCGCTCTTCTCCGCATCCGCCACGATGTCATCAAAGGGGCGGCCGGGACACAGCTCGTCCCGCAGGCGGTTGATCAGCCACATGCCCATTATGTTCTTCTGGTAGCGGTTGTAACCCACGCCGCCCTCGTTCGACCAATTGGCAAGCTCGCTTGCCTCATCGGTGATGGGCTTCGGGGTCTTCACACCCAGCAGTGACCAGGTGCCGGAGGAGATATACGGCGCGTCCTCTGTCATCGGGATGCCCTCCACGGCGGAGCCCGTGTCATGCGTGGCGCAGAGAATGACCTTGATGCCCTCATATTCGCCGATGACCGTGCCGGGCTGCTGCAGCGGGCAGAACAGATGCTTCGGCAGGTCAAGTGCCTCGACGATCGCGGGATCGAACTCCCCGGTCGCCGCGCTGACCATGCCGCCGGTTGTCGCATTGGTATACTCGTGCGACTTCACACCGCAGAGCCTGTACATCAGATACTCCGGGATCATCAGAAAGTCCGTGACGCCCTCAAGACGTCCGGCCAGCATATCCGCATAGAGCTGGTAGATCGAGTTGAAAGGCTGGAACTGGATACCCGTATGACGGTACAGTTCGGAGAAGGGTATTTTCTCATGCACAAGGGAGATGACAGCCTCGGTTCTTTTGTCGCGGTAGGCATAGCACGGGCGGACTGCCTCGTCGCCCTTCATCAGGACATAATCAACGCCCCAGGTGTCGATGGAGAGACTTTCGATCCCGGGATACCTTTCTTTTGCGACCTTCACGCCTTCCCTGACGTGTTCGAGGATCGCGTCGATGTCCCATGTGAGGTGCCCGTTCTGTTCTATAACGCCATTGGGGAAACGGTAGACTTCCTCGCTTTTGATCTCCCCGTTTTCCATCCATCCCACGATGTGACGGCCGGAGGAGGCCCCGATATCAACAGCAAGACAGACTTTCAAAGAACAAACCCTCCCATTTTTAACCTGTAAATTAATTATACAGGAAAAGGGGAGGGTGGATTCAAGGACGGATGTTGTCTAAAAAAGTGTCGTTATTTGCAGTCTCTGAATTTCTTCGGGGTCATTCCGAAACGGGCAGTAAAGATATGGTGGAAGTAACTTATGTTCTCATATCCAACGGAAATGGATATTTCATCCACTTTTCTGTCGGTATTTCGCAGGAACCATGCCGCCTGGCTGAGCCGCTTTTCCTGCAGAAGGTCCGTAAAATTCTTTCCTGTAGTGCGCCGTATCAGGCGGGAAAGATAGGAAAGCTCATAGTGGAGTTCATCGGCGATGCTGCTGAGGCTTCCGTCAACATAGTTCGCCTCGATGTAGCGCAGAACCGAGACCACCGCTTCATGCTCCGGTTTCTCGAACTGGAGGGTGTCGGTGTGGATCAGGAGGAGAGTGAACAGCAGGCCCATCGTGCTCTGAAGGATGCTTCTCCGGTTGGGGATCTCCACCGTCAGCGTATACAGCAGGTTTTCAATCAGATTCTGGATCGGCAGGATGCCGGAAACGCGGAACAGAAGATACCCCGTTTCATTCCGGCCGGTCAGACAGTTCACCACAAAATCCCGGAGCGGTGTCTTCTCCTCGCCGAGGTAGGGAAGCGTTCCCGTAAAGAATTCCGGCCGTACGATGAAATTGACGGCGATATCCTCGGCGGACGCCGGTGCTATCGACTGACGCGCGTTCTGCCCGAGCATCAGCAGCTCCCCTCCCCGGAGCGTGATCTCGGTCCCGTTCACGATGTGGCGCGTCTGTCCGGAGCACATATAGACCATTTCCACATAGTCGTGCGTATGCTCCGGGAAATCGATGAATCGCGCATGCGGGCGGATCGTGATTGTCCTGCCGAAGGGAAGCAGTTTGTCCCCGGAGATGACGTCCTCCGAGCCGTCCATATATATGCTGCGGTCGATCTGTTTCTCACCGGAGAGGATCTTTTTCTCCTCTTCTGTGATAACGGAGAGTTTTTTCAGCAGCGTGGCATCCATTCTTTCATTACTCCTTCGAATCGGGGCTCGGTTTACCGGTAAAGACATGTTTCTTCTTAATAATAATTATGAATGAATTGCCATCCCATTGCAAGCGGAAAAGTCCGATCCGGCTTCCGGCTGCTGCTTCGGATATTTGAAAATAAAACGGACGCCCGTAAAATGATACGGACATCCGTTGAACAATATGCCGGAAAAGTTGCCGTACTGTTTGTTATTCCTCTGTGTATGTATGCTCGCCCGCGTCCACGGTCTCCCATGTGCCGCCGGGCAGGCGGATCTCCGCTCTGCAGTTTGCGGGAACAACGATGGTATAGACGGTCTTCCCGTCCTGTTTCTCCCACTTGCTCCCGACCATGCCGTAAACGCTGTTATAGGCCGCCTCGGCATGCGTGAAACTTCCGCCGGGCTGCGGGGCGATGACGAAGCGGTTTACGCCGTCCACACGGATGCCGCACATGACGGAAAACAGCCATTCCACCAGAGCGCCCTTGGAATAGTGGTTGAGAGATGCCACACCATGCTGCGAGTTGGGGCCTTCCCAGCTTTCCCAGATGGTGGTGGCGCCGGCTTTCGGCATGGACAGCCAGCCGGGGATCTCCTCGTTTTCCAGCAGCCGGTAGGCCGCCTCGATGTCATAGGAGGCCAGCACGTAAAGGATCAGCGGCGTAGAGAGGAATCCCGTTCCGAGGCGCCAGCCGTAATGCTCCAACGCCTCGATAAGCCGCTTTTTCGCAAAGGCGGTCTGCTCTTCGTCCAGCAGGCCCATATACAGCGGGCGGACCAGCTGCGCCTGCCGGTCGGTATCCAATGAGTAGGTCCCGCCGGAGACCAGTTCCCGATAGGCCTTCGTGCAGCCCTCGGCATAGCCGGCGAATTCCTTCGCATCCCCGATATGGCCGAGCTTTCCGGCGATCTCTGCCATCAGACGCATGATGTAAGCCGTATAAGCAGTGGAAACTTCAGGGTGCGGATTGACGAAATCCTGCCAGCGGAAGCCGCCGCCCACATCCACGGGCTCGGCCCATTCGCCGTAGCTCTGGCCCATGTTGACAAAGTACTTCTGCGCCTCTTTGGAAAGCCTGACTTTTTCGGAGAAGATCGGCGTGGTCTTGCCGACGCGCTTCTCCATGAAACGGGCGTATTTAACCATGCCGTCGTAGTACTCGCGCAGGATGGCCTCGTCCCCGAAGATCTCCGCATAGCGCCAGGGGATGAGCACGCCCACGTCCGACCAGCCGACGGAGCCGTTCATCGTCCACATGTAGAAATCCGAACCGCCCTCCGGCGCAATGTGCGGCAGGCGGCCGTTCTTTTTCTGCCAGTCATAGACATCGTGCAGATACTTGCGGGCAAAGGGGGCGAAGTTGAACAGATACGCGGCGCTCGTGAAGAAGAGCTGCGCGTCGCCGGTCCAACCGTGGCGCTCACGGGTGGGGCAGTCAGTGGGGATGTCCAGATGGTTGCCCTTGGCCGACCAGACGGTGGCCTCAAAGAACCGGTTCAGCAGTTCATTGGAGCTTTTGAACCAGCCGGTCCGCTCCAGATCGGAATAGACGGCATGGGCCGTGAAGTCCTCCGGCCGGAAGGGCACGTCGGTCTCGACCAGCACATACTGGAAGCCGAACACGGCGAAGGTCGTTTTATACTCGTTCCAGCCCTCGGCGCAGGTATAATCCACCTGCTGCAGCGGCGTTGTCTTGCCGCGGTTGGCAAGCTGGATGTTCTTCTGGGTGAATTCCCCTTCTTTGTCCAGCAGCTCGCCGAAGCGCAGGAATATCCGCTGACCGGCATGCGCCGTCAGGGCGAAAGAGGCGTAGCCCTGGATGTTCTGGCCGAAGTCAAGGACCGTTTTTCCGGAAGGCGTAGTGATGAGCACGGGTTTGAACTGTTCATGCTCCCGCACCGGGACGTTGTTGGAGGCCGTGGGACGCACCTTGTGCGCGGTCGGCTTCGCCTTGGAAAGGTACATGGGCGTGCGGAAGGCCTCGACGGTCTCGCCGTCCTTGTTGTCGGCAAAGCGGATGGGGCCGTCGTTCGACCAGTCCCAGCTTCCGTCGGTGCAGACGGTCTCCTCCGAGCCGTCCTCATAGCGGAGCTCCATCTGCGCGAGCAGCTTTGTCTCTGTGCCGTACTGGTTCACGATGCCGTTGGCGCCGCAGGAACCGCGGTACCAGCCGTCTGCCAGCTGCACGGTCAGCTCGTTTTCGCCCTCGCGCAACATGTCCGTCACATCGTAGGTCTGGTACTGGACGCGCTTGCGGTAATCGGTGTAACCGGGGGCCATCACGAAGTCGCCGATCTTCTTTCCGCCGAGTCTTGCCTCATACAGGCCACAGGCCGTGATATACAGCCGCGCGCTCTTTACGGGCTTTTCCACCGCGAAGGTCTTGCGGAAGCAGTCGACGGGATAGCGCTCCTTTTTGTTCACCGTATAATTCCCGGTGATCCAGCCGGCTTTCCAGTCGGAAGGCTGAAGGAGGCCCATCTCGAAGAAGGCCTCGCTCCACTCGCCGGGCTCGCCGTTTTCGTCCCAGAGGCGGACTTTCCAGTTCACGCGCTCGCGGGAGGAGAGGGCCTGCGGGTATTCGGCCTGCATCACGTCGCTCTCGATGACGCTGCTGTCCCAGTTTTCGGACACGATCTGATACGCCGTCTGCTTGACGCCGCCCTCGCAGTTCCACATGAGGCGAGGCTTTATGATATCCATCCCAACGGGATCGAACAGGTATTCTGTACGAAGTCTTACAGCTTTCATGCTTTATCCTCCGTCAGCTTCTTCGCCATCCGTAGGATGCGCGCTGCGTTGATCTCCAGCTGCCTGCGGGTCACGGTACCTTCTTTCAGTCCTTTCAGCAGAGCCTTGAAGTCGGCTGGTCCGCCGGGCATGGTGATGTCGTTTCCCGCGGCGGCGGTCCTTGCGGCATCGGGGGCGGGATATTTCCGTTTCCCCGCGTACATGGCTCCGATGATCCAGTCGGTCATCACAATGCCCTCAAAGCCGAATTCGGCACGCAGGATATCCTCGATCAGGTCGCGCCGCTCGCAGGTGTGTATGCCGTTGAGCAGGTTATACGAGGTCATAAGCGCATGCGGCTGACTCTCCCGGACGGCTATCCCGAAGCCGCGCAGGTAGATCTCACGCATCGCGCGCTCGCTCACCTGACTGTTGCTGCTGTAGCGGTTGGTCTCCTGATTGTTGGCCGCAAAGTGCTTCACCGTCGTTCCGCGGCCGGGGTGCTTCTGCACACCGCGCGTGATGGCGGCGGCGAACTTTCCGGAGATCAGCGGATCCTCGGAGAAATACTCGAAGTTGCGGCCGCAGCGGATGTCGCGGTGGATATTGAGCGCCGGAGCGAGCCAGAGGTTTACGCCGAAGCGCTCCATCTCGTCGCCGACAATATCGCCGCAGCGCTCGGCAAAGCCAATGTTCCAGCTCTGCGCGATGGCGGTGCCGATGGGGATGGCACTGCAGTTTTGCTCAAAGACCTCGCCTTCCGGCTTGGCGTTTCTTTCCATGAGCTTCATCACGAACGCGGCGGGCGCGGGCATCAGTTCCATGATGCTCTCCGGCATGCCTCCGCCGACAGCGTGGATCCCCTTCTCATCTTTCGTATACTGACGGCTCAGACGCAGGCCGGCAGGCCCGTCCGCCATCACCATCGCGGGAATGTTCTTATCAGGAAGGCTTACAGTCTCTCCGGCGGCACCGGCAACGCTTGCCGAGGCCTCGCCGATCACGCTCGTCTGGCCCTTCCGTTTGAAGGCGCCGATATTCATCAGGATGAGCTCCTCATCGCTCAGGGACTCTGTGACGGGATCGATCTCATGGGAAAGCGAATAGTCCACGGTCTCCGTTTGAAATGCCGTGACATCGAGTGAAAGGACGGGAAGATCGGACGGCGTTTCTTCGCTTTGTCTGTCCGGCTTCCAATCGGTGAAATCCGGTTCTCCGAGGCAGTTCTTTACCTGCTTCACAATCGCCTCAGCGTTCAAACGGACGATCGCAGCCGCTTTCGTGTCACGGCTCGAGGTCCCGATCCGCAGCACATAGTCGCCCGCCTCGAGGATCCACGCGGCGCGTTCGGCGTCATAGGAAGCGAGATCCCGCAGGCCGAAGGTGAGAGACAGTTCCTGCTCTTCACCCGGCTGCAGTTCCTCTGTTTTTTCAAAGGCCGCCAGCACCTGATACGGCTTGTCCAGCCGGCCCTGCGGAGCGGAGACATAGAGTTGCGCGACCTCTTTGCCCCTGCGCTCCCCGGTATTCTTTACGGAAACGCCGAGGCTGATCCTGCCATTTTCCTCCGCAACCTCGCCGACAGAAAGTGCGAAGTCCGTATAGCTCAGACCGAAGCCGAAAGAGAACAGCGGCTCTTTGCCCACGCTGTCGAAATAACGGTAGCCGACATAGACGCCTTCATTATAGCGCGTGTCTTCCTTTTCGCCGAACTGTCCGACCGCCGGATAGTCCTCCCAGGCGCTCCAGGTGGTGGTCAGTTTGCCGGAGGGCGTGCTTCTGTCGAGGATGATGTCTGCTAGGATGCTCCCTGTCTCTGCGCCTAGCTGGCTGAGCAGCAGGATGTTTCCGACTTCCGTGAGTGGTGAGAGATCGACCGGGCCGCCCACATTCAGTACCAGCAGGAAATTCTTGTATGTCTTGTTGAGCGTCAGGATATCCCGCTTTTCGGTCTCCGTGAGCAGGATGTCGCCGGGGACAAGCCTGCGGTCGGAGCCTTCGCCGGAGATGCGCGACAGGACATAGACGGCCGTATCACCGGCAGCGTCCAGCGGAAGCTCGTATTCCGGCTCCGGCATCACGGCGCCCATGCTGTCCAGGATTGCAAGCGTCCCGCGCTTCAGGGCGGAAAGCTTCAGCTCGCGGATGAAGTTCTTTTTCGCTTCTGCATATATCAGGCTGTAGTGATCCATCCAGGACCTGCTCGTGATGCGGAAGCCCGCAGCCTCCAGCCCGTCCTCGACGGTGACGAAATACCGGGAATTGACTTCACCGGAGCCTGTGCCGCCCTTGATCGTGCGGCGGGCGCCGCTGCCGTAGAGGGCAAGATCGCAAGGGCCTTCAAGGGGAAACGTCCCGTCGGTCTTCAGAAGGACTGCGCATTCCGCGCCGAAGCGGCGCAGAAACTCGCTGTGTTCTCTTTCGTATCCGTTCATACTTCTTTCTCCTTTGCTTCGTGGCGGGCCTTTATTTCCGCCTGTTCCGCGGGAAGATTCTTCTCAACATTCAGGAAGAACAGGATGACGACCAGAGCGATACCGGTGAATACTTCAAGACCGAGAAAAGCAAAGGAGATCACCCAATTGACGCTGTTCGGCTGCGCGACAGCCACCGTCAGGACACCATCGGCGGCAGGCTTGAGGTTCTCCAGCGCCACCTGCGCCGCCCAGCCGTTCTCGGCCAGTTTAGCGGAGGCATCCGCCACACTCGTGGCAGTAAAGGGAGCAATATAATGGGCCTTGGCCAGCATCCAGTTGAAAACGCCGGTCATAATGCCGACCATTGCCACAGCAATGATATTATAGATAGACATGGCCGCACCGTCGATACGCATATCCGTCTTCCATTCGAGATGGTCGAGACAGTCGGCGAACAGAGCCATGAACACGTAGGCACAAGGCAGACCGCCGATGTTCTTGATGAACTGACCGATGAGCACGATCACGAGATTCCGTGAGAAGATCCAGCAGATCAGCGAACCCAGCGCATAGAGGACAAAGCCGATCATGGTGACATTGCGCTTGCCGAACCTCTTTGCCAGCGGCCATACGGCGAATATGCCGATGCCCATCGGGATGCCGCCGATCACGGAGACCAGCATCTGGGTGATGCCGTCGTTGTAGGTGCCGAGGACATAGTTGCAGTAGTATACAAGCCCGAGGTTTTTCAGCGTCACGCCTATAGTGTATACAAGGAAGTAAACATACATGAGCACCATGTACTTGTCTGAAAAGAGCAGTTTGAGCTGTGCTCCGAAGCTCAGTCCGTTGTCCGCCTCATCCGCCTTTTCCTCCGTCACACGCTCCTTGGTGAAGAAGTACTCCATCAGCGTCAGCGGCAAGGCGATGATGGAAAGGATGCACATCAGCGTGATCCACTTGGACTTGTCCACGCCGATGGCCGGCATGATAACCATCGGGAATACCAGCGCAACGAGGATGCCGCTCATCATGATGGTGGTGATCTGGTTGAAGACCGAGAGCCCGCCGCGGGCCGTGCCGTCGCGGGTGGACAGGGGCACCATCAGGTTGTGGCTCATGTTGAAGATGGTGTAAGCGAAGGAATAGAAGAGGTTGTAGGAGATCATCACCCACAGGGCCTTCACGGTGTCGTTCCCCTCGGGAACGGTGAAGAGCAGGATGCCGGTCACCGGGACCAGCACGGCCGAAAGGAGCAGCCAGGGTCTTGCTTTGCCTTCCTTCGTCCTGGTACGGTCGATGACCTGCCCCATGATGATGTTCGTGATCGCGTCGATGATCTTGGACACGATCGGGAACACGGTGAGGAACAGGCCTCCCCACAGCGGCGTGAGGTTGAGAACGTCCGTATAATAGACGTTCAGGTAAGTGGCCAGCACCGCATTGAGCAGCAGCGCGCCGGCGGGACCGAGCAGATAGCCCAGCCACTTTTCCTTTTTCGTGACTTCCGGGGACTTTACGAGACTTCCGGGCAGTTTCATATTCCGTTCTCTCCTTCTGCAGTATCGGGTCTCTCTGGCTTACAGTATATCAGAACCGCCTCCCATAGTATTGCATTTTCGTAATATCTTTCATATAATTGTAATGAAATTGCATGCAGAAGGTGATCCGATGAACGGCTTCGATCCTGAATACCTCGCAAGATCCGTGGCAAGGCTTTCCGGCATCCCCGTGCGGCTGTACCGCGGGGAGACGGAGCTGTGCCGGTGCTTCCCCGTTGCCCTGCCGAAGGATCCGATGGATCTTTGCCGCAGGGAGGTATTCGCCGTAAGCGAGCACGTGGGCTATTACGTCTCGCCGCTGTTCCACTATTACGGCGTGCTCAACGCGAGGGACATCCGGATCGTCATCGGTCCGACGGCCCAGATCATGGCGGACGAGCAGAAGCTCCGGGAACTTGCCTTCCGCCTGGGCGTGCCGAAGGAGGAAGTCCCCGCCTTTACGGAGGGCATGAACGCCATCACGAGGCTTCCCGTGGAATCGCTCCTGCAGATGCTCTGCACCGTGAACCATTTTCTGAACAGCGGAGAAAAGCTGGAACTCCCGGATCTTGCCATCCATGCTTCGGAGCAGATGCTCCTGAAGACGGGCATCGAGCGGCAGCGCACCGAAAGGGTCTATGAGCGGGAGGAACCAGCCCGGCAGGCCCACAACACGCTGGCGATTGAAGAGGCGCTGATGGGTATCGTACGACGGGGCGATTCCGTTGCCCTGCGGCGCTGGCTTTCATCCGCTCCCCCGGTGCAGGGCGGCACAATTGCGGGTGACCAGCTGCGTCAGCTCCGCAACCTCTTCATCGTCACCGCCACGCTCACCTCGAGGGCAGCCATCCGCGGCGGTATGCGGGAGGATGACGCCTTTTCGCTCTCGGACGCGTATATTCAGAGGGTGGAACTGCTGACGAGCCATGCGAAGATTCTGAACCTGCAGTACAACATGCTGCTGGAGTTTACCGAGCAGGTGGAAAAGCTGCACCGGGGCACCCATGCCACAAAGCTCTCCATCGACGTGGCAAACTATGTGCGGCACCATCTTTCCGAGAGGATCAGCGTGGAAAAGATGGCGGACGAGTTTTTCCTCAGCAGGCCGTATCTCTCCGCCAGATTCAAGACGGAGACCGGCCAGAGCCTGACGGATTTCATTCTGAACGAAAAAACGGAGGAAGCCAAACGCCTCCTCCGCTATTCCGAGCGATCCGCTTCCGCTATCGGGAGCTATCTCGGTTTTTCCTCCACCGCCCACTTTTCCCGCGTTTTCAAGAAATACGCCGGCATGACGCCCGGCGAGTACCGGGAGAAGCACCGCTGACCGCTTTCCGAAAAAAAGACCCGTTCCGGTTCGGAACGGGTCCTTTTTTTTGCTTTATTTACATGATGGGGATCTTGATCTTGAGATCGGTGAGGGGCCAGGAGGAGCAGGCATGGAACCAGCCCATCTCCTTGTCCATCACACGTCTGCCGTCGCCGATGGGGGAGACGAAGATATCGCCTTCCAGCAGGTGGCTGCGGCAGAAGCCGCATTCGCCGTTGCGGCAGTGGGTGTCGATGGCGATGCCGGCACGCTCGAGGGCGACCGCCACGGGCTCGGAGGCAGCGGCGTCGATGACATCCTCATGGATGCCGCGGATGACGGTGATCTTGAAGGTCTTGGTCTCGGTGCCCTTGGGATAGCCGGGCAGGGTGGAGACGTCGGCCGGGTTGTTCACCACATCGTGGCGGAAACGGCGCTCCGTGACGCCCATGCCGTCGAGCGCCTTCTTGACGAAGGTGAACATGGCGAGAGGCCCGCAGAACATGTAGGTGCAGTCGGGCGTGGAGTACTTCTCGATGATCTCGCGGGTGATGAAGCCCTTCTCGCCGTCCCAGTCGGGCTCGTCGGAGAGGACGTGGACCACCTTGATGTCAAGGCTCTGCGCTTCGAGCTTGGCAAGCTCCTCTTTGAGGACGATGTCGTTGGCTTTGACAGAGCCGTAGAGGATGGTGAGCTTGCAGCCCTTCATCTTGCCGTTCACGATCTCTTTGGCCATAGAGTGGAACGGGGTAATGCCCGAACCGCCGGCCAGCGCGACGATCTCCTTCGAGTCGCGCAGGGGCTCCCAGTAGAAGAAGCCGAAGGGCAGCGCGCCCTCGAGCTCGTCGCCGACCTTCACGTTCTCAAAGAGGTAGTCGGGAACAAGATAGGGAACGTTGCGGCGCACGGTGATCTCAAAGAAGGGGTGCTCGCCTCTGGCCTCGTACGGGGCGGAGGAGATGGTGTAGGGGCGGGAGAGGACGCTCTCGCCGATCTTCAGGCGGAAGTTGACGTACTGGCCGCTCTGGAAGGGCGGGATGTGGCCGTCGGCGCTCTCAAAGCGGAACACGCGGGAGGTCGGGGAGGCCTGACGGATGTCGACCACCTTGAACACCATGTGTTTCGGGTGGAGCTTATCGGCGACCTCACGGATGGGATCCTTGGGATCGGGGACGGGAGAACCCTTTGCGAAATTCTCCGCTCTCATCTTTGTGACTCTGGAGGCTCCTCCAACGTCTTTCAGAAAGCCTTTTACTTTGATGCTCATTTGCCGGCAGCCTCCTTTTTCTTTTCGATGTCTTCCTTCACTGCCTTGGCGGCCGCGCGGCCGTTGGTGATCTGCGGGCCCATGCCGTCGCCGCTCATGCCGTGGGCGCCGGCAAACTCAAGACCCTCAATGAAGTGATCCTTCTCCTTCATCTGCAGTCTCGCCACGGCGTGGTCCTCGAGGGAGTGGAGATATCCGTAGATGTTGCCCTTCCACGCGCCCACATAGTGGGAGACGGTCATGGGCGTGGTGACTTCGATCTCGGTGATCCGCGGGCGGAAGTCGACCTTGGTGATCTTGATGCACTCCTCGATCATCTCACTTGCAAGGCGGCGCTTGAGATCGAAGTACTCGTCCTCGGTGACGCTCTCGAAGGGCTTTGAGGGGACGAGGGCCGTGATCGAAAGCTGGGTGATGTCCTTGGGCAGGGTCGGGTTGGCGTAGTTGAGGCAGATGGTGGTGATGTAGTTATAGGGCTCGGTGAGGTTGGAGTAGTTCTCCCAGATCTTGTTGGTATCCATCGTGGTGCCGGAGAAGGTGGAGTAGTTGATGATGCCGTTTTCCTCCGGGGTGCCCTCGATAAGCATGATCACGGACACGGGGACCACCGAGAGTTTGCGGTTGTTGATCATCCTGATCGCGCCTTCGGGGACCTCGCTGAGCGGCTCGATCATCTGGGTGTATACCCGGTTGGGGTAGGCGCCGGAGATGACGTAGTCGCAGTGGATCTCGTCGCCGCGGGCGGTACGTACGCCGTAAACCTTGTTGTCCTTGACGAGGATCTTCTCCACTTCCTGGTTGAACTCGTACTGGGCGCCGTTTTCCTCGCACTTGGCCTGGAGCTTCATGCTCATCTCGTGGCTGAAGCCGCGGCAGACATAGGAGCCGGTGAAGTAGTCGGCCATGAGGAAGGCGTAGATCGTGAAGGGCAGATCGTCCATCCGGTTGCCCACGTAGATCCAGTACGGGGTGAGCATCTCGACGGCCTTCTTCGGCAGATCGAAGGTGTTGATGACTTCGGTGGCGCTGTAGCCGACGGTCTTGACGAAGTCGGGGTGCTTCATGAGCATCTGGACCTTGCTCATCGGGGTGACGGAGAGAATGTTCATGCTGTCGTATACGCGGCGGCACAGGAGCATGAGCTCGTGCACCTTCTCGTAGGTGCCGGGACACTCCTCGTCGATCTCCTTGGCGACGGTGGTGTAGCTGTCGTCATAGTCGTGGTGGAGGATCTTGTCGATGCCGGAGTTCGGCAGGGCGACGCGGTAGCACTCGTTGACCGGCAGCCAGTCGACGTCGACGCCCATGTCCTCGAAGAACTGGCCGACCTTTAGGCGCTTGCCGGGGCGGCCGATGGACATCATCTCGTGGAGGGTTGCCTCGATCTCGTGCCCGTTGCGGACGAAGTCGGTGGCAAGGCCGCCGGGCATGTTGTGCTTCTCAAGGATCAGGATATCCTTGATGCCCCATGCCTGCAGCTGCAGGCACGCGGACATTCCCGCCAGCGCTCCGCCTATGATGACTACGTCATAATGGTCTTTATAGAATTTCATAGGTCTTTCCTTTCAAAAGAACAGGGTCGGCCTTGCGCGACCGGCCCTGCCCGGAATAAGTATTATCAGAAGAAGCGCTCCACGAGCTCGCGGGAATATTCGGCGGTCTCGTCCATGTCGCCGAAGCTCATGACCTCGCCGGCATAGTAGGTGTCGTACTTGCCCTGCATGGCCTCGACTTTGTCGTACCAGCCGGCGGCATAGTCATCGGAGAAGACATGGGGGAAGTAGTACACGGACCACTCGTTGATGACTTCGGCAGCCGGGTTCTTCATGATCTTGAGGTCTTCCTGCACCATCTCGCGGCACTTCTCATAGGGGATCTCGTCCATGTTCTTGTGCTTGCGGAGAGCGTAGGTGGTGATGACCTGGTCGATCTGATCCTTCCAGCGGCGATAGTAGACCATCAGGTGGCCGAGCTTCTCGGGAACCATGTTGTCAAAGACATAGTAGGAGATCTCGGGGTGATCCTCGGGCTTTGTGAGGACGGCCTGCACGTCGTAGCGCTCGTAATCGATCTTGGAAAAGAGCTCCTTCTCGTCGTCGCGCACGTCGAAATACTCGTCCATGCCCTTCTGTCCGTCGGCACGGGTGCCGGGGATGTGCAGAGGAGCGGTGACGATGACCTTGTCGAACTCCTCGACCTCACCGTTGACGGTGATGAACACCTTGCCGTCCTTGCGCTCGACCTTCTCGATGGTGCTGTTGAGGCGAGCGGGGTGTTTGATGTGGTCGTTGAGCTGCTCCCAGATGTACTGGGTGCCCTGCTCCCAGGTCCAGAGGTTGACCTTGACGAAGTTCATGCAGGTCTGATAATCGAGGTACTTGAGGACGTAGCCTGCGGGGATCTCGTCAAAGTAGCCGTAGCCGAAAGAGGTGAAGGGTCCGATCCAGATCTTCTGGACGAGCTCGACGCCGTTCTTTTTGCAGAACTCGGAGAAGGGCAGCGCCAGATCCTTGAGGTTGGGGTTCTCGCCTTCGATCTTCTCACGGCCGGGGGTGACGGCATAGCCGTCGTAGCGGCCTTCCGCAACGCCGCGGTGACCGTTGACATCGTAGCCTTTGTACTTGGTCTCGAGCAGCTCGCCGAACTTCTTGAGCTGCTTTTTCATCTTCAGCATCCAGGGGTTCCTGATGATGTTGGCGAGGGTCCTTGCGAAGGGCTCGATGACCTCACCGGTGGAACTCTTGTAGTTACGGTTGAGTTTGGGGCCGTCGTGGGTGATGCCGCAGAATTTCTCCACGTCTTCAACGGCGTAGTAGGACGGAACGCCCATGATGGCGCCCATCTCATAGCGTCTGCCGTTATAGTGCGGAGACCAGCACTTGCCGCCGACGCGGTCCTGACGCTCGAAGATCACATAGTTCTCGTAGCCTTTCTGCTCGAGATACATGCCCGCGCTCAGTCCGGCAGGGCCGCCGCCGATAATGGCGATGCGAATGTTTTTGTCCATGTCTTCCTCCAATATAATTATTTAATTTTCTGCTTACTTAATATGCACAGATTAAAGGATATTATATAACATATTCTTGTAAAAATCACTATCTTTTCTCTGTTCCATTCGACAAAATTTATACAACTTTACTCGGGTAAAGTACTCCGAGAGGCAAAATGCTCTTTTCTTGCGATGCCGCTTATGCTATATTGATACCAGCGCCACAGAATTCCGTAAGGAGGTGCTTTCCTTTGAGATTCGACAGCTTCGCCCATCTGCTCTCGCACTTTTCGGAGCAGACGCCCGACGCCCCCGCTCTTCATTATGAGAACCGGACGCTCTCCTTTTCCGCGCTTTATGACGCGGTGAAAACACGCGCCGCCGAACTGCGGGAGACGGGGAAGACCTGCATGGGCATCCTCTCCGACGGAAGCCTCGACTGCGTGGTCGAGATCTTTGCGGCGAACCTCGCGGGTCTGCAGGTGGTGATGCTCGACGCCTCACTTGAGACAGGCATGCTGACGATGCTGATCCGTTACACGGACATCGACACGCTCTGGGGCGACATCGATCTGGTCGAGGAGCTCGAGGGCGCCCTCACGGGAGGTGTCTCCGATGGGAAAGGGAAGATCCTCTTCTTCACCTCCGGCACTACCGCCCGCTCGAAGGCAGTCGTGCTCACGGACCACAGCCTCTGCCAGAGCGCCTGGAACGGCTCGGAGAAGCTGCCCCTCTCCCCGGAGGACACGCTCCTGTGCATCCTGCCGCTGGGCCATGTGTTCGGCTTCGTGTGCGGCCTGCTCTGGGGCCTTTCCTGCGGCGCATGCGTGGCCCTCGGGCGCGGTGCACGGCACTATCTCGACGACTGCAGCCACTACCGGCCCACGGCGGTGTCCGTCGTGCCGCTGCTGATGGGCTTCCTGCTCAAGCAGCGCTGCATCAATCCGGAGCTCAGGCTGATCCTCGTAGGCGCGGGCGACTGCCCGCCTGCTCTGCTGGGCGCCGCGGCCGCTGCGGGACTGCGGGTGAGCTTCGGCTACGGACTCACCGAGACCAGCTCAGGCGTGGCCATCTCCGTCTCGGGCGATCCCTTCGCCATGGAGGTCTGCCCGGACGACACCATCACCATCGCGGAAGACGGTGAGATCCTCATCGAAGCGCCGACCTGCATCATGCAGGGCTATTACAAGATGCCCGGTGACACTGCGGAGGTCCTGAAGGACGGTGTGTTTTATACAGGCGACCTCGGATACTTCGACGGGGACGGCAAACTGCACATCACAGGGCGCAAAAAGGACATGCTGGTGCTGCCGGACGGGACGAAGATCTTTCTGCCCGAGTACGAGGCTCCCATCATGAAAGCGCTGGGCAGCACGGAGATCGCCGTGACACTCAAGAACGGCAGGCCGGTGCTGGTGTTCTCCGGCGAGGGAGATGCCGATGCGATATCCCTGAAGCTGCGCGAGCTCATGCGCGAGCTGCCGCGCGGCCAGCAGATCACGGACATTATCGTAACGGCGGAACCTCTGCCGAGGACCGCCACGGGTAAAATAAAACGCTGGGAACTCCAGCAGAAAGTGAGCGCGGATACATGACAAGACAGGAAATACTCGAAAGCACCAAAAAGGTGATCTATGACTGCTTCCCCGATCTGCGGGATGAAGACCTTCAGGAGGACAGCGTCATCAACACCGAGACCGCCATTGATTCCATGGGCTTTGTCCTTGTGATCTGCAAGCTGGAGGCCATGTTCGACGTGCGCATCCCCGAGCGCCAGTGGCAGAAGCTGCAGACTCTCGGCGACGTGGTGGACGCGATCTGGAAGCGCGTGGCGAAATGAGCGTATACAGCAGGGAAATGCTGCTCCGCAGCAGAGACGTGGACATGTTCCGGAGACTGCGCACCTCCGAACTTTTCCGTCTGCTGCAGGAAGCTTCGATCGCCCACACCGAGGAGCTCGGCATGGGCCGGGACAAGACTCTTGACCGGGGGCTGCTGTGGGTGCTGCTGCTCCAGAGGGCAGAGATCGCGCGCATGCCGGAGTATGACGAGCGGATCGTCCTCCGGACCTGGCCTGGGAAGACCATGCACCTTCTCTTCACGCGCTATTACAGCATGGAGACCGCGGCAGGAGAGCATCTGCTCTCGGCGAGCGCTATGTGGGGGCTTGTGGACCAGAACACGAGAAAGATGATCTTTCCGGAGAAATACGGCGTCGTGGTCGATGGCGTTGTCACCGGGGAGGAGATCGCCCTGCCTTCCGCGCCGCGCAGGATGGAATGCACGGAGAGCCGCCAGTTCACCGTGCCCTACAGCTATGTGGACATCAACGGGCATATGAACAACGCCCACTATTTCGACCTTGTGGAGGACTGCATCCCGGCCGCCGCCGAAGGAAAGGCGCTCAAGGGCATACAGATCGAGTATTCTAACGAGGCGCGCTTCGGCGAGACCTTCACCGTAAACTGGGGCTGCAAAGACGGCGTATATTACATTCTGGGCGAGGGCGAGCGGCAGGTGTTCCGCATGGGACTGACCTACGGCTGAGCCTGTCTGAAAACAGTATAAAAGCACCGGGGCCTTTCGGCTCCGGTGCTTTTTGTTTCTATTTCAGCGCTTTATGATCTTTTCCGTGAGTCTTTGAATACGAGGCGCAAGCCTCGTCAGCGCGGCATCGAAGAGCATCATGCAGAAGACGATTGCCGCAAGGAACAGGGCATTCACCCACCAGCTCTCCGAAAATGTCTCGATGATCTCCTCAATGCCGAGGACATAGCAGGTGAGCGCATACATGGCAGCCGCAGCGGTGGAGAACAAGAGGAGCTTCAGCAGGAAGCGCAGTGCCTTTGAGCCGATCCGGTCGAGCCCGTCCTTCGCGACGGGGTACCAGCCGAAGAACAGGTAAAAGAAGGCGGCTTCCTTGTCCGCGCCGATGAGCAGCACGAGAACGGACGTAACGACCCAGACAAGGACGGCATTCCTCCTGCCGCAGATGTCGATGACCGGCAGCAGGAACAGAGAGGCCAGAAGCGGGGAACAGTAAGTGAACACGGGCACGAGGGCGCCCAGCAGCATCACGGCCGTCCCTGCGGCCGCCATCAGAGCCCCGAAAGCGAGCGCAAAGGTCTTTGACCGGCCGCCCGCGGGAACATTTCCGGCAGACACGGTTTACTCCGTGAACTTGACCGTATAGCCGTCGAAAGCCTCGAACAGGCCTTGTATCTGCTCTTTGGCGCTTCCCTTGGCTTTATCGAATATCCCGGCGTTCTCCGCCTTTTCGAGCGCCTCGCTCTTTATGGTATCGAGCTCGATGGTAAGCTCTTCTCCGCTGATGGGATTGAAGATGTTGTTCTGCTCGGCATAGCTGAGGTGGTCCATGTCGATGTAGTTGTCGGTGACTTTCGGCTCGGGAAGGGTGACATAGATCGTCTTCGTCTCGTTATCCACGCTGACCTTTATCTCCGAGACCTCATAGCCGACCTTTATCGTGCCGTTGTATTTGAGCTGGATGGTGTGGGTGGTACCGGGTATGTTCCAGCCGAACAGCTGTTTGCTGTCCTTGATCTCGCGGACATTGCTGTATTCATAGGAATAGGTCACCAGCTGGCCCATGCTCTGGAGTTTCTCCATCACGACTTCGTCCGTCAGGCCGGTGTCATGGCCGATGATGCCTTTGAAGGTCTGTTCTTTATAGTAATTCCAGCCCAGCAGGAGCCCCACGATCACAATCGCCAGCAGGATGATGCGGAACAGCGCTCTCCGGAACAGGATCGCGCCTCTCCTTCTCCTTCTGGGGGGCATCTCCTCGGGGGGCAGGGGCGGAACGGGTCTCTCTGTCGCCATAGGATCTCCTCCTTCATACTCTGTCTTTTTATGACTGCCCGGGGCGTGAACGCTGTCCGGGCAGTTTTGTCATCAGTGGTTGAGCGGGATGATCTCGAGCCAGTATCCGTCGGGATCCTCGATAAAATAGATCCCCATCTTTTCGTTCACGAAGCAGACGCAGCCCATCTTTTCGTGCTTTGCCTTCGCGGCCTCATAATCGTCCGTTTTGAAGGCGAAGTGGAACTCGCCCTCACCGAGGTCGTAGGCCTGGGGATGGTCCCGCAGCCACGTGAGCTCGAGCTCGAAGTCCGAGGTGTCGTTCCCCATGAAGACGATGGTGAAAGAGCCGTCCGCAGCGTTTTTCCTTCTTTTCTTGTGAAGGTCGAGCGCCTCCTCATAGAAAGCGATCGACTTGTCAAGGTCTTTGACATTGAAATTGATGTGGACCGGTCTGAACTGCATGGCGGTTCTCCTTCCGTATCTCTTAAACTGTTTTCAGCGCCTTCTTGCTGCGGAAGATGAAAGAGCTGAGCGCAAACTGGTAGACTGCCCTCACAATGGAAGAAACAGCCATGATCACAGCGATCACGATGAACGCGGCACTGTCATATTCAGAAGAAAGTGCAATGCCCGCTCCGATTGTTGTTATGACAAAGAGGGCGGAGAAGAGACCTCCGATGAACAGGAGCAGTGCGGCAAAGCCGGAGATGCGGGATCTTCCGGACCGGTTCTGGGAAACGGAGATGTATCTCTTCACGGTGCTGATGCATCCGCCGAGGAAGCAGAACATGATGACATAGACCAGGGCGGTGAATCCGGCGAGGATGTACAGGAGAAGCGTATAATCCTCATATCCCTCCCGGATGGTCATAAACAGGGCTAACACGATACCGACCGCAATGACCACCGCAAAGATGATCGCAACGACAAGGCCGATGGTCTTGAGGACGCGGATGATCCAAAGGCCCGTATTGCCGCAGCAGACAGAGCCCTCCTTCTTTGCGCCGCCGTAGATGATCCAGAGGGCTACTGCGAACAGCAGGCTTATCCCACTGGTGGAAGCACTGGTGATACGGGTCACGCTGTCACTGAGTCCAGAACCGGCGTCCGTTACCTCATCGATTGCATCGTTGATATCCGATGCATCTATGTTGAACGCATCTTCAAGGAGATCTCCTATGCCCGCATCCTTGACAACATCAAGAAAGTCACTGGAAGAAGCGCCTAGCGCAGAGGGAACGATTACACTTGTTCCGACGGAAAAGACCAGCATGAGCGTGAACGCGATGCAGATCACGAGCGCGAGCTTGGAGCCGGCAAGTTTTTTGAGCCTTTCCTGCGCGGGGGTCCTTGCAACGTAAGGAGCCGCAGGCCGTGCCGGAGCAGGGGCCGGGGCCGGTGCAGGTGCTGCAGCCGGGGCAGGCGCATTATAGATCGAAGAGGCAGCGGGTGCCGGCTCGGGGGCGGGCTCACCCGGAACTGCAATGACTTCCAGAATGCTGGCTCCGCAGCCGGTGCAGAATTTAGCGGTGTCTCTGTTTTGCTTTCCGCAAGTGGGGCATACTTTCATGGTTTTCATCCTTTCCGAAAAATCGTTTGTCCAATAGATACAGTGTATAACAGCGGGCGGCTTTTTTCAACCGTCACTCATCATTTGTTTCTCTTTCAGTCCCTGAAGGGCGCCGCATGCTCCCTCACAAAGTTCTCCACCTGCTCAAGGCTCTTCACGCCCGCCAGACCGCCGACGGCCGAGGCACAGATGGCGCCGCAGGCGTTCGCGAAGACGAGGGCATCCCGGTTGCCGAGGCCGCGCTGCCTTGCGGAGATGAAGCCGGCGATGAAGTTATCCCCCGCGCCGGTGGCGTCCACCGCATTCACGGGGAAGGCCCCGAGGCGCCAGCGTTCCTGCCGGTTCTTGAAGAGGCAGCCGTCACCGCCGAGCTTGATGATGACATTTTTTATCCCCGCATCGAGCATCACGTCCGCCATTTTGTCCGGATCGCTCTCGCCGGTGTGGAACTTCGCCTCGTCCTCGTTGGGGAAGATATAGTCGACCATGGCGAGCTCTTCGCGGATGTCGCCGAAGCGGAGGGTCCTGAAGTTGGGCAGCTTCGTGTCCGCATAGATGAGAGCGCCGCCGTCCTTTGCAGTCCGGAAGACCTTTCGGACGATCTCCGCATCGTCGAAGGGAGCGCGGAAGAGCGAGTCGA
Organism: Oscillospiraceae bacterium; assembly: GCA_017434755.1. Lineage (GTDB taxonomy): Bacteria > Bacillota > Clostridia > Oscillospirales > Oscillospiraceae > Limivicinus. The sequence goes on along the minus strand of JAFRER010000008.1, from coordinate 65,164 downwards.
CCGAGATCGCAGCCGCCGAGCGGATCACGTCGGCATACTGCTCCGGGTGGAAATTATACTTGTGGGCGAGGTTGGTGATGGACTTTCGCGTGCCGTCGGGGTTGACGAACATGGTGGTCACGGGGGTCGGGTGCTCCTTCTCCCGCACGACGGCGGCCATGTCCACGCCATTCGAGGCCATGGCCCCGTAGAGCATATCGCCCGCGCCGTCGCAGCCGAGGAAGCAGAGGATCCCGGTCCGAAGGCCGAGCTTTGCGGCCGTGGCCGATTCGTTCACACCCTCGCCGCCCGGGTTGATTGAGCAGGAATCGGCCCGGAAGCCCGCCGCGGACACCGGGTTCGGGTCAAAACCCTTTATGATGCAGTCGACAAGCGCCGTGCCGATGCACAGCAGATCGAGTCGTTTCTCCATTATCAGCTTGTCCGGCTCGTTCAGGCCGGCTGCTCCTTTCCTGCGAATCCGATCGCCACCTGCGGCGCTTTTTCCGCAATGGCTGCGAGCGCATCGTCCATGGCCTTCTCGTCCTCGCTGATCACGTCGATAAACTCCTTGCCGTCCCGCACAAACACAAGCCTGTAGTAATAGAAGGTCGCCTTGCCGCAGCAGAGCTTGCCGTTCACCTCGTTGACGCGGATGAAGACCCGGTCGAGATATTTATAGGGGATGTATTTGATCGAAAGGTTATACGGGAAGAACACGCCCGTGTCCCCCACGCGGACCTTGTCGAAGCGCGCGGCGCTCTCGTATTCCTCCGCGACCGCCGGGTCCTTTATCCTTCCGTGTATGCTGGAAAAACTCCTTGCCATGGTCCTTCCTCCTGTCTTTGGATTCTGCTTTGGATTATACTGTATTCCCGCGGAAAAAACAAAGGTGTTTTTCCACGCTGTCGGTATCGGGCAGGGTTCCCGGCTTGATAATTCCACCCGCCGGTGATATGCTTTTTTCGGCGGTGCGTCCTCCGGGCTTCTCGGGAAAAAACCGGCGCGCCGTGAACGACGGAGAACAGATGACAGCTGCCGACAGAAAAAAACTGCATCCGGAACTCATCCCGGTGATCTTGTCCCTCGCGGCCCCGACCATGTTCGAGGAACTCGTGGACACTGCGGTGCAGTATATAGACATCGCCATGGTGGGCAGCCTCGGCACGGCCGCCACGGCCGCGGTCGGCGCGACGGCCACGATCAGCTGGCTCGTCGGCGGGACCTTCTCCGCCATCGGCATAGGCTTCCTTTCCTACATCGCTAAATCGCGCGGCGCGGGAAACGATGAAAACGCCGCCCGCGCTTCGGCACAGGCGGTATTCGTGGCGCTGTTCACCGGGCTGCTGTTCTCGGCGATCGTGCTGCCGCTGGCCCGCTTCGTTCCCGGCTGGATGCACGCGGATGTTTCGATCCGCCCGCTCGCCGCACGGTATTTCCTGATCCTGTATTCCACCATGCTCTTCCGCAGCGCGAGGATCATCTTCGGGACCCTGCTCCGGGCTTCGGGCGACACACGGACGCCCATGCGGATCGGTCTGCTGGTGAACCTGCTGAACGTGGTTGGGAACTTCTTCCTCATATACCCGACCCGCGAGCTTGCCGCTCTCGGCGGAATGCGCGTGTTCGGCGCGGGGATGGGCGTTGAGGGCGCGGCCCTTGCAAGCGCGGCCTCCGTGGCCGTGGGCGGGATCCTCGTCACCGTCGCCCTGTGGCGGAGCAAGTCTGTCTCGCCGCGGGGGCACAGCCTGAAGCCGGATCCGGAGATCCTCCGACCCTGCCTCCGGGTCTCTCTCCCGAACATGTTCCAGCGCTTCTGCACCTCGCTGGGCTACGTGGTCTTCGCCTCGATGATCAACTCTCTCGGAGAGCTCTCCACCGCGGCGCACACCATCGCGAACACCGTGGAGTCTGCGTTCTACATCCCGGGTTACGGCATGATGGCCGCGGCCGCCACGCTCACCGGCAACTGCATCGGCGCAGGGGACCGGCAGCGGCAGAAGGACCTGGCGAACATGATATTGCTCATCGAGATCTCCCTCATGGCGGTGACGGGCGGGCTGCTGCTGATCTTCGCCCCGGCCATGATGGGCATCTTCTCCCGCGACGCCGCGGTGATCGCCCTCGGCAGCACCGTGCTGCGGATGGTGGCCGTGTCCGAACCTTTCTACGGGGTCTCGATCGTGACGGAGGGCATGCTGCAGGGCGCCGGACTCACGTTCAAGCCCTTCCTGTTCAACCTGATCGGCATGTGGGGCGTGCGCATCGTCGGTACCACCATCTGCCTCCGGCTCGGTTACGGGCTGGTCTCTGCCTGGTGCTGCATGATTGCCCACAACATGCTCCTTCTGATCCTGCTTCGGATCTACTACCGGAAGGTGTTTCCGGCGCAGAAATGATCCGAAAACCATATAAGGCGGGCAGCCCCGCGGACCATGATCCGTGAGGCTGCCCGTTCTGCATTGTATGAACCGTTTTCGTCAGAGTTCCGTAAGATCTCCTTCCATAAACTTCCGGACGGCCATTTCACATCCGCCGCCGAATGTATAAAGAGAGATTCCGCCCTCCTTAAGCTTTGCCATGGCCTTCGGTCCGAAATTGGCGCAGATGAGGACATCGAAGCTGGAACCGAGGAACTTTTCGATCTTATCCTCGCTGTTCTTCGGATAGAGGGAAAGCAGTTCCCGCTTCAGGATCCTGCTTTTGCCGTTTTTGTCTTTTCCTATATAGTAGGCCCAGAATGTATCGGCCTGCTCGAAGTTTGGTATCGTTCCTTCACCGCCGTAAGCCACCGCGGCAAAGCAGAAGCCTCCTTTTGTACGCATGTCCGTTCTCTTTTTGTGGATCATTTTCAGCACGGGAAACCCCATCACGTCGATCCGGCTGATGTCAAACCCGTCATCCTTCAGGTCGGGAATCCTGTTCTTTGCGTTGGCACGCCTGCGGCTTTCCAGAAGTTCCTCCGTGCTCATGCCTGTCCACTTTTTCTTGATGTTTGCGGCTTTTGCCAGCCGCTTGAGGATCTCATACTTCCGTGTCACGCTTTCACTTCCTCAAATACGATCTTTACGATCTTCATCTTCACAAGACTGTCGCAGAAGCGGATCATCAGCTTATGGAACTGTCCGACATTTCCGTAAATATCCCGGTAACCGCGCATGTAGCTCTTCGCTGTGACGGAAGCAAAACGGCCGCTCCAGTTCCGGAGCTCCTTTTCGTCTTCCAGGGAAAAGAACGCGCTGACATCCGTGATCCCGGCCTCCTTGAGCCAGGTCTTTCGCATCAGCTTCGCGCCGCGTTCGTTGCAGGAGTCGAAGACCAGCACCGCGCCGGGGAAGCGCTCCGACATGGCCGAAAACAGCCGCTTTACTTCTTCGGTCTTAAAGTAATAGAACACGCCCGCGGCAAAAAAGACCGCGCCCTTCGAGGCGTCGATCCGTTCCATCCAGCTGAAGTCATTCAGATCGCAGGCGAGGTTTTCCTCCCTCTCTCCTGCAGGCAGCAGCTCATTCCGAACCGAGATCACATCCGGCAGATCGAGGTCATAGCCGCGGCAAAGCCCGTTGTCGACCTTGGAAGTAGTGTCGTCCAACCCGCAGCCGAGATTTACTACAGCAGCTTCCGGATGATCTTTCAGATAGTCTTCGACTTCACCGCGCAGATCGTATTGCCGCTGGGCCACCTCCAGGGCTCCGAAGAGCCCGGCAGGGGATTCCATTTTCTTCCTCTTCTCCGCAAAGTCGTAATCCAGCGAATCGCAGATCCGCTTTGCCTCCGGGTCGGAGAACAGCTCCGGAAAACGCTCGGAGCACACCAGCCTTCCGAACAGAGGGATGACCAGCGTCTCCTGCACGGTATTCTCTTCAATGTGATATTTCATAAAACGCCTTCCTTCTCGAGATCCGGCGTTTCTCTTTGTTCCGTCCACAGCTCCTTCAGCCTTTCAAAGGTCCTCCCGCTGATATCGTGCTCTACCCTGCAGGCGTCCTGCTCCGCGATCTCCGGCTCTATCCCGAGGCGGATCAGGCTGTCCTTTATCACGCGGTGCCTGTCGTAGATCTGCTCCGCCACCTCAAGGCCGAGATCGGTGAAGTTGAGCAGCCTGTGCTCATCCATCGTCAGAAAGCCTCCTTCCTTCAGAAAGCGCACGGCATAGCTCACACTTGCTCTGCTCACATTCAGATACCTTGCCACTTCCGAAGAACGGATCTCGCCGTTTTTCCGCAGCAAGATGAGCATTGTTTTCAGATAGTCCTCTCCCGATCTGTGAAGATTCATCCCTGCGCTCCTTTATCATTACTATTAGAAAAACATTTTTGCGGGCTGTTCTACCCCAGTGCGACGTCAAGCGCCATCATCAGGGCAAAACCCGCGGAAAACATCACAACGCCGATATTCGAGTGCCTGCCTTCGGACATCTCCGGGATCAGTTCTTCCACGACCACATACAGCATGGCCCCGGCTGCAAAAGCGAGCAGATAGGGAAGTGCCAGCCCGATCGCTCTGGAAGCAAGGATCGTGACCAGTGCGGCTACCGGTTCCACCGCTCCCGAGAACACGCCGGCTCCGAACGCGCTCCGTCTGCTTTTCCCCTCCGCGCGCAGCGGCATGGATATGATCGCTCCCTCCGGGAAGTTCTGGATCGCGATCCCCAGAGAAAGCGCAAGCGCGGCACCGGCCGTGATGTCCGCCTGTCCGCTGAGGAACGCCGCATAGATCACGCCGACCGCCATTCCCTCGGGGATGTTGTGCAGCGTGACCGCGAGGACCATCATGGTGGTCCTGGCAAACCCGCTCTGCGGTCCCTCCGCCCGATCCGCGTGCATATGCAGATGCGGGGTGACCGTATCCAGAAGCAGAAGGAACCCGATCCCGAGCAGGAATCCGATGACCGCCGGCAGAAACGAAAGCCTGCCCATGGCGGCCGACTGCTCCATCGCGGGGATCAGAAGGCTCCAGACCGAAGCAGCCGTCATAACACCGGCGGCAAATCCCGTGAGCGCCCTTTCAAGGTTTTTGTTCAGCCCGCCTTTCATCAGAAACACGCAGGCCGAACCGGCAGATGTCCCGATAAAAGGGATCATCAGGCCCCAGATAACGTCGCTGTTCATTCTGATTGCTTTCTGCCGAACAGACCTTTCTTTTCATACGGAACGCTCTCGCAGGAAACGAACGCATAGCCCGTGGCGTCGATCGCTTTGCGAAGCGCGTCCTCATCGACTGCGCTTTCCGTCAGAAAGCTTGCCTCCGCCTTCGTATGAGAGGCAGAAACCTTCTTCGCCTGTGGGCAGAGTTTGCGTATTACATCACAGATGTGAGCCTCGCACATGCTGCAGGCCATCCCGTTTATCCTCACTGTTGTCTTGATCATGACCGTTCTCCTTCGGATCTGTTCGGTAAATTGCCGCGTTTCGTTAGATATGTCTAACTCAAAGCCAATAAAAAAAAGAACCAAATTGGTTAGTTATCTCTAACTCGCGTTTATCATACATCAACTCTCTCCGGTTTTCAAGATGGTTTTTCAAAAAATATGCGGCAGATGCTCCCCGATGGCCCCTTTGCTCCCCTTCGGCGGGTGCCTCTGTTGATTTGTCCGCGGAAATGGTCTATAATCGCTTTCTGCCGATAAAGGGGGTCTTGTCATGAGTAAGAAAAAAGAGTTCTGGCGGGTCGTCAAATTCACATTGTTTTCTGCAAGTGCGGGTTTGATCCAGGCCGCATCCATTTTCCTGCTCGAGACCTTTACTCCGTTACGCAGCTTTCTCTGTTATCTGATCGGCCTGATCCTCTCTGTCCTGTGGAACTTTACACTGAACAGAAAATTCACCTTTCAGTCGGCATCCAATGTTCCCGTCGCCATGTTGAAAGTTGCCGCCTATTATGCTGTTTTCACGCCGCTCTCCACTTTTGCGGTAAAGTACTTAACGGAAACACGGAACTGGACACCTCTTTTTGCGGACGGACTCAGTATGATCACGAACTTCGTAACGGAGTTTTTATATCAGCGCTTCTTCGTCTTCGGTAAATCCATCGACACGAACGATCTGGCGCAGAAACAGCTTGCAAAGGAGGCCGCCGCGGAAGCGGAGAGGGCAAACGATCCTGTAAGTGAAAAAGAATCCTGATCATAAGACAGCAAAGGACACAGGCAGAAGCCTGTGTCCTTTTTCATGCCTTGTGACGAGGTTCAGTCCCCGGCCTCCGGGAGGCAGTGCATCTGCGTCCGCCCGAGGACCCGGAATCCCTCCGCCGTTTTATGGAAGCTCCGCAGGCCGAAATCATAGGCCCTGAGCTTCAGATAAAGGCTGATGCTCTTTGCGTCGGCGCAGCCCTCGGGGAACTGGCTGCGGTGATATTTGAATATCGAATCCAGCTGCGCCGGGAGATAACCCGATGTATCGACATAGCTGTTGGCTTTTGCGGTGAAAAAATACGCCAGCGCTTTGACCGGAGCGGCCTCCGCGCCATACTCCTTCATGATCCCCGCGTAGGGTGCGAAAACCGCCACCTCTCTTGCTGCGTTCCCGACATTCAGATGATCTTTGTGGCACTCGCTCGTAACGCAGGGGTCCGGCGCGAAGACCACATCCGGCCTGAATTCCCCGATCACACCGGCGATGCCCCGCACGAGCTCTTTCTTTTTGTAAAAGCCGCCGTCGCAAAGGCCCAGGAGGCGCACGTCCTCCACACCGAGAAAACGCGCCGACTCTATTGCTTCCTGTTTTCGGATCTCTGTCATCTCTTCCGGTCCGATGTCCGGGGAGTTGGAAGTCCCGAAACGCCCGTCGGCACAGATCAGAAAGCAGATTGTTTTTCCCTCCGCGGCAAGCTTTGCCGCGGTTGCCCCGGCGCCGATCTCGATATCGTCCGGGTGGGGGCCTATAAAGAGGAACCGCTCCTGTTCCCCGATCTTCGGGAGCGGAGCCGCCGCCCGGATGATCTTTTTCAGCAAGCTCATTTCTTTCTCTCCGTAAGCATTTTATTGAAAATGCAGACCCCCTTCCGGGGATCTGCATCCGTATTTCCGCAGTTTTTCAGACCCAGCTTTCCACGACCTTCCGGATGGCCTCGAAGGTCTCCGCGCTGAGGTCGTGCTCGATCTTGCAGGCATCCTCTCTCGCCGTCTCCGGACTTACGCCGATTCTGACAAAAAGGCTGGTGATGAGTTCGTGACGCTCATAGATCCTCTCCGCGATTTCGAGGCCGGCATCCGTCAGCACGATCATCCCGGCAGGATCCATGGTGATGTATCCGTTTTCTCTGAGCCGCTTGGTGGCATAACTGACGCTTGGCTTTGTCACGCCGAGCTTCTCGGCGATATCGATAGAGCGGATATATCCGCGCTCGTTTTTGAGCATCAGCATGGCCTCGAGGTAATCCTCGGCAGATTTCTGGATAGTCATAGTTCACCTCTCCTTTTGGCTTAGACTATCATCCGATCTGAAAAAAAGCAAGTGCGGCGGGGAATAATTTTGAAGTTAGATATTGACAACTTTTGTTAGTGGTGTTAAACTCATGCTCGGTTAGAGAATTCTAACCTTTTGTTAGCGCCTTTGGTTAGATGTGTTTAACTTTATTTCTCAGCACTGGAGGGAAACCGATGATGCCGCTCATTCTGGCAAACAACGGAGAGGAAAACATCATCCGCAAGGTCGGCGGGAGCGCCGACGTCAAAAAACATCTGGAAGACATGGGGTTCGTCGCCGGAGGTACCGTAACGGTCCTGAATACCATCAACGGCAATCTCATTGTCAAAGTCAAGGAATCGCGCGTGGCGATCAGCCGGGAAATGGCCGGAAAAATAATGATCTGACGGAGGACGAGGATGAAAACATTAAGAGAAGTTCCGATCAAAAGCACCGTAAAGGTTGTGAAGCTCCACGGTGAGGGCGCGGTCAAGCGCCGCATCATGGACATGGGAATCACCAAGGGCGTTGAGGTGTATGTCCGCAAAGTCGCGCCCCTGGGAGACCCGATCGAAGTGAATGTCCGCGGGTATGAGCTCTCGATCCGCAAGGCAGATGCCGAGATGATAGAAGTAGAGTAAAGGAGAAAACAAGCATATGGACAAACAGATCCGCATAGCGCTTGCCGGCAACCCCAACTCCGGCAAGACTACACTGTTCAACGCTCTGACCGGCACTCAGCAGTTTGTCGGCAACTGGCCGGGCGTCACCGTTGAAAAGAAAGAGGGACGCGTACGCGGACAGAAAGACGTGAACGTCACCGACCTGCCGGGCATCTATTCCCTCTCCCCCTACACGCTGGAAGAAGTGGTGGCGCGCAACTACCTGATCGAAGAACGCCCCGATGTGATATTGAACATCGTCGACGCGACCAACCTCGAGCGCAACCTGTATCTCACCACCCAGCTGGTGGAGCTCGGGATCCCCGTCGTGATCGCGCTGAACATGATGGACCTCGTCAAGAAGAACGGGGACAGCATCAATGTGGAAGAACTCAGCCGGGAGCTCGGCTGCAGGATCGTTGAAATCTCTGCGCTGAAAGGCGACGGTGTGGATGAGGTTGTAAGCGCCTGCGTGGAAGCAGCGAACGGCACAAAGACCGTTCCGCAGCACAGCTTTTCCGGCTCCGTCGAGCATGCGCTGGCACATATTGAGGAATCCGCCGTGCACGATCTCCCTGAGGAGCAGCAGCGATGGTACGCCATCAAGATCTTCGAACGCGATGACAAGGCGCTGGCCAGGCTGGATCTTCCCGAAAAGACGCTGGCTCACATCGAGGAAGACATCAAAGCGGCTGAAAAAGAACTCGACGACGACGCCGAAAGCATTATCACAAACGAGCGTTACGTCTATATAGCAAACCTCATGAAGGGCTGCTACAAGAAGAAAAACAAGGGCGAGCTCACTGTTTCGGACAAGATAGACAAAATCGTGACCAACCGTATCCTCGCTCTGCCGATCTTCGCTCTTGTCATGTTCCTGGTCTACGCTCTGGCCATGGGCAAGTCTATCTCGGACGGCGGGATTGCTATCGGCACCTTTCTGACCGACACCGCCAACGATGTGCTGGGCGACGCCTGGCTCAAGGAAGGCTCAAGGGCGATCCTCGAAGGCTGGGGCGTCGCGCCCTGGCTGATCGGCCTGATCTCCGACGGTATTCTCGCGGGCGTCGGCGCGGTGCTCGGCTTCGTGCCCCAGATGCTCGTTCTGTTCTTCATGCTCTGCCTGCTTGAAGACTGCGGCTACATGGCGCGTATCGCCTTCATCATGGACCGTATCTTCCGCCGTTTCGGCTTGTCCGGCAAGAGCTTCATCCCCATGCTCGTGGCCACCGGATGCGGCATTCCCGGCGTCATGGCCTCGCGCACCATAGAAAACGAGCGCGACCGCCGCATGACGATTACCACGACGACCTTCATGCCCTGCGGCGCAAAGCTCCCTGTCATCGGCCTGATCGCGGGAGCTCTCTTCGGCGGCAGCACCTGGGTCGCCACCTCCGCGTATTTCATCGGCATTGCGGCCATCGTGGTCTCCGGTATCATGCTCAAGAAGACAAAGATGTTCGCGGGCGATCCCGCCCCCTTCGTCATGGAGCTGCCGGCATACCACGCTCCTGCAATGGGCAACGTCCTTCGCGGCACCTGGGAGCGCGGCTGGAGCTTCATTAAGCGCGCGGGTACGGTCATCGTGCTTTCTTCCATCATTATCTGGTTCCTCACGAGCTTCGGTCCCGTCAACGGCCGCTTCGGCATGGTCGACGAGCTCTATGAGGATGAAACAGTCGTCACCGAGGAATACGTCGCTTCCGTTTCCGAACGCATGGGCATCCCCGAGGACGAGGTTGAGCCGATGGACGACTCGATCCTGGCTCGCGTGGCGCAGCCCGTCTCCGTTATCTTCAAGCCCCTGGGCTTCGGCGACTGGAAGCCTACCGTCGCGACCGTGACGGGCCTCGTGGCAAAGGAAAACGTGGTCGGCACTTTCGGCGTACTGTACGCCTATGACGATCAGGATGGCGAGGAAGAACTGGAGGAGAACGGCGACCAGATCTGGGACAAAGTCGCGGAGGACTATCGTGATTTCTCCGGCGGTCACGGCAAGCTCGCCGCCTACAGTTTCTTGCTCTTCAACCTGCTTTGCGCACCCTGCTTTGCGGCTATTGGCGCCATCAAACGCGAGATGAACAGCCGCAAGTGGACCTGGTTCGCCATAGGATATCAGTGCGGATTTGCCTGGGTGACGGCTTTCATCGTCTGGCAGCTCGGACGCCTGTTCGCAGGCGGAGCAAATGTGATCGGTCTGGTATTGGCCGTCGTGTTGCTCGGGCTGTTCATCTGGCAGCTGTTCAAGCCCTATAAGGAAGCGCGAACCCTCAAAGTCTGATAACTCTCATCATTTCCATACACCTCTCTGTAAACCCTTTTCACTCTCAGCAAAGGAGGACTTTTAAATGCTGATCTGGCTCACCTCTCATATAGCGGATATCGTAATCATTGCCGTAATTGCAGCCATTGTTTTCTTCGTGGTACGCGGCATGATCCGAGATAAAAGGGCAGGGAAGTCCTCCTGCGGCGGCAGCTGCGCAGGCTGCGGGGCCTGCGCCGGCTGTTCCGCCTGCAGCGCGGACGGATGCCCGGCACAAACTCCCAGCACAAAACAGAAAAACGGATTGTGACCTCCTCTCAATACCCCTCTCATTGGCGAAAGAAGCCCGCTTGAAAAAGCGGGCTTCTTTCATTTTTATTCATCTATGCGGTCTGTCAATCCAGATTCAATGCATATTCCGCTGCGCGCTCACCGGCAATGCGGCCGGTGTTCACTGCAAACCCCATGGTATTGCCCGGCAGATAGAACATATATGTTCCGTCATAGATCTCATTGATATCGCTGCCCGCACCCCAGAGTCCCGGGATGGGTTCGCTGTTTTCGTCTACGACCTCCTGCTTCCAGTTCACCTTTATTCCGCCTAAGGTTCCGTATCCGCCAATTCTGCCGATTGCAGCATAGAAACGCTTGCCTTTGTACGGGAGCAGATATCTGCGGTCTTTGCCGAAAACATCGTCATAGTTGATGTCGCAGGCATCGTTGTATTCCTCAACGGTCTCAAGCAGATTCTTCTTATCGACCCCGGCTTTATCCGCCAGTTCTTCCAGAGAATCCGCCGCAAAGAAGTGTTCGGGATATAACTCTGCCAGTTTTGTAAAGCGCACATCGAAATCATCGATATTTCCGGCCCCGATCACACTCGAGGAAAACGGCATGCCGCTCCGGCGGTATCTCTTGATTATGGATTCATCCAGCAGGTTGAACACTTTTTTATCGGGCTGCTCATCAATGATATTCGCTGCAACGGAACTGTTCTGCATGATCGATTCGTCACAGACGCGGAAGCCCTGTTTGTTGACGGTCAGGTTAGCCTGAGCGAACGCTATGCTGAGAATGGCCGCTTCCATATCACCGTCACCGACCGATGCTCTTCCTCCGGTGGCCTCGATGCTCATGCGCCCCTTTGCTCCGCCTATCTCCCACACCATGCGGATACCGTCGCCAATGATGTTGTGGTCCGTGTGCTGGAAAATGTTTTTGCCGTATTCATATCCCGTGTATTCCTTTATCATTTCGAGATTTCCGCAGAAGCCGCCCGTTGCCACGACAACAGCCTTGCAGCGCAGTTCAACCTCCTCGCCTTCGGCGTTCCGGGCAAGGATCCCGCACACTTTTCCGTCTTCCTTCAGAATTCTGTAAGCGGGCGTCTCCAGAAAAAACTTAACTCCGAGCTCCAGCGCACGCTTATATACAACCTTGTTCATAGTGGTCGCCGCACGCGGGCCAGGGCGTGAACCGTCTTCCGGCTGAACAACGTGCCAGGTCGCTTCGGAATCGGGGAACATTTTCAGCGCACCGACGAACTTGACGCCCATATCCTCGAGCCAGTCTATCGTGTCTCCGGATTTCCAGAAGTATTCCCGCACCAGTCTGGCATCTGTATGCCAGTGGACATAGTCCATGAACTTGCGGTACGCCGCCTCTTTTGTCAGGTTGCTGAACGCCGCCTTCTGGATCCGGCTTTCCACTCCGAAGGGCCCCATGCCCATGTTGGCAGTGCCGCCGACATTATTCGCCTTCTCAAAGACAACCACGGAAGCCCCTGCTTCAGCGGCGGAAACGGCCGCGCACAGACCTGCGGGGCCGGCTGCGATTATTCCTACGTCTGCTGTGATCTTCATACGCTCCTCCTGTCTGTTGATCGTTACCTTTTTCTGACGGATGTTTTGTTCCCGTTCCAACGGTTTTTTCTGCTGCCTATTATTTTAATATTTGAATTATATCATGGAATCTCTTCCTGTCCAATGCTTTGTCAGCCATTTTCCATGTTTTATTCCGATTTCGGAACAGATACTTTACTATTTCACTATTTTGTGATACAATGCACAAGACTTTATAATATCAGACACAAGGAGTTCTGAAATGTCAGATTATATCATTGCAACTTCTTCCACCTCGGATCTGCCGAGGACCTGGCTGGATGCCCACGGCATCCCCTTCATACCCTACAGCTTCACTATTAACGGCGAACCCTGCGAGGATGACTGCCGAGAGGAATCGCGTGCGGCGATCTACCGCGGGATGCGCGGCGGAGATATCCTGAAAACCTCCATGATCAACGAATTCGTCTACATGGATTTCTTCAAGAAACTCCTTGACAGCGGGAAAGATGTGATCTTTCTCGACATGTCGAAGGAGATGTCCGTGTCCTTCTCCAATGCCACAAAGGCCGCAGAGCTGATGCGGCAGGAATATCCCGATCAGCGGCTCTATGTGATGGACACCTTCTGCATCTCCGGCGGGCTTGGTCTTCTGGTGGAGCAGATGGTTGCGCAGAAGGAGGCAGGAGCCTGTTTCGACGAGGTCATTGCCTGGGGCGAGGAAAACAAGCTGAAAATCGCCCACCGCTTTACGGTGGACGATCTTAAATATCTCAAGGCCGGCGGCAGAGTCTCCAATGCTTCCGCACTTGTAGGCTCTCTGCTCAACATCAAGCCGGTGCTGTATGTCCCCGACAGGGGCACTCTCGACGTTGCAAAAAAGGTGCGCGGCAGAAAAGCCGCTCTGAAAGCCATCCTCGACGGCATCCTCCACGACCTTAGTCTGATCGATCCCTCCGGTGTTGAATTCCGCATCCTGCAGGCCGACTGCATGGCCGATGCAGAATTTGTTCGGGATGAGGTGAAAAAGGTTTATCCGCAGATCGGTGAGGTTCGCATCACGAGCCTCGGTGTCGTGATAGGCGCCCACTGCGGGCCAGGCCTGCTGACGGTATTCTACCTCTGTAGCGGAAGACGTCCCGAATAAAAAATAATGCAACAAAAAGAAGCGGTTTGACCGCTTCTTTTTTTAGCCCTGGCCGACGTCTATGAACACGCAGTTCTGCTCAAAGTCTGTCGAGCTGAGCCTGTTCCCCGTCTTCTTTATCTGCAGGTCTTTCGCCACATGCTCGACAGTCTCCATATCGGAGGTGCCGCAGACCACGATCACATAGCCCTCGTCCGGGCTGAAAAGGATCACGTAGTAATAGTCGAGATTCCGCTCAGGCGTATGGATGCCCCGGTCGTCATCGTCGACCGCGTCGAAGTGCTGGGTGGCATGGAATTTGAGGACCTGATGCTCTCCCCACTGCTCGCTGATGATCTTCTCGGGCGTCTGATACATGAGGATCATGGCGCCGTCGTTTTTAAACTGCGAGGCATAGAACACATCCACCCTGTATGGCTGGAAGTTTTCGGATGTGTGGTCCACTTCCGGAGCCCCTTCGGAGATGAGGGTGGTGCGCCAGCCCTCCTCATCGGTAAACCAGGAATTCACGCCTTCGTCCGGCGCGAAGGGCAGCCAGCCCTCTTTGAATTTTATCTCCGCGCACTCGTCCGGCCCGTCGAATTCGAAGACATAGTTGAACTTGTCCCATACCAGCCTGCCGGAGGGATTGTCCGGCCAGTAGAGCGAGTATGTCTCGCCTGGCTCCGGATCCCTGTGGCTCACGGTGAACAGGCCCACCGCATAGGCCGTTATGGCAAGCGCGATGACCAGGCAGGCTGCAAGGGCGATTGTAAGGATCCTTTTCGAGCTTTTCTTTGCTGTGGTTTTCAGATGCTTTGACAGATCGTTCATTTCCGATATCTCCTTTACAGACGATTCCGCATCGGAGAGATATCCGTTCCGGAGCAGAGCTTCCGTCTTAAAGGATTCTTCTATCTCGTTCATCGCATCAAGCAGTTTTTCCGTATTCAAAGATATCCCTCCTTTCTGAGCTGTTTCCTCAGTCCGTTCCGGCTCCTGAAAAGGGAACTCTTCACCCGGCTCTCGCTCGTGGCAAGGCGTTCGGCGATCTCCTTCACGCTTTCCACGAGCCAGTAACGGCTGACGAATATCATGCGGTCATCCTCTTTCAGGGAAGACAGAAAGCGGTTCAGCGCCATTCCGAGCTCTCTGGATTCGATCTCCTCCTCGGGGCTTCTCCCGTCGGAGATCACCTCTTCGAGTTCATCGAAAGCCACGGCATATTCCCCTCCACCCCTCTTCTGCGCATATCGTTCGCGAAGCCTTGAAATGCTTATATTTCTCGTCAGTCCTGTGAGATATGCCCCGAGCGACCGCGGCTCGGCGGGCGGGATCGTGTTCCAGGCGGCAAGATACGCGTCGTTTACGCATTCCTCCGAATCCTGAGGGTCGGAAAGGATGTTCTTCGCCGTCCTCTCCAGCGCCGCGCCGTATTTCCGGCGGCTCTCCTCAATCGCCGAGCTGTTCCTTTCTAAGAACAGCCCTATGATCTCTTTGTCTTCCATGATGACCTCCGCGAGTGCTCTCGAGTGCTCTCACCCATACAGTCGCATTTTCTGCTCGATCGGTCGCAAAAAACCGCGGACATCCGAAAAATGTCCGCGGTCAGTAATTCTGCGCTTTATTTTTCCAGTTCTTCCGCGTTTGCCGAGGCGAGTTCCTTCTCGATCTCCTTCTGCTCGTTCTTTATCTCCCAGTGGATCAGGAAGGTAAGCAGGCCGCGCAGCGCAATGATCGCTCCGAGGATGCCCAGTTCCGACCATTCACGGACCACCACGGTACGGAGCACCTCTCCGCCGAGCTTGAACTCCAGCGCAAGGGCGATCCCCTTTGCCAGCGAGAGCCTGATGCCCTCTCTGTGCCTGACCCAGTGGATGAAGCAGCGTACCGCGGTATACACCAGGACGCAGACTCCGAAAAACTCCATCAGTATGGTGCAGATCTGGACTATATAAAACAGGATTTCCTCCGCATGCTCGATCCACGGCATAGCTCTTACCTCTTTTTTCGATTGGTTGTCTCCGATCCGTTATCCGTTCTTCTATAAAATAGCACATCCGGACCGGATTGTCGAGCGGAAGAACCGCAATGACCATATTCGGTCACGGTTTTTTCGGCATAAGCAGTTCGCCCGGTCCCGCTCCTTCGAGCTGCAGCAGCCGGCGTTTTCTGTCGAGCCCGCCCGCATAGCCTGTCAGGCTGCCGTCCGCGCCGACGACCCGGTGGCAGGGAACGATCAGCGAGACCGGATTGCGGCCGACAGCGCCGCCAACCGCCTGCGCGGACATACGGGGCAGTCCCGCGCGCAGAGCGAGTTCTTCTGCGATCTGTCCGTAGGTCATGGTCTTCCCATAGGGAATGGCGCGCAGAATCTCCCACACTCCTGTCTGAAAGGCGGTCCCGCGAAGGGTCAGCGGGGGCGTGAAATCCGGCTCCCTGCCGCTGAAATAGAGCTCCAGCCAGCGACGGGTCTCATCGAAGACCGGAAGCGCCTTCTCCGTGTGCACCGGATCGAGCGTCCGCGCATAAAATTTCTGCCCGTCGAACCATAGGCCGGTGAGCGACTGTCCGTCGCTTGCCAGCGTGATGCCCCCCAGCGGCGAACCCGTTCGGCAGATACAGTCCATTGTTCTCTCCGTTTCGTTTCAGCTTTCTGTGGAGTATTTCTCCGCCATCGTTTATAATCATTATATGCAGTTTAGGGGATGCAAACAACATTTTTGTAAAAGGGAGGCAGACATGATCGAAAACGAAGTATTGAGAACCATGAAAAGCCGGTTCAGCTGCAGAAGATTCAAGCCCGATCCGGTGGAAAAGGAAAAGCTTGAGGCGATCCTCGACGCCGCAAAATATGCCGCCAACGGTCACAACCTGGAGGCATGGCACTTTACGGTCATATGCTCAGAGGAAGGGAAGCGGGAGCTCCTGGAGGCCGTGGCCCCGGAGCCGGCGGAATTCCGGAAGCTCGCTCCGAAAGGCGCAAAGTGGCCGTACCCTTCCGATTTTTACGGTGCCCCTGTCGTGATCCTGGTCTCTTATGATCCGAAGGCTCCCTGGCCGGAGGCCGGCGCCTTCCTTGCGGCGGGCAATATCATGAACGCGGCGCAGTCCCTCGGTCTTTCCACCTGCGCGCTGACCGTCTTCTCAAAGGATGTATTCCGCACGGAGGAAACCGCCCGCAACAAGGCAAAGTTCATCCCTGAGGGATACGAACTGTATCTTTCCATGGTAATCGGATATCCGGCAGGAATCCCGGCAAAAAAAGCCCCGCGGCGGGAGAACGTGGAAACGTGGCTGTGAGGGCGGAACCATCCTCCGCGAAGTCCTATCATTTCAAAAAGGCAGGATCTTATCATGGATCTTTCTTCTTTCTGGAAGGATGTATTGTCGAAAAACCGGGCGGCGCTGCCCTCCTACTTCTGTGAGGACGCCGTTATCCGCTGGCACTGCACAAACGAACAGTTCTCCGTTGCCGAATTTGTCCGGGCAAACTGTGATTACCCGGGCGAATGGGAGGGGATGATTGAGCGGACGGAAGAATCCGGTGACCTTCTCATAAGCGTCGTAAAGGTATTTCCGAGGGACCGTTCCGCCTCGTTCCACGCCGTCAGCTTTTTTGCGATGAAAGAAGCCCGTATCCGGACGCTGGATGAATACTGGGCCGATGACGGCGATGCTCCCGCATGGAGAAAGCGCATGGGCATCGGGCGGCCGATCCGGTAATCCACCTGCTGTTTATACAGAAACCCGCAAGGCACTCTGCGAACCGCAGAGTGCCGTTTTTAGTGACAAAATCCACCGTGATGATGTATAATAAATTGCTTAATATTCGGGCATAATGGGATGATTCCATCAAGTCGGGATTTACAGAGGAAAAATCATAGTGGATACTGATACATTGCTGTTTTTTGATAAGAACCCGTCGGCGTTGCCGTTATATGAAGTATTAGAAACCAAAATCTATGCATTGTTTCCTGCTGCAAAAAAGAGGGTGCAGAAGACACAGATCTCCTTTTCAAACAGGCATATATTCGCTTGCGTGTCCTTTGCGCGGGTAAAAAAGAAAGCGGAGCTTCCATGTCCCTATCTTGTAGTCACATTGGGATTGCCCTACCCGTTGGATTCTGATAGAGTCGCGGTAAAAACAGAGCCGTATCCCGGAAGATGGACAACTCACATTGTCATTGGAACTGCGGATGAGTTTGATGATGAGCTTTTCTCATGGATTCATCAGGCGTATGTGTTTTCGGAAATAAAGTAAGCTGTCTGATACCAGTTTATCTCTCCGTCTTCCCCTTCACCTGACAGTGGTAAGAACCCCTCCGTTTTACTGCCATTGAAGGCATTGACTTGCCGCATTTTGCTTTTTCAATAACAGAGTCACAGATTATTAACAACTATTTCTGCCCGGCAAATCGCAGCAAAACGGGGCAGAACACGTCTTTTCAGGAGGCTGATCGCATTTGACAAAAATACTTTTTGTGTGCCACGGCAATATCTGCAGGAGTCCGATGGCGGAGTTTGTACTGAAAGATATGGTGCGGCGCACGGGACAGGCGGACCGGTTTCTCATCGAGTCCGCCGCGACCACCAGCGAAGAGCTCGGCAACCCGGTCTATCCGCCCGCCCGCAGAATGCTGGCAAGCCACGGGATCTCCTGCGAGGGGAAATACGCCCGCAAGTTTCAAAGAAGCGATTATGACGCTTTCGACATGCTGATCGGGATGGACGAGGAGAACATGTACGATCTGATGCACCGGTTCGGCGGAGATCCGCAGGGAAAGATCCACAATCTCCTGGATTTTGCCGGAATGCCCGGAAAAGAGATCGCCGATCCCTGGTACACGGGCGACTTTCAGTCCACCTGGGACGACCTGCAGATCGGCTGCATCGCGCTGCTGAACGCACTCAACGGGGAAAGACCGATAAGGCTCGACTTTTCCGCGTGCAAAAAGAATGAAGATCTTTATACCGTGATGCGCGAGGGCATGCTCTGGGATGAATCATACGGAAACAACCTCGATGCGCTGCATGATATCCTCACCGGGCTTCCGCACTACGGGAAACGCTTCGAACTGGTGCCGCCGGAGGATGGGGGGATGGCAGAAGACTTCGAAAGACTCAGAAAAGTATTCACGGATGCCGGCGCAGTTGCCTGAATCCGGCAACGACATAAGGCTCCTTTGTTTCGGTGCGGTTAACAAACCGCACCGATTTTTTATGCAGAAAAATAATCAATAAAAATTTTTGTTTTACGCACAGTTTGTTGTATTATTGATTCTTTTGTCGATTCTGCTTCCTGTATGATCGGATCAGAAAACGAAAAATGATCGTTTAAAAAAGGAAAATGAATATCAACTTGAAAGGAAATAAGGAAAATGAAAAAGCTCATCTCTGTCATTCTTGCAATAATCATCTTTGCCGGGCTCATGCCCTTCGCAGCATTCGCAGAAGACGCCCCTGCACAGGACACCCCCGCTGAGAGCAGCCAGAATATCGTGAGCGAAGTTCCCGCAGCAGAGAACAAAGAAGAAGCTCCCGCACAGGGACAGGACAACGTCGCTGAGATCAAAGACGTGGAGATTAAAGAAGATGCTCCCGCCGCAGAAGAAAACAAAAGCGGCCCTGTTGCTCCGGTGATGCCGGAAGCCCCCAAAGCTCCGTCCGCCCCCGAAACGCCCGATCTCGAAGGTCTGAGCGATGAGGAAGCAAACAAGAAGATCGCAGCTTACAATGAGGAAGTCGATCTCTACAACAGCCAGGTTGAAGCTTTCAATCAGGAGATGGAAGCTTATCTCAGCAGCGTCGACGAGTATAACGAGCAGGTAGAGGCTTATAACGAAGCCGCAGCCGGCATCAACGCCGAAGCAGAAGAGCACAACAACGCGGAAGACGCAAAAGAAGCCGAATATAACGCAAGCATGGACACCTATAACAAGCGTCTTGACGTTTACAACAGTAACCTTGCCAAGATTGAAAAACTCGATGCACAGCATAAGGACAAGATCGACGGCCAGATGGACACGCTCGGTGATATCGGCCGCGTGGATTCCGAATCGATTTACGGTCTCGGCACCGTGCTCGAGGAGGATTACTACGTAACTTACGGACGCCGCAGCGTAAAGCTCGGCAACGCCGGCGACCTGGTGATCTCATGGGACGATCTGGATCCCACCGCAGACCACAAAACCATCACGGTTGATGAGAGCACCGATAAAAGCGGCACCAGCCATAAAGTCGCCAATCTCCACATCTATCAGGATTTTGAAAGTGCTGCCGCAATGAACGACTATCTGGCTGAAAACGGCTACGACTGCATGAACATAACCGTTGATGACGCCAACAACTGCATCATTATCCCCGCCGCTCTCATCGAGCACCTGGCGATGATGGAGTTCGAGATCGTGAGCGCTGACGCGAACGACACCATAACCGTAAGCGGACACAATTCCGTATTCGGCAACGGCACCAGCTATCTCACTCCCCGCTTCTTCGAAGGATACACCGCCGGAAACTACTGGTACACCTCTATGACCACATTCATGACCAATGCAGCCGACTATGATTCCGACTGGCTCGGAAACACCACCTTCAGCTTTGAAAACGGAACCTGCGACTACGCCTCCGTAAAGAACACCCTGAACATCAACGAATACTTATTCAACCGCTACAGCAACCCCGAACCCGTAAAACCCGAGGAATTCACCGCAAACCGCATGGAGCTTCTTCCTGTCTTCTCCGTTATCGAGGCCAACGCACAGAGCCTTTCCGCTCTCAACGGCATGGCCCTGCGCGAGATAAAGAAACCCGCAGCAGATCCCGCTCCCGCAGTCAGACCGACACCCCCGGCGCCGGTAAAGCCCGCCCCTGCAGAGCCCACAGAGAGTGAGCCCGAGGCAGAGCCTGTCATTGAAGAGATCATAGCTGATGTGCCCGCGCCGATGGCAGCACCGATAGTTGAGACCGTACATGTTGCCCAGATCGACTCCCAGCCCGTACCTTTGGCAGAAACCCCTGTTGTCCTTGAGAAGGATTCCGGCAACGGCAGCTTTGCCCTCCTGAACATCATCCTCAATATCGTCGCTGCTCTGCTGGCAGTGATCAAGCTGCTCCGCCGCAGAAACGAAGGTGTCAGCGAGATTAAGAGCCTGGGAATGCTCCCCTTCGCAGCGATGCTGATCCTCAACATCCTCACCTGCGACCCCAGACTCCCGATGGTGATCGTAAACCAGTGGACCCCCCTCTTCGTGATCGGCTTCGCAGCCTCTGTGCTCCTGATGTTCCGCAGAAAAGAGGAAAGAGTCTGAAGCACCTGACGCAAAGTCTTTATTAAAAAACTAAACCGAGCCCCCCTGATGAAGGCATTCATTTTCCTTCGTCAGGGGGGATTTAAACAAAAGAAGAACGGAGAAAAGGGCCTCCGTTCTTCTTTCTTTTATTCAAATATCCTTGAGTGCCTGTGCAAGACTGGCAACTTTTTCGGACAGATCAGGCGGTGCCTCGTCCTGCGCCGGCTGTTCGTCGTCGGTATCGAGCCCGCAGAGGAATTCCTGCCAGGCGGCTTTGATGGAGCTGATGCACTCCTCGTGCTGCTCCCGCATGGCCGAATAACTCTGCTCGATCTTCTCCGCGGCAAACTCCTGCTGCCGCATGGTGGCTTCAATGATGCCGCGGCTCTTCTCGCGGGCTTCGGCGAGAAGCTCTCCGGCTTCGGCTTCTGCGGCGGCCCGGGCCTCGGCAAGGATGCGTCCGGCTTCCTCATTGGCATCGGAGATGATGCCCTGCGCGACGCCGTTCATACCGTCCGTCTGCTCCTGCAGGGCGGCCTGTGCGCGGGCGAGCTTCATGCTGAGCAGCTCATTCTCGGAGTTCTGCAGCTCCGCCCGTGCGGCGATCTCCTTGAGGAGTGCGTCGATCTCTGTTTTCCTGTAGAACTTTCCGCGTATCGATTCTGGTTTAATACCGGCGAAATAGGCTTTGTCGAGAGGCATGGGATTCACTTCCTGTCGGTTTTTGAAAATTATAACATCCTGCAGGATCATAAGCAATTGCTTTTATATTGGATAAAGTATACAATATTTATTTATGAAGAATGTGCTCGATGATCTGAATGAGGCCCAGAAGCTCGCCGTCACCACGACGGAGGGCTTTGTCCGTGTTATTGCGGGAGCCGGATCGGGCAAGACACGCGCGCTGACGAGGCGTTTTGCGTATCTCGTGAACGAGATGGGCATCCTGCCGGGGAACATCCTCTGCGTCACCTTCACGAACAAGGCGGCGAACGAGATGCGCCGCAGGATCCAGAACCTCACCGGGGACAACAGCACCGGATACATCAACACCTTCCACGGCTTCTGCGTGTCGGTGCTGCAGGAGGACATCTCCGCCGTGGGCTATCCGAAGAGTTTCCTCGTGCTCGACAATTCGGATATCGACGCGATGCTGCGCATCATTTATGAGGAGCGAGGACTGTCGCTGCGGGATATGACCTTTGCCAAAGCGCGGGACATGTTCGAGATGCAGAAGCTCCGCTATAAGCCGGACTACTACCAGGACATGCTGGCCATGCCGCTGGAGGCGCTGAAAGACAAGTACATGCACGCCGCGGACGTGAAGGACATCCTCTTTTATGGCTATCTCTATCAGGAGAAAAAGTGCTTCGCGCTAGACTACAACGACCTGCTGATCTTCACGCTGCACATCTTTTCCGAAAACCCCGACATCCGCCTGAAATGGCAGAAGCGGCTCGAATACATCATGATAGACGAGTTCCAGGACATAGACGAGATCCAGTACAAGCTGATGCGGGTACTGTGCGACTATCACAGGAACCTGTTCGTGGTGGGCGATCCGGACCAGACAATCTACACCTGGCGCGGGGCCAATATCAAATACATCCTCGACTTCGACAAGGAGTTCCCGGACACCGTAACGATACAGATGCTGCAGAACTACCGCTCCACCCCGCAGATCACAGCGGCAGCAAACTCGCTCATCGACAAGAACCGGAACCGGGCAAAGAAGGCCCTCATCTCCATGCAGGAAGACGGCCGGGGCGTGCTGTGCAGCCACTGCGAGAACCAGGACAAAGAGGCCGAGTGGCTGGCCGACACGATAGGCGGGCTGCACGAGGCCGGAGTGCCGTACAAAGATATCAGCATTCTATACCGGGCGCACTATGTGACACGGGCGATCGAGGAGATGTTCCTCCGGCGTGAACTGCCATACACCATATACAGCGGGGTACAGTTTTTCGACCGGATGGAGATCAAGGACGCTCTGTCTTACCTTCGGATGGTGGCCTATCAGGACGACCTCGCTTTCGCGCGCATCTGCAACACGCCGAAACGCAACCTCGGCGAGCGCCGGATGCAGGTTCTGCGGGAATACGCCGATGGAAACGGATGCAGCCTCTACCAGGCGCTGCGGGCAAGCCTCGACGAGCCGCTGTTCAAGGGAACAGGCGCGCGGGCCTTCGTAAAACTGATCGAGAAATATACCGCCGTGTATGCGGATATGGCGGTGTCCGAGCTGCTGTCGGCCCTGCTGGATGAGAGCGGATACGAGCGCATGATGCGGACGGAGGGCGGTCAGACAAGGCTGGACAATCTCGCGGAGCTGAAGCAGAGCATCCATGAGTTCGAGATATCGTGCGGGGAGGAGACCAGCCTGGAGTTCTACCTCTGCCACGTGGCGATGTTCTCGAGTTCCGACGCCGACGACGGGCGCGACCGGGTGAAACTGATGACCGTGCATGCGGCGAAGGGGCTGGAGTTCCCGTACGTGTTCCTGTGCGGAATGAACGAGGGCGTGTTCCCTTCCGGCAAGGTGAGGACCCTCCCGGAGATGGAGGAGGAGAGGCGGCTTGCCTTTGTGGCGCTCACGAGGGCGGAAAAGGGACTGTTCCTTTCGGACGCGGAAGGTCGGAACCTCGACAGTTCGCCGCGGTATCCGTCACGCTTCATCCTCGACATCGACCCGGGGCTGCTCGAATACACCGAGGAGCCAAGGGAAGACCTGATCGCGGATGCGCGGGAGTATATCGAACTGAGTACCCGCCTGCTGCCCGAAAATGCCGCCGGTGAATTCTTCCCCGAAGGCACCCGCGTGCGCCATGAGATCATGGGCACCGGGACGGTGGTGGAGATCGACACGGAGAAAAAAGCACACATCGTATTATTTGACGGCTTTGCCACGCCGCGGTCCATTTCCGTAAGGGCAAAGCTCGAGGCTATAGACAGGGAAGAGAAAGGAAACTGAAAATGTCAGCTGCGCTTCATCAGACTATCGTCATATTTGTCGGCCTGGTCGCCGGATTCTTCCTGCGAAAGAGGGGCATCCTTTCTGCCACGGGCACTAAGGAGCTCACCGCGGTGACGCTCAATATCTTCCTGCCGGGCATGCTGCTCGTGAACATCCTCTCCAACACCACTGAGATGAAAACGGGAGATGTTCTGTTCTTTTTGGCTCTCAGTACCGGCATGTATCTGATCGGCCTCATTCTGGGAAAGCTTTTCGCCGCCGTAACCAAAGCGCCGAAGGCCGATAAGGGCGTATATGAATTCGGAGCTCTCGCCTCGAACGCGGGCTTCATGGGCATCCCTGTATGCCTTGCGGTGTTCGGCAGCAAATGCTCCCTGTACGCGGCGCTCACGAACATCCCCTTCAATCTGCTCACCTTCTCTCTCGGGGTCTACCTGCTTGCGGGAAAAGCCACCCTGAAGAGGATCCTGAACCCCTCATTTATCACGAGCATTATAGGTGTGGCGATCTATCTGCTCGGCTTCTCCCAGAAAATGCCTGCGATCATAACCGACATCGCTTCTTTCCTCGGGCAGGCCACCACTGTCTGCGCCATGGTGGTCATCGGCTCCACACTTGCCACGGTTCCTCTCGGATCGATCTTCAAGGAGTGGCGCTTCATCCCGTACCTCATCCTGCGCCTTTTCGGCATTGCCGCGGTGACCTATCTGCTGCTCCGCTTTGTCAACATCCCGCAGATCGCGAAGGCCGTGATCGTGATGATGGCCGCAATGCCCGTAGCCACGAACGCCACCATGCTCTCCAACCTCTACGGCGGGAACACCACTCTTGCTTCCAAGATCGTGTTTCTCTCCCATGCGCTTGCCATCGTGACCATTCCGCTCTGGGGCGCGTTTCTCACCTGATAAATCCGTTGCAATAAAAACACGCTTATTGTAAAATATAATTTACGAACGAATTCTTTCTTTGCTAAACACAGTATCAGATAAAAAGGAGAAAACAACGTGAAACTTACCGGCAAAGCTCTTGCCGCCGCTGCCTACAAGGCCCGCCTGCTCGCCGTGGACGCAGTGTTCACCGCGGCTTCCGGACATCCCGGCGGTTCAATGTCCTGCATGGACGCGCTCACCACTCTTTACTTCAATGAGATGAACATCGATCCCGCAGATCCCAAAAATCCCGACCGCGACAGATTCGTTCTCTCCAAGGGCCACTGCTCGCCCGCTCTCTACTCCGTCCTTGCAGAACGCGGCTTCTTCCCCGTTGAAGACCTGAAGCTCTTCCGCTCCATCAAGGGCCACTATTCCGGACACCCCGACATGGTCAACGTTCCCGGGGTGGATATGTCCACCGGTTCTCTCGGACAGGGTCTTTCCGCCGCCGTCGGCATGGCTCTTGCGGCCAAGCACAACGGCAAGGCCTACAGGACCTACTCCATCCTCGGTGACGGTGAGATCGCCGAAGGCCAGATCTGGGAAGCGATCATGGCAGCGGCCAAGTGGAAACTTGACAACCTCTGTGTGTTCGTGGACCTGAACGGCCTGCAGATCGACGGAAAGACCGCCGACGTCATGCCCACCGATCCCGTTGACGCCAAGTTCAAAGCTTTCAACTGGAATGTGATCAGCATCGACGGCCACGATTTCGACCAGATCCTCGCTGCACTCGCACAGGCCCGTGAGGTAAAGGGAATGCCCACCGCTATCGTTATGAAGACGACCAAGGGCAAGGGCATCTCCTTCATGGAAAACCAGGCCGGCTGGCACGGCAAGGCTCCCAACGCGGAGCAGTTCGCCACCGCCAAGGCTGAGCTTGAAGCCAAGATCGCAGAACTGGAGGGCTGAAACAATGGCAGATAAGATCGCAACACGCAACGCCTACGGCGAGGCTCTCGCCGAGCTCGGCGAAAAGTATCCCCAGCTCGTGGTGCTCGACGCCGACCTTTCCGGCGCCACGATGAGCAAGTTCTTCGCGGCAAAGTTCCCCGACAGGTTCTTCGACTGCGGCATAGCCGAGGCGAACATGACCGTCATTGCTGCCGGCATGGCCACCTGCGGACTCAAGCCCTTCACCAACACCTTCGCGATCTTCGCGGCGGGCAGGGCCTATGAGCAGGTGAGAAACTCTATCGCCTACCCCGGTCTCAATGTCACGGTAGTCGGCTCCCACGGCGGCGTGTCCGTCGGCGAAGACGGCGCCACCCACCAGTGCATCGAGGATTTCTCCCTCATGCGCACCATCCCCGGCATGCTCGTTTGCTGCCCCTGCGACGGCAACGAGATGCGTCAGGCCGTCGAAGCACTGATCAACTACAACGGCCCCGCCTATCTCAGGCTTGAAAGGCCCAGCACCGAGATCGTCACCGACAGCATCGAGTGCTACAAGTTTGAGCTGGGCAAAGGTGTGACCATGAAGGACGGCGGCGACGTCACCATCATCGCCAACGGCATCATGGTGCCCGTGGCGCTCAAGGCGGCGGATCTCCTTGCCGCAGAAGGCATCTCCGCCCGCGTGATCGACATGCACACCATCAAGCCACTCGACGAGGATCTCGTGTTGAAAGCGGCGAAAGAGACCGGCTGCATCGTCACCAGCGAGGAACACTCCGTCATCGGCGGCCTCGGCGCCGCGGTATGCGAGTACCTCTCCGGCACCTTCCCCGTACCTGTCGTACGACATGGCGTGAACGACCAGTTCGGACGCAGCGGCACCGCAAACGCGGTCCTCGAGTATTTCGGCCTCACACCGGAAGTGCTCGCAGAGAAGGCCAAAGCCGCTATTGCAATGAAGAAATAAGCATAAAGCAGACAAAAGAGCCGGGACTTTCGTCCTGGTTCTTTTTTATTTCAAGGTCAGGAGCCTAACGTTTTAAAAAGACAATTTAAACTAAATATGTATAACTTTGCCATTATCATATTTTACTCGTATAGTTGTGACCTTGACTTTCATTTATGGCTAAACTATAATTCCCGACATATTAAAACCTTGCTCCCGACACATCCAGAAGGCAACGGAACCCGGCGAAAAGCACAGGATCCTTGCCGTCTTTTTATTTTTTTACGGAGGAATGTGTTATGAACATGTCGGTCTGGTTTCTTATCGGTGCGGTGCTGGTGTTCTTCATGCAGTGCGGCTTCGCCATGGTTGAGACAGGTTTTACCAGAGCCAAGAACGCCGGAAACATCATCATGAAGAACCTCATGGATTTCTGTATCGGAACGGTTATGTTCTTTCTTCTCGGCTACGGGCTGATGATGGGTCAGCATGGGGCTGCCGGTCTGATCGGCCGGCCGGACTGGAGCATGTTCACAAACTTCTCCGCTTTCGACTGGTCAAACTTTGTTTTCCAGCTTGTTTTCTGCGCCACTGCGGCCACCATTGTCTCGGGAGCAATGGCTGAACGCACGAAGTTTGCAGCATACTGCCTCTATTCCGCAGTAATAAGCCTTGTGATATATCCGATAGAAGCCGGCTGGATCTGGGGCGGTGGATGGCTGAGCAGACTCGGCTTCATTGATTTTGCCGGTTCCTGCGCCATCCATATGGTCGGCGGTCTGTCCGCCCTGGTCGGCGCGGCAATCCTTGGCCCGCGCATCGGGAAATACACGCGCGGGCCTGACGGAAAGCTTTCTTCCAACGCTATCCCCGGTCATTCCGTCACACTCGGGGCGCTGGGTGTCTTTATCCTCTGGTTCGCCTGGTACGGCTTCAACGGCGCTGCGGCAGCGGACGTCGGGGAGATGGCCCGCATCTTCGGCACGACCACTATCGCCCCGGCGGTTGCGACCGTCACCTGCATGCTGTTCACCTGGCTGAAAAACGGGAAGCCGGATGTGTCCATGTGCCTTAACGCCTCCCTCGCCGGCCTAGTCGCCGTCACCGCAGGATGTGCCAGTGTGGATGCTCTGGGTGCCGCGTTCATCGGCATCGTTTCCGGTATTATAGTTGATCTGGCGGTTGAAATACTCGATATCCGGTTTCACATAGACGATCCTGTCGGCGCGGTGGCAGTCCACTGTGTCAACGGCATATGGGGAACGATCGCTGTCGGACTGTTTGCCTGCAATGAGATCTACGGGTCAAAAGGACTTTTTTACGGAGGCGGATTCCGCCAGCTCGGCGTGCAGTGTCTCGGCGTGCTCACGGTCGGTACTTATACGGTTCTGTGCATGATCCCGCTGTTCAAGCTGATCGACAGGACCGTCGGTCTGCGGGCAGGCATGGAAGAAGAGATCGAAGGTCTGGACATTACGGAGCATGGTCTTGCCAACGCCTACGCCGACTTTCTGCCAATTGAGTCCACGCTCGGCGTTCATTCCGACGGCCCTGTCGATACAGAGGGGCTCGTGCCTTTCCCGCTGACTCTTTCCTCAGGACTTCGTGAGACTCCTGTTGGGCAGAAGCGTTACACCCTCGTGCGCATTCTCTGCGATGAGGAGCGTTTCGGAACGCTTCGCGACACCATGGCGGGCATAGGGGTCACCGGAATGACGGTTACCAATGTCATGGGCTGCGGTACGCAGAAAGGGAAATCGGGCCAGTACCGCGGCATTGAAATGAGCATGCACCTTACACCGAAACTGCAGGTCGATATCGTCGTTTCCAAGGTCGATCCGGAACTTGTTGTTGCCGCTGCCAACGCCGCTCTGCATACCGGCCAGATCGGCGACGGCAAGATATTCATTTATGACGTTGAGGACGTCGTCCGTATCCGCACAGGAGAATCCGGCTACGACGCCCTGCAGATCCCGGAGATCTGAATCATCAGCAATACACCCGTAAAGCAGCTGAAAAATCGAAAAGGAGGAGAAAATGAGATACTTCGAGGACGAGTTCAAAAAGCGCGTTGACTACATCCGCAGTTTCGTGGAAAGCGCCGGGGCATCCGGAATCGTCTACGGTAATTCCGGCGGAAAGGACAGCGCACTGGTCGGCATACTCTGCAAGTCGGCCTGCGATAACACGCTCGGCATCATCATGCCCTGCGGTTCCAGCCGTAACTATTCTCTTGATGCCGCCGACGCCAGGATCATCGCAGAGCAGCATGAGATCGAAACCCGTACAGTTGACCTTTCCGGGGTGCGGACACAAGAACTGGACGTGCTCAACGGCGTATGCAAACTTAACGACGCGGCACGCATCAACATTGCTCCTCGGCTTCGCATGATAACTCTTTATGCCATTGCTGCGGCTGAAAACCGCGTCGTCGCCGGGACCGGTAACCGCAGTGAAGCCTATATGGGCTACTTCACCAAATGGGGAGACGGCGCTCATGACTTCAATCCGATCGCTGACCTGACGGTCACAGAGATCTATGCGTTTCTTGCCTGGCTGGGAGCACCGCAGTTTCTGCAGGAGAAGGCTCCCTCCGCAGGTCTGTTTGATACACAGACGGATGAAAGCGAAATGGGTGTGACCTATGCCGCCATCGACAGATGGATCCTTGAAGGTTCAGCCCTGCCCGAGGACAAAGCGATAATCGACAGATTCCACAGCAGAAGCGAGCATAAACGCCGCCCCATAAGCACATTCGATCAGCCTTGAAGCACAGGATGCCCCCAGCATCCGCAAATTATGAAAAGGAGAACAGCCATGGAGAAACGGGAGCAGATCTATGAAGGCAAGGCAAAAAAAGTTTATGCAACAGATGATCCTGAACTGCTGATCGTCAGCTACAAGGATGACGCAACCGCTTTTAACGGGCTCAAAAAAGGGACGATCCAGGGAAAAGGCGTTATCAACAACCGCATGAGCAACCACATGATGCAAAGGCTCGAAAAGGCCGGGATCCCGACGCATTATGTCCGGGAGCTCTCCGATCGTGAAACGCTCGTGAAGAAAGTGGAGATCGTGCCGCTGGAGGTAATAGTCCGGAATGTTTCTGCCGGTTCATTCTCCAAACGCTACGGAACAGATGAGGGCATCCGTTTTGAAGCACCGACGGTTGAGTATTCTTATAAGAAAGATGAGCTTGGCGATCCGCTTATCAATACGGACAGCGTGCTGGCTCTCGGGCTGGCCGATCGGGCGGAACTCGAGCAGATACACCGCTATGCGCTGGAGACAGACCGCGTGCTTTCGTCATTCTGGAAAGAGTGCGGCATTACACTGATAGACTTCAAACTGGAGTTCGGAAGGCTGCCGGACGGCAGCATCATTCTTGCCGACGAGATCAGCCCCGATACCTGCCGCCTTTGGGATACAGCCACGGGTGAGAAGCTGGATAAGGATCGCTTCCGCCGGGATCTCGGCGGTGTTGAAGACGCATACCGTGAAGTGATGCGCAGGTTGGAAACGCATGCTGAAGAATGATCTTTGCTGTGCTCCCGCAGCACACATTCACGAAGAATGCGGTGTGTTCGGAGTAATGTCGGATAAGCCGGCAGATGTCGCAGGCATCTGCTATCTGGGTCTGTACGCCCTTCAGCATCGTGGTCAGGAAAGCTGCGGCATCACCGTCAATGACGACGGCCTGTTCGTATCTCACAAGGATCTCGGGCTTATAAGTGAAGTGTTCACGAAGGATACTCTGGCTTCTTTACCCGCGGCAACGATGGCTGTAGCCCACACCCGCTACGGAACTACCGGGGCAACAAACCGCAACAACTGCCAGCCGATCGAAGTGAATCACCAGAAAGGCCGGATGGCGATCGCCCATAACGGCAATCTCTCCAATGCGGCAGAACTTCGCTCGGAGCTGGAACTCAACGGGGCTATCTTCCACACCTCGAGCGATACAGAGACCATTGCATACATCGTTACAAAGGAACGCCTTACCGCGTCTTCCATTGAAGAGGCTCTCAGCCGCGCCATGAATACGCTGGAGGGCGCTTATTCTCTGGTGCTCATGTCACCGCAGAAACTGATCTGCGCCAGAGATCCGTACGGTTTCCGCCCGCTCTGTTACGGCAGGACAGAAGAAGGCACATATATTGTAGCCTCCGAAAGCTGTGCTCTGAAGGCGGTCGGGGCTCAGTTCATCCGGGATGTCGATCCCGGCGAGATTCTGGTATTCAGCCGGGAAGGAATCCGTTCCCTCCGAGAACACTGCAATACAAAGCAGAAAAAACTCTGTGTGTTCGAGTATATATATTTTGCCCGTCCCGATTCCCTGATAGACGGACGGTCGGTACATGCGGCTCGTGTCAGTGCAGGAAAGATACTTGCAAAGACACATCTTGTTGACGCGGATATCGTCATAGGCGTCCCCGACTCAGGTCTGGACGCCGCACTCGGCTACAGCAGGGAATCCGGTATCCCTTATGGCATCGGTCTTATAAAAAACAAATATATCGGCAGGACGTTCATCTGTCCGGATGACAGGCTGAATCAGGTAACTATCAAGCTGTCCGCTGTCGAAGAAGTCGTTAAAGGTAAACGCCTTGTTCTGATCGATGACTCGATCGTCCGGGGAACTACGAGCGGTCATATCGTTTCACTGCTTAGGGAAGCCGGCGCACAAGAGATACATATGCGTGTCTCCGCCCCGCCGTTCCTGTTTCCCTGCTTTTACGGAACGGATATCGATTCAAAGGATAATCTGATCTCCTGTCACTATTCCGCATCCGAGATCGCGAAGATCATCGGAGCCGACTCTCTCGGCTTTCTGCCGAATCAAAGCCTGTCAGAATTGTCAGGGAGCCAGAATTACTGCAGTGCCTGTTTCGATGGCCGGTATCCGACGAAAATACCGGCCGATACGAGAAAGAACCGCTTTGAGCTGAAACTGTCAGAACGGTTTCGGGATTAAATGCTCTGAAAAAAAAGGACCGGGACTTTCGTCCCGGTCCTTTTTCTGTTTTACAGGCCCATTTCGATCGCCTTGGCAGCCTTGAGAATGGCCATCTGCGTTTTGCCGTCCGGTATTTTCCCGTCCATAACATCCTGCAGCAGCTCCTCCAGCGGCACCTGCACAACGTTGAGGAATTCCCCTTTATCAAGATGCTGCTCGCCCCGGTGCAGCCCACGTGCGAGATACATGGTGATCTTCTCATCGCTGTAGGCAGCAGCAGAATAGAAATCGCCCAGATCCAGCCAGCTGTCCGCCGTGATGCCGGTCTCCTCGATCAGTTCCCTCTTTGCTGCGGAGAGCCGGTCCTCCTCCGGGGAGTCGAGCTTGCCTGCGGGGATCTCCGTAATGACGGAGTCAACAGGATACCTGTATTGCCTTTCCACATACACCATGCCGTCATCCGTGACGGGGATGACGCACACGGCGCCTACGTGGCGGATGACTTCCCTGCCCGTTATATCACCGTTGGGAAGGCGGACGCTGTCCCGGAATACATGGAGGATCACCCCGTCGAAGATCTCCTTCGAATCCACTTTCCGCTCACCGAGCTCTTTTTTTTCTTTTTCGGCATCGAATCTCACAACACATTCCACCTTTCTTTTCTTTCCGTCCAATCATACCACAGCTTCCGCACGATTCCAACTCCGCGGGCTTTTTTTATTCATTACCTGTTGCAATATGCAAAGGCTTTTTGTTATAGTTGTATCATCAAAAAACAAGTAAAAACGGAGGATCCAAACAATGGCAGCAAAAAAAGTCGGCGTGTTGATAAAAGAGGCCCGCACTGCGGCAGGTCTCTCTCAGGAATCCCTCGCAAGGAAGATAGACGGCGTTTCCGCTACTGACATAGGCAAGGTCGAAAGAGGCGAGAAGGACCTCACTCAGGCCCAGCTCAAGGAGATAGCGAAAGTCCTCGGCGTGACGCAGAAATCTCTGCTCGAAGCGCCGAAGAACATAAGCGCTTCCGCGGCAAAGAAGACCACATCCACAACTTCCGCAGCAAAGAAGACCTCCTCGACTTCGACCGCGGCAAAGAAAACGTCATCCACCTCCTCTGCGGCCAAGAAGACCTCTTCAACTTCCTCAACCGCGAAAAAGACCACGACCAGCAGCTCCGGCACCACCATGAAGCTGACCGCTACCGAGAAGAAGCTGGTGGAGCTCTACCGCGCGGCTGATTCCGACACGAAAAAGGCCGCCGTCAGCGTCCTCAAGGGCGAGGCGACCGGTGCAAACGACCTTCTTTCTTCTCTGCTTCCCGGTGTAATGGAGATGCTCGGCGGAAAGAAGAAATAAACCCGCATAAATGATCATGCCCCCTCCGGAGAGGGGGCATTTTCCTTTTTCAAAGCACTGTTTCAGCGGCAGAGCGTTACCGTTTCTCCCGTGATACCGTTCACGCCGTCACCGTATTTGTCCACTGTGTACCACGCGGAAGTGGCGGTATGTTCAACTCCGTCGATCTCCGTGATCTCATAGAGATGGATCGTGATTGTCCCGTTGGCGTTCTTCTCCGCCTCAGCTATGGGAGCCCAGAAGCCCTTTTCCGAGAAGTAGCGGATCCTCGCCCATTCGGCAAGCTCTTCTTCGCTGTACGGGCCGTTCTCCATAGGAAGCAGATATGCACGCGGTTCAAACAGATATACACCTGTGAGAATATTGTCCCCCGCGCCGCCCGCGAGGGTCTTTTCGTCACGCTTCACATTCATGAGTATGGCGCCCTGGACTTCGCACAGCGTCAGAAACTCGAAACGGTCAGAAACATCCCCGCCTTTATCGCTGTACACGTCTTTGAACAGCAGCGCATAGTCCCCGTACATTTCCGCCGTATCAACATCCAGCGTGAACACTTCCTCATAATACTCCGGGTCCCCCGAAATGAACAATGCGTGCAGTTTCAGGTCTTCTCCATCCGAATCCAGCCAGTATTTCTTCATGCCGTCTTCGTTGTGATAGTCATAGACCATGCCGGCACCGATGGGATCCATCCTGTAGGTACCGGAGAGGATATTGTCATCTCCGCCGCCCGCCAGAGTCTTGCTGTCTCTTTTCACCACGAGTTCCACATGATCGTCATAGAGGCGGACCGTCAGCTTGCTGAACCATTCCGAGACGTCATTGCCTTTGATATCGGTGACCTTATGGATCTCCACCGTGCGCTTTCCGATGTCCGCCGTATCCAGATCGAGAATGAATACAGCCTCGTACCAGTCGGGTTCGCCCGAGCGGAACCAGCAGTGGAGCACCATATCGTCCGCCATAAATCCTGTGAGATCCAGCCAGTACTTCGGCATGCCGTCTTCCTGCCTGTAGAGATAGGCGTCCTGCAGCGTGGGCCTGTCGTCAAGACCGGGCAGATCCGTTCCGGCGGCTCCGAGGAATTCGCACTCCGCGACCACCTGCTCCAGCAGACCGCCGACCGTTTCGCCCCTCGCCTCGATCTCCTTGGAGGCGAACATATAGGTAAGCCCGTCATATACTATGATTATCCTGCGGTCTTTCACTTCATAGCCGCTCAGC
The DNA here is from genome assembly GCA_017434755.1 of Oscillospiraceae bacterium. Taxonomy (GTDB): domain Bacteria; phylum Bacillota; class Clostridia; order Oscillospirales; family Oscillospiraceae; genus Limivicinus. The sequence continues at coordinate 31,309 of JAFRER010000008.1, read as the reverse complement.
CCGTAGGTATAGTCGATCTCGGTGCACTGTTTGTCCCCGATGGTCTTTTCTTCGGCCTCGGAGACCACCTTCAGATCGGGATATTGCTTCAGCATGGACGCCGTGAAGTCTGAGATGAACTTATCCCCCGAGTCGTAGCGGGACGTGGTTATCATCACATAGGGGATGTACCCCTCGTGCTGCGCGTAGATATAATAGCAGTTTCCTTTGAGCACGGCTGTGGTGCCGTCCGGGACATGCACCTCCAGGTTCCAGTCGGCAAGGGTGTCGTAATTGCTCTCATCGGCAAAGCAGGCCGTCGAAAGCAGTATGGAAAGCACAAGCACAAGGCAGATGGACGTAATGATCTTTTTCATGGCCGTCTCCTTTCCGGAAGATCGCTTCGTTTTCCTGTACGGTTTCATAATAACAAAGCTTCCCTCGCTTGTACATCCCCGCTTTTCAGCGCCGCCGCATGTTTTACAACTGATTCACAACTCTCCATTTTTTACAGCCGGTTTTGATTGAAAAGCTCCGCGGAAGCTGATAATATCACAGTTGCAACCGGCGGTTGCGGAAGTTCAAAGCCGGCTTTATGGCATGTAAACGCATTTATCTGCTACTCTTGCCTCAACCGAAACGGAAAAGGAGTTTTTGAAAAATGATTCTGGCAGATAAGATAATCGATTTGAGAAAAAAGAACGGCTGGTCGCAGGAGGACCTTGCGGAGAAGCTGGACGTGAGCCGTCAGTCCGTATCCAAATGGGAAAGCGCGCAATCCGTTCCCGACATGGGAAGGCTCGTGAAGCTTTCGGAGATCTTCGGCGTGAGCACGGACTACCTGCTCAAGGACGACATGGAACTTCCCGTTCCGACCGGCGGTGAGATCGTCGACACGGACAGCCGCCTTCGCACTGTTTCCCTCGAGGAGGCCACCTCATTTCTGCGTGTGCGGGAGTATAATGCCCCGCGTATCGCACTCGGCGTGCTGCTGTGCATACTCTCCCCCGTGCTTTTGCTTTATCTCGGAGCAGCACAGGAGTATGGGAAGATCGCGATCAGCGAAAACAGGGCCGGAGGCATCGGACTGCTGATCCTGTTCGTCCTGGTCGGCTGCGCGGTGGCGCTCTTCGTAAGTGCCGGTCTCCGCTCCAAGCCATATGAATATCTCGAGCACGAAAAGATCGACACTCTCTATGGAGTGGACGGCATGGTACGCGAGCGCCGGGACAGGTTCCAGCCTGTGTTCAGCCGTCAGCTTGTGATCGGCATCGTGCTCTGCGTTGTTGCAGCGATTCCGCTGTTCGCAACCATGATCATCTTCGATGGAAATGATTTTCTCGCGGCCGTGTCCATATGCGTGATGCTGGCTATTATTTCTCTCGGAGCTTTCCTCATTGTCCGCGTGAGCGTCATATGGGGCAGCTTCCACCAGCTCCTTGAAGAGGGTGACTACTCCCGCGCAAATAAGGAAGAAGAGAAGAAGTACGGCTGGTTCCATGGTGCATTCTGGATGCTCGTCACGGCAGGGTACCTCGGATGGAGCTTCATCACCAACGCCTGGGATCGGACATGGATCGTGTGGCCGGTGGCCGGCGCTGCATATGGCGCAATCTACGCAATCGTCAAAGCGGCAAGGCAGAAGAGCGAATAAAAAAAGCACCCCCGTTCGGGGGTGCTTTTTTTATTCGCTTCATCAGGCAGAGAGCAGATCCGTGAGCTTTCCGTCCGCGCCGATGGCGCCGATCTGCCGCGCGAGATCCTCCAGTTCTGCCTGGAGTGCATCCGAAAATTCCGTTCCGGTGACCTTCCGCTCCTCGATCAGACGGGCCTCGATCTCCCCGGGCATGAAAATCTCCTTCACACCGGTAGCGGTCCGGCTGTTCTTGAGCATCTCCGCATAAGCTGAGGCATGCTCCTTGAAGCGGTCCACATTGAGGAAATGCGCAATGTCCAGCAGGATCACGGCAAAGCCGGTCTGCTCGGGCTTCAGATCCTCCACGAAGGGGATCTCGGCGCTGGTGAGCGCATCGGAAAGAACGCCGCCGAACATATCCACAAACACGGCGAGGCCGTAGCCCTTGTGGCCGCCCACGGGGCGGACGCAGTAGGCGACATGCGGATCGGTGGTGGGGTTGCCGTCATAGTCATTGGCCCAGCCCTCCGGCATCTCCCTGTTCTCGCGGCGGTAGGCCTGGACTTTGCCGATGGCGACGCCGCTGGTGGAAATGTCGATCACGATCGGGCGGGCGGGATCGGTGGTGGGGCAGCCGAGGATGATGGGGTTCGTGCCGATGAGGCGGTCCGCGCCGCCGAAGGGGGCCATGCAGGGATAGGTGTTGCTCACAACGATCCCGATCATATTGTCCTCCGCCATGCGGTGGCCGTAGTAGCCGCCGCAGCCGATGTTCGCGCTGTTGCGGCCCACGCCGGCGGCAACACCGTACTTGCGGGCGCGTTCGAGCACCGCGTCATATACGCGGTTTACCGCCACGATACCGGAGCCTCCGCCGCAGTCGAAGGCGAGGGAGGCGTCCGCGTCCTTCACGCAGCGGAAGTCGGGCTGCGCCACCAGGGCGCCCGCCATATACTGCCGGACATAGGTGCAGAAACGGGACAGTCCGTGGGAATAGGTTCCGGTGAAATCAGAGTGGGTGACAACAGCGGCAAGCGAAGCCGCGTCGCTTTCGGAGACGTTCAGCGCCTTGAGCATGTGCTCGATCAGTGTGATCTCCTGCTCGTAGGAAAGATGCAGCATAATGAATACCTCCCGGCCTTTCAAACAGATTTCTTTATATCTACTATTAAAAATACCATATTGCGGCACAGATTGCCAACAAAGAAAACCCCGGATACCCGGGGTTTTTCTTTTTTCACACAATTATCGACGCTCTGCTGCCGCCTTCTTTTTCCTTTGTCACGACGATCTGCCGGTCGATCCTGTTCTTCAGCTCTGCCACATGTGAGATGATGCCCACCAGCCGGTTCCCTTCGGCAAGCCCGGCCAGCGCGTTCATTGCCTGATCGAGGGACTCCTCGTCCAGTGAGCCGAAGCCTTCGTCCACAAACATGGTGTCGAGCCTCACACCGCCCGCAGAGGCCTGGATCTCATCCGAAAGCCCCAGCGCCAGCGAAAGCGAGGCCTTGAAGGATTCCCCTCCCGAAAGCGTCCGGACGCTCCGGACAGTTCCATTGTAATGGTCTATCACGTCAAGGTCAAGCCCGCTTTGGCCGCGCAGGTCCCCCGCCGCTTCACGGCGCTTGAGTTCGTACTGCTGGCCGGACATCACCAGCAGCCGTGTATTCGCCCGAGCGATGATCCTGTCGAAATAGGTCATCTGGATATAGGTCTCGAGCATTACTTTCTCTTTTCCCGCAATGCTGCCGTTGGCGGTGTTCGAAAGCGCCCGGACCCATGCATACCGGCTTTCGAGACTCTCGAGATCACCGGCCTTCGCCTTGATATTCTCCCGGATCCGTTCGTTTGCCGTTTTCCTTGAGAAGAGGACGGTGCGTTTCCCGGAGATCTCCTCCTCCCGGGCGGTGAGCAGATCCTTCTTCTCCCTCTCCGTCTGCTCATCGATGCCGAGGTCTTCGGAAAGCTGTCCCCTCAGGCTTGAGATCGAGCCCTCCAGCGTCCGGAGGTTCTGTTCGGAATTCCGGAAGGCGTTTTCCGCGGTCGTCAGTTCCGTCTTATAGATTTCCTCTTCCGTCCGGATCTCCCTGATCCGGGCTTCCGCTTCTCCGCCGGTTTCAAAGCGCAGCGTTTTCTTCACCGCCTCGTAGTGTTCCCGGTCGGAAGCAACAGAGGCGGAGAAGGCCGATAAGGTGTTCGTCAGGACATCGATCTCCTGTTTCAGGGCTGCGAGCACCTTTTCCCTGTCCGGCAGGATCCTGTTCAGCTCTTCCCGCCGGGCGATCCTTTTTTCCTCTTTTTCGATCTCGGCGCGAAGTCTCTCTATGGCGGCAGCCGCTTCCGCCCTGCCGCTGCGTATGTATTCATCGATGTTGTCGAAGCTGACCTCCGCGCCTGCGTCACCCAGCTGTTTTTTTATCGTATCTCCGAGCGCCAGCGCCTCGCCCTTCGCCGACGCGCACCGGCTGCTCAGGTCCGCTGCGGTCTTTGCCGTGTCTTCGGCAAGCTTTTTCGCCTTTTTCAGCTGCTCCTCCGTCGGCGCGTTCTCGGACTTGCCGGCAGGACGGGGATGCGTAAGGGAGCCGCACACGGGGCAGGCTTTCCCCGGCTCCAGACTTTCCGCAAGGATGCCGGCCTGTTCATCCAGGAAGGCCCTGTTTTTCCGGCTGTAGTCCTCTTCGGCCGCCGAACTCCTGCCGGAAGCCTGAACATACTGCTCCTGCAGCGTCAGGAAGTTCTGTTTTTTCGTGCGGTAATCCCGGACGGAATCCGCAAGATCGGAGAAGCTCTGCTCTTTCTCTCCTGCCTCCTTTCTGTCCGACTCCAGCTTCTGCTTTGTCTCCCCTGCATCGGCCAGACCGTTCAGTTCCTCTCTGAGACCTTTCAGAGCGGCATCGTCCGCAGCGTACTTTGCGCTTTTGCTCTCCGCCTCGGTCTTTTTGTCCGCAAGGTCTTTTTCCGCCGACCGGATCTTCAGGACCAGCTCGCTCTGGGCTCTGTAGCGCTCGCGCTCCGCCTCTATCCGGGCACGCTCGCCAGAAAGCGCGTCCATCTGCGGCTGTTTCTCCTTCAGAGCGGCATAGCCCTTCTGAAGGTTCTCGCAGCGCAGCTTCTCTTTCTCCCGTTCCCTTTCCGTCTGCGCAAGTGTCTCCTGCGTCTTCTTCCGCGCCTCGACCTTCGTCAGCGCGGCATTGACCGCCTCCAGCTCCTTCCGGACGCTCTCCGCAGCCGCTTCCAGCGCCAAATCGGCCGCGCCGTCCTGCCCGATGAGCTTATCCAGCAGGACAAGGGTCTCGGCAAGGGGCATCTCTCCAGCTTTCGCCTTTTCGACATCTATGCTCAGGACGTCCGTCTCGGCGGCGGCAATGTCGTTTATATACTGCTTCAGGCTGTTTTTCGCCGCCGTGCACTGATCGTCGAGCGTCTTTGCCTGCCGTTTGAGCTCCTCCTGCAGATTCAGATAGGTCTGCGTTTTGAATATCCGGCGGAAGATCGCCTTTCTCTCGTCCGTGGAGGCAAGCAGCAGCTTGAGGAAATCCCCCTGGGCGATCATGGCGATCTGCATGAACTGGCTGCGGTCCACGCCCATGATGTCGCGAACCGCCGCGCTCACCTCATTCGTTTTCGAGATCACGCGCCCGTCCGGATATTTCAGCTCGGCATCCGCGGGTTTTTTCGTAAAGCCCTCGCCCCTGGCTTTCGGTCTCTCATACTCGGGGCTGCGCTTCACCGTGTAGGTCTTTCCGGCATATTCAAACGTGAGCTCCACCTCAGTGGGAGTTTCCGGAGCGGCGTATTTCGAGCGGAGCATCGAGGGTTCGCGTACGGTGCCGCTCGGCGCACCGTAAAGGGCATAGGTGATGGCGTCGAAAATGGTGGTCTTCCCGGCGCCCGTATCGCCGGTGATCAGGTAGATCCCGCCGGTCCCGAGGTCTTCGAGCTTCAGCTCGGCGGTCCCGGCATACGGGCCGAAGGCGGTCATCTTCAGTTTAAGCGGTCTCATGGCTCAGCCCCCCATGTTCTTTCGATCAGGTCCGACATGAACGCGCTCTGCTCGCCGCTCATGGGCCGGTTGTTCTGCAGCTTGTAGAATTCCGAAAACAACTCGAAGGGTGTTTTCCTCTCCACCGCCTCCGCGCCCGTGACCGCAGCGTTTCCGCGGGTTCGCGCATTGTCATAGCTGAGCTTCATCAGGTTGCGGTAAACTGTGCGCAGCTTTCCGATGGCGTCGGGAATGTCCTCCTCATCCGTGAGGGTGATGTGCGTATAGTCCTCCTGCCAGGTGGTGTTTTCATAGAATGGTCTGTAGGTGAGGTCCATATAGGTCCCCTTCAGTTCGACCATGTCGCGGCGGGGAATGAGCGGCACGGTCCGCACGGACAGGCTTCCCTTCTCGCCCAGCTCCGCCACCGTGACAGACTTGCTGTCCTTTGCCTCAGAGAACGAATACTTCAGGGGCGTTCCGCAGTAGCGGATGCGCTCGGAATCGCAGTTCTGCGGAGCGTGCAGATGCCCGAGGGCAACATAGTCGAAGTCCGCAAAGACCTCGGCGTCCACATTGTCCGTTCCGCCGACGGAAACCTCTTCCGACTCGGTGCGGGAGGCCCCCGTGACGAACTGGTGTGTGATGAGCACATTCCTCTTTGCCGTATCGATCTGCATCGCCTCCACGGCACAGCGCAGGGCGTCCGTATAGCTTGCGATCTCTCTTTCCGGGAAGAAGCGCCGGACATGGGCGGGCTTGAGGAAGGGGAGCATATAGATCTCCACCTCGCCGAAGCCGTCCCGCAGGGTGACGGGCTTCACCGCGCCGTCATAGACCGGGGAAAGGTGGATCCCGCCGGCGTCCATGATCCGCGAGCCGAAGGCTATGCGCTCGGCGGAATCGTGGTTGCCGCTGATGACGAAGACCTTGAGCGCCCTTCCGGAAAGGCTCACGAGAAAATCGTCAAACAGGCTGACGGCCTCCGCGGAGGGGACGGACTTGTCGTAGACATCCCCCGCTATGATAACGGCGTCCGGCTTTTCCTCATCGATCACGCCGAGGATCTTTTTCAGGATGTATTCCTGATCCTCCAGCATGGAGTATTCATTTACCCGCTTGCCCAGATGCAGGTCCGACAGATGGATCAGCTTCATGGTATTGTTTCCTTCCTGTTATTCTGTCTGCTGTTGCCGCAGGCTTTCTGCAAATGTATATAAATCCCGGACGATCTATTTTGTGTTCTTCCGATCCCGTGATTCTTATTTTATTATACATTATTTATATCGGAAAATCATAGTCATGAAATCATATGGCAAGGAAAACTTGTGCTTGTTTAAATCTTTAAATCTATATAAATAAGAAAGCGGTGCCGGACTGATCTATTCCGGCACCGTCTTTTTATTTCACTTCATTTGTTTGGGATTATTTGTCAGCCCAAGGATGTAGTCAGTGGATACTCCATAGAATCTTGAAAGCTTAATCAGTATATCTGTAGGAATATCTCTTTGCCCGAGCTCATAGTTGCTGTATACCTGCTGTGAGCAACAGAGGTGGGCAGCCAATTCCCGCTGTGTCAGATCGCGGTCTTCGCGCAGATCCCGCACCCGAGAATACATGCTACCACCCCCTTTATATTACAGGGAATAATAACATACTGCATTTTGTTGTATTGCATTCTACCGCAAAATGCAGTAAAGTATCAAATTAGTTTCTTCATAATTTAAGAAAGTGTTATCTGGCAAAAATAAAACAGCTTTCATTATAACGAAGAACTTTTTTGAAGTGGAGGACATCAACCATGCCTGAGAAAAAATTATTAACCGGTTACCCTTCCATCGACAAACCTTGGCTGAAATACTACACTGCAAAGGATCTTGCAATCAAGGTCCCACAGAGCACGGTTTTTCAGAATATCTATGAAAACAATAAAGAATATCAGGAAGATATTGCGCTTTTATATTACGGAAATAAAATACGCTACCGTTCACTTTTTGACCGTGTGGAAATCTGCGCAAGGGCTCTCAGGCAAATCGGGATTCGTCCCGGTGACTGTGTTAACCTTTGTACTGCCGGTGTGCCGGAGGCGATTTATATTGTGTTAGCGTGTAGCCGGATTGGTGCCATTGCAAATTTCATTAACCCATTATTTACCAGAGATCAGATGATCGACCGAATCAATGACACTGAGGCAAAATGGATTTTTATCCTCGATGCAATGTATTCATATATCAAAGCAGCACTACCTCAGACATGCATTGAAAATGTTGTGATTATTCCTGCAACAAATTCTATTCCTCCACTTTTTTCAAAATTGATGTATCTCAGAAGTGAAGCAAAAAAGATTTCACAACAGGGAAGCGGTAAGCAGCGCTTTTTGAAGTGGAATGAATTCTGCGCCTTAAGTCAGCTGTTTTCTGGCAACCCAGACGTTCTTTACCAGCCGGGAACACCAATGGTAATGGTTTACTCTTCTGGTTCTACCGGAGCGTCAAAAGGAATTCAGTTGACGAATGATGGCATTAATGCGATGATAGCAAACTATGGTGTTTCAAGCATGCAGTTCAAACGCGGAGATTCTTTTCTGCAAATGATACCTGTGTGGTTTTCGACTGGAATTGTGTATTCCATCTTGATGCCGTTGGCCAAAGGCTTCGTTGTTATTCCTGAGCCGAAATTTAGCAAAGAATCTTTTTTGAAGGATCTGAAAAAATATAAGCCTTCCATTACACTCACGGCAACTAGCCTTTGGATTCATATTGTTAATTCCGGTGAATCAATTGATTTATCCAACATGAAATATCCCATTACTGGAGGAGAGAAAATACTGCCTCAAGATGATTCGAGAATCAACGCATATTTCAGAAAGTGTGGATGCCGGAGAAAGTTCTATAAAGGGTATGGGATGTGCGAATTGGGAAGCGAAATAACTGGTACCACAGATGCTGAGAATTATCACGATAAGCAAGGTGGCTGCGGCTATCCTATATTAGGCGTTACGGTCAGTGCCTTTGATATCAGTACAGGAAAAGAACTACCATATGGTCATCACGGCGAACTGCGTGTTATCTCCCCTGCTCGGATGAAAGGGTATTATAAAAATCCAAGCGCCACTGCAGAGTTTTTCAAAACAGACGAGAACGGAAACATCTGGGGCTGCACAGGGGATATCGGTTATGTAGATGAAGATGGAGAGGTCTTTGTTCTCGGCCGTGCAACTGATCATTTTTGCAGAGATAATGGAGAAATCGTCTACTTATTCGACATTGAAGAAGAAATATTCAGAGAAGAGACCGTTAATCAATGCAAAGTGGTAAATGTAAATACCTCTTCGGGAAATGCGCTCGTGGCACATATCGTTTTCCGCCAAACAAATATCAATACAGAACTCTCACTTTCTCGGATTCATAAGCATTTGCAGGAATCCCTACCTGATTATATGGTACCAAATTATTACAAAGTCAGATCTTCTATGCCGGTCCACAGCAACGGAAAAAGAGACGTAGCCTCATTGCGTGAAGACAGAATGAATCTGATACCAGCTAATGACCTAAGATGATTTCCCGCGCTTCTTCCTTTGAAGGAGCGCTCTCTTTATGCCCGGAAAGGCTGATTTTCCTGTACGAACACACGATGAACCCAGCCGCCCATTTTGGTGCGCCCCGGGTCCATTATGTGTTCGTTTCAATTATCCTCGGAATGTCGACTTTTTCATACTCGATCCGTTCAAGCTATCTTGTTATTATTCAGGAATAATCCGTGTTTTATTTTCTTCCCTACCGTCCTCATATGCAAATCTTAAGCCGCAGCCACCAACAGGCATTTCATCATCGTTTCATGCTATAGAAAAAACAATACCCGGCAACAAAGAACCCTACCCTCTTTGCCGCCGGGTGCTGTTTTATTGTTGACTGCTTAATCGCTTTTCCGGCCGTGTTCAGGCCATGTTGAACTTCTCCTTGGGCTGCCTGCAGCGCGGGCATTTCCAGTCATCCGGGAGATCCTCGAAGGCAACTCCGTCGTGTTCCGCAGGATCATACACATAGCCGCAGACAGAGCAGACATATCGGCCGCTCGCCTGCTGCGCGGTGAAGTCGATTTCCGCCGGAATCGTCTCCACGGGCCGGTCCAGATCCATCACGCGCTTTGCCTCCAGATTCTCATAGCCCTGCGGGGTATGGGTGCCCATATAGACCGTGGGATGGCTGCGGATAAAGGCGCGGATGCGGTCCTGGGTCTCCCGTGCCGCGGAAAGATCGTCAAAGACGACGGAGAGCTTATCCTCATACAGTGCCTCGTCCACATAGGTGATATCCCCGTGCATCATATAGAACAGGCCATCATTTTCGGCTATGATGATGCTGTTGCCGTTCGTATGTCCCTTTGCCCGGATCAGCCGGATCCCCTCGGCGATCTTCTGGCTTTCGGGGAAATTATAGTACGCCCCGTCCGTGAATTCCACCGGAACAATGTTCGGAATTCCCTGCAGCTCTGTGGCGGAGCATTCCTCCGCGTTCACATAGATCTTCGCATTCGGGAAGGACCGCAGTTCTCCGGAATGGTCGGCGTGCCTGTGGGTAAGCAGGATCTTGCTCACCTGCTCCGGTCTGTATCCCAGTGCGGCAAAAGCCTCCATGTAAGTGCAGATGTCCCTGCCCGTGTAGGCCAGGCTCGTCTCGGCAGGCACCTCTTCCGGCGTTCCGGCGGGAAGCCCTGTATCCACAAGGATCACTTCGTCACCCGTATCGATCAGATAGTTCTGCAGACTGCCGCGATATCGGACATGGATGTCAAACTTGTCCATTCCTTCTTCTCCGCCGAAAGCGAAGGGCTGCGAATAAAAACCGTCTTTTCTGAATTTGACCGCCTTGATGATCAAGATCTGTTCCTCCCTCTGTTATTTCTTTTTTATTCTGTATGGAAATAATACCATGGAGAGCAGAAGGACGGCAAGGCAGAAAAAAATGAGCGGGACCGCAAAGATCCCGCTGTTGCTTTCCAATAAGTTCTATTTCCTCTCAGAACTCGGCGTTGCCGGTGGTGCGCGGATGGAGCTCCACGTCGCGGATGTTGCTCACGCCCGTGAGGTACATGACCATCCTCTCGAAGCCGAGACCGTAGCCGGCGTGCCGGCAGCTGCCATAGCGCCTGAGGTCGAGATACCACCAGTAATCCTCGCAGCACAGGTTTAGCTCGCGCATTCTGGCCTCCAGCACCTCAAGCCGCTCCTCACGCTGGCTGCCGCCGATGATCTCGCCGATGCCGGGCACGAGGCAGTCCGCCGCAGCGACGGTCTTCCCGTCGTCGTTGAGGCGCATGTAGAAGGCCTTGATCTCTTTGGGGTAGTCCGTGACGAAGATGGGCTTTTTGAAGACCTCCTCGGTGAGGTACCGCTCGTGCTCCGTCTGCAGGTCGATGCCCCATTCAACGGGGTATTCAAACTCTTTGCCGCAGTTTTTCAGGATCTCCACGGCCTCGGTGTAGGTGATGCGGCCGAAGTCGTTCCCCGCCACGTTCTGCAGTCTTTCGAGCAGGCCCTTGTCCACAAAGGAGTTGAAAAACTCCATCTCCTGCGGGCATTTTTCCAGCACGGTGTTGATGATGTATTTCACCATCGCCTCGGCGGTGTCCATGTAGTCCTGCAAGTCCGCGAAGGCCATCTCCGGCTCGATCATCCAGAACTCCGCGGCATGGCGCTGCGTATAGGAGACCTCGGCGCGGAAGGTGGGTCCGAAGGTGTACACGTCGCCGAAGGCCATGGCAAAGTTCTCCGCGTTCAGCTGGCCCGAAACAGTGAGATTCGTCTCCTTGCCGAAGAAGTCCTTGCTGAAGTCCACGGAGCCGTCCTCCTTGCGGGGAGGATTGCTCGGATCGAGCGTGGTGACCCGGAACATCTCGCCGGCGCCCTCGCAGTCGGATCCAGTTATGATCGGGGTGTGCACATAGACGAAGCCCCTGCTCTGGAAGAACTCGTGGATCGCCTGGGCAGCCACCGAGCGCACGCGGAAGACAGCCGAGAAGAGATTGGTCCTCGGTCTGAGGTGCTGGATGGTGCGCAGATACTCAAGGGTGTGCCTTTTCTTCTGCAGCGGATAATCCGGCGTGGAAGCGCCTTCGACACAGATCTTTTTTGCCTTGAGTTCAAAGGGCTGGGGCGCATCGGGCGTGAGCACCAGAACGCCCTCGCAGATGAGAGCAGCGCCCACGTTCTGCCTTGCGATCGCATCGTAGTTTTCAAGGGTCTCCCGCTCGAAGACCAACTGGAGCGGTTTGAAGCAGCTGCCGTCGTTAAGGGCGATGAAGCCGAAATTCTTCATGTCGCGGATGGTCCTCGCCCAGCCGCACACGGTTATCTCCTTTCCCTCATAGACCTTCGCGTCCGCATAGATCTGTGCTATCTTTTCTCTTTTCATTGTGCTTTTCCCCTTTCCGGGTCTGTTTTGTAAGATTATACTTCCGGCGTTCGGCCGCGGCAACTAAAAGATCATCTTTATAGGCGCCTTGTAATTGCAGAGCTCCAGCGTCAGGTGCTCGCCGCCGGCCTCGCCGTCGCGCGTCCAGGCAACGGGCTTTTCGAACGTGAACTTTGCTTTTTTCGTATGGAGGATGATAAGCTTGTCGCTGTCGAAGCGACGGGAGATCAGGCTGTCAGCGATCGCGCTCAGATCAAGGATGTTCTCCGGATTTTTCACCAGCACCAGCTCCGACATGCCGTCTCCGAGGCTGACCATCTCCTCGTTCAGGCGGACGATCCCTGCCACAGAGGTGGAGTTGGAAAGGCTGCCGTAGACGAGATCTGCCTCGATCACGCCGTCGTCGAATTCCACGCGGGTCCTGAAGCTTTCAATGTTCGGAAGCAACGCCATGCCCTGCAGCACATAGGCAAGATGGCCGAGCGCCTTCTTCTGGAGCTGCGGTGTGGCATAGCTCACCTCGGTGAACGCGCCGAATGCGGCGATATACGTGAAGTATCCGTCGTTCCCGAATCCGCCCACATCATATCTGTGCGGAGTCCCTGCCACGAGCTTCTTTGCCGCGGCGAAAGGATCGTTCTTCGGAAGGCCGAGCGTGGTGGCCACGTCATTGGAGGTACCCATCGGGAAGTAACCCACGGGAGGCCTTTTCTCCGGATCCTCGATCTGCATAAGGCCCGAGATCATCTCACTGAGCGTACCGTCTCCGCCCATGCAGGCGATCACGTCATACTCCGGCGCATGCTCCGCCGCGAACCTGGTGGCGTCGCCCCGGGCGGCGGTGAAGTAGACCGACGGCACAAAGCCGTTGGTGCTCAGGTAGAGGAGCGCCTCCGGGAAATTGTATTTATAACCGCTGCTGCCCGCCGCCGGATTGATAATGAACATCAGCTTCTTTTCTTCAGGCATGATTATCCTCCGGATAATTGCATATATGCAAAAGGGACGCTTCCCGCGTCCCTTGTTCGTTGCATTAAGCCATTTCGTTGAGTTTCTTAGTCATAGCGGACTTTTTCCGGGCTGCATTGTTCTTGTGGAGCAGACCCTTGCCTGCCGCGCTGTCGACTGTGCTAACAGCAACTTTATAGGCATTGACGGCTTCGTCTTTGTTTCCATTGACAACCGCTGCGTCAAACTTTTTCATCATGGTCTTGAGCTCGGTCTTCGCTGCGCGGTTCTTTGCTCTGAGCTCCTTGGACTTTTCATCTCTCTTGGCAGAAGATTTGATATTGGCCATGTTTTGTTGCGACACCTCCTCCTACAAAAATTGCTGCCGAAAATATCGGCGGTTTGTAATTATAGCAAATAGCCCATTGAAAATCAAGGATTTTTTCAAAATTAATTATACGATCTTCCCCGCTTGCCTTCTTATACTATATATTGTGTTTTATACTGCACTAAACCACAAGTATTGCAGACTGTTTCACGTGAAACAGTCCTGCGGCGGGCAGTCCTTGACTGGAAAAGTTTCACGTGAAACATTGAATTATTCATTCCTTGCTGATATAATGGCAAAGCTGTTTAAAAACCGGATCGCAGGAGGGACCTGATGGGCAAGATAATCGCAGTGGCAAACCAGAAGGGCGGAGTGGCCAAGACCACTACGGCCGTCAATCTGTGCGCCGCGCTACACTCTTTCGGAAAAAAGGTGCTCCTTGTGGATCTCGACCCGCAGGGCAACGCGAGTTCCGGCATGGGCATTTCAAAGACCAGTTCGCCCAACACCTATGAGATGCTGATGAAAGGTCTTCCCGCAGAGGAGTCTCTGTTCCATACGGAATTCGGAGACCTTATCCCCTCCGGCAAGGATCTGGCCGCCGCCTCGCTCGAGATGGCGGATATGGAGGACAGAGAGTCTGTCCTCAAAAAAGCGCTGCTTCCCGTGAGACAGAGCTATGATTTCATCTTCATAGACTGCCCTCCTTCGCTGGAACTTATAACGGTGAATGCTCTTGTGGCGGCCGACAGCGTTCTCATTCCGATGCAGTGCGAATACTATGCTCTTGAAGGGATCACGGATCTGCTTACGAGCATCAAGCTTACCAACAGGAAACTCAACCGCGGGCTTGAGATAGAGGGGATCGTGCTGACGATGTTCGACGGCAGGATGAACCTTACCAATCAGGTAGCAACGGAGCTCCGGAAATACCTCGGCTCAAAGGTCTACGAAACGGTGATCCCCCGGAGCATCCGCCTCTCGGAAGCGCCGAGCCACGGACTTCCCGGAGTAGTCTATGACAAAGCCAACAAAGGCAGCCGGGCCTATGTGGAACTGGCAAACGAATTCCTGCAGAAAAACGAAGGGAGAAAAGGCTGATGGCCGCAAAAGAGAAAAAAGGACTGGGTACGGGGCTTGCCGCCCTGTTCGCGGACGCCGACATCCTGCAGGACGATGCTCCGCTCAGGATGCTGCCGATTGGAAAGATCGAACCCCGCGCGGATCAGCCGAGAAAAGTTTTTGACGAGGACAGTCTCGCGGAACTGGCGGAGTCCATCTCCCGTTATGGACTGATACAGCCCATAACGGTGAGAGCGCTTGAGGACGGCTATTACCAGATCGTGGCCGGAGAGCGCAGATGGAGAGCCTGCCGCATGGCCGGTCTTGAAGAGATCCCCGTACGGATCGTAGAGGCCGACGACATGCGGACCGCGCAGATTGCGCTGGTCGAGAACCTCCAGAGGGAGGACCTCAACCCTATAGAAGAGGCTGAGGGCTTCCGGAGACTGATAGAGGAATTCTCCATGACCCAGGAGGAGGCCGCAAAGAGCGTGGGCAGGTCTCGACCCGCGGTAGCCAACTCGCTCCGGCTCCTGAGCCTGTCGCCGAAGGTGCTCGGGCTCGTATCCGACGGAGAACTGTCCGCCGGGCACGCAAGGGCGCTGCTTCCGATATCCGATCCGAATCTGCAGGCGGCCGCGGCGGATTCCGTCCTGAAAAAAGGCCTCTCCGTCAGAAAAACAGAACAGCTCGCAGCCGCAATGGCAAAAGCCTCCCCTGAAGAGGAGCCGCCGTCACGAGAGCTCAGGGTCGACTACGCGGCGGAAGTCTCCCGGGAACTGACCGCGACGCTCGGCAGGAAGGTCACACTGAAGGAAGGCCGGACCGGCGGGAAGATCGAGCTGCAGTATTACAGCGGCGACGACCGCGAGGAACTCATTAAACTTCTGTACAAACTCAAAAGATAACATATAAGGAGCAGAGGAAATGCTTGACATCAAATTTGTAAGAGACAATCCGGATATCGTAAGGGAAAACATAAAGAAAAAATACCAGGACGGCAAGCTCGCCTTAGTGGACGAGGTACTGGAACTCGACGCTAAAAACCGCGCCGCCATCCGGGAAGCAAGCGACCTTCGCGCCTCGAGGAACTCGCTCTCGAAGCAGATAGGCATGCTCATGGCGCAGGCCAGGAAAGACCCCTCCAAGGCCGAAGAGGCGGAGAAGGTGAAGGAGCAGGTGCGCCGTAACGCCGAGAGGCTTACAGAGCTCGAGAAACTCGAGGAGGAATATGCCGAGAAGATCCGCAGGATCATGCTGCTCATTCCGAACATCATAGATTCTTCCGTTCCCATCGGACCGGATGACAGCGCCAATGTCGAGGTGGAGCGCTTCGGCGAACCCGTCGTCCCCGACTTCCCCATCCCCTACCATACGGAGATCATGGAGAGCTTCAATGGGGTGGACATGGACGCGGCCGGCCGTGTCAGCGGCAACGGCTTCTACTACCTCATGGGCGACATCGCAAGGCTCCACTCCGCGGTGCTTGCCTATGCGCGGGACTTCATGATCGGCAAAGGCTTCATCTACTGCGTCCCGCCGTTCATGATCCACAGCAACGTTGTGGAGGGCGTAATGAGCCAGAGCGAAATGGACGCCATGATGTACAAGATAGAAGGCGAGGATCTCTACCTGATCGGTACCTCGGAGCACTCTATGATCGGCAAGTTCATAGACCAGATAATCCCCGAGGATTCCCTCCCGCAGACCCTCACCAGCTACTCGCCCTGCTTCCGGAAAGAAAAAGGCGCCCACGGAATCGAGGAGAGAGGCGTATACCGCATCCATCAGTTCGAGAAGCAGGAGATGATCGTCGTCTGCAAGCCCGAGGACTCGATGGCATGGTATGAGAAGATGTGGCGCTTCTCGGTGGAGCTTTTCCGCAGCATGGAGATCCCCGTACGGCAGCTGGAGTGCTGCTCGGGCGATCTTGCTGATCTCAAAGTGAAGTCCTGCGATATCGAGGCGTGGAGCCCGAGACAGCAGAAATACTTTGAGGTATGCTCCTGCTCCAACCTCGGAGACGCACAGGCAAGAAGACTTAAGATGAGAGTCAGAGGCGAGGACGGAAAGATGTATCTTCCCCACACGCTTAACAACACGGTCGTCGCGCCGCCTCGGATGCTCATCGCCTTCCTTGAGAACCATCTCCAGGCAGACGGCAGCGTCACCATCCCCGAGGTCCTGCGCCCCTACATGGGCGGAATTGAAGTGCTGATCCCCAAAAAATAAGACTGTTGTTAAATTATATGACCGGTCCGCACGGAAAGCGGGCCGGTTTTTTATTCGAATAATTTATTTCTCTGTCTTCCTACATTATTATATTTAGTTCTTGCATAAATGTGGAAAATTTGGTATAATTTATCAGTTATATTAGGCATTTTATCGGCACGTATCATTTGCTTTCTTTTCAAGGGGTAGAAACATGAATTCACTGAACGATATCTGGGAAGAGATCCTGAAGCAGCTGAAGCAGGAGATCACTCCTACAGCCATAAATACCTGGTTTTCGGACTGCACACCCGTCGCGCTCGACAACTGCACCCTTGTCATCCACACGACCTCCGATTTCAAGCGGTCCATCATCCTCTCACGCTTTTCCGAAAAGATAAAGGCTATTCTCACCGATATTTTCTCATGCGACTTTGACCTCAACATCCTCGTAGGTGATGAGGGATACGAGACGCGGGAAGTGGATGACTCCCCCATCCCCGGCATCGAGTGGTACACATTCGACCGGTTCATCGTGGGAAACTCCAATAAATTCGCCCATGCCGCGGCAAAGGCCGTGGTGGCCAATCCAGGGAATCCCCAGTACAATCCCCTGCTGATCTATGGAAACTCCGGTCTCGGAAAGACGCATCTGCTGCTGGCCATAGGACAGGCCATCCATCAGAACGATCCATCCAGAACCATGGCGTATATCAAGGGCGACGACTTTACCAACCAGCTGGTCAATTCTCTCCAGCAGCAGTCGACCGACAAATTCCGGGAGAAATTCCGGAATCTGGACCTGCTCCTCGTGGACGACATACAGTTCATCGCCGGCAAGGAGAGGACCCAGGAGGAATTCTTCCACACCTTTAATAATATATATGAAAGCGGCGGCCAGATCGTGATCACTTCCGACCGTCCGCCGATGGAGATGACCCTGCTGGACGACAGACTCCGTACAAGATTCGAAGGAGGATTGATGGCTGACATACAGCCGCCGGATCTTGAAACAAGAATGGCTATCACCAAGAACAAGGCCGCCCAGTTCGGACTGGTCCTCTCGGATGACGCGGTGGCCTACATAGCCGAGAACATAACGGCAAACGTCCGGCAGATCGAGGGAGTGGTGAAAAAACTCACGGCCTATAAGGAGATTCTGAACGACGTCATCACCATCGATTCCGTGAAACGGGCAATAGAGGAAGTCATTAAAACCGGGACCTATATCCCGAAGCCGGAAATAATCATAAGAGAGGCCGCCAGATACTACGGTCTCGATGAGAAGGATATCCGGGGACAGAACAGGGCAAAGAACACCGCCATAGCAAGACAGGTATCCATGTATCTCATGCGCACGCTCACAAATCTCTCCCTTAAGGATATCGGTGCGGAATTTGAGGACAGAAACCATTCCACGGTCCTCACATCGATCCGAAAGATAGAAGATATGATGGCCTCCGATCCGGAGATGGCGGGAACCATACGGGACATCACGTCGAACATCGTAAATTCCGTCTGATTCTGAACAGTTAAATGTTCAATGTCTGTCGGAAGATGTTGAAAAGAGATTATCCGTTTTTCCCATGTTCAAAACCCTTATTTTTATAAACACTTTTATCAACATATCAAAGCACTGATATCACAGCACAATTACTGCTTTTCAACAGTTTTTTTCTCTACTACTATTACTGCTTAAAAATATAAACCATATTTATTTATATATACATAACGGAGGTTATTTTTATGATATTCAAATGCGAAAAAGCAGCCCTGCAGGCAGCATGCCAGATCTGTGCGAGAGCATCTGCGTCAAAAAGCCCCATAACGGCCCTTGAGGGACTTCTCCTGGAAATAAAGGGTACGAATGTTCAGGTCACCGGCTATGACCTGCGAAAAGGAATCTTTACCCAGATAGAGGCAGATATAGAGGAACCCGGAAAGATCGTGGTAAATTCAAGATTTCTCTGTGAGATGCTCAGACGCATGCCGGACGGGATCGTATCCTTTGTCGCAGATAAGAATGACAGTATAAAAATCAAATGCGGCAGAACACAGTTCGATATTAAGGGCATCGATGCATCGGATTATCCGGAAATGCCTGTGATAGAAGAGACGGGAAGCGCAGCAGTTCCGCAGAATGTTCTCAAGAGCATGATCGAGCAGACGATATTCGCTGTCTCGGATAATGATGCCAGGCCCATCTATACCGGAACTCTCTTTGAAATGGATGGTGAAAACCTTACGCTCGTTTCCGTTGACGGATACAGGCTGGCAAAGAGGACGGAGCAGATCAGCGGAGCAAATATGGAAAGCAGCAGCTTTGTCGTACCGGGTTATGCGCTTTCGGATATCGTAAAAATCTGTGAGGACGATGAGAAAAAGAACGCCGGAATATCGGTAGGTGCCAAGCATATCTCCTTCAAAATCGGAAACACCGTGGTGATCACGAGAAGGCTCGAGGGAGAATTCCTCAACTACAGAAAGTCGATACCCGAGAAATTCCTGCACACCGTGGAGATAGAAAAGGCCGCGATGATGACGGCAATAGACAGGGTTTCTCTCATCATAAGCGAAAAAAACACCAATCCGGTCCGCATGACCTTCGAGGACGGCAGGATCGAATGCCTGTGCGTTACCCCGATCGGAAAGGCGGAGGATGTCTGCTTCTGCGACGGAACGGCCGATGGCATGACCATCGGATTCAATGACAGATACTTTATGGACGCACTGAAAGCGTCCGCCAAGGACAAACTGCAGATCTGCCTGAACACTCCCTCTTCCCCCGCGATCATCCGCGCGGCGGACGGAACGGAAAACTTCACCTATATGATCCTCCCGGTGCGTCTCAAGGCCGGAGACTGATATGGAAACCGTAGAGATAAGAACGGATTTTATAAAACTGGATTCCCTGCTCAAATATGCAGGACTCACCGGCACCGGCGGAGAAGCCAAGTACGTCATATCCGAGGGTATGGTGAAGGTAAACGGAGAGGTCTGCACGCTTAAGGGAAAAAAGATATACCCCGGAGATAAGGTGGAATTTGTGGGGACGGCACTCGACGTCACCGCAGCAAAGTGAAGACTGTATGATAATAAAAAGGATAGCTCTGACCGGATGGAGAAACTATGAATGGGAGACGGTGGAATTCTCCCCGGAAACCAATGTCATAGCGGGACAGAACGCCCAGGGAAAAACAAACCTGCTCGAGGCGGTTTATCTCCTTTCCTGCGGAAAGAGCTTCAGAACAAGGTTCGATAAGGAACTCATCGGATTCGACTACAGCGCGGCGGATATACTCGCGGACATCCACAGCCACGGCCGGGATCAGACCGTGAACATACAGCTGAAAAACGGAGCACCGAAGCGGATACTCGTCAACGGCGTGAGAAAAACCGCAGGAGAGCTGGCGGAGACCTTCAATGTCGTGCTGTTTTGTCCGGATGATTTGAATATCATAAAGGAAGGCGCGGCGAGCAGGAGAAGGCTGCTGGACAATGCGATCTCCCAGATCAGGCCACGTTATGCGGAGATCCTCTCCGACTTCAACCGCTATTACGAAAACAAGACGAGGATCCTGAAGGACTGGAGAGAAAAGCCGGCCCTGCTCGATACGCTGGATGAATTCTCCGAAGGGATCTGCAGGACATCAGCACAGCTGATACGGTACAGGGCGGCCTTTACCGAAAGGCTCGGAAAGGAGGCCGCTCCGATCCACAGCGAATTTTCGGGCAGCGGTGAGGAGCTTGCGATAGAATACAGGACCGTGAGCTCCGTAAAAGATCCGATGGCCCCCGTAAAAGATATTTACTACGAGATCTGCGAGCATCAGGAAAGGCACAGACAGGCCGAGATAGACAGCGCGCAATGCCTTACGGGAGCCCACAAGGATGACCTCGAGATACGGATAAACGGCAGGAACGCGCGGATGTTCGCCTCGCAGGGACAGACCAGAACGGCCGCACTTTCGATAAAGCTTGCGGAGAGGGAGATCTTCCTTGCTGAGACAGGGGAGTATCCGGTTCTGCTGCTGGATGACGTACTCTCGGAACTGGATGAGAAGCGGCAGACCTTCGTGCTCAACAGCATAGGCGGCGGTCAGACACTGATCAGCTGCTGCGAGGACGCGGACATCTCCTCAAGGACCGGCGGCAGAGTGCTGATGGTGAAGGACGGCAGGATACACTGATGTACATGCATATAGGGCAGGGCGCGGTGATCCGGGCCGAGGAGATAATAGGAATATTCGACCTCGATATCACTTCACAGTCGCACATCACGAGAGAGTTTCTCCGGAACTCCGAGAAGAGGGGCATCGTGGTGAACGCAGCGGAGGACATACCGAAGTCATTCATCGTATGCGGCGGAGAGGGCGGCACAGTCTATCTCAGCCAGCCCGCGACGTCGACGCTCCTGCGGAGAGCGGAAAGTTATACTTTATAAAGAAGATCGAAGGAAAAAACAATGGCAGATACTGTTAAAAACACAGCGACTCAGGAATATGACGCAAGCCAGATACAGGTGCTCGAAGGGCTCGAGGCGGTTAGAAAACGTCCGGGCATGTACATAGGCACCACATCGACCACGGGTCTCCACCATCTTGTGTATGAGATAGTGGACAACGCCATCGACGAATCGCTGGCCGGCTACTGCGACAGGGTGGACGTCGTGATCGAGCCCGGAAATATCATAAGTGTCACTGACAACGGAAGGGGCATCCCCGTGGACATTCAGGAGCAGACCGGCAAGTCCGCGCTTGAGGTCGTCTTCACGGTGCTGCACGCCGGCGGCAAATTCGGCGGCGGCGGATACAAGGTATCCGGCGGGCTGCACGGAGTCGGCGCGTCGGTAGTGAACGCGCTGAGCGAGTGGCTGGAGGTCAATGTCCACAGGGACGGGAAGATCTATGCCATGAAGTTCGAACGCGGAAACATCTCCGAGCCCATCCACGTGATCGGCAGGACGAAAAAGAGGGGCACCGTGGTCCGCTTCAAGCCGGATCCCGAGATGTTCGACGATACGGTGTATGATTACGAGACCATACATGACCGCATGCGCCAGCAGGCCTTTCTGAACGCGGGCGTCACCATTTCCGTTACGGACCTCCGGGAGGGCATGGAGGACAACACCGATGTGCTCTACTACGATGGAGGTATCCGTGAATACGTGGCCTATATCAACAGCGGCAAGAAGCTCGTCCATGAGGACGTGATCTATCTCGGCGGCGAAGAAGAGGCGGACGGACACATCACCTTTGCTGAGGTCGCCCTGCAGTACAACGAGGAATACCACGAGAACATCGTTTCCTTCGCCAACGATGTGAAGACCCCCGAGGGCGGCATGCATGAAGAAGGCTTCAAGAGAGCGCTCACAGCCGTATTGAACAGCTACGGGAAAAAATACGGGCTCATCAAGAAGGATGAGGACAAGCTGAGCGGCGAAGACGTGCGGGAAGGCATCACCACCATTATCTCCGTGAAGCTCGAGGAGCCTCAGTTCGAAGGCCAGACCAAGCAGAAGCTCGGAAACGCGTATGTGAGGACGCTCGTAAGCAACATCGTGACGGATCAGCTGAGCACCTACCTGGAAGAGCACCCCGTGACCGCAAAGGCCATCCTGGCAAAGGCCATGCTCGCCAACCAGGCAAGGCTTGCCGCAAGGAAGGCCCGGGAGACCGTACGGCGCAAGACGGGGCTCGAGTCCGGCCAGATGCCCGATAAGCTGCAGGACTGCAACGAGAGAGATCCGAGCCTGTGTGAGATCTATATAGTAGAGGGCGACTCTGCCGCGGGCTCCGCCATTCAGGGCAGGGATTCACGCTTCCAGGCGATCCTCGCCATGTGGGGCAAGATGCTGAACGTGGAAAAAGCCCGTGCAGACAAGGTTTATGACAACGACAAGCTCGCTCCGCTGATCGTGGCGCTCGGCTGCGGCATCGGTGAGGAGTTCAATATGGACAAGCTCCGTTACCACAAGATCATCATCATGGCGGATGCCGATGTGGACGGTGCCCACATCAGGACCCTGCTGCTCACGTTCTTCTTCCGGTATATGAGACCGCTCATCGATAACGGATATGTGTATTCCGCCGTGCCGCCGCTGTATAAGCTGACACGCGGAAAGAAGCAGAAAGTTGCTTATTCGGACGAGCAGAGAGACGCCATCAGCGCCGAGATGCGCGAGGACAACCCGAACGTGAAGGTAGATATCTCGCGCTTCAAGGGCCTTGGTGAGATGGATCCGCACGAACTCTGGGAGACAACCATGGACCCGGAGCAGCGTTCGCTGCGGCGTATTACCCTCAAGGACGCCATCGCGGCGGACAGGGTGTTCTCGGTGCTGATGGGCGAGGACGTGGATCCGCGCCGCGAATGGATCGAGGAAAATGCGAAATACGTCGTCAATCTGGATATCTGAGGAGGTGTGTCTGAATGGCAAAGAGAGATTACAGGCCTGAGGATATAGCTTTTCCGGATCAGGTTATAACAGAATCAGAGCTTGTCCAGGAGATGCAGACAAGCTATATAGACTATGCGATGAGCGTTATAGTCGGAAGGGCCCTTCCCGATGTGAGGGACGGACTCAAGCCGGTGCACAGACGCATACTCTACGCCATGTTCGAAGACGGACTGACCAGCGACAAGGCTTTTAAAAAGTCCGCGACCTGCGTCGGCGACGTGCTCGGACGATACCATCCCCACGGAGATGCCTCCGTGTACGATGCGCTGGTCCGGCTGGCACAGGACTTCTCGATGCGGTACATGCTGGTGGACGGCCACGGGAACTTCGGTTCCGTGGATGGTGATCCCCCCGCTGCATACAGGTATACGGAAGCGAGGCTCTCGAAGATCTCCAATGAGATGCTCCGGGACATCGAGAAGGATACCGTAGACTGGGATCCGAACTTCGACGAAAGCAGGAAAGAGCCGAGGGTACTGCCCTCGCGCTTCCCGAACCTGCTGGTGAACGGTTCCAGCGGAATCGCCGTCGGCATGGCGACGAACATACCCCCGCACAACCTCGCGGAGGTCATCGACGCCTGCGTCTGCGTGCTGGATGATCCGGATGCTACGCTGAACGATCTCATGCGCTATATATCCGGACCGGATTTCCCGACAAAAGGGATCATCATGGGCCGCAGCGGTATCCGTCAGGCATATGCGACGGGACGCGGCCGTGTTACCGTGCGCGCACGGACGGAATTCGAGGAATACGGCAGGGAGCACAGGACGAGGATAATCGTCACGGAGCTTCCCTATCAGGTGAATAAGAGGCAGCTTATAAAGAACCTCGCCGATCAGGTGAGGGAAAAGCGGATCGATGGCATTTCCGACCTGCGCGATGAGACCGACCGCAACGGCATGAGGATCGTCGTTGAGCTCAAGAGGGACGCCAATCCCCAGATCGTGCTCAACAGGCTGTTCGCCCAGACGCAGATGCAGACCACCTTCTCCATCAATATGCTCGCGCTGGTGAACAACCAGACCCAGCCGAAGATCCTCTCGCTCCGGCACATCCTCGATGAGTACCTTGATTTCCAGGAGGAGCTGATCGTCAGAAGGACGAAGTTCGACCTGAAGAAAGCGCAGGAGACCGCGCACAGGCTCGAGGGACTGCTCATCGCCCAGGACAACATAGACGAGGTCATACAGATCATCCGCAACAGCTATGACAATGCCAAACAGAACCTGATGGAGCGCTTCAATCTCTCCGATGCGCAGGCACAGGCGATCTGCGATATGAGGCTCATCCAGCTGCAGGGGCTCAACAGGGAAAAACTCGAGCAGGACTATGCCGAGCTGGAAGAGAAAATAGCCTATTACAACTCCCTGCTGGCGGATCCCGAGAAGATTAAAGGCGTACTCAAGGACGAGCTCATCGCCATCAGGGATAAATACGGCGACAGGCGCCGGACCGAGATCGTGGACGTGGTGGAGGACATTGCCGACGAAGACCTCATCGAGGAGAAGCTGAGCGTGTTCACGCTGACCCACGGCGGATACATCAAGCGCCTGCCTGTTTCGGAATACAGGGCCCAGGCAAGAGGCGGCAAGGGCGTGCGCGCCATGAGCACCAAGGATGAGGATTATGTGGAGACGGTGTTCAATGCCTCGACCCACGACAATATCCTCTTCTTCACCGACAGGGGCCGCGTGTTCATCAAGAAGGGCTACATGATCCCCGAGGCCGGCAGAAATGCAAGAGGCACGAATATTGTGAACATCCTGCGCATCGAGTCCGGCGAGAACGCCGAAAAGGTCAGCGCGATGATCCGCGGCAGGGGTGTGGAGGAGGACAGCTACCTCGTGTTCGTTACCAGAATGGGCACGGTCAAGAGGTTGGCGCAGTCCGAACTGAAGAACATACGGGCGAGCGGCATAAGAGCCATTACGCTCGACGAGGGCGACCAGATCGTCTCGGTGCTTGCCACCAGCGGAGACGAGAACATCCTCATCTCCACAAGGGACGGCCTGTGCAACTGCTTCAACGAGCAGCAGCTGCGGCCCATGGGCCGCACCGCGAGAGGTGTGAGAGGAATAAGGCTCAAAGATGGAGATTATGTCATCGGCGCCCTGAGCGATTCCGAGGGCACGCATATCCTCAGCGTGACGGAGAACGGCTACGGCAAGAGGACCGAGATCGGCGAATACACGCTCCACAACAGGGGCGGCGTAGGGATGCGGAACTACAAGGTCACCGAAAAGACAGGCAAGCTCGTGGGTGTGAAGGCCGTTACCGGCGATGAGGACCTGCTGCTGATCTCCGACGACGGCACCATCATACGCATGGCTGTCCGAGGGATCCGGCCGATCAGCCGCAGCACGCAGGGCGTGCGCCTGATGCGGCTCATGCCGGGCAGCCGCCTGATATCCGTGGAAAAGACAGAGCACGAGCAGGGCGAGAGCGAGAGCATCGACGAGGTCCCTGATTACGCGCTCGAAGAGCCCGAAGAGATCGAGGATGATTTCGAGTCAGTGGAAGAGGTCCCCGAGATCCCGGAAGATATCTGACATGAAAACAGTTGAGATCTATACCGACGGGGCCTGCAGCGGCAACCCCGGACCGGGCGGATGGGGAGCCATCCTCCGGTACAACGGCATTGAGAAGGAGCTTTCGGGAGGCGAGGCACAAACTACCAACAACAGGATGGAACTGACGGGCGTGATCGCCGCGCTCAGCGCCCTGAAAGAGCCCTGCGCCGTGGAACTCTATTCCGACTCAAAATATGTGATCGACGCGCTGGAGAAGGGCTGGGCGGTATCCTGGAGAGAGAAGGGCTGGAAAAAGGCCGATAAAAAACCGGCTTTGAACCCGGATCTCTGGGAAAAGCTGCTGGAGCTCACGGAAAAACATGAGATGCGATACCACTGGGTAAAAGGCCATGCAGACAACGAGTTCAACAACCGCTGCGACAAGATGGCCGTGACCGAGCGCGACAGATTCAGCTGACGCCTGCCGCAGGCAGCTTAGCATATACCATATGATCCAGGAGTGAGGAAGAGACGGAATGCTCGCCTCTTCACGCGGTCCGGATGAAGCAGATATTCAGAGAGATATTGAATAATAAGGAAGCCGCCGCCCTCCCCTCTTTGCTGGAGAGCGGACGGCTTCCTGCGCTCGTTTCCGGACTTTCCGCCGTGCACAGGACCAATCTTGCGGCGGCGCTCTGCGAAAAACTCGGCAGGCCTCTCGTCGTCGTGACGACGGATGACACCGCTGCGGAGAGCTTCGCATCGGACCTCAGGGCTATGCTCGGCGAAGAAGTCGCGGTGCTGGGGATGAAGGAATTCGTCTTCCGGCATGTGGAAGCGGCATCGAGGTCGGCCGAGCAGGACAGGATAGCGGCGCTGCATGCCGTTGCGGGAGGCCGCGTGAGGATCCTGACAGCTTCCGTAACGGGCCTTATACAGAGGACGATACCGAAAGAAAAGCTGCTGTCTGCCGCTTTTGAGCTCCTGCCGGACAGCCGTGTGACGCCGGAAGAGCTGGAGGATGCTCTGATCCGGTGCGGCTATGTGCGCACGGAGCAGGTCGAGGGGCCGGGACAGTATTCCATAAGGGGCGGAATACTGGACTTCTTCACCCCCACCATGCCGGACCCGGTCCGGATCGAATTCTGGGGCGATGAAATAGACACCATGGCGAACTTCCGGGTGTCCGACCAGAGAAGGAGCGGAAACCTCGACAGAGCCGTGGTCCTGCCCGCCGCGGAGACGCTGGTGAGCCTTTATTCCGGTGGCAGGGAGACCCTTGCCGCCGGACTGGAGAGCTTTGCCGCAAGCTATGAAAAGAGGAGAAAAAGCGAGCTTGCCAGACAGGTAGCCGCAGTGCTGAGGACCGACGCCGAAAGGATCCGGGGCGCGGTGGAGCTGTACGACGCGGACAAATATCTGCCGCTCCTGTACGATATGGCGAGCGGGCTCGATTATATCCCGAAGGATGCCGTGATCTTTCTCGACAGGCCGAATTCCTGCATCGAGAGGACGAGAGAATACAGTAAGCAGCTGACGGAGGACGTGCAGGAACTCAACCGCAGAGGCATCATGGCCATGAGCGCGGACGCCTATTATGTGACGGCGGACGGGCTTTTGAACACGCTGGCAAACTATCCCGCGTATATGGCGGACGCGTTCACCGTGAGTCGCAGTCCTCTGCCTCCGAAGACGCTGACGAGCATATCCGCAAAGCAGCTTCCGAGTTACGCCGGCAACGCGAGAGCGGCGGCGGACGACGTGAGGGCCTATATGAAGCAGGGCTTCGGGACGGCCGTGCTCGCCGGGGACGAGAGAAGAGCCGGGGTGCTCACGGACTTTCTCAATAACAATTCCGTCAGGGCCAGACGGGGCAGTGACGGCGAGATCCCCGCACCGGGCGAATGCATCGTGCTTACGGGAGCGCTGTCCTCCGGCATGGAATATCCCGGACTTAAGCTCGTTATCCTCACGGATTCGCAGATCATACGGAAGAAGGATCGGGGCCGCGCGGAGAGAAGGCTCGGCGCGGACAGAGAGAGGATAGAATCCTACGCCGACCTCTCGACAGGGGACTACGTGGTGCACGAGAGCCACGGCATAGGCCGTTTTGCCGGAATAGTCCGCATGAAAGTGGACGGCTGTGAAAAGGACTATGTGAAGATAAACTATGCCGGAACAGACTGCCTCTACGTCCCCGTGACCCAGCTCGACACCGTGACCAAGTACACCGGCGCCGGCGAGGACAAAGTGGTCAGGCTGTCGAAGATGGACGGCGTGGACTGGATGAAAAAGCGCAGCCGGGCTAAAGGCGCCGCGAAGGAGATGGCGCAGAAGCTCATCGCGCTCTATGCCGAAAGGCAGAAGATCAGCGGCTACGCTTTCTCACCGGACAACGAATGGCAGAAGGAATTCGAGGAGAATTTCGACTACACCGAGACGGACGATCAGCTCCGGTGCACGGCCGAGATCAAGCGGGACATGGAGTCGCAGGTGCCGATGGACAGGCTGCTCTGCGGCGATGTGGGCTTCGGGAAGACCGAAGTCGCAATGCGGGCCATCATGAAGTGCGTGATGGACGGGAAGCAGGCGGCGATCCTGGTGCCGACCACCGTACTGGCCCAGCAGCACTATCAGACGGCAATACAGCGTTTCTTCGGCTTCCCCGTGAACATAGAGGTGCTCAGCCGCTTCAAGAGCGGGGGCGCCGCGGACAAAACGGTGCAGGACATACGGACGGGGGCCTGTGATCTCGTGATCGGGACCCACAGACTTCTGTCAAAGGATATAAGCTTCCGGAATCTCGGACTTCTGGTGGTGGACGAGGAGCAGCGCTTCGGCGTGACGCACAAAGAGCACATAAAGGAACTGGCGAAGGGCGTGGACGTGCTCACCCTCTCCGCAACGCCCATTCCGAGGACACTGAATATGGCGATGTCCGGCATACGGGATATGTCGATCATCGAGGAGCCGCCGGGAGACAGGCAGCCGGTGCAGACCTTCGTGATGGAGCACGACTGGACCGTGGTGGCGGACGCGATACGGAGGGAGCTGCAGCGGGGCGGCCAGGTCTATTATCTGCACAACAGGATAGAGGACATAGAGCGGACCGCGCGGCGGATCTCGGAGCTCGTGCCGGAGGCGGAAGTGAACATTGCCCACGGCCAGATGGACAAAAACATGCTCGCGAGAGTCATGGACGATGTGGTGAGCGGGCAGATACAGGTGCTCGTCTGCACTACCATTATAGAGACGGGTATTGACATACCCAATGTGAACACCCTGATCATAGAGGACGCGGACCGGCTCGGGCTGGCGCAGCTGCACCAGATAAGAGGACGCGTGGGCAGATCCTCGAGAAGGGCTTCGGCTTACCTCACTTTCCGCAGGGACAAGGTGCTGACCGAGGACGCGGAAAAGCGGCTGAACGCCGTGCGGGACTTCGCGCAGTTCGGCTCCGGGATCAAGATCGCCATGCGGGATCTTGAGATCAGAGGAGCGGGCAATCTTCTCGGCGCGGAGCAGTCCGGCCATATGATCGACGTGGGCTATGATATGTATATGAAGCTCCTCAATGAGGCGGTGCTCGAGGCAAGGGGCATCGAGGTGCCCGTAAGGGCGGACTGTGCGGCGGACCTTGCCGTTTCGGCAAACATACCGGAAAGCTATGTGAGCTCGGCCGAGCAGAGGATGGATCTTTACAGAAGGATAGCGCTGATCCGCACGGAGGCCGAGGCCGACGACCTGATGGACGAGATGATCGACCGCTTCGGCGATCCGCCGCCGAGCGTGAGTACGCTGCTGCAGGTATCGCTCCTGAGGGGCGAGGCAGGAGCCGCCGGGATCACGGATATCGCACAGAAAAACGGCAGCATCCGCTTTACGGTGAGGAATTTCGACATGGGAAAGGTCTCCGCTCTGTATGCCATGCCTGCATACAACAGGCGGCTTCGGGTGGAGGCGGGATCGAAGCCCTGCATCAGCGTGAAAATACAGAATGCGGCACACGTCATCGATGAGGCGAGAACATTTGCCGCGGACTGGAAAGATCCCGGGAGAAAACAATAATTTACAAATAGTTCTTGTAAAGGGCGCAGTTTCAATGCTATAGTGAGCGTGTTTATCAGCAAAGGAGACCGGATGATGAAAAGAAACCGTATATTTATAATTGTATGTGCTTTCGTTCTGAGCATGGCGATGCTGTTTTCCGCCTGCGGCCAGTCGTCAACGGACTGGATGACAGACGCCGTAAACGACTATGAGGCGGAAGTGACGGGGCAGGGCGGAGAGGCAGCTCCGGCCGGAAGCGAGGAGACGCCGGAGGGCGCAGAGGACGCCCTCTCGGCCTTTGCCGAGCTCTATAGTGATCCGGATGCGACCTATGTGATCGATTACGATGCCATGTTCAAAAGCCGCAATCCCGAGGAGGTCGTTATGACCGTGAACGGGAAAGAGGTATCCTGGAACGAGTATTTTTACTGGATCCGATACTATGCGGAATATATCCAGTATTATATGGACATGTACAAGTACTACGGCATGGATATCCGATGGACCGATCCCGCCGATGAAGAGGGAACGATGACCCTTGCGGACAGTGTCACCACCGATGCCAAAAACCATATGGTCAGCATATGCACGATCGAGAACTATGCCGAAGAAGTCGGATTTACGCTGCCGGAAGAGATAGAAAAGCAGATGGAGGCGGATATCCGGGCGGATATTGCCGAATACTGCGGCGAGGGGGCGACGGAGGAGGACTTTGACGCGCTTCTTCGTGAAACGGACTACCTGTCGCTGGATATCTACAAGCGCTACAGCAGGATCAACTATTTATATCAGAATCTCTTTAATGTGCTGTATGGGGAAAACGGAGAGAAGGTCTCCGACGAGGATGCCCTGAAGTACCTTGAGGATAACAGCTATATGCGGGCAAACCACATCCTTTTCATGACGATAGATCCTGCCACCGGCGAGGCGCTAGACGATGATACCGTGGCCGAGAAGCTGGCTCTTGCGGAAAAGACCGCTGCGGAACTCCGGAAAATAAAGGATACAAAGAAGCTGCTGAAGAGGTTCAGCGAGCTGAAAACAAAATACGACGAGGATACGGGCAAGGCCGCCTATCCGGACGGCTACGTATTTCCGAGCGGGCAGATGGTGGCGGAATTTGAAGATGGGTGGAAGTCTCTTGCGGATTATGAGATCTCCGATCCCGTTCTCACGACCTACGGCTATCATGTAATGATCAGGCTTCCGCACGATCCGGACGCCACGGTAGAGTACTCTGATGAGGGGACCGCGCTGAATGCCAGGATGAAATACGCCAACAGCGCCTATTCGGATCTGCTGCAGGAGAGGATGGATAATGCCGATATAGTCCTGTCCGACAGCATCATAGGCTTCAGCATTGCGGATTTCCTGGTCGAGGCACCGGAGGAGACCGCGGAAGATGCCGGCGAATAAGCCGCAAAGCATTGAAAAATCAGGGCATCCGGAGCATTTCCGGATGCCCTGAAAATTTTTTCGAAAATCGCAAAAATTTTTGTTGACACCGCATTGTGCCTGTGGTATATTAATCAAGCTGTCGCCCCAAAGGACAGCGTGTACCTTGAAAATTGAACAATGATGAAACAAAGCTTATGCTAATAAGCACCGGAAAGGGTTTCACGGAGCCGAAAGGCTCCGAAAAGAACAATTTCTTTTGAGAGCTGGAAAGCTTTATCAATAGATTTTAGGCAGCGAAGGCTGTTTAAGATACGATTATTGAGAGTTTG
>JAFRER010000001.1 GCA_017434755.1 Oscillospiraceae bacterium | reverse complement strand
ATGCGTCACGGTCTGTGACGAACCATCGGCAGTCACCGTGATATCGCCATCGTACAGATCATACTCCTGCGCCCAGGCGCTTATGCTCAGGCCCGCCATGAGCAGCACCGCCAGCACCAGCGCGCTGATCCGTTTTATCGTTTTCATATTCTGCACCTCTTTCTTGGAAGTGTTGAAATACTATTTTGCTGAATATACTATACCACAGCAAATCGCAGCAGTAAACAGAAACTCACATGTGCCGGACGAAAACATCGTATACCACGCACTTTTCAAAATCCTTCTCGCAGTACTGCTTCATATAGGCCACCCGGTCGGCCTTCTGGGGAAAGGAGATCCGCAGCGAGCTGAACTCCTCCCCCTCGCAGAAGACGCACTGCTGCTCCGTGGCCTTGTAGAACGGGCAGCGCGGCACCGTCGATCCGTATCGATTTCCCTTCATCCGAACATCCTCCTCAGCCTGCGCTCCTTCACCTCGGGGTTCCACCCGCATTCCTCGCAGCGGAACTCGCAGTTCACCGCAGGATAGCGGTCCGCCTCTTTCCGCCACGCCCTTTTCCGGTCCGGGCAGCGGCAGGGGACCCGGAGCCCGGCCTTCATAAGCCTGTCATCCTGTCTCTTTTCTTTCCCGATCATCTTTTTCTCCTTCCTTTCCTTCCGGATCCGCAGCAGCAGCGCCAGGGCGAGCATGCTGAGCACAAACCCGATAGTCTGCACGATCTCGATAAAAGTCATCCACCGGCCGAAGCGGACCGCGATCGCCTCGATCTGCTGCCGGAGGATCTCAACTTCATCCATAGCCATCCGTCCCGTCGATCATCCCCTTCGTGATCCCTTCCCTTGCGGCGAGCGCGTACACGGACGAAGCGTCCCAGCCCTGCCGCCGGAAGAAATCCGCTCTGGTCCGGAAGTGCCGGATGCGTTCGGCCTCCGCCCTCCCCTTACGATCCCCTTCCTCTGTACTTGACTTATCTGACCTGTCCTTATCTTTCTCTAAACTATCCTTACCTAACCTATCCTGTGTATCCGGTTTGGATACATCCTGTATACAGTCTGTATACAGAGCATCTGAGGGTCCTTCGGCAGGCAGGCACCGTACATGCCCGTCTCCCGGCGCCAGCGAATAGGCCTTGTTTTCGTCGTAATAGACCTCCCTGAGCAGATTCTTGAAAACGCTTGCCCTGTACCGGTCCTTCTGGATGTAGTTGTGCATTTTCCAGTGCCGGATCAGGAAGATGAAATCATCGCCCACTTCGAACGTGAGGACATACTTCTTCGCCAGCAGCAGCTTCATGCTGTCGTCCGAGGCGCCGCAGAGCCGCATGATAGAGCGGGGGTTCGAAACGAAGCCGTCGTCATCGGCGGCGAGATTCAACCGCACATAGAGCATCTGGGCGTCCGGGGGCAGGCTCGAGAACATGTCGGATTCGATGATCGTCTTGCAGAGCATCCTGCGTTCAGCCATCCCGGTCTGTCAGGAGAGTCTCCTGCCTCTGTCCGTCTTCTTCCGCCGGGACCTCCGCCTCGATGATCTCCCCGGTCTCCGCTTCCGCTTCGGGAAAGTCCTGCTGCGCCAGCGCCGCGGCGAGGTTCAGGGTGTCCCTGTCCGTCCCGTCCTGATACTCCACGCTCATCAGCGCGTACTTGCCGCAGAGCCTGCGGATCACGGTCTTGCGGGCCATGGCGTCGAAATCCTCCTGCCAGCCCCTCCCCATGCAGGCGCCCTTGCGATTCTTCCGCTCGTGGGCCTCGATCTGCCTGCGGCTCATGTAGAGCGTCTTCTCCGCGCCGTTCTTCAGACGGAAATAGCCGGCGTAGCCGATGACCGGGAGCTTCTCCCGCTCGTCCCCGTCCTCGACCCATTGAAACTCCGCGTCCCCGGTCAGGCGGTCGTAGCGGATGAGTTCCCCCTCCCGGACGTCCACCGCGTCTGGGATCCTGCTGTAGGCCCCCGTCCGCAGACACAGCTGCATCATCCCCTTGTAGCCGATCACGAAGGCCGCCTGGGTCTTCGTTGCCCGGATCCCGTTTCCGTCCTTCACCTTGTTGTTGAAGGGCACGATGTAGGCAAAGCCCAGCGTGGGGTCGATGGGCAGGTCGTAGGACGCGGCCTGCAGGGCGCTCCGGATCACGCTCATGGGTGATTCATAGAAGGCCTTCTGCAGGGCGGGGTTTTCGTTGATCATGCTGACCAGCGACGAAAGGAACTGCGGCGTCCGCCTGCCCAGCAGCTCTTCGAAGCGCCTGCGCAGGTTCTCCCCGTCCAGGATCCCGGCGAGCATCGTGTTCACGCTCCGGTTCGCCGGCGCCGCGCTCTTCTGCGCCTGTACCGCTTTCTGAATGGATGTGTTTGCCATTTTTTCCTCCTTAATCCTGTTTCGTCTTTTTTTCGGTGACACGGAAGACCCGTGCCTGTGTTGCATAGCTGCCCAGATCGATCTCCGGATGCTCCGCTCGGAAGCGCTCCCGGTCGAGTCCCGCCGTGCCCTGCAGCCTCCAGCTGACGGACCAGTTCCCGCAGCTCCCGCCGGCGGCGTTGCCCAGCTGCAGCTTGATCTGATTGTCCAGCCCGTCGATCTGTTCCTTCAGCTGTTTGATCTGCCCGCTCAGCAGCTTCCGCTGCGCAAAGACGTCCTCCAGGCCGCTCAGGTCGACGCGTTCCCCGTCGGGCTCACCGAAGATCTGTTTGATGGCGGCGGTGGTGGCGGCGCTGCCGTCCACAGGCGGCGGGATCCTCGGGATCACATAGCGGTCCCGGAAGTTCTTCTCCGCCTCCATGAGGGCGGCGATCTCCGCCTCGTCCCGCCCGATCTCAAAGAATTTGAACTCGGAATTGCCGATCAGCACCGCCAGGTACCATTTGGCCCTGCCGGTGACGGCGAGATAGTGGACGCACTGGACATAGTAGCTGTCGGGGTATTCCCCGCCCCGGAAGGCCTTCATGTTCAGGGCGGAGGCGGTCTTGATCTCGAGTCCCGCGTCCTCCCCCACGATCAGCCGGTCCACGTTGGCGATGGCGAAGGGGTATGCGTCGTTCACGAGGGAGAGCCTGCAGCGGCGCGCCGCTTTGCCCGTCGCCTCCTCGAACTTTCCGGCCACGAAGTCCTCGAGGTATGTGCCCACCTCCGTGCGCAGGTTCCCCTCGAACTCCGGCACCTGCCCGGTCTTCTCGGCCCAAACGGCGAAGGGGCTGCTGAAGGCGTTCAGCCCCACGATGGCGGCGGCGTCCGTTCCGCCGATGTGCTTTCTGCGCAGCGCCAGCCATTCCTCTTTACTGTCTGTCCGGATCCTCTGTATCACGGCATTTCTCCCCCCTCCTTCGTCCTCGCAGGCTGTATTTCATCCCGAGCCTGTCGAGGGATCTTAACGTCATCCCGAGCCTGTCGGGGGATCTTAACGTCATCCCGAGCCTGTCGAGGGATCTTAACGTCCGGATCTTTCGACTGCGTCCCTGCTGCACTTCGCTCAAGATGACAGGGGTCCGGTCCCGCGTCCCTGCCCTCTTCAAATTCAACGATTTGTTGAACCGGCAGGTAAAAAATTTTGGCCAGCTTTACACAAAACGTCGTGTCCAGGCGCTTTTTCCGCTTTCCGCTTTCGATGTACGCGTAATAGGATCTGCTGATCCCGAGCTCCTCGGCCATCTCCGTGATCGTCATTCCGCTCCTGTTTCTGGCGCTTTTCAACCATTCCCGCATCTTTTTCCGTTCCTCCTTTCAACGTTTTGTTGGTACCAATATAGCTTTTCATCAACATTTCGTCAATCAGCAGATTCAACAAAATGGCGCGAACAATTTCTGCATATTTTTTCGCCGGTGTTGACATTTTGTCGACAAGCGCCTATAATGCTCAACGGGGAGGCGATGGCATGAATAAAATACGGACGTACAGAGAACGGAAAGGTCTCACGATGACCGAGCTGGCCGAAAAAGTCGGCTGCACGCCGAGCGCGCTTTCAAACTACGAACTCGGCAAACGGGAGCCGAAGCAGGAGCTCCTCATCCGCATCGCGGAGGCGCTGGATACGAATGTCGACGCGCTCCTCGGCCGCGAGCAGGTCCGCGATCCCTATGAGGAGGAGGACGAGCTCTTCGGCTATCTCGAGGAACTGCGCACCCGCCCGGAGATGCGCATGCTGTTCGACACGAGCCGCAACATGAGCATCGAGCAGGTAAAGGCCATCGTGGCCATGATCGAGCGCTTCAAGGACGGCTGATCCTGTCCGTTTTATCGGACAGTTCCTGTGCTAAGCTGAGTGATACCAAGGTTTGCACAGGAGGTGGTCGGAATGAGGTTCGAACCGGTCCTTCCGATGGACGGCATCGATTTCTATGTAACGGTCGTCCCCTTCGACAGGTTCCCGGAGGATACAATAAAAAAAAGACCGCACGCGGTCCTTTTGGATAACAGAGACGGAACATACTCCCTGCTGATCGACGCCAACGCCGTGTATGAGGAGCAGCTGCGCGTCTACTGGCACGAGTATGAGCACATGGTCTACGAGGATTTCACCAACGGCAAAAACATCCGCGAAGTGGAAAACAGCAGCTGACACTGGGGACGGTCCCCTGTGTTCCGGAGGAAACGCCATGGATTTCTGCGTTTACGAACAGTACTTTGCCGCGCGCCATCCCGGAAACGGGACGCTCCGCCGCGGCGTCCGCGCCGCCCTCACCGCCGGGACCGGCGGCGGCATGATCCGCTACGAGGCCTCGCTCAGCTTCTTCCCCCGCGAGGACGCGGAGGATTTCCGGATCAGCTGCGATATTTTCGGCTCCCGCATCCTGTACGAGGCGAAGGGCCGCCGCTCCGGAAAGCGCGAGGCGGCTCTGCTGGAAGGGCTCCGGCCCGTGTTCGATGAGATCGCGGCGGAGCTCGGAGGAGAGGTCTTCTGGGACGAGCCGCTGATCGCCGCCCGTTACGGATGACCCTGCTGACAGGAGGATAAACATGAAAACATTTTTGAAGATCGTCTGTGTCTTTCTCGCCTTGATATTGATCGTCGCCGCGGTATTCTGGTTCTGCTGCCGCGTGATCGAGCACCGCTCCTTCATGGCAGGCTTTGTAGACACCTTCCTCCGGATCCAGCACCGGAACGAAAAGTTCCTGTCCGCCGAAGCGGCCGACGCCTATATCGCCCGGAAGGCCGTGAGCAACGCCGAACCCGTTGTCATCTCCGGGGCCAAATTCGGCGTCAGCCTCCGGGAGGAAAGCTCCGGGGCCCTGCAGGCCTTCATCTATAACGATCAGGAGCACCCGGCTCAGACCGTTTTCTATTTCCACGGCGGCGCCTACGTCAACCAGCCGAATTCCCAGCAGACCACCATGGCCGCCAGGACCGCCAAAGAGACCGGCTGCAAGGTCGTTCTGATGGTATATCCGAAGGAGCCGGTCTATAACTGCGAGACCGCCTGTGAGCAGTGCCTGGCTTACTTTAAGGAGCATATCGAAAAGTACGACTGCGGGAAGATCGTCTTCATGGGCGATTCCGCCGGCGGCGGACTGGCGCTCGGCCTCGCGGAGCTGCTGCATGCGGGTAATTACCCGGAGCCGGAGGAGCTGATCCTCATCTCCCCCTGGGCGGACGTGAGCATGACGAACCCGGATATGCCGGAATACCTGAAGAAAGACCCCATGCTGGGCATAGACGGCTGCCGCCGCATGGGCGAGGTCTGGGCGGACGGCCTGCCCCTGACGGACCCGCGGGTGAGCCCGCTGTACGGCGACGTGAGCGGCCTGTGCCACGTGACGATGACCGTCGGCACCTGGGAAGTGCTCTACCCGGACATCCTGCTTCTGTATGAGAAGTTCAAAGACGCAGGAGTCGACTGCGAGCTGATCACCGGCGAGCGCATGATCCACTGCTGGCCCATCTGCCCGATCCCGGAGGCCAAAGCCGCGCAGAGCGCCATCTGGGCAGCCATTCTGAAATAAAAAAAGGATATCCGCACAGCAAAAAGGACAGGGTCTCCCCTGTCCTTTTTCTTTTTATTCATCTTTATGCCGCGTCGTCCAGTGCGCTGCCGGCCGCGGCCTCCAGGAACGCCTCCGTGCGGACTTTCACGTTCTCCTGCAGATCGCGGTAGAAGAACTGATAGTCGTATACATGGTAGGAACCCTCGGGCAGGCCGGGGACCACGGGCGGATAGTCCGCCGGTTCCACATCCGTCACCTTCAGCACGCCGCGCACGGGATCGATATAGCAGCCGCACAGGCCCTCCTGTTCAAGGGAGATCGCGCCGCTGTATTTGGTGAAGCAGGCGCCGCGGTTCTCGCTTTTATCGGCGGCGACGCTGTCCGTCCGCCAGTTGAGCGGATTGATGGAGAGCGCCTTCCGGCCCGCGGGGTTGATGAAGGTCTCCTCCAGCTCCGGCGCCTCGCAGTCGAAGCTGATCACAACGCCGGTGTCCTCCGCGGAGGCCGCCGGCCGGATCTGCGGATACGTTTCCGTCATCTCCTCCGTCACCGGCCAGCCGATGGCGTACACGGCCACGAGCCTTTCATCCAGCAGGCTGCCGAAGTATTCCTGCAGAAGCCGCAGGCACATGTCGGCCCCCTGGGAAAAACCGGCCAGGATGATGGGTCTGCCGTTGTTTTCATTCTCGATATACCATGCAAACGCCGCCGAAACATCGCTGTAGGCGAGAGCAAGATACTTCTCTCTCTCGGCATCCTCAAGGGAGTATACCTTTATGGCCGCCTGCCGGTAATAGGGGGCGAAAATCCGCGCGTCCGCGTCGTAGATCCCGCGCTCCATGTTCAGCGCTCCGAGGAAGGACGACATCGTCTTCCCGTCGTCAAGGGACATGTTGTACTCATCCTTCATGTCCACCGTGGGGCAGATGAGGAACACGTCCGCGGACTTGTCCCCCTCCGTCTCCAGATAGGCCCAGTTCGCCGGATCCGCGTAGTCCGGCGCCCCGCTGGCGCTCTCCGGGAGGGCAGCCGCCGGCGCGGCATCCGCGGGACGTTCAAAGGGCGAGAGCGACTGCGTGACATCCTCCGGCAGTCCCAGGATGCCCGCGATCTGGAAGGCCGCAAGCCGGTAGCCCGTCTTGTATATCTCGATGGGCGCGTCGATATCGTAGCTGTAGTTTCCGATGATCTCAACGTTGTAGCCGAAGCGCTTGGCGTAGACCGAGGCGGCCGCGTTATAGTCCGCCTGTCCCCAGCACTGGTGATAGCGCGAGGTGACGATGGTCATGCTGTGGGCGCCCTTGCGCTGCATGATCTGCAGCGTGTTCACCGCGTTCTCCGCGGTGGTCATCGCCTCTTCATCGATGAAGATCCGCGCCGCGTCGATGCCGCACTGCTCCGTCAGATAGCTCTTCATGAGGCCGGCTTCGGTGTTGCCGTCGGGATTGTTCTCCCCCGTCGCCCCGCCGGAACAGATCAGGATGGTCTTCGGCAGCGCCCGCGCCAGAGCCGCCGCGGCTTCGCAGCGGCCGATCAGCTCCGGCTGCATCTGCCCGTCCTGCAGCTGATAGCCGAGGATGACGATGGCGTGCCTTTTGCTGTTCGGGATGCCCGCGTCCGCCGGCACCGAAGCGATCTCCTCTCCCTGATGCATATAGAGCGCATAGTCGGGATCCAGGAACACCTTCCGCCAGTGCTCCGCGATCGACCGGGCGATCTTGTAGTCTGCGCGGCTCACCGCCCGGATCGCCTCCAGGTCCGCGTCGATCGTTTCCGCACCGGCCAGCTCCGGGTCCTCACAGGCTTTCACGAGGTCGGCAAGCAGCGTGCCGAAAGCGGGGGCGCTCTCCGCGGACACGTGCGATCTGCCGCCGCCCGCCCCGAGGAGCAGTCCTGCGATCAGCAGCACGGCGGCGCACAGCAATATGGTGATTCGGATGTTTTTCCTCATGGTTTTCCTCCGGATAAGACATGCGCCGGCGGACGCCGGCGCTCAGCGGACATCTTCGAGAAAGCGCTTCAGCTGCTCCGCCGGCTCGTCGCCGCTTTCCAGGCCGGTGTCCCCCGGCACGATGAGCTTGTTCGAGCCGTGGTAGTCGCTCCCGGCCGTGACATAGAGGCCGAAGCGCTCCGCAAAGCCGAGGAGCTCGTTGCGGATCTTCGCGGTGAAGCCCGAGTAATAGGCCTCCAGCCCCTTGAGCCCGAAGTCCAGCAGATGCCGGATCCGCTGCTCCATCTCCTCGCCGAGGAGGAGCTGGTCTCCGCTGCCGTAGGTCGGGTGCGCCAGCACGGGGATGCCGCCGCCGGCCAGGATGCCTCCGATGGCCTCCTTGGGGCTGATGACCATGGTCTTGAACTTCTTCTGGTCGATGAAATCGCGGATCGCTTCCTCACGGGTCTTCGCGTAGCCGTATTTGATCATGAGGTTCCCGATGTGTGGCTTGCCCGGATTGTCCATGGCGAGGAGCTTTTTCACGTCCTCGTCGGAAAAGGCGAAGCCGAAGCGCTCCTTCAGAAAATCCAGCCTGGCCGTCACCTTCTGCATCCGGAAGCCGTGGCCCTTGGCCACCAGGCTGTTCACGGAGACCGCGTCCGGATCGTAGCCGTAGCCGAGGATATGGTACTTGCCCCCCTCGTCCCGGCACGAAAATTCCACCCCCGTGATGAAGCGCGGGCCGTTTTTCTTCAGCAGCGGCGGGATGCGCAGGCAGCCCTTGACGGCGTCATGGTCGGTGATGGAGAAGATGCCGATCTCCGCAGCCTCGACAGCGGCCAGAAGCTCCTCCGGCGTGTCCGTGCCGTCGGAGACCGTCGTATGCATATGCAAGTCGATTTTCGGGATGTCTGTCATCGTTTTCTCTCAAATAAACGTATTTGCCTGATCGTTTTTGTCCTGTCGGTCCCTGCCGGGCAGGCTCAGTCCGTTCTGTTCTCCTGCCGGCTGCAGCGCAGATACGCGTCGCGGCACTCGATCGAGCCGACCTGATAGCCCTCCAGATACTTTTCCGCGGCGGCGCTGAGATCCTTCTCGACGCCCTCGCCGTTTTCATAGGCGCGTCCCAGCGCCATTTTGGCTCTCTGCAGACAATAGCTCTGGCCGAAAGCCGGCGCCTTCTCCCCTTCGCGGAAATACTTCACCGATTCCTCCAGGTCCACCGGGCAGCCCCAGCCGTGGTAGAGCATATCGCCCACCTTGTTGTAGCAGTTGAAGTCGCCCATCTTGGCGCCGTTTTCGTAGCATTCCCGCGCCTTGGCGAAGTCCTGCTTCACGGCAAGGCCGTCGCGGTAGAACTTGCCCCATCGCCGCCAGGCATAGAGATAGCGCTGTTCCAGGGCGAGGTTGGCGTACATCTTGGCCAGCTCGTAATCCTGCTCCACGCCGTCCCCGTAATAGTAGTTGGAGGACATGACGAACTGCGCCCGGGCGTTCCCCGCTTTCGCGCATTCCTCATACAGAGCGGCGCTCTTCCGGTAGTCTTTCGGGCAGCCGTAACACCCGTACCAGAAAAGATTTGCCATATACAGCTTCGCGGGGATCGAGCCCTCGTCCGCCAGCTGCCGGATCTTCTCGATGATCGGCCCGGAGACGGCCTCGTCCGGATCGTCCCAGGTCTCCTTGATCTGCTTCGCCATTTCCATCTGGAGAACATAGAATTCGCCGTCACGGTTTCCGAAGTATTCCGCCACGCGGAAATAGTGCCGCGCCTTCTCCAGATCCACCGAGCAGGGCCCGCCGTAAAGATAGGCCTCCCCGAGGATCACCGCGTTCTCCGGCGTATAGCATTCGTCGTAGGCCAGCTGCTTTTCCTTGTCCAGCAGCTCCTTCATCTTCCGGTTGACCATCTCGGAGAACTGGTTCCCGAAGCCCACCAGCGCCTGCCCGTGGGGCTGCTCCTCCTCTTGTTCGAAGAGCATCATCAGGCTGCGCTCGAACTGGGAATCCGAACTGCGCAGATGCCAGAACAGGCTGTGGTAGCGCTGGAGGATCATGTCCAGATCGTCCGGGATGTCCACGTTCTCGATCCAGATGGGGATGATCTTCTTGCGCAGCTTCTTGGCGTATTCCACCTCGTCCAGCACCCACTCGGAGGTGACCGAGGAGTTCGACAGCAGGATGATGAAGCAGTCCGCCTCCCGGATGACGCCGGCGATCTTCCGGCGGTATACCTCTCCGGGAACGAGCCCCTTGTCATACCAGACGTCGAAGTTGCCTTGCTTGGCAAAGGCGTCGTCAATCCGCGCGCAGGCGTCGGCGTCCTGATGGGAGTAGCTTATGAATATCTTGATCGGGTCAGCCATTTTCTCTGTCCCCTTTCTCAGCAGATACAGAAAGTTCCATGTTCTTTTTATTTTAGATGGAACACGGTGTATTCGTCAAGACTTCCGTAAAAAAAGACAGGGGCCGGTCCTCTGTCTTCCTCCATGGCAAATATCTTCATCTGAGCACAATATGCCGGGATCGCAGGCAGGCTCTCCCCATCCCAAGCAAAATTGATACAAACACACTTTGAACCAAGAGCCTACCGTTTAATCTTTTTCGAGCACCTTTATGAGAGATTCAATTATTGCTACAGCGACGCCCCCGAAAGGAAGAAGCTTGAGAACAGAAATGATGATTTCCTTAGAAGCATTAACTGCCAAATCTTTTAATCCGTCCTCAACTGCGCCGGAACAGATTTTCTTTATTGCTCCGTCTTCGGCCCCCTCTTTTTTCAGCTCTTTAAGTCTGCTTTCCGTTTCAGAATCAAGCATGATATTCAGTCTCTGAGATTTATACATGTTTTCTTCCAAAATCAGAGCTGTCTAAACACTGTAAACACAGGGAACGGTTCTCTGTGTTCCTCCGCTGAGCCTATATCTGATCCGGGCGATCAGGTCTTCAATCCGGCAGTTTATTCATCGACTGTTTCATAGTAATAGGAATAATCGATTCCTTTCATGAAGATCCCGCGGTCATTGATCTTATCTGTCAGTGCTGACAGCAGAAGCCTCTTGATTTCCGAGGCGTCGTAAGGGCTTTTTT
Organism: Oscillospiraceae bacterium; assembly: GCA_017434755.1. Taxonomy (GTDB): domain Bacteria; phylum Bacillota; class Clostridia; order Oscillospirales; family Oscillospiraceae; genus Limivicinus. The sequence goes on along the minus strand of JAFRER010000001.1, from coordinate 129,273 downwards.
CCATGGCTGAGAGGTAGGCTTTTTTGTCGATCTGCTGCCAGTCCACACACTTCCCGATCCTTTCCTTTAAGAGCTGATCCAGCCAAATGCGTGTTGCTCTTCCGTTTCCTTCCAGAAACGGGTGCACGATATTCATTTCAACATATTTATCGATGATCTCTTCCGCTGTATTATCCGGCATAGTTTCGATGTTTCGGAAGATCTGATCAAAGAACTGACAATTGGCAAATATAAAACCGCCTTTTGAAATGTTCTTCGTTCTGATCTGTCCTGCAAAATCATACAGGCCGCCGAACAGGAATGCATGGATTTGCTGAAGTCCTTTTACCGTACCCACTTCAGAGGTCTCCAATATGGAATTCTCATATAATTCATAGGCATTGCGTTTGCTCTGCTCATCAATCGGATCCGCCATCCCTTTGATCCATTCGGAGAATAGAACGCGGTTTTTTACAGGTAAAAGCAGCAGAAGCTGATTGATCCCGGCCTGATCCAGGCAATCCGTTTCATATTGCTTTCCGTCTGCCGCAGTTAATTTCAGTTGTCTGCAAAATGGGGACAACTCCGGATGTCTGGTTTTGAAGGTGTTCCAATATCTGCGGGAATTATTGTTCTGAAGCAAAGCCTGAATGACATCTGCTGCGGCATACCACCAGCTCATATCATCGTCGCTCCATCGTGCACGGACAGGTGTATGATTATAGAAACGGATTGACGTCTTTGTTTTCACAGTACAGCACCTTCTTCCAACGGTATTATATCATAGTCAAAATCAGTTGTCCACAAATTGAAGACAACTGATCAACGTATGGGAGAAGAAAGAGGACTGTCCCCTGTCTCAGTAAAAAAGAAGCATCCGCACCCGGGTCGGGTGCGGATGCTGTCTGTTGTGTGCTCTTCTTCGCCGATCAGGTGAGGAGCATGTGGTTGACGAGGTTCTGGATCTCGTTGGGATCGTAGCCAGCTGCGCTGAGGGCAATGATGCGGGCCTGGCCGTTGCCGTACTTGCCGGCAATGACATCGTTCGCCACCGAGACATGTCCGGCGAGGATGCTGTTCACGAGGCCCTGGACAACGACGGGATCGAGTCCCATTGCAAGAAGGTTGTTGACACGGGCCTGGCCGTTGCCGTACAGGCCGGCGATGCAGCCGTATGCTGCCCTCAGGGAAGCGGTATAGCCGCCGGTGACTTCGTCAAGATCAACATCTGCTACATTTTTGATTTCGTCGCTCATTTTATTTCTCCTTTTCTTTTGATCTCCCATAAGAGTCTGTCTTACAGGAGGAGTATACTGTTCTTCTGCCTCACAAGTCAAGCCTTTCCTGAATGCCTGTCCTTGTTTTCATTCCTTGATACGATGGATTTCGCGTTCGGGACGCCGTCATTCGGTTTTTTCTTCGGAATTTTCCGGAGAGGCCTCTTCTTCGGGCCCGTCGGAGGGAGCGTTCTCCTCGGGGATGTCCTCCGCGGCTTCCGGCGCATCCGGAGCCTCGTCCGCAGTTGTCTCCTCCGCGGCGGGATCTTCATCGGCTATGATCGCCGGAGCTTCCTCCGCCGCGCCCGCGGGAGCCTGCGCCCCTGCGGCCGCTTCAAGGGCCTCGTTGCTCACATCGAGCCGCTGGCGTTCCACCAGTTCCGCGAAGAAACCGTTTTTCGCGATGAGCTCGTCATAGGTGCCGTCTTCGATGATGCAGCCCTTGTCCAGCACCAGGATCCTGTCGCAGTTCTTGATGGTGGAAAGGCGGTGCGCTATGACCAGACGGGTGCACTTGAGACTGTCCAGCGCATCGGACACCTGCTTCTGCGTGCGGTTGTCCAGGGCGGAGGTCGCCTCGTCGAACATGAGGATCTTCGGGTTGGGTGCGATGGCCCTGGCGATCATGAGCCTCTGCTTCTGGCCACCGGATATGCCGCCCTGGCCCTCGGAGATATAGGTCTGCATGCCCATCGGCATCGCGCGGATGTCATCGGCTATGCCGGCCATCTCGGCCGCATGCCAGGCCTCATCCACGGTAAGCTGCGGCGCGGAGATGACGATATTGGAATAGATATCGCCCTGGAAGAGGCTGCCGTTCTGCGTCACGATGCCCATCTGGCGGCGCAGGGAGCGCAGGTCCAGCTTGGACATGTCCTTGCCGTCATAGTAGATGGCGCCGCGCTCCGGCTTTTCAAATCCCAGCAGGAGCCGGATCAGCGTGGACTTGCCGCAGCCCGTCTTGCCCACGATGGCGATGTATTCGCCGGCCTTGATGCGGAAGCTCATGCCCTTTACCACATAGGGCATGTTCTCGTCATACCGGAAGAAGACGTTGCTCAGCTCGATGCCGCCCTTGAGCGAAGTGACCATGGACTTGCTCTCGGAGGATTCGGGCTCTGCCTCCAGAATGGGCTCGGCCATCTCCATGATCGGCTTGATCTGGGCCACGGAGAGTGCCACCGCCGCAAGGGAGGAGAAGGCGCCCGTGACCATGCCGTAGGCCATGTTGAAGGCGATGTATTCGGAGGGCGTCACGCCGGACCGGACGGCAAGGAAGTACATGAGGATCGTTCCGGCAAGGGAGATCGCCGTGCTGATGGCGGAATTCACCTTGAGGAACAGCGGAGGATCGTAGGTGAGCTCCGCCTCTTCCTTGAACACATTTGCCCAGCGGGCGAAGGCGCGCTTTTCGGCGCCGGCGAGCTTGATCTTCTGCACGCCGTTTATCAGCGCGAAGCTGATGCCGTTCTCCTGGGCCGACTTCTCCATGATCTTCTTGCTGATCTTCATCTGCACGAAGGTGGAGATGAGCGTAAATCCGAGACTCACTACTATAACGAGCAGCGCAGGCACCACCAGCGCCGGAGCGTAGCGGAAGATCTGCGGGATATACAGCAGCGAGGACAGGGACGAAAGTCCCAGCGAGAAGACCATGCCGAGGAGCAGGTTGCACAGCTGCCCCACAGCCGCGAAGCGGTTATACAGTTCGCCCGAGGCGTACTTCCGGAAGAAATTCGCCGGAAGGTTCATCAGCCTCATCATCATCGAGGCCTCTACGGACAGCGAGGTCTTGATCTCGAGCCGGTTCATCATCAGCTCGCGCACCGTGCTGATCAGCTGCGAGGATATGATGGCGCAGAGCATGAACACGGCCGTGCCCCAGAGGAGCATTCCGCTGCCGCTGTCGAGGACGAAGCCCGTCAGGGCTTTGGTGATCTTCACCATCGGAATGCCGAAGAGCGTCACCAGCAGCGTGAGACCGACGATCATCACAAAGTCGCCGCCGCTGAGGCAGTCCTTCATATAGGCTATGAGGTCGGCGATCTTGAGCTTCTTCAGCGGAAGCGGCTTATAGAAGCAGATCGCTTCCCGGGCGAAGATCTTCGCGTTGTTCCGGTTGAGCGATACGGTCTCGCCGGTATCCGGATCGGTGAAGCGGTAGCCCATGAAGGACTTGGGCAGCAGGGCTATCGGCGTGTTGTCAGAGGCGCGGAATGCGAGCATGGGGCCGTAGGCGTCCTTGAACCAGTTGTCCTCGAGGATCACGTTCCGGCTCATGATGCCGTGGGGACGCAGGCAGTATTCCAGCTGGTCCTCCGTATCCTCGATGCTCTCCGGGATCTCGGGGGCCTTGTAGTGGTAAAACTTCAGAATGTCCCCTATGGCTTCCTTCGTGATGATGCGCTCATCGTTGAGCCGGCCGGCCGCCTGCTTGCCGAGCACGGCGGATGCCATCTGGAAGATGGAGTCTTCAAAGAGTTCCTGATCGCTTATCTTTCTCTGGCGGATCTGTTCATCAAACCATCCCATTGCATCACCCCCCGCTCAGTCGCTCGAGATGAGCTCGGTGTAGAACCCGCCTTTGGCGTAGAGCTCATCATGCGTTCCGCGCTCAACGACAACGCCCTTGTCCAGGACGATGATCTCGTCGCAGTCGCGGATGGTGGAAAGCCTGTGCGCTATCACGATACAGGTTATGCCGCGGTCCTTGACGGCCTTCACCAGTTCATACTCGGTCTTCGCATCGAGAGCGGAGGTGGCTTCATCCATGATGATGACCGAGGGATCCTGGGCAAGCACGCGCGCGATCTCGATGCGCTGGCGCTGGCCGCCGGACAGGTCGTTGCCGCCTTCGATGAGTTTTCCGTAGAACCCGCCGTCACGGGCCATGATATCATCGTAGATCTGGGCATCTCTCGCGGCGAGGATCATCTCGAAGTCCTCGATGGAGTTGTCCCACATCTTGATGTTGTTCGCTATGGTGTCCTCAAAGAGGACGATCTCCTGGTCCACAACGGCCACGGAGCCAGTGAACACGTTCCGGTCTATCTCGCTGACCGGCTTGCCGTCAAAGAGGATCTCGCCGCTCCAGGGCTGGTACAGGCCGGAGATCAGCTTGGAGAGCGTGGATTTGCCGCAGCCGGAGGTGCCCACGAAGGCCACGCGGCTGCCTGGCTCCATGCTCATGGAGAAGTCGTTGATCAGCGGCGGGGCGAGGCGGGAGTAGCCGAAGGTGATGTTCTTTATCTCGATCTTGCCCTTGAGCTTGGAATAGTCCACGTCGTCGCTCACGGGATCGTCCGCGAAGTTGCTGTCCGTGGGATATTCCATAACGTCGTCTATGCGCTCCATCTCGGTGCGCATCTCCTGGATCGTCTGCCCGGCGGAGATGAGCATCGTGGCAGGCTCCATGAAGGATTTCAGGAAGCCGGAGAAGGCCGAGATCATACCTAAGGTGAAGTGCCCGTTCATGGCGAGCCACACGCCCAGCACCATCACCGTGGCGTTGGCGATGGTCGAAAGGAAGCCCGGGATCACGCCCAGATACTGGTTCAGCCTTGCGTAGCGGACGTTCTGCGTGTTGACGGAGGCCTGATAGCCGGCCCATTTCCGGAAGTAGCCGTTCTCCGCTCCGCTGGACTTGATGGTCTCGATCATCTGGATGCCAGAGACCGTGGCCGAGGAGAGCTTGCCGCTGTCGCGCATCTGGACGCGCGTGATGTTCACTCTCTTCGCGGAAACGATCTGCGACACCAGGATGTTCAGCATGATGGCCACGATGCCCACGATCGTGAGGAGCACGCTGTAGCGGAGCATGACCACCAGGTAGAACACCATCATCAGGGTGTTGAGGAGCAGCGGCGCGAAGGTGTTCACCAGCGTGGAGGCTATGGAGGCGTTCGACCCGAGGCGCTGCAGGATGTCCCCCGCCATGCGCTGGGTGAAGAACTCCACGGGCATGCGCAGGATCTTCCATACGAAGGTGCTGCTCCCGATGAGCGCCATCTTGCCGTTGATCTTCAGCGAGTATATCGACTGGACCCAGCATATCACCACCTGCGCAACGCCCATCAGCGCCAGAAGCAGCAGGAAGGGCATCAGCAGATCCCGGTTCTCGCCCGTCAGGAGACGGTCCATGAAGAAGCGGGTGAACATCGGGTTTATGATGCCGAACAGATATCCGACCACCGTCGAGAGCATCACGAAAGCCACCGCCACGCCCGCTCCGGCCAGTCTCTTTCGGGCAAATTCCAGAGTGCTCTTTGGCTTTCCGCCCGGTTCGAATCCCTCTCCGGGGGTGATCTGGAGGCAGACGCCGGTGAAGGCCTTGTCGAATTCCTCCATGGTGACTCTGACCTCGCCCCGCGCGGGATCGTTCAGATAGGCATAGTTGCCCTTGAATCCGTCCAGCACGACGAAGTGGTTGAAGTTCCAGTGTATGATGCACGGGAATGCCACGCCCGTCTTCAGCGCATCGACCTCACATTTCAGGCCCTGTGCCTCAAAGCCGTAGCTGCGGGCGGCGACGAGGATGTTCTTGGCGTTCGATCCGTCTCTGGATACGCCGCAGTCAAGACGCACCTGCTCCAGCGGGACCCACTTGTCATAGTAGGCCATCACCATCGCAAGCGACGCGGCGCCGCATTCGAGCGCCTCCATCTGCATGACCACCGGCACACGGACTTTACCGCCCATGACCGGCTGTTTGATCTTATTACTGCTCATCCGGACGACCTCAGTTGAACAGCAGCCTGATCACCTGCGTCCGTCGGAACTGGACGCGTGCCTCGTAACTGCCGTTCGGAAGATCCGTGTCTGCCAGAGCGAAGATGGTGCCGTCCTCCAGTCTGCCCAGACTGCTGATCACGGCGCTGCTGTCCTCCGCGGTGACTGTCATGCCCTCCTTGACATTTTTGGCTACCTGTGTATCCGTGAAGACGATGATCATGGTGCCTTCATCAACGATGGCCGTTCCGCGGATGACGCTGTCAATGGTGGCGTAGCAGCTCCAGATCAGCATGCCGGCCAACAGAAGGATCACCGCGATGAGTACGATCCAAACCGTCGGGTTGGTAACGCGCATATAATCGTTGAGCCGCTCCGGAGACTGGATGCTTTCCACACTTTCCTTACGGAACAGCGAAGATCCTTCAGCCTGTTTTTCGTCCATAGTGTTCTCCTTTTCCCATCCAAACTGCTGTGAAAATTTTTTACATAAAGGACTATCCGTTATCCGAAATCCATTATATAATAACATTACGTTATACTATAACACATTTCCGCAGAATATGAACAGTGTAATTGAAAAAACTGTAAAGGAGACTGTATCATGCTTAATATCAATAAGTCGGCTGACGGTTCCACTCTGAACGTTGCTCTTGAGGGAAGGCTCGACACTTCCACCTCTCCCCAGCTTGAGGAAGAACTCAAGGGCTCTCTGGATGGAGTGACTTCCCTTGTCTTCGATCTGGAAAAACTCGAGTATATCTCGTCTGCCGGTCTGCGTGTTCTGCTTTCCGCGCAGAAGATCATGAATCAGCAGGGTTCCATGAAGATCCTCCATGTCAACGACGTGATCAACGAGATCTTTGAAGTCACCGGATTCTCGGATATACTCACCATCGAATAATCCGCTTCAGGTAACGGCATGCGTAAAAAACCGGTGCAAGAGATGAGCGAACGGGAAAAACGGCGTCATTCTCTTGCTTCAAGAATCTTTCGCTCCACCGCCACGGGATGCATTCTGCACGGTCTTGTCGTCCTGATCATCGGCCTGCTCCTGTATTCTCTCGCTCTGTCGGGACAGTATGTCCGCCACGCCTACGACACTGCTTTCGCCGCGCGGCGTTCCGCTGTCCACGGGGCTGACGCCGTGTCTGTCTCGGAAGAAGTGATGGACATTTACTATGGCCTGAGCGAGAAGCAGAGGCAATTGAACGGCACCCCGGAATACCGGGCGTTCTTCTCCTCGTTGGACACCTCCGAGGACAGCGACTATTCCGTTCTGAAATACATTCTGAATTCCTTCACCATAACGGACGATGTGGATTTCGTCTATATGGGCATGTATGACGAGGCAAACAGCGCCCTTGTCTATATCGTCGATCTGGGCGGGGACGTCCATTCCCCCGGTGAGTGGGAAAGCGTTCCCGCGTCGGAAGTCCGGACCTTCCTGGACTGGGACGGCACGGGCATGCTCTATAACATCGGCCCGACGGACGACTACGGCTGGATGTGTACCGCCGGTTATCCCATCAAAAACGATGCGGGCGAGACGGTCTCGTTCGTCCTCGCCGACGTGACGGAGACGAAGCTCGTCCACGGCATGCAGGCATACGCGCTGCAGATCGTCATCGCGAGTCTGGTCATAACCGCGCTGGTGGCCTGGTATCTCTCCCGGCACATGAAAAAGACCATCGCCGATCCGGTAAACGAGATTGCCGAGGCGGCGAAACGTTATGCGGAGAACCATCTCGCGGGTGAGAAAGGCACAAAGCATTTTGCCGGCCTGCAGATCGACACGCGGGACGAGGTAGAGAATCTGGCCCGTACCATGGCGGAGATGGAAGAGGAGCTTTCCTCCTATGAGGAGGACCTGACCCGGATCACCGCCGAAAAGGAACGGATAAACACCGAGCTCGCCCTGGCCGGCAGGATCCAGACCGCCATGATGCCGCAGTCCTTCCCCGAGCGGAAGGAATTTGAGCTGTATGCCAGCGTCTCCCCGGCGAGAGGCGTCGGCGGCGACTTCTATGATTTCTTCCAGACGGACGATGACCATCTCTGTCTGATCATGGCGGACGTCTCCGGCAAGGGGATCCCGGCCGCCCTGTTCATGATGGCCACCAAGATCATCCTCCAGAGCTGTGCCATGCTGGGCCGCTCCCCGGAGGAGATCCTGCAGAAGACCAACGAGGCGATCCTTTCCCGCAACCCCGAGGAGATGTTCATCACCGTATGGCTCGGCATCCTGGAGATCTCTACAGGCAGGCTCACCGCTGCCAGCGCCGGCCATGAATACCCCATTCTCAAGACGCCCGGGGGCGGCTTCGAGGTGTTCAAGGACAAACACGGCCTCGTGCTGGGCGGCATGGCCGATGCGGAATATGAAAGCTACACCCTTCAGCTTGAACGCGGAAGCAAGCTCTTTCTCTATACGGACGGACTTCCCGAGTCCACCGATACGAACAACGAGATGTTCGGTCTTGACAGGACCCAAGCAACCCTCAACGAAGCAGCCTGCCTGCATCCGAAGGATATCCTGGAGAACGTGAACAGGGCTGTGGACGCGTTCGTCGGCGATGCCGAACAGTTCGACGATCTTACCATGATGTGCATACAATACAACGGTCCCGATCCCGAAGGAGGAGACCCCGTGAAAGAACTGACAATCGAAGCCTCAGTAAAGAACATACCGGCCGTGATTGATTTTATCGACGGGCACCTGGAGAAACTGGGCTGTCCGGTCAAGGCGAAGGCCCAGATCGACGTGGCGGTCGACGAGCTGGTGAATAATGTCGCCTCCTACGCCTATGCTCCCCGGACCGGCGAGCTTACGATACGATTTGAATTTGATACGGATTCGCGATCTGCGCTGATCACCTTTATCGACAGCGGCATGCCCTTCGATCCTATGCAGCTTAAAGATCCGGATGTTACACTTGCCGCGGAAGAAAGAGGTGTCGGCGGACTGGGCATCTTCCTGGTCAAGAAGACCATGGACGAGATCCGGTACCGGTATGAAAACGGCAAAAACATGCTTCAGATCGTAAAAAGAATCTGAGCGTATCCGGCAAAACCATCAACAAAGTGAAGGAGTATAAAAATGGAGAATGTTAACGGAAAAAAGACGGATAACGGTCTTCTTCTGACACTCAGCGGACATATCGATTCAGCAAACGCCGCTGCCGTGGAGGAGGAGATCACTAAATTACGCTCAGAGTTCCCCGAAGGCAGCATCACCGTCGACTGCGACGATCTGGAATATATCTCGAGCGCGGGTCTGCGCATCCTGCTCAGGCTCCGGAAGACAGTCCCGGACCTGACGGTGATCAATGTATCCTCGGAGGTCTACGAAGTATTCGAGATGACCGGTTTTACCGAGATGATCAACATCCAAAAGGCCTACCGGAAGATCTCCGTGGAAGGCTGTGAGATCATCGGGCAGGGCGCGAACGGAAAGATCTACCGCATCGATTCGGATACCATCGTGAAAGTCTTCCTCAATCCGGACTCCCTGCAGGAGATCAAACGGGAACGCGAACTCGCGCGCACCGCATTTGTGCTTGGGATCCCTACCGCCATTCCGTATGACGTCGTGCGTATAGAAGGCGGCGGCTACGGCTCCGTTTTCGAACTGCTGGACGCCAAAAGCTTTGCCAAGCTTCTTATCAGCGGTGAAAAGACTGTGGACGAGGTTGCTCAGATGAGCATCGATCTCCTCAAACTCATCCATTCCACCAAGGTCAAGCCCGACTCCATGCCGAACATGAAAGAAGTGGCTCTTGACTGGGCTGACTTTCTGAAAGACTATCTTCCGGCGGATGCCTACGAAAAACTCCATGACCTGGTTGCTGCCGTGCCGGAAGACGACCACATGCTCCACGGCGATTATCATCTCAAGAACGTCATGCTTCAGAAGGGGGAATGCCTCCTGATCGACATGGATACCCTGTGCCACGGTCACCCCATCTTTGAGCTTGCGAGCATGTTCAACGCCTATTTGGGTTACTGCGAGCTTGATCACTCGCTGGTAGAGTCTTTCCAGGGAATCAACTATGATACGGCCAAAGCGTTCTGGGAGAAATCCCTTCAGCTGTATCTCGGGACGGAAGATCCGGATACGCTGAGATCCGTTGAAAACAAGGCGCGCGTTATCGGCTACACCAGGATCATGCGCCGCCGCATCCGCCGCAACGGCTTTGACACGGAGGAAGGCCGGGCGGAGATCGAAAACTGCAAAAAACAGCTGCTCGATCTGCTGCCCCGCACCGATACTCTCACCTTCTGAACCGCCCCGCAGGCGGGCGAACATCTCCGATATGCTGCCGGCCCAGTGCCGGCAGCACACACTTTATCTGTTGACGGGAGGCTCGATATGGCTCCGGATCAGGCAAAAAAGCTCACCATGGATCCCTCCGGCTTTGTCGTGCTGGCGGAGGTTCTTCCCCACATCGTGCAGGAGATCCGCTATTATTCCACCTATAATTTCATCGGGGAACGGATAGACGGCTATGAGGAGCCCTGCGCCCTTCTCAGCGCAGAGGCCGCGCGGGCCCTGAAAGCCGTGAGCAATGAGCTGTTCGTGCAGGGCTACCGCCTGAAGATCTTCGATGCCTACAGGCCCGCCTGCGCGGTCCGGCAGTTTGTGCTGTGGGGCATAGAGGACCGGGATATCCGCATGAAGCCCTACTTCTATCCCGATCTGGAAAAGCAGAAGCTGTTCGCAAAGGGCTATATCGCCAAACAGTCGAGCCACAGCAGAGGAAGCGCCGTCGACCTCACCCTGCTCGATATGAAGACGGGCAAGGAGCTGGACATGGGAAGTCCCTTCGATCTGTTCAGCGAGCTTTCCCATCCGGACAACCGGAGCATCACCGAAGAGCAATATGAAAACCGGATGACGCTGCGAAACGCCATGCTGCGAAACGGCTTTGCCCCGATCGACTGCGAGTGGTGGCATTTTTCCCTGCTCGACGAACCGTATCCCGACACCTATTTCGAGTTTCCGGTTTCTTCCCAGTATCTTAAGAAATAAGAGGGCGATCCGATGGACCATCCGTCTAATATGAAGATGATCACCAAGCTGCTGTTCCGCCTCCTGCCGATCCAGATCCTTCTGGCGGCCGTGGGCGCGGTGAACGGGATAGTGTCAAGCTATTTCGCGACCAATTACGTCGGTGTCGATGCAATGAGCGCCGTCGGTCTCTACAGTCCGGTGAACATGCTGATCTCCTCGCTGAGCTACATCCTTGTCAGCGGATCCGTGATCCTGTGCGGTGAGTATCTGGGGAAAAACCGCAGGGATGAAATGCAGGGTGTGTTTTCTCTTACGCTGACATTGTCCGTTGCCATCGGACTGCTGTTCACGCTCCTCTATGTTTTCCTCGGCCTGTTCCACCTGACCGGTTTCATGACGCGTGACCCTGTGGTGCGTCCCCTTTTTGACCAATACCTTCTCGGTCAGGCGGCCGGCCTCATCCCGCTTCTGCTCGGAAACTGCTTTGCTTCCTTCCTCTCCCTTGAGAACAAATGGAAGCTCACCTTCATGGCAAGCCTCGTTTATATTGTCGTGAACCTTCTGCTGAACTATCTCTTCGTCTGCCTTTTCCGCCTGGAGGCCATCGGGCTTGCGCTGGCCTCATCGCTCGGCATGTGGGTGTTCATGGCGGTGCAGGCTAGGTATTTCTTTTCCGGCAGGTCTGCTTTCCGATTTTCTTTATCCAATGTCGCCTGGCGGGAGACCGGCTCCATCATACGCATCGGTCTTCCCGGATCGCTGACCTATGTCTATCAGACCGCCCGCGGGCTCATCGTCAACAATCTCCTGGCGGTGTATGTCGGGCTCGTCGGAGTCTCCGCCTTCGCCACCGCCGATAACCTCATGCATATCTTCTGGGCCATCCCCGGCGGCATGATCGCGGTCTCCCGCATGCAGATGAGTGTCAGCTCCGGCGAGGAGGACAGGCAGACCCTCACCGACGTGATGCGGGTGATGTTCCTGCGCTTCATTCCCCTGATGTGTATGGTCTGCGCGGGGATCATCCTCTGTGCCGTTCCCCTTACGCGCCTGTTTTTCCGTGACAGCGCCGAACCGGTCTACTGGATGACCGTGCACGGGCTGCGCATCCTTCCGCTCTGCATGTCCTTCAGCATCATCTGCATGCATTTCACCTGCTACGGCCAGATCTCCGGCAAGCAGCTGCTCGTGCATCTGCTCTCGGCCTTCGACGGCGTCGTCTGCGTGGCCGGCTTCACCGCGCTGCTCATCCGCTCCCTCGGGATCGACAGCGCATACATCGCCAACGTCCTAAACGGCGTCGTCACCACGCTGACCGTCATCCTCTATTCCTGGATACGGAAGAAGCGTTTCCCGCGGAACATGGACGATCTGATGGTCATCCCGGATGACTTCGGGGCTCCCGAGAACGAGCGCATGGATCTGAGCATCACGAACATCGAAGAAGTATCCTCGATCTCACAGAAGGTCCAGAGCTTCTGCCTCGAGCGCGGTGCGGATGCGCGCAGGTCCATGCTGGCCGGCCTTTCCATGGAAGAGATGGCCGGGAACATCATCGAGCACGGCTTCACGAAGGATGAAAAGAAGCATTCCGTGGATATCCGCGTCGTGCACAAGGACGGCGACTTCATCCTCCGGATCAAGGACGACTGCATTCCCTTCGATCCGGGCGAGCGCCTGAAGATGGCGGGCGGCGACGATGTGACGAAGAACATCGGCATCCGCATGGTGTTCAGGATCGCGCGGGATGTCCAGTACCAGAACGTGCTGGGCCTGAACGTCCTGACGATACGCGTCTGACGGACGGGGGTCTGCTGCTGTGAAATCTGTAAGACAAAGAGCTCAAGCGGTAAAGGATACCGTTCTTACCTTTCTCAAATGGATCCTGCTTGCCTCGCTGACCGGCGCGGCCGGCGGGTTGGTGGGCTCGCTGTTCCACCTGAGCGTGGGAACTGTGACCGCCCTTCGCCATGCAAACGGCTGGCTGCTCTGGCTGCTGCCGGCGGGCGGCGTCCTCATCGTCCTGCTCTACCGGCTTTTCCGCACGGAGAATAAAAGCACGAACACCATCATCGAATCCATACAGTCCGGCGAGAAGGTGCCCATCGCCCTTCTGCCGACGATCTTTCTTTCCACCGTGATCACGCATCTGTTCGGCGGAAGCGCCGGCCGCGAAGGGGCGGCGCTGCAGATCGGCGGCAGCCTCGGAAACTTCGCGGGAAGGGTCTTCCGGCTCAATGACAAGGACGTGCGCATCGCGACGCTGGCGGGCATGAGCGCGGTGTTTTCCGCCCTCTTCGGCACGCCCCTCACGGCGGCGGTGTTCGCCCTGGAGGTGATCTCCGTCGGCGTGATCCACTACGCGGCGTTCGTCCCCTGCCTTACGGCAGCGCTGGTCGCCGTGGGGATCTCCCGGCTTTTCGGGATCGCCGGGGAGCACTTTCTCCTTGCCGACGTCCCCCTGCAGTGGCTCATGTTCCTCAAGGTGGCGGGGCTCTCGGTGCTCTGCGCGCTGCTGAGCATCGCCTTCTGCCTTGCCATGCACGGAACGGAGCACTTTCTGAAAAAGTTTTTGAAAAACGACTTTGTCCGCGTACTGGCCGGCGGCGCTCTCATCGTGGGACTGACGCTGCTTCTCGGGACAGGGGAGTTCAACGGCGCCGGCATGGAGAGCATAAAGGAAGCCGTCGAAAACGGCTTTGCCCGGCCGGACGCCTTCTTCTGGAAGCTGCTGTTCACCGCCATCACGCTGGGCGCCGGCTTCAAGGGCGGCGAGGTGGTCCCCTGCTTCTTCATCGGCGCCACCTTCGGCTGCACGGTGGGTGCGCTGCTCGGGATCCCTCCCGGCTTCGCCGCGGCGATAGGCCTCGTGTGCATGTTCTGCGGCTCCGTGAACTGCCCGATCGCGTCCATACTTCTGGCCATGGAGCTGTTCGGCTCCGGGTCCGTGGTCTATTTCGCGCTCTCCTGCGCCATCGCCTATATGCTCTCGGGCTACTTCGGGCTGTATTCCAGCCAGGAATTCATCTTCTCAAAGCTCAGCTCCGAGATGATAAACCGAAAGGCGGAATAAGAAAATAATGCTTTTCGGGAAGAATTTGATCTTCCGGTGCGCTTGTTAACACACTGTTCGCAAAGTCGGCTTGAAAAGGCTGCTGACGGATGATAGAGTAGGCATGGTAAGATAAGATAACGTGACGGACGCCTGCCGGAGATCGGCGGCAGAGGCCCCGACGGGCGGCAGGCAGAAATGAGGCAGTCATGAAGAAGAAAATACTCATACTATCCATACTCGCGCTGTTGTTTACGGCAGTGCTCATACTGGGCGGATGCGGATCGAAAAAAAGCGGCTCCAGGTCCGATGTGAAGAAGCCGGAGCAGACGCCGGAGCAGACGGTGGAGATCCTGGAACCGACCGTGACCAAGCCGGCTCCCACGGTCATCATCGTCCCTCCCGCCGAAACGCCGACCCCCACCCCGACGCCCACGCCCACGCCCACGCCGAAACCGACGCCCACGCCCACGCCGAAGCCCCAGATCCCCATCATAACCAAGAGTCCCACTTCCGAGACCGTGATCGAGGGCGGATCCTGCAGCTTTGTCGCGGGGTATCAGAATGCCATCTGGGCCGTGTGGCATTTCGTCAGTCCCGACGGCAGCACGGACATCACCTATGACAAGGCGATCAAGGTCTTCCCCTACGCCACCATCAAAGACGGCATGTACAGCACCATGTATCTCAGCAATGTCACCTATAACATGAACGGCTGGAAGGTCTACTGCCGCTATTCCAACAACGCCGGCTATGCGGACACGTCCAGCGCCGTGATCACCGTCGTGCCGACCACGCCCCGCACGCCGTCCCTGCTTCCCCGGGTGGCAAGACAGCCGGTCTCCCAGCAGGTGAAACCGGGAGGGAGCCTGATCTTCGGAGCAGACTATGAAAACGCGCTTTTTGCCGTCTGGCACATCGTGAGCGCCGACGGAACGGTGGATCTTCCCTATAGCGACGCGCGCATCCAGATCCTCCTGCCGGGCATCAAGATCACGGACGGCATGTACAGCAAGATGAAGCTGGAGAACATCCCCGCCGCGGCAAACGGCTGGAAGGTATACTGCCGCTATTCCAACAGCTACGGCTCGGTCGACACGGACAAGGCCGTCATCACCGTGACAGACAGTCCCACCCCCACCCCCACCGCGGGCTATGCCGGAAACTACCATGACTCGGCCACCGGCCTCGCCGCCATGAACGTAACGTCTTCGGGCGACAGGTACAATGTGATCGTGTCCTGGACGGAAAGCACCACGAAACGCAGCATATACAAATTCTCCGGGACCATCGACGCCAACGGCGTGCTGACCTACAGCGACTGCATGAAGACCACGATGGAATTTGACGGAAGCGGAAGCGAGACCACCGTCGTGGTATACAACGACGGGTCGGGCAAGATGGAATTCTCCGTAAAGGACGACGGATTCTACTGGACTTCCTCGAAAGCCGGAGACACGATAAACCGTGTCCTCTTCGTGCGCACGGTGCTTCCCTGATAAAACGGAATAAAAGAAAAACCACGCCTCAGGGCGTGGTTTTTTTGATGCATGGATACTGGTGTTTATTCTTCCTCGACGAGCTTTTTCAGTTCTTTCGTCTCGTACTCGACATCTTTCTTCAGCTGTTTCACAGACTCAACATGCTCGATCTCAGCCTTGATCCTTTCTCTGCGGATTTCCCTCTCCACATCGTGGATCTCGAGCTTCTCATCTGCGGCCTTCTTCACTTCTCTGGCCTCTGCTTTAACTTCTTTTTTCAAATCGTCCAGATCCTTGCGGCTCTGTCTTGCCGCTTCCTTTATCTCCTCGCGGATCTCGTGTCCGGTTTTCTTAAATTCGGTCATTTTTTCTTCCTCTCTTCTTTTTATTCTTCTGTAGAATGTATTCGGTTTCAGGTTAAGTCTTGTCATGGCCTGCCGGGCTGTGATCTTTCCCTCCTTCCACAGCGCAACAACGGAATCAAACAGTCCCTCGTCCACACTTATAGGCTTTCTGCCTTTGTAATTACCATCAGCTTTGGCTTTTTCGATTCCTTCCCTTCTGCGCCGATTCAAGTACTGCCGATCAAGTTCGGAGAGAAGGCTGCAGACACGGAAAAACGCTTTGCCATCCGGCTTTCGTGTATCGATCCCGTCTGACGATGAGAACAAATCGAGCTTCTTTTCACACAGTAGTCCTATACGGTCCAGAAGTACCTTTGAATTCAAAGCTATGACGCTCAAACCGTCTATACATATGCAGTCACCCTCCGATGCGTTCTCAACAGCAACAAGAAAATCTTCTATGCCTGCGCAGTATATCTCACTCATGACGATACCTCCCCGAATAATTCGTGCATATGATATCACACCGGGCGGCATGTGTCAATAGGATTATTTCGTATTATTTTGAAATATTTCAAAATAATATTATGCAACACATTTGACAAAAAAAGGCTCCCGATGAACTGACCGGGAGTCTTTTGCTTTACTTTAATTCAAATCCTTTATGATGCAGATTCGTCTGTCAGGATGAACCGGTCTCCGTCGTCCACGGTGACATACAGAAATTCGCTCGAGCCGTCGGCGACGAACAGCAGATCATCTCCGTCCGTGGCAAAACGGAAGACTTTATTGTCCCCGGATGTCTCATAGAGCGTGACGACGCTGTCCTGCAGCGTCCATTTGCCCATCCCGATGTAGCTGCTGAGATAGCCTTCATAGTACGTATAGGTCCCGTCATCCTTGAGCCGGAGCGTGAAGTCGCCTCCGAAGCCCTCTTTTTCCCACAGGAAGAGCCTGCCCTCGGAAGGCTCCTCGGTCACCTGTCCGGTCGAACCGGTCAGCCCGGCAGGATTGGACTTTATGATGATGTCCGCCAGATACGCATTTCCGAAATCGATGACCGTCCAGCCGCTCAGGGCGCCCGCAGTATCCCGGTCCAGCCTTGCGTTCAGGTCTTTGGCATAATGGTACGGATGGCCGTACGGCGCCGTGCCCTTGGTGCTCAGGAAGTTTATCAGGACGTCTCCCGGCTCTTTCGACACCGCGGCAGCGTCGGTGAACACCTGCCACTTGGACTCGGCGTCATAGGAGAAACGGTCCTGGATATAGAGACGGAAGGTCTCTTTTTCCTCCGCGGCGACGCCGGGCGTGTTCCCCTCTTTCGGCCTGTTGCCCTGATCGGCCCAGTCGATATAGATCCCGGCTCGCTTTCCGAGACCCGCATCGTCCGTATATCGTCTGAACAGGACTATCTTCCCGCGCGCCTCGCCGAGGGTCGGGATCGAATCCGTGAGGAGCCACAGGTCCGCCGTGTCCGATGCCGTGATATGGTCATCGAGCAGACGTTCGAATTCCCGTACGCTCTCGCTGCCGTGCTCCTGCTTCACCACGAAGAGGATGGTCTCCGTCGGGTGCTGTTTCAGGAAAGCCGCGCAGTCGCCGGCCACATCCTCAAACGTCAGATGCTCGCTCCACGGCCAGATGTCCTTGAGGCAGTGCAGGAATCCGTGGTAGAACGTGAGGTCCGGCTTTCCGTCCCTCTCCTCGGCTCCGAGCCGGATATCCAGATAGCGGAATCCGTCCAGCAGCAGGGCGTCGATGCTCCTGTCCTGACATTTGGTCATGAGCCGCAGCTGGGTCTCGTTCGCAGCGGCGTCGTGGACGCCGGGGATGTTGATCTCCGACAGGAGCAGGCTGCTGTCCAGAGCCGCCATCCAATCGGCGGACGGCAGGGCGGGCGGATGAGAGGCCCCGGTGTCGAACAGCGCGGGATAAACCTCCAGAACGCAGCATAATACGACTGCCAGCGCAAGCAGCACGAGCAAGATGGTACGAAGCGCCTTCCAAACCTTTTTCACAGCATCCCCTCCGGTCACCGCAGTATACATTTTCCTTTTTTCGCATTTTAGCATGCCTCCGGGGAATTATCAATTGCCCCGAGGCCGGGAACATGGTAAACTTGCTTTGAAAGAAAACCTCCGGAGGAACGGTCATGGCAAATATGGTTCTCATGTGCGGTCACATCGCATCGGGCAAATCCTGGTTCGCAAAACGGTTCGCCGAGAAACACGGATACCGCTATCTGGACATCGACGCATGCTACCAGATCTATAACGGCGATGAAAAGATCCATGAAAACAAATTCGAGGTCTGGATCCTGTTCTACCAGCTGATCCATCAGGCCGCCATGCTGAAGCACGACACCGTGGTGGATACGAACGCCCCGCTGATGAGCTACCGGGATGAGTTCCTCAGCTGGTTCCCCGAATTCGATCAGCACCATCTCATCTGGATAGACGCCGATCCGGAACTGGCATGGACGAACAACCTCGGCCGGGAAAGGAGCGTCCCGCGGGAGACCTTCGACCATCTTATCGCAAACTTTCAGGAGCCCACGGCCGATGAGGGCGTCACGGTCTGCCGCTCCGCCTGGGATTCCATCTGCCGCATAAAGAACAGAAACAACGAACTGCAGCCCCCGGAATTTATCAAGGGCGATCCCTGGGACTGCTCGATCTGAAACGGACAGAAAGGAAAAAGAGCCGCAACATGCGGCTCTTTTTTGTCTAATCCGCACACTAAAGATGCCGATGGACAGGACTGTAATCCGCGCAGGAAAGACAAAGCAGATCGGGATTTGTCTTCCTTGCTATCGTCAGATCCTTCTCTTGAGGCTCTTGATCGCGATCTTTCCCGCACGACGGACTCCGCCCATCATGACCTTCTTCACCGTGTCGTCCGCGCTGCAGTAATCGACAAATTCAGGGTGGCTGCGCACCAGATGAATAGCATCAAAGAAGCAGCGGGTCGTGCAGATGCCGCAGCCGATACAGCGGTTGGGATCCACATGGCTCACGCCGCAGGAGAGGCAGTCATGCGTTCTCAGCTTTTCCGGCGGCAGCGCCACATCGTCCCGACGGAAAGCACGGAAGCTGCGCGGGTCTCTCGCGAGCGTCATACTGTGCCCGGTGTGCAGAAAGCGGTGGATGCTCTTGGCGGCCTCGTGCCCTTCCTCGATCTGAGCGGCCGGTCCCTTCTTCTTGATGGGAAACAGCTCGGGATAGACCGCGGCATAAGCGCCGCTGTCAGGAGCTCCATCCTCGAAGCGCACACCCAGCTTTTCCATGATCGTCCGCTCCGCTGGATTACAAAGCTCCGATGTGCCGAATACCGTCACGGGATAGCCCATCTGCGCGAGGAAATAGGCGCAGCTGAGCTGGGCATAGCCTGCTCCAACGACCGCTACAGGCAGATCGTAGTCCTTGTCCTCGCCCTTCATGCGCGCTTTATGCGGAACAAGCTCGTCTGAAAGCTCCTGCTCCAGCTCTGCCAGGCGCGTCATGGCCGCGCTGATCTCCATGGGGGTATCGACGCTGCCACGCATGCAGACCTTTTCGCAGCGGTGGTCACAGGCCGCCCCGCAAACGGAGGGAAACGGATTGTCCTGCCGCAGCAGCTTCAGCGCATCCGTGAAGCTTTCTTCCTTGACAAGCTGCAGCACGCCCTGAACGGAGACATGGGCCGGACAGGCGCACTTGCACGGCGCCGTGCCGCTCGGATAGCAGTTGATCTGGTTGCGGTCTCTGTAATCCGGGTGCCAGTTTTTCTTGCTCCATCCCTTTGTCTCGCCGGCAAGCGGCTCGTTTTCATACAAGACCGGGCCTTCCTTGGTGTCCAGCTTCCGGCCTAACCTCACCGCGCCCGCGGGGCAGACCTCGGCGCATTTGCCGCAGGCGACGCACTTCTCTCTCTCTACCACAGCCCGGTAGGCGGAGGCGGAGCCGTTCGGATTGTTGAACAGCTGCGAGCAGCGCAGCGCATAGCAGTTGCCCACCGAGCAGTTGCAGATGGCGAAGATGTCCTCGCCGCCGTCGCCGTTCGTGACCTGGTGCATGAAGCCGTTTTCTTCCGAGCGCCTGAGCAGGGCGATCACCTCATCGTAAGTCGCTCGCTCGGCCTTCCCGGTCTCGACCAGATAGTCGGAGTAATCACCCACCTGAATACAGCCCTTGTCCGGCAACTCCCCACAGCCCTCGCCGCGCAGGATCATGCTCGTGCGGCAGACGCAGTCGCTGATGGACAGCTGATCCCGGTATTTCTCTAGCCAGTAGGAAAGCTGCTCGATGTTCAGCGCCCGGCTCTCCTTCGGGATCGCCCGCTCGACGGGGATCGCATGGAAGCCGAGGCCCGCGCCGCCGGGCGGCACCATATGGGAGATCAGCTTCAGCGGTTCCTCCGCCATCTGATAAAAAAACTCCGCAATCTCCGGATGTTTCTCCAGGAGACGCTTGTTCAGGACCAGATTCTCCGCGCTGCCAACGACAAAGATCGGCACCACATACTGCTTGTGCCGGTCGCTGTTGTGCCGGTTATATTCCACAAGCCCGATCTCGGCCAGCTCGTCTAGAAGCTGTTGGATCCGCGCCTCTTCCCAGCCGGTCTTTTTCGAGAGCTCCGCAGCTGTGGCCGGCCTGCGCCGGCCCATCTTGAGCATCAGCTCGGCCATTTCGTCGGTCAGCAGGGCGTCCAGCATTTTGTACTCCCAGCGTGATTCGTCCATACGAACGAGCCCCAGCCTGGCATCCATGCAGTCGGTCAACATTTTTGCAAGCTTAACGATCAGCGGTCGCACGTTCTTCACCTCAGCAAACGATCATTCTTCGTCTATATGGGTCTTACCGATTATTTGATATGAGTATACAATGGAATGCCAGCATCGTCAAAGACTATTCCTTCTACTTGAAAAAGAAAAACGACGTGTCGAAACACGTCGTTTTTTGGTGGTGGACGATACAAGACTCGAAATACACCGATTGATAATTAGTCTTTATTTGTTCAAGTAAAACGATGTTAAGAAAGCACCCTATTTCCAGGCGGTTGCGCTTTGGCGGTTGTTAAGGAATGTAATAAAACGGCGAACGACGTAAATGATAAATGCAGGGAAACTGCAGGGAAACTGAAGGGAAAAAGCAAACCGTCTATTGACCCCTGGCAGAGGATTGGCAGACCGCCGTCAGACCGCCTAAAGATACTCTATATTGTGGTGGCGCGTTTATGCAAACACAACATATATTGTTTTTTTCTGTTTTTTTCCCTTGCTTTTTAGTTTTGTTTATGATATAAGTAATGCGATCAAAATTGAATAGTCCCTTTGCAATTCCCGCTCTGACAGCCCAAAAGGTGGTTGACGTTGCCGGATCAGGCGGTTTTATCGTTTGGCGACGAGCGATAGGAACCATGCGAACCCTTCTTTTAAGAACGACGTTTGAACCGCCGTCAGAGTTTCTTTCACGAACCGCGGAGAATGTGCCGTCCTGCTATGGCGGGGGCGCAGGGTGCAGGTCACAAGTAGTCGGTAGGTTGTATTGAATAGCAACCCTTGAAGCAATCCGATAGGCAAAGGCAATTTCAGAAAGAATCAGCTTTCTGTTGTTGCCGTGTGCTTATCAGGGTTGCTTTTTTATTTCCCAAAGCGCACGCGGGCAATTCCTTTTGATACTACATTTTTTATGAGGTAATGCAAATGGAATTTCAAATGTCAAATGACGCAAAAGAAGCCCGCCGTGAATACTACAGAAAATGGCGCGCCAAAAACAAAGACAAGCAGAGCGAATACACCCGCAGATATTGGGAACGCAAAGCTGAACATGAAAAGGGGGTGCAGGAAGATGCCGGAAAAGATACTGATTGATCTTTCAGAAGTCGCCCGCCTGCTCGGTGTCAGCCGTCCGACGGTCTACTCCCTTCTCCACAGAGAATATGACCCGCTCCCGTATATCAAGATCGGAAGGCTTACCAAAGTAAAGCTGACAGACTTGAATCAATGGCTTGATCGCCAGGGGGTAGAAGGATGAAGCGTGATATTGATATTAAAGACTTTATCCCGCGCGGTGCTGAGAACGCGATCAAGAACCGTGATCTTTCCCGTATTCTTGGTATATCTCCCCGCGACGTGTATCTGCTCATAGAACGGGCAAGAAACAACGGCGATCTGATAGTATCATCAAACAGCGGGTATTATCAGCCTGAAGTCGACGAATCCGGCAGACTAACAGAAAAGGGATTAGCCGGTCTGAAGCTGTTCTACTCTGTTCAACGCGCAAGGGGTATCGGCTGTCTGCGATCCGCAAAGGGCGCGCGCCTGGCTATCAAGAATTATGAATCGTCAAAGGGGGATGAGGATTGATGCTTTATGATGTTACCGTTATCGACGGATCATTAGATGAATACTATGATTCTTACGGCAATTCTGTTAGCTATGCGGGGCTGTCTGCAGAAGAAGCGATAACCGTCTGCCGTCTTTCTCTTTCGCAAGGCTTATCATGTTACGTACAGCCCGCGTCTGATTCAACCGATTCTGACGGTGATACATAATGTCAGGAAGAAAGCCGAAGTATATCAAAAAGCCGTTTGAGAGTAACTGCTCAAGCTCGGATGTTTCAGCAAATATCTATGAATCCATGATGACGCACCCTGCTTACATAGACTTATCCGCAAATCAAAAGGTTTTGTATGAATACTGCAAGCTCCAATATTACGCAGAGAAACGAAAGCCAAACAATGACCCTGAACAATTCACTATGAATCAAAATAAGTGGTGCTTTAAGTATCGCTTATACACGAAGAATAACGCGAAGGGTTTTTATCGTGACATGGAAGCTCTGATAGATCACGGCTTTATCGCCTGCGTTGAAAGTGGAAGAGCAACGCGCACGAAGTCAATCTATAAGTTTTCGTCAGCTTGGTTGAATTGGGGCACGGAGCGGTTTGCGGTGTCGCCGGCAGATATGACGGCAGGAATGCTGGCTAAACGGCGAAAAGAAACGCAGAGCTAAATGGTAATATTTATAAATCTGTTGACTTGAAGCAATAAGGCAGGCTCGGTTTTCTGCTGACAGTTATTGACTTGAAGCAATAAGGTTGAAACGATAAACAGTCAAAATCGGTCAATCTTATTGCTTTTTGTCAATAAGGGGTTATTGACCTGAAGCAACAGCCAAAATGAACCGGAAGTAAATTCCTACGTGCGCGATAGGAAATGCGTGCCATTTATATACTACCGCTCATTACTCAAAACCGTGTAACTGTTGCGGTGCAAAGGATATAGCATATTCTATAGATCCCGCTCACGGCTGTCAAGTACGCTGTATATACGTTATTACCCGCCTAATATTTCAAATATTTTAAGTTTCATCCTGCTTCAAGCTGTTTCAGGCACTTTTCAAATACAGCCGTATTACCTGGACTCAGCGAACCCTTTTTTATTTTTTACGGCAGGAAAACAAAAGACTACCCCCCACTTTTTCTGCCCCCCTGCCATGCCTACTCAATGAACGAAACGGCAGGTTAAACAGCCGGAATGATACAAAGCATTATTGATATGGGTCGAAAGCAAAAAACCCGCAGAACGCAAAATAATGCCGAATCCTGCGAAGTCATATTATATGAGTTGAATATGTATAGGGGCGACAGAAAGGACGCGCCCGTTTTTCCGCCAGGGGGTGCATAGAATGAAAGTCAGAGCGGGTTTCGCCCTGCAAACCTACCCCCTGCCCCCTGCGCCGTGCGGGGATAATAGAACGGCGACGGCAGGCATACACCGGCGCGTGAACGGTTAACTGTCCTGCGGATCGTCAGGAATATGTTCTAATATATCAGATAGTTGCAGACGCAACAAAGAACAGAGCTTATCAAGAGAATGAACCCCGCAGACTTTGCCTGATCTAATATCTTGTATCGCCCTTTCATTCAAGAGCTTTTCTGTTCTGAGTTTAGATGTATTATATCCTGCTTCTTTCAATGCTTTAAGCACGTCAAACTTATAAACGAACATTTCACACCTCAAAATATTTCTTGACTTTACACGCAAATGAATGTAAATTGTTGACAAGCACAGTAAACCAAACGACACAAGAACGAACATAGAAGGGAGCTAAAACAATGGCAAAACGCAGAGCTAACGGAGAAGGTAGCGTCTATAAAAAGTATAAGACCGTCAACGGCAAAACTTATGAATCCTGGATGGCACAACTAACGGTAGGTTATAAGGCTGACGGCAAGCCGAAGCGCGTCACGATAACCGGCAAAACGCAGGCTGACGTGATCGCAAAGGTTAACGAACTGAAGCACACTATCACAATCGGCGATTATAAAGAACCGTCAAAGATGACGCTGTCTGCATGGTTTGAGATATGGCACAAAGACTATCTTGTTGATACGAAGCGCAGAACGAAGGACGAATACAAACGGCATTTTGATAACCATATACTCCCCGTCCTCGGCAACAAACAACTGTCAAAGATCACGGGCGCAGATATTCAGAGCTTGTGCAACAACCTGAAGAATCACCGCAGTAAAGACCCGCTGTCTGCAAAGACGATCAAAGACATTCACAGCGTCCTGCATAACTGTCTTGAAACCGCGCTTGAAAACGATTACATCAAGCGCAATCCTGCGGATCATACTAAGCTCCCAAAGGTGAAGCAGAAGGAAATAAAGCCTTTGGACGAAGAACAGATAACCGCGTTTCTGAAGCAGATACAAGGGCACAGATACGAAGATTTGTATATAACCGCTCTGTTCACGGGCATGAGAGAATCAGAGCTTTGCGGTCTTACCTGGGATTGTGTCAGCTTTAGCACGAATGAGATCACAGTTAAACAGCAACTGCAGAAGGTTGACGGTGTCTTTCAGCTTGTCAGCACAAAGACAGATAACACAGATACCATCAGCGTCGCAAAGAGTGTCATGGATATTCTGCGGGCGATTCGCACCGAACAGTTAGCTAACGGTATTACCGGCAAAGGAAACTTTGTCTTTACTGAAAATGAAGGCGATAAACTCGGCAGATACTGCATACCGCACGTTGTCTATGATAATTTCAAACGTATTGCGTCAAGTCTTGGAATACCTGAAGCGCGTTTTCATGATCTGCGTCATTCCTGCGCTACCGCTCTGCTTGCAAACGGTGTCGACATCAAGACCGTACAGCAGACATTAAGGCACAAGAACGCAGGCACAACGCAAAGATACGTCCATTGTACCGAATCCATGATGAAGGAAGGCGCGAACAAAATGGACAGCCTTTTCAAGCGCGTACAATCTGCATGAAGGGAGCTTATACGATGGACTATATCCGGCATGATGATTTAATAGATTTGGCGCACGACATTCCGCTGATTGCCAAATACAACACGATTGACTATCTGCACCGCGCTGATAATGCTTTCCAGGCTTGGTTAAAGAATCAAGGCATTAAACAATTGTCTATGCCTGCTGATCGTTTTCAATTCTATTGTGCGCTTGGTGCGGTGTATCAGATAGGACGTATTCAGGGAATAAGGGAAGAACGGCGACGCAGGAAGAAAAGCGTGTAAATGGGGGGCTGACCGCTCCCCTTTTTTATGCAAAAATCCCCCAATTGCAGGGAAAATTGCAGGGAATTGCTTTTTTGCATATTTGAGAAACCGCCATCCTGCAACAAATATCTGCAAAAGAATCCCCTATTAATGCAAAATCGCCTGATTTAGAAATAAATCAAGCGATTATACTTTGGTGGACGATACAAGACTCGAACTTGTGACCTCCCGCACGTCAAGCGGATGCGCTACCAGCTGCGCCAATCGTCCGTCCCTTACAGGCAAGGAGTATTTTATATCAGCGCTCCGGCATTGTCAAGGTTTTTTTCTTCGGGTTCAGGCCTTGCTGTATTCCATATAGTGCTGCGCGGTGACGGGATGATTCCTCTCCAGAAGGAGCCCATACACACATGCCCTGACATCGGCCGTGCTGATGATATCCTTCTCGGCGGTCAGCTTTGCGAAGACTTCGTCCGCTATGCTCTGCGCCTCATTTTTCGTGAGCTCCTCGAGCGGGACCTCCGCATTCGCCTTGAGTATGCCGTTGACGATCTTCTCATCATCGAAAAGAACAACGTTGCCGTTTCTCTTGGTCACTTTCATTTCGGTTCCTCCCGTTTTTTTCTATCATACTCCATTCCGGATGCTATTTCAATCTCGAAGAGGAGAAAAATGCAGGATCCCCGCGGTCGTTCCATGCTCGGAGCGACCGCGGGGATCCCAAAAAAATGGAGAAAGGAAAATGAAAAAGGAAAAAAGAATGAAAAAGCAGATGCAGGCAGCCTGATTATCAGCCCTTAATGGCTCCGGCCATGAAGCTCTCCTGGATCTTCCGGCTGAGGAAGATATACAGCAGGAGCGTCGGGAAGGTGGCAAGAACAAGGGCCGCGCCGATGGGTCCCCAGTTGGTGGTGTACTGTCCGGAGAGGGCCTGGACTCCCACTGGGAGCGTCCGCAGCGCAGACTCGCTGATGAAGATGTTGGCGAACATCAGCTCATTCCAGCACTGGAGGAATGTATAGATGCCCACGGTGGCCACGGCGGGCTTCATAAGCGGCACGATGATCCGGAGGAATATCCCCCAGACGCTGCAGCCGTCGATACAGGCGGATTCGTCGAGCTCCCGCGGGATCTCGTTCATGAAGCCGGTGCACACGAGGATGGCCATAGCAAGGGAAAATGCGGAATACGGGATTATAAGCGCCCAATAGGTGTTGAGCATATTCAGCTTGGAAAGCGTCACATATACCGGGACGATGGATGCGTGGATGGGGATCGTGAGACCCAGCATGAAGAACTTGTTCAGGGTCTTGCGGCGCTTCCAGATGAGTCTTGTGAGGGCAAAGGTGGCCATCAGTGCAACAGCCAGCGTAATAATGATCGTGGCAGTTGCCACAATGGCGCTGTTCAGGAAGTACTTCGGCATGTTGCCGGTCCCGAGGGCGCTGGTGTAGTTCGACCAGAGCCAGTGCTTCGGCAGGCCGATCACATTGTCGCCGAAGATCTCGGCGTTGTTCTTCAGAGAGAACGTGAACATCCAGTAGACCGGGAACAGGTTTATGAACATCCAGAAGATCAGTCCTATATAGATGAGGACTCTTGAAAGCTTGCTGCTGTTTCTCATGCCGTCAGTCCTCCTCTCTGAAGATCGCGCTGATGAGAAGCGCAAATCCGAAGCACAGGATGATCAGCATCACGGCGATGGTGCTTCCCATGCCGTAGCGGTTTCGCAGAAACAGCATATTTATCATCAAGGTACTCGGCACTTCCGTAGCGTGCAGAGGACCTCCGTTAGTCAGAACATAAATGAGGTCGAAGGACTTCAGTGAGCCCGTGACCGCAAAGATTACGCTGATGCGGATGATGGGTTTGATATAGGGCAGGACGATATAGCGGTTGACCTGCCTGTCGCTCGCGCCGTCAAGCATGGCGGCTTCGCGCAGCTCAGGCGGAACGCTTTTTACTCCCGCATAGAGCAGGAGCATATGATAACCGACATACTGCCAGAGCGTCGGTACGAAGACAGCCCCGAGGGCGGTCTGTTTTGTTCCGAGCCAGATCCTGGTCCATTTCTCAAGGCCGATGCTGCGCAGGAACACATTCAGGATACCGTAGTCCGGATTGTAGATCTTCAGCCAGAGCTGACCGATGACCACGGTGGAGATCAGGACCGGCATAAAGTATACGGAGAGGAACAGCCTCTCCCCTTTTATCTTCTTGCCGAGGGTAAGGGCAAGCCCCAGAGCCAGAGGCAGCTGCAGGAACACGGAGAACACAGCGAGAAGAAGCGAGTTCCCGAGCGCTTTCAGAAAGCCGATCTCGTCACTCGTAAAAAGCTCCCTGTAGTTTGCGAACCCGAGGAACGTCTTTTCGCCCAGGCCGTTCCAGTCAAACAGGCTGAAATAACCCGAGGCTCCGATCGGCGCTATGAGAACTCCGCAGAAAAGGATCAGCGCCGGAAGAAGGAAAACGATTATATGGATTTTCCTGCTGTATAGCTTATTCATGATACGGTTCTCCCATTCTTTCAGGGGAGGCGGAACTCCCATATTCGGGAGTTCCGCCCTTTGATTCAGAAAGTGTTCTTTCTCTCAGAAAGATCAGCCGAGATCCTTTGTCAGACCTGCGACGAATCCTTCACCGTCGATCTCGCAGCCATAGACCTGAGCGACATAGGACAGGTAGGTGTTGGCCGGGTCAGCGCTCATGGCAGTGTCTCCGAAGAGGACCATGCCCTCGCACTTGGCAACGATGTCGGCAATGTCGACCATCAGGGCGGGGAGAGAGCTGGTGTCGTAGTCAGGGATCCATGCGGGAAGGCCGACAGCATTGAGGTAGTTGTAGTGGCAGATCTCTTTGCCGAGGAAGATGGCCGCATCGGAAGCGAGGTCCAGATTCTTGGAGGACGCGCAGACAGCAAGAGCGTCGGACGGGCCGCCGATGGTCTGGTCATAGCTGGAGCGGGAGGAATTCATTACGGGGAAGAGAGCAACAGCGGACTTGAAGGAGGCATCGTCGACTTCACCGGTGTTCCAGGAACCGTTCTGATAGAAGGCTGTCTTTCCGGCAAGGAAGTTGGCCTTGACTTCGTCATTGCCGAGAGCAATGCCGGCAGGATCGAAGTAGCCCTTGTTGATCATATCCTGGAAAGTGGAAACTGCTTTTGCGATGTCGGGGTCGTTCCAGGTGGCTTCTCCTTTGAAGATTTTGCCAAGAGCTTCGTAGCCGATGGTCTTGATGATGATGGGCTCAAGGTACTCGGTCACGCACCAGGTCTCTTTGCCGGCACAGCCGAAGGGGATCTTTCCCGCAGCGACGAGAGCATCGCAGCAGGCGATGAGATCTTCATAGGTCTCGGGAACATGATCCCAGCCGACCTCTTTCAGCATATCCATGTTGGCATACATGGCAACTATATTGAAGGTCGTGGGAACGCCGTAGTGTCCGCCGTTATAGGTGGTGTTGGCGAGCATGACTTCGGGGATGGCGTCAGCATAGGGGCCGTAGTAGCTGTCGAGGAGCTGGACTTTGCCGGCATCGACAAAGTCGCCGAGGAAAGCGCCGGACCAGGTGAAGAAGATGTCGGGCAGGTCTTCAGAGCTGCCGCCCATCATAGCCGCCTTGATCTTGGTCTTGTAGGACTCATTCTCATAGGCTTCCATGTCTATCTTCACATCGGGGTGTGCTGCCTCGTAATCTGCAATTGCATCCAGATAGGCGGGACGGTTCGCGTCGGATTCGGTGGCGATGCACCAGAGCTTGAGGTGGGTCTTCCCGTCGCCCTTCTTGCCGCAGGCGGCAAGTCCGAATACCAAGCAGACTGCGAGAAGAATGCAAAGAATCTTTTTCATGGGTATCCTCCTTAAAAAAATTACTTTCTTTTTTTTTATAAGTTCCGGGATCCTTCTGCGGTATTCCGGTTCTTAACGGTATTGGGTCCGGGCTTTCAGCTGATCTGTACAGCGAGGGCCCTGCGGCCGGTAAGCGCCCCGGTGCGCGGATCGGGGGCTCCGAAGCCGGCATACACGGTCCAGCTTCCGCTGCCGGGGATCCTTCTTCCCTCTTCATCCACAACGGTGAAAGCCAGCGGACTGAGGCCGATGCTGAATTCCTTCTCCTCTCCCGCCTCCAGCGTGATGCGAAGGAAGCCTGCAAGAACGGGATTGGGCGGCGCGAGCGGCGAGAGCCCGTCCTTCACATAGATCTCGATGACCTCGCCGGTGGCACGGGAGCCGGTGTTCCTGGCCCTTATTACCGCATGCTCCCCGTCCGCCGTGAGGGACGTGAGTTCGCATTCTGAATACGTAAGTCCGAATCCGAAGGGCCAGAGCGCCTCGCCCCGGTAGAAGCGGTAGGTCCGGTCATGCATGGAGTAGTCGGTGAAGGCTGGCATTTCATCCAGGGCGCTGTTGCGGTAGAACGTGACAGGGAGCTTGCCCGAAGGGGAAACTTCTCCGAAGAGGATCTCCGCAACGGCCCTTCCGCCGAGAGCGCCGGGATACCAGGCCAGCAGCACGGCGTCCGCCTGAGAAGCAATGTCCGAGAGGTCTATGGAACTTCCGGCCATCAGGACCACCACGGTGGGCTTTCCTTCTTCGAGCACTTTCTCCGCCAGCCTGCGCTGGGAAGCCGGGAGAAGCAGATCCGCCTTGTCTCCGGAGTGGTAGCTGTTGCCGGTGTCGCCCTCTTCGCCTTCAAGGGTCTCGTCAAGGCCGAGAACGAGGATGACCGCGTCGCTCAGTTTTGCCACCGTGACCGCTTCCGCCAGTCTGTCATCCGCTTTGGCCAGGGGCTCTACTCTGTCCTCCGAGAGGGCGCAGCCTTCGGAGAAATGCACCCGGCACTTTCCTTTCGTCAGTTCCTGGATGCCTTCGAGCACCGTGGTGTATTCGGATGCGGTGCCGTGGTAGTTTCCGATGAGAGCGGAACGGCTGTTGGCATTCGGTCCGATCACGCCGATCGTTTTGCAGGACGCCGTGTCAAGCGGAAGGAGTCCGTCGTTTTTCACGAGGACACACGACTCGAGCGCCGCTTTCTTTGAAAGAGCGAGGTGCTCGGCGCACTCCACGACGGAATACGGGATCGAATCATACTCGCTGCCCTCGTCACCGAGAATACCCAGCAGGAAGCGGGTCGTGAGCACACGCACGGCGCTGCGGTCTATGTCCTCCTCGGTGATCAGACCGAGGGCGTGTGCCTTGAGGATGTTCTGATAGGTGCAGCCGCAGTTGAGATCGCAGCCTGCCTTGAGCGCCTTTGTGACGGATTCCGCCGGAGAGGCGGTGACGCCGTGGTGCTCATGGAAGTCGCGGATGGCCCAGCAGTCCGAAACGAAGTGGCCTTCGAACCCCCACTCTTCACGAAGCATCTTCATGAGCTCGGGGCTTGCGCAGGCGGGCTCGCCGTTGACGCGGTTGTAAGCCCCCATGACGGTCTCCACCTTCGCGTCCTGCACAAGGGCTTTGAACGCGGGCAGATAGGTCTCCTCCATGTCCTTTGCGGAGACTTCGGCATCGAAGATGTGCCGCAGTGCCTCGGGGCCGCTGTGGGCCGCGAAGTGCTTGGCGCAGGCGGAGGTTTTCATTGTCTCCCCTTCGCCCTGCAGGCCTTTCACGAAGGCAGTTCCCAGACGGGCTGTAAGATAGGGGTCCTCTCCATAGGTCTCATGACCGCGTCCCCATCTCGGGTCTCGGAAAATATTGATGTTCGGACTCCAGAATGTAAGCCCGTGATAAATGTCTCTGTCACCGAGAGCGGAAAAGACATTGTACTTTGCCCTGGCCTCGGTGGAGATCGCATCCGCGATCTTCTGCAGGAGCTCATCGTCAAAGGCGGCGGCAAGCCCTATGGCCTGCGGGAAGACGGTGGCCGTTCCTCCCCGTGCGATGCCGTGGAGCGCTTCGTTCCACCAGTTGTACGCGGGAATTCCGAGCCTCTCGACTGCGGGAGCGTCGAAACGGAGCTGAGACGCCTTTTCTTCAAGCGTCATTTTGCTCACAAGCTCTTCAGCAAGCTTTTTTGCCCGCTTACGATCCATCGTTCCGCTCCCTTTCTGTAATAATCGTTGTATTCTGATTCAGTTCCGGTCGAGGACAGTCTCCCCGTCGAAGAGTTTCCCCGGGACCACAATGTATTCGGCCAGGGTCGTCTGCGGATTCTCGATCCGCTCTATAAGCTTCGAGGCAATGATCTTGCCTATATCATCCGTGTTCTGGCACCAGGTGGTCATCTTGGGACTCATCACCTGTGCGAGGTTGATGCCGTCGTAGCCCATCACAGAAATATCATCCGGGACCCTCAACCCGAATTCACGGATGGCATTGAGTCCGCCAATCGCCGCATAATCATCCGAGAACAGGATACATGTCGGCGGTACAGGAAGCTCCAGCATCTTCCTGGTGGCAGCATTGCAGCTGACCGTCTCATGATATTCGCATGAAGAAACATAGCCCACCGGGAGCACAAGCCCCAGCTCCTTGCAAGCCCTATAAAAACCGGCCAACCGGTTTTCCGTGACAGTAGTCGGGTTGCCATGGATATAGGCTATTCTGCGGTGTCCTTTCGAATAAGCATGCCGGACAAGACTCTCCATTCCTTTGACATTGTCCGACATCACAGCCGTACGGTTGTTGAAAGAATGGTCAAGCGTAACGACAGGCAGTTCAGAAACAGTGAGCTCCTGTACATCAGGATCAAAGAAATCCGCGCATATGATGGCGATCCCGTCGACCTGACGGTAACGTGCGTGCTGCAGGTATGTCATATTCTGCCGGCCGACATTACTGTTGAGGAAGGTGATGTCATAGCCTCGTGATGCTGACTCGGCGCGGAGACTGTTCAGTGCAGAAGCAAAGTATTCGTGCATAAAGCCGCTCCCCTGCAGTTCTGTATACAGGATACCCAGATTAAAGGTGCGGTTCGTTTTGAGGGCACGTGCGGCATAGTTTACCGTGTATCCAAGCTCCTTCGCCGTATCCAGGACGCGCTGCCTTGTTGCTTCGCCGACATCCGCCTGTCCGTTGAGGGCTTTGCTAACAGTAGCCACGGAGACGCCGCATTTTGAAGCGATGTCCTTTATGGATACCATCGGAAAACCCCCTCACGTAATCGTTTTACTTAATCGTTTTCGTAATTTGAGTATATATCCTGTTTTCCGTGATTGCAACATCATTGTTGCTGAATACATAAATTTTATCGCATCTGCACAACTTTCTGCATATGTTTTTGTGTAAGATGACAGAAAGCGTTGTCGGTCTGGTATAGCTGTTCCGGGCTGAACAGCATATTACACTAAAAAAAGGTGACATAATGTGCGATTTTGTACTTGCATTTCGCGTTTTATTGCGATAATCTAAAATAAATCAAGTAACTTAAACGTTTTATCTTTGGAGGACACCATGCGCTTCGGATTCTTCGATGACACAAACCGTGAATATGTGATCAGCACGCCGCGCACGCCTCTGCCCTGGATCAACTATCTGGGCAGCGAGAGCTTCTTCACGCTCTGTTCCAACACCGCGGGCGGTTACAGCTTCTATCGCGACGCACGCCTGCGGAGACTGACCCGCTACCGTTACAACAACTCCCCCCTCGATCAGGAGGGCTTCCGTTTTTATATTAAGGAAGATAACACCGTCTGGAATCCCGGCTGGCAGCCGGTGCAGACGGAGCTTGACAGCTACTGCTGCAGGCACGGCCTCGGCTACACGGTGATCGAGGGCTGCAAAAACGGCATCCGTGCGAGACAGGAGATGTTCGTTCCGGTGAAGGATGACTGCCTGCTGGTGCGGCTGACCGTATCGAACGAAGCCGGCGGAGCGAAGCGCGTGAGCGTCTTTCCTTATATAGAGTTCTGCCTGTGGGACGCGGTGGACGACAGCTCGAACTTCCAGCGCAACTGGTCCACCGGCGAGGTGGAGGTCAAAGGCAGCGCGATCTACCACAAGACCGAGTACAGGGAGCGGCGGGACCACTACGCCGTGTTCTGGTCCGGCAGAGAACCCGACGGCTTCGATACCTCGCGGGACGCCTTCATCGGCGTTTACGGCAGCCCGGCAAGGCCTGAGGCTGTTTTCGGCAGCGGATGCACGTCAAGCACCGCCCACGGCTGGCAGCCGGTGGCGGCACAGCAGTTCGACCTCGACTTAAACCCGGGCGAGGACGTCAGCATTCTGTTCGGCCTCGGATACATCGAGAATCCGCAGGATGAAAAGTGGGAGGCTCCGGGGATCATCAACAAGAGCCGCGCCGAGGCCATGATCGCGCGATATGCGGATGACGCGGCCTTCGACTCCGCTCTTGCCGTCCTCAAAGCCGACTGGGAGAGGCTTCTCTCGGGCTTCAGCGTCTCGAGCGGCAAGGAAAAGCTTGACAGGATGGTGAACATCTGGAACCAGTACCAGTGCATGGTCACCTTCAATATGAGCCGCTCCGCGAGCTATTTCGAGAGCGGCATGGGACGCGGGATGGGCTTCCGCGATTCCTGTCAGGACCTGCTCGGTTTCGTGCACATGATCCCGGAGCGCGCCCGCGAGAGGATCCTCGACATCGCCGCCACGCAGTTCCCGGACGGAAGCGCGTATCACCAGTATCAGCCGCTCACGAAAAAAGGCAATCTGGCGGTCGGCAGCGGCTTCAACGACGACCCGCTCTGGCTGATCGCGGGAACGGACGCCTATTTACGGGAGACCGGCGACTTCAGCATTCTCGACGAGCAGGTGCCTTTCGACAACGACGAAACACTTTCGCAGCCCCTCTCGGAGCATCTGCGCCGCAGCTTCCGCTTCACAGCGGAGCACCTCGGCCCGCACGGCCTGCCGCTGATCGGCCGCGCCGACTGGAACGACTGCCTGAACCTCAACTGCTTCTCCGAGCATCCCGGTGAGAGCTTCCAGACCACCGGCCCGAACGAGGGCCCCGTGGCGGAGAGCGTGTTCATCGGCGGGATGTTTGTGAAATACGGAAAAGCCTGGGCGGAGATCTGCAGGCGTCTCGGCCGTCCGGAGGAGGCTTCGGAAGCCGAGAAGGCTGTCGCTGCCGTGGAAGCGGCCGTGCTCGACGCGGGCTGGGACGGAAAGTGGTTCCGCCGCGCCTATGACGCCTTCGGAAACGTAGTGGGCGGCAGCGCGTGCGAGGAGGGAAAGATCTTCATCGAGCCCCAGGGCATGTGCGTGATGGCCGGCATCGGGAAGGCGGGCGGACAGGCCGAGGCGGCGCTGGAGAGCGTGAAGGAACTGCTCGACACGAAATACGGCATCGTCCTGCAGCAGCCGGCCTACACCCGCTACCGTCTCGAGCTGGGCGAGATCTCCAGCTATCCCCCCGGATACAAGGAGAACGCCGGCATATTCTGCCACAACAATCCCTGGATCGTCTGCGCGGAAGCAGAACTCGGGCACGGCGACAGGGCCTTTCAGGTATACGCCCGCACAGCCCCTGCGTTCATTGAGGACATAAGCGAGATCCATCGCACGGAGCCCTATGTATACAGCCAGATGATAGCCGGAAAGGACGCCGCCACCTTCGGCGAGGCCAAGAACAGCTGGCTCACCGGAACAGCCGCCTGGACCTTCCTGAGCATCAGCCAGGCGATCCTCGGCATCAAGCCCGCTCTCGACGGACTTGTGATCGATCCCTGCATACCGGCCGACATGAAGGGATTCACCGCCGTGAGGCGGTTCCGCGGCGCGACCTACCGGATAAGCGTGGAAAATCCCCGCGGCGTGCAGAAGGGCGTGAAGGAGCTCCGGGTGAACGGCAGGGTTGTCGAGGGATGCCTCATTCCTCCCGCGGAGCCCGGCAGCACCGCGAATGTTGTCGCGGTAATGGGCTGAGCAGACACATTAAGGACAAAAGAGAAGGTACCGCCGGTACCTTCTCTTTTTCTGCTTTTGACACATCGGCGCCGTGCATTTATAATACTGACAGATATCACCTGAAGGGAGGGCGGCAGATGGAGCGCCGGTATATAGCGATAGACCTGAAGAGCTTCTATGCGAGCGTGGAATGCATCGACCGGCGGCGCGATCCGCTGAAGACCAATCTCGTGGTCGCGGACCGGAGCCGCACCGAGAAGACCATCTGTCTTGCCGTGACCCCCTCCCTGAAACGGCACGGGATATCCGGCAGGGCGCGGCTGTTCGAGGTCGTGGAGAAAGTGAAACTGATCAACGAACAGAGACTGTGCCGGGCAGCCCGGAAGGGTCTGCTTGAAAAGGGTCCGGACGGACGCTATCAGTTCAGCCGTTATACGGATGACGCCGATCTTCTCGACAGCGACGAAACGGTCGGTCTGGACTACATCGTTGCCCCGCCCCGCATGAAGCTGTATGAGCAATGCAGCGCCGATATCGTTTCGATCTATCTGCGATACGTTTCGCCGGAGGACATGTTCGTATACTCGATCGATGAGGTCTTCATCGATGCGACCGGCTATCTGGAAGACGGCCGGAAAAGCGCGCGGGACTTCGCAGCTGCCCTGCTGCATGCGGTGTTCCGGGAGACCGGGATCACCGCCACCGCGGGCATCGGGACCAACCTCTTCCTTGCCAAGGTCGCCATGGACATCGTAGCCAAGCGCATGCCTGCGGGCGTGAAC
Organism: Oscillospiraceae bacterium; assembly: GCA_017434755.1. Lineage (GTDB taxonomy): Bacteria > Bacillota > Clostridia > Oscillospirales > Oscillospiraceae > Limivicinus. The sequence goes on along the minus strand of JAFRER010000001.1, from coordinate 93,283 downwards.
GGGGAACGGATCGCGGAGCTGGACGAGAAAAGCTACCGGGAGCTGCTGTGGTGCCACCGGCCGCTGACGGATTTCTGGCGGGTGGGCCGCGGATACAGCACGAAGCTCGAGGCCATGGGCCTGTACACGATGGGCGATATCGCCCGCTGTTCCCTTTCAAAGCCCGGAGAAGACCGGCTCTACAAGGCATTCGGAATCAACGCGGAACTTCTGATCGACCATGCCTGGGGCTGGGAGCCGACCACGATCGATCTTGTGAAGTCCTGCCGGCCCGCAAGCCGTTCCCTCTCTTCCGGACAGGTGCTGAAGGAGCCGTATCCGTATGACAGGGCGCTCATCATCGTGAAGGAAATGACCGGGCTTCTCGCGCTGGATCTCGCTTCCGCGGGTCTGCTGACCGAAATGCTCGTGCTGACCATAAACTACGACAGAGAAAGCCTCACTCCCGCCGCATCGGGAGAGGGATATCTGGTAGCCGGGACGGGAAAGCCCTTCACCGGGACCGTGAAGACCGACCCTTACGGAAGACCGGTCCCCTCTCACGCCCACGGGACGGGCCGGCTCCCCTTTTACACCGATTCGGCGAAAAGGCTGGTCGACTGCGCGGCAGAGCTTTTTGAACGGATCACCGACCCAGAGCTCCTCGTGCGCAGGGTGACCATCGCCGCCTGCGAGCTGAAAACGGAGCGGGACATCCCGCAGGATGAGCCGGAGCAGCTCGACCTGTTCACAGACTACGATGCGCTCGAGAAGGAGCGTGAGGCGGACCGTATGGAAAAAGAGAAGACGCGCAGCCTTCAGAGCGCCATGCTCCAACTGCAGGCGCGCTACGGAAAGAACGCCGTTCTCAAGGGACTGAACTTCCGGGAAGGCGCCACCACCATAGAGCGGAACAGCCAGATCGGCGGACATAAGGCGGATTGATATGGACGATTCGGAAGCGAGAAAGATCTACGGGGATATAATAGACCTCCCGCACCATCAGTCGGAGACGAGGACGCACATGCCGCTGAAAGACAGGGCCGCCCAGTTTGCCCCCTTCTCCGCCCTGAGCGGCTTCGATGAGATCATCGATGAGGAGACACGAACCACCGACAGCGGGAAGCTCCTTGAGGAGCAGGAGCGCGAGTCCATCGACCGCGCGCTGGGGCATATCGCGCAGGAACTGCGGGAGGGAAGGCATCCCGCGGCGACCTTCACCTTCTTCAGGCCCGATGCGCGGAAGGAAGGCGGAAGCTATGAAAGCTTAAGCGGCAGAGTGAAAAAGATCGATGATCTTTCGGGCAGGATCGTGCTTTTCGGAGACGATGAAGGCCCTGAGAAGCTGCGGGAAACCATCGGGATCGACATCGGAAGCCTGGTGGCCGTCGAAGCGGAAGCGGAACCCCGGCCCTGAACCGAACCGGGAAACAGCCGCGGCGCTTTACAAACGAACCGTGAGGCTGATATAATTCATTTATTAAATACGTTTCGATTCTTGATCAAGGAGCCAACCGGAATGAAAAACAGAGAAGCACGCGTGAACACGCTTACCCTCGCTCTCGGCATCGCCCTCCTGCCCCCGATCTGGGCGGTGCTCTCCGGGCACATCGGCGTCACCACCGGCGCCGTCGCCCTCATCTGCGCCGGCGTATACGTCGCCAACGGCAACAAGACGTCCGACGCACTGAAGATCTTCATCGGTTTTCTGCTCGGTGATCTCTGGGCGTACATCGCCGTTCACGTGATGGCCGCGCTCAGCATCAACCCCGACCTGGAGCTTTTCCTCACGCTGTTCATCATGGGCGGGCTCGCCGTGCTGATCGGCTCCCTTGCCCCCAAGTGGATCTTCACCCCCGCCTGGCTCTGCGGATGGGCCATAGGCCTCACCATCATGGGCCCGCTGGATCCCGGCAGTCTGGGCACTCTTCCCCTCCAGATCGCAGCGGCGATGGCCGCCGGCGTTTTCTATGTGGGAGTCGGTGTGGACGCTTTCCAGAGATGGATCGCTGGGCTGATCCTGAAGAAGAAATAACGTCATTTTCCATAAAAGCGCACCCCGCTGTTTCGGAATAATCAGCAGACCGCACGATTGAACAGCCGGCATTCACAAGTGTATAATGACCACAGATAGAGGCGCGCCCGAGATGAGTACCGCACACCACATGCTGCCGAAGCAGTGCGGGAAAGGCGAAGGCGCCGAAGCGGAGGATCCGGCAAGTCCTTCAGCTGGCGGTGCGGAGAAGATCCGCGGCGCTGTCGCATCCGATGCGGAGAGCTATCCCGAAAACGGCTTTTTCAGGACAGCGTACTGCGCTGTCCTTTACTTTATTATTGGAGGCATTGAACGATGGAACCCAGATTCATATGCGGCAATCTCAGTCTCGGGCCGAACGGCCGGCTGTTTTTCGCGGGGCAGGACACCTCGGTCCTCGCCGAAAAATACGGCACGCCCCTGTACCTGCTGGATGCGGACCACATCCGGGCAAAATGCCGCCTGTTCAAACGCTGCCTGACCGATGCCTTCGGCGGACGGGGACACATCCTCTATGCCTCAAAGGCCGCCTCCTTCAAACGCATATACGAGATCATGAACGAGGAGGACATGTGCGTGGACGTGGTATCTCCGGGAGAGATCTACACGGCGCTGAAGGCTGGATTCCCGCCGGAGCGGGCCTGGTTCCACTCGAACAACAAATCCGATGAGGACATCGCGTTCGCGATCGATCACGGCATCGGCCATTTCGTGATAGACAGCACCGAGGAACTGCTCGCCGTGAACGCCGCCGCCGCAGAGCGCGGCATCCGGCAGAAGCTCCTGCTCAGGCTGACCCCCGGCATAGACACCCACACCTTCGAGGCAGTGGACACCGGCAAGGTCGACTCCAAATTCGGCTTTGCCATTGAGACCGGACAGGCCGAGGAGATCTTCCGCCTCGCGCTGACGCTTGCGAATATCGACCTGCGCGGCTTCCACTGCCATGTCGGATCGCAGCTTTTCGATTCGGATGTGTTCCTCCGTTCCGCGAAGATCATGCTCGACTTCATGGCCCATGTGAAGGCAAAGTACGGCTATGAGGCCGAACAGCTCAATCTCGGCGGCGGATTCGGCGTGCCGTATGTGCTCAGCGATCCCGAGCCGGACATAGAGAGCATACTGAAGGAGACCGCGGACGGGATCCGGAGCATGTGCAGGGAGCACGGCATGAAGATGCCGGAGATTGGCTTTGAACCGGGCCGCTGCATCGTCGCCGACGCGGGACTCACGCTCTACACCGTGGGAATGGTGAAGAAGATCCCCGGATTCATCAACTATGTGTCGGTCGACGGCGGGATGACGGACAACCCCCGCTACGCTCTTTACGGTGCGGAGTACACCGTGCTCCCGGCCGGCCGCATGGAGGAGGACCGGAATATGATCTGCTCCGTCGTCGGCCGCTGCTGCGAGAGCGGGGACATCATCCAGCCGGACGTTCCGATGCCGGAAACGATGCGCAGAGGGGATCTGGTGGCCGTGTGCACCACCGGCGCCTACAACTACTCGATGGCGTCGAACTACAACCGCGTGCCCCGGCCGCCGGTCGTGATGCTCAGCGGCGGCGAAAGCTATGTTGCCGTGAAACGCGAGACGCTGGACGACATGCTGATGCTGGACGAATGAGTTTATAAGTTATGTAAACTAAACTGCTCCGCGGGTCTTCTCCGCGGAGCATTGCTTATGCGAAAAAAAAGCTCTTTCCGGGCCCTTTCCCGGACATCGTTAAACGTTTCTTAACACTTTTCCGCGAAGACGCTGTATTATACTATGGCTCTGAAAACAGACAGGAAAGGATAAACATGTTACTGAGTATTCTGACGGAGGACAGGGAGCGGACCGGGATCCCGCGCATCGGTCAGCGCATCATAAAAACGGCGGTCGCCGTTTTCCTCAGTCTTCTGTATTACTATCTGCGCGGATACCGCGGACAGGACATGCCCGCCGAGGCCGCCATAACCGTGATCATCTGCATGCAGCCGTACGTGCGCGATACGCGGAACTTCGCCATAAGCAGATTTGCCGGCACACTGGTAGGCACCTTCTGGGGACTGGTCTTTCTTCTGACGGTGACCTTTCTCCCCTTCATAGGCAATTATTTACTGCTGACCTATGCGCTCATGGCCGTCGGGACGCTGCTCAGCCTCTATTCGGCTGTGCTCCTGCGCCGGTCCGATGCTTCGGGCCTGGCGGCCATCGTATTCATCTGTATCGTCATCGCCTTCCCGGAGATCGACGAGCCGCTGAAAAGCTGCGGGGCGAGGATATTCGGCGTGCTGCTCGGAACGGTCCTGTCGATCGCCGTGAACGTGTTCCGGCTGCCGCGCTGGAAAAACGGGAATCTGGTGTTTTTCATCCGGATAAAGGACCTGATCCCCGACCGCTTTTCACAGCTTTCCCCCACCGTGCTGTTCCGGCTGAACGCGCTCCTGGCTGACGGCGCGAAGATCTGCCTGATGTCGGAGCACGCGCCGGCCTTCTTCACGATGCAGCTGAACGCCGCCAGACTGGATATGCCGATGATCGTGATGGACGGCGCCGCCATTTACGACACGAGAGAAAACGCGTATATCTTCTCCGAAAACATCCCTCCCACCGATTCCGTCTGGCTTATGAAGGAACTCGATCTGATGGAGGTCAGCCACTTCATCTACACGATCCATAACGGCAAGGCCTGCATTTTCCATCAGGGAGAATACAGCAGCACCGAGAAGGCCGTGTACGAGCAGATGCGGCGCTCACCCTACAGGAGCTATCTGGAGGGCGACAAGTATGAACTCGAAGAAGTCGTTTATATCAAGATCATAGGCGACGAGGAAACGATCAGGGGACTGCGGGCAAAGCTGATCCCCGAACTCAAGATCCACGGTCTGCGATGCAGGGTGCGGCCGCAGTCGGAAGGCCCCGGGATCTTCGGCCTGTATGTCTATTCGGATCAGGCCGGACAGAAGCACGCCGAAAACAGGCTCATGCAGATGCTGCGGGAAAAAGAGCCGGCCCTCGAGCCCGTGGAGGTATTCCTGAAGGGCGGCTTCCGCTCGGAGCACGACGCGGTCCAGCTGCTGAACGTCCTGCGCAACAGCTACGAGCCGATCAAGCTCCTGCACCGCGACCCGATGAAAGCAGCATCCGCCGCAGAAAAATGACCGGAGAAAGTCAATAGCACACACGCTTTGATGCGTGTGTGCTTTTTTTGTCCGGAAGTCCGTTGCTCCTGCACGGCCGACGGTTCGTTCTTCGTTTGTATTTCCCGTTTTGCAGATAGTTATTATCGAAAAACGATAAATCTTTCTTGACATTCGATCTGTTCCGTTGTATGCTTCCTGTGTATTCCGAACTCCGGAGGTGTCTGACATGGAATGGACAAATGACCGAAGCATCGGCCTGTCGATCGTTTTCGTTTACGTTTTTGCCGTGCTGCTGCTCGCGGCGGACATAGCCGCTCCGTTTCTTCTGAGCTGGTCGAACCGGCTCATCCCTTCCGATCCCTCTCACGGTACCTTTGCCCTGATCACGCTCTACAGCGCAAGCGTGTTCGCCTGGATCTGTCTGGTCCTGCTCAGGATGCTTCTGCGGAATCTCCGCGCAAGCGAGGTCTTCACCGCAGAGAATATCCGTCTGCTCCGCGGGATAAGCTGGTGCTGTGCCGCGGTCGCGCTCGTGTTTCTGATCAGCATGCTGTATTTCATCCCGTATTTCGTCGTCGCCGCGGCGGCGGCCTTCATGATGCTCATCGTGCGCATCGTCAAGAACATCTTCCAGCAGGCCGCCGACATGAAGTCCGATCTGGATCTGACGATCTGACGGAGGGCTTATGAAGATCATCGTAAACATAGATGTGATGATGGCAAAGCGCAAGATCTCCGCCGGAGATCTCGCGGAACGGGTCGGGATCACGCCCGCCAATCTTTCCATCCTGAAAAACGGGAAAGCGAAAGCCATCCGCTTTTCCACCCTGATGGCTCTCTGCCATGAGCTGAACTGTCAGCCCGGAGACATTCTGGAGTTTCAGGATGACGCCTTCGGCACTGCCGGAAGCCTTTAAGGAGGTCTTTTCATGCAAAACTGTATCTGTCCGAACTGCGGCAGCACCTTAAGCTTCCCGGACGGTCATGCTCCCGCTTTCTGTTCCTCCTGCGGGGCAAAGATCCCTCTCCCCGCAGAGAGCCCTTCCCCGTCCGCTGAAGCGGAGAGTCTGCCGCCGGCAAAGCCGGCTGTTCAGCCGCCTGTCTATACCCGCACCGAACTGATCGGCGCTCTTTTATCCTATGTCGCTGCCTATTGCTACATCCTTCTGGGTGACGGCTCCGGTCCCTACCCGTACTGGCCCGTCCTTCCCGTCGCCGTGTTCATCATCGCCCTCACCGCGGCGCTGAACAGAAGCGCAAAGCCTTCTGCGGAAAGCTGGTTCTGGCTCGGCTGCTTCGTTATATCCGTCGTATGCGCTGTTTTCCGTCTCGGGCATGTCTGGGAGGAGTATCAGATCATTCTTTTCATCCACCTGTTTGCCGTCTGGTGGATACTGTCCAGAAGCGGCATTCTGATAGAGAGCGACTGCTTTGATTATCTGCCGAGCAATGCCCTCAACGGTTTCGCCATATTGCCTTTCGGCAATTTCATCCTCCGTTTCAGAACGCTGGCAGGATGCGCAAAGCAGTTCCGGCAGGAACGCGGAAAACGCCGGATGAACTGGTGGCTGATCCCCGCCGCGCTGCTCTGCGCCGCTTTGTTTTATGCGGCCGTCCGGCTTCTGGGCAGGGCCGACGCCCTGTTTGAAAACAGGCTCTCCGCGTTTTCGGAGCTGTTCCGCTTCAAAAACGGGGACAAGCTTACGGAATTCTTCTTCAGGCTCCTGCTCAGCATCCCGGTCGGATGCTGGCTGTTCGGCCTGATCGCCGGCGCACACCGCACAGACCCCGGCCGTACGGAGCGCCGGAAGCAGCGTATGTCCGTCTTTCTTGAGCGGCTCCGCCGGATCTCTCCCGTTTTCTGGGAAGCGGTGATCGTGCTGTTTTCCGTCCTTTATCTGGCCTTCTTCATCCTGCAGGGCTCGTATCTCTTCGGCGCGTTCTCCGGAAAACTCCCGGAGGGCTTCATCGTTGCCGAATACGCGCGGCAGGGCTTCTTTGAGCTTTGCAAGATCATGACCGTGAATGCGGTCCTGATCTGGCTGAGCACCCATTTCAGCAACTGCAGCGGCGTCCGGGAAAGACGGCTCAGGGTCTTCTGCCTGATCCTTCTTCTGGAAAGCATCCTGTTTGCCGTGATCGCATTCTCCAAGCTCGCCCTGTACATCTCCATCTACGGCTTCACGCCGCTCCGGCTCCAGAGCAGCTGGCTGGTGTGCGTTCTGTTCACGGGATGCGTCCTGTGGATCGGACACCTTTTCACCGGGAAGCGTCTCTTCCGCGTGTGGATGATCTTCAGTGCCGCGACATTGACGCTGCTGATGCTCTACTGACCCGCTTCGGGCAGGGCACACCCCCTGCCGATCTGCCGGGGAAATGATTCTGTATGAAAAAACAGGAGCACCCTTGACGGTGCCCCTGTTTTTTCAGTTCTATAGGTTTACATAATTTTCGTTCTCTGCCTGATCACGGAAACAGCGGGATCCGGTTTACTCAGTCGTTTATGACCAGGTCTTCGAAAGCCGCGTCGCCGACCCAGACGGAAACCTTCGGGCCGTTCACACGGAACCGGCCGAAGCCCTGTCCGTCGATGATTACAGGCTCGGCACAGCCGCCCGTGACATCGCGGAACCTCTCTCCGGCAAAGCGTTCACCCATATACATGGTTTTGCTTCCGCCCTCTGCGTTGCTGAGCAGCACCGCCATGCCCGAGCCGGGATGATCCGCATCGCCGCGGCGCACCCAGCCTATCAGGTGCTCATCGTCAAAGTGATCCTCCTGCTCTCCGTAAGCATAGAAGCGGCGAAGCTTTATCAGTCTGCCGAGATGCGGGACGGGCGGCGTGTCCAGGGCCGTATTGCCGTAGTAGTCGGAATAGAACACGCAGGGTATGCCGTCCTGTCTCAGCAGGATCATCGCGTAGGCGAGCGGCTTGAAGCGCTCCGACACGGACGACTGCAGGCTCTGACCGGGCTGTGTGTCGTGGTTGTCCACAAAGGTGACGGCACTGTCCGGCCTTTCCCGGACAAGTGTATTGTCAAAGATGCCGCGCAGATCATAGTCCGCGCCCGCTTCGGAAGCATAGAAGAACTTATAGTGCAGCGCCACGTCGAACAGATCCATCTCGTTGTCCACGGCGTCAAGATAATACTTGAGCCGTTCCGGATCGCCGCTCCAGTATTCGCCCACGGCGGGAAGGTCCGGCCAGCCGTGGCTGCGGATCCAGCTGAGCAGGTCGCGGCAGAACGGGAAGCGTATATGCTTCACGGCATCCAGCCTCAGTCCGTCCACACCCGTTCCCTCCAGATACCAGCGGAGCCATTTCCGGGTCTCGCTGACTACCTTCGGGTTGTGCATGTCAACGTTCATGCCCATCAGATAGTCGAAATTGCCCTTCTCGGGGTCTGTATCCGGATCCCAGCGTTTTCCCGCAAAACGGTAGATGGAATCGCTGCTGCGGCTCAATTCGTCCCAGTCGGTCCCCGTAAAGCAGCGGTGGTCCCAGGTGAAGCGGCTGTATTTTCCGCCCCGTCCGGGAAAGCTGAACTTCGACCAGACGCAGACCTCCTGCTCGCCGCCCGTCTGTTCAAGACGGTTCTCGGGCGAATCGGTGACCGCGGTCACGGTCTCCAGCGCGTCGCCCCCCATCCTGTGGTTCAACACGATGTCGCCGAAGACCCGGATGCCGGCATCGTGGAAGGAATCCACCGCACCGACGTATTCATCGCGCGTGCCGTACTTGGTGCGCACGGTCCCCTTCTGCTCGAACTCACCGAGATCATACATATCATAAACTCCGTAACCGACGTCATCCTGGGCTGAGCCTTTGTAGGCCGGCGGGAGCCAGACCTGCGTAATGCCGAGTGCCGCAAGATTCGGCGCCTTGGCCGCGCATCGCTTCCACCAGAGGCCGTCGTTCGGGAGATACCATTCAAAATACTGCATCATCGTTTCGTTGTTTTTTATAGGCAAACCCTCCTTTTTTCGGGATCGCCGGTTGTTTTAGCACTGTCCGGGGGATTTGTCAAATCCGGCCGCTGTGGAACCTGTCCAGTCTCTCCGGGGCATACAGACCCGTTTCTTTGTGCAACATGACCGGTTTATATGAACAGAATGAAAACAAAAACTGACCCGAACGCAGAGAAAAACACCCGCAAAATCGGCTGAAAACGCCGATATTACGGGTGTTTTTCCGGTTTTGTCCATGCAGCGCGGGGATCAGGACCTGAGAAACGAGAAAACGCGCTCGTTGAAATCCGGGGCCTCCTCATAGGCCGCATGGCCGAGTCTCTCATACACATGCAGCTCGCTTCCGGCTATCCTCTCATGCATCTCATACGACGCCTCCGGGCCGACGATCCTGTCGTCCTTCCCGGCGACGATCAGCGTGGGACAGCTGATCTTTTCAAGCTCTTCCGAAGCATCAAACGAAAGGATCGCCGCGGCATTCGTCAGGAACCGCCGATAATCCTTCGGTCTGCCGATCGAAGCGATGACGGGGTAGAGCTTTCTGTACTTTTCCAGATACGTTTCCGAATAGCTCTTCTCGGCCGTATCGATCATGAGCGCCTTGTGGTCGCCCTTTTTGGCAAGAGAGATCCACTTTTCAACGCATGCTCTTGTGATCTCATTTACGCACGGTGCGGAAACGGCCAGAACGAGCTTTTCGACCATTTCCGGATGCCCGGCCGCCAGGACCTGCGCGATCATTCCCCCCTGGGAAACGCCGAGCACGCTGCACGTTCCGATGCCGAGCTTTCTCAGAGCCGCGGCCTGATCTTCCGCCATATCCCGGATGGAATGGCCCTCCGGAAGCGGATCGGGCCTGCTGAACATCATCACCGTGAAATCTTTCAGGTACTTCCGGTACGGCACGGCCAGCATCAGGGCTTTTCCCTCTACCGTGGCCAGTCCGTCCGACAGTCCCGGAAGGATCACCAGTTTTTTATCGCCGCTGCCGAAGGAGACATACTCCATCCCGGAGCCGTTAATCTCCACGCGTCCGTTTTTCGCATTCCAAAGCATTTTTCACACCGCCGTTCAAAGAGAAAATCTGCACCCCGTAATAGAAAATACAGGGTGCAGTGATCGATAAACTGATTGTACGATAAAGGCTGTCCGGTTATTTCCAGCCGAAGGTGATAAGGCCGTAGATATAGAGGAAGGCTACGACGATCGGGACCACGAACTGGAAGATCGGCTTCATCCATTTCTTTACCTTCATGCCCTTGCCGGCGTTGGCCTCTTCAACGAAGTTATCCCAGCCCCAGCCGAACTTGTTGCAGCAGAACAGGGCAAAGATCAGAGCGCCGACCGGGAGCAGGTTCGTGGAGACGATGAAATCCCAGAAATCGAGCCAGGCGCTGCCCTCGGCAAAAGGCTGAAAACTGAACTTGCTGTAGCCAAGAGCCGTGGTCAGGCTGAGCAGGAAAATGCCGATGCCGCAGACGATGCAGCCGAGAGGACGGGACCAGCCGGTCTTCTCACGGACCATGGCGAGGATGTTCTCAAAAACCGCAAGCTCTGTGGAAAGAGCCGCAAAGACCATGAACAGGAAGAAGAGCGTTCCCCACCAGCGGCCGCCCGCCATGTTGTTGAAGACCGTGGCCATGGTGTTGAACAGCAGCGGAGGTCCGGCGTCAACTTCCACGCCATAGCTGGTGCAGGCCGGGAAAATGATCAGGCCGGCCATAATGGCAACGAAGGTATCCAGTATGATGACATTGACGCTCTCACCCATGAGTGAGCGCTCTTTGCCGATGTAGCTGCCGAAGATGGCCATGGATCCGATGCCGAGCGACAGCGTGAAGAAAGCCTGGTTCATGGCGCCGACAACGACATTTCCTGTAATCTTGCTGAAGTCAGGCACGAGATAGAACTTCAGTCCTTCCGCCGCATTCGGCAGCGTGGCGCTGCGGATCGCCAGGGCGATCATCAGCATGAGGAGCGCGACCATCAGATACTTTGTTACACGTTCCAGTCCGCCCTGCAGATTGAAGCACAGGATGCCGAAACCGATGACAACCGCAATTGCCAGAAAGCCTACATTTACGCCGGGATTGGTGATCATTGCTCCGAAGCCTCCGGAAGCAAGGATCTCGTTCTGTCCGATAAGGAACATCCAGAAATAATAGATCATCCAGCCGGTGACGACCGTATAGAACGCCATAAGGGCGACATTGCCCAGCAGGGCGAACCAGCCGTGGATATGCCATTTGGAGCCCGGTTTTTCGAGCTTCTGATACATTCCCAGAGGGCTTGCCTGGGAGGCACGGCCCATGGCAAACTCCATGACCATGACAGGGAGTCCGAGGATCAGCAGGCAGAGGATATATACCAGAACGAATCCGCCGCCGCCGTACTGACCGGTCATCCACGGGAACTTCCAAACGTTCCCGCAGCCGATGGCGCAGCCCGCGCTCAGAAGGATGAAACCGAGTCTGCTGCCGAGTCTTTCTCTTCCATTGTCCACAAAAACACTTCCTTTACCTGATCGAATTTTGGAAAGCGATGACCCCGTCTCTTTATCGATTTAAATGAACGGAAATCAATATAGATATATTTTTACCATCTCAGGGCGAATTGTGCAAGACTTCTTTTCAAGAAAATCGTATTTTATTCTCCGCGTCAGCCCTGCGAGCGCACTTCCGTCCAGGCAAACGCATAGTCGTCCATCGTTTTGCTTACGGCCCAGTTCGCGACCGCCTGCTCGAACTGCTCTTTTGTCAGCGCGTTCCCGTTCCCGTCGCTGTAGGTGACAGTGGGTTCGGCTTCGGCATCCTCATACACTTCGTACTCGGAGCAGATCACGGTGAGCTCCACAACGCCGTCATGCAGGCAGAGCACGGTCTTTCCGAGCCAGCGTTCAGCCATGCCGCTTCTCGCCACATCGTCAAACAGATAATAATACCGGTCCGCGGCCTCATCATGATAGCAGTTGGCCGCCTCCGTGATGATATCCGGATAGGATCCGCCCTCACCGAGATCATCCCGGCATTCCGCTATATCGGAGAAGTCTTCGTTTACCTCCCATATCGCGGCATAGGTGAACAGTCCGCTGCCCTGCAGAGACGCCGCGATCACCTCAAGGCGGCCGTTATGATCAAGATCCGTGATCGTATAGAACCAGTCGGCGGAATCGAATTGGTTCGACCAGACATCATACCGGTCCATGATCAGCGCCGTCTGCCTGTCCTCCGACATCTGAGGAGCCGCCTGCTGGGACACCTGTCCGGGTCCTTCTTCAGGCTGCGCGCTGACAGGGGCGTCCTGTTCGGCAACGGTCACGTTTTCCGCGGCTTTCATTCCCGCCCGGATCTCCGAAACAGAGAAGAAGGCGACCGCCAGAAACAGTACTATAAGAATGATCTTTTTCGCCATAATGGTTTCTCTCCTGTCCGTCAGCTCTCCGCTGCATCCGCGGCAAAATGGGCAACATCCGTGATCTGCGCATTGCCGTCGAGATCCTCATACAGATAAACGAACACATATTCCGGCTGCGCGTCCGGATACACCACGGTCTGCTCACAGAGGACACAGTAGTTCCTGCCGGCGACGACCTGCGTGCTCAGCAGAGCCAGAGGACTGTAATCCGCGCCGAGCATGCTTTCGAAGGCCTTGTCGAGGAGCGCGGCGAGCTGGTCCGTAATGACAGGAGAATCTGCCTGCGACCATCCTCCCGAAAGGTCGGAGATCCAGGTCTCCACGCCGGAATCGACGATATCCGTGATCTCAACGCTTCCGTCGAGCTTTTCATACAGATACACGATCGCGAAGGTCTCCACGGCATTCGGGACGACCATCTTCTCGCGGCACAGCAGCGCATGGTTCGTGCCTGAGACGATCTGCCGGCCGATATAGGCAACGGGCGTATAGTTTGCGCCGACAAGTCCTTCCATCCCCTTGGCAAACACCGCGGCGATCTGGTCCGTGACCTCGGGGGAATCCGGCTTCCGCCATCCTCCGAGCACCGTCGCGGGGGCATTCCCGGCGTTTTCCGGTTCCGGTGCCCCGGTCTCTTCCGAAAGCGGAGCGGTTTCGGCGGGTTTTTCCTGCGCGGCCGTCTTTCCGCAGGCAGCTGCGGAGAACAGCACGAGAACAGTCAGTATCAGAACAAAGACTTTTTTCATTTTTCACAGTCCTTTCCTTGTGATCGAATAAGCAATGCGCTTTATGAATGGTCCTATAATATGCTATTCCGGGCATAAAAAGCAAGTGCGAATTGTAAACACGGCTCTCCGGACCGCGTTTTCCGATCCGTCCGAGGACGAGCGGAACAGAGCGCATTTTATGTATTGGATTTCCCGACGAAAACAGGTATAATAGCCGGAGAAACTGCACGTCAACCCGTGCTGATCTGCGAGGTGCAACGATGGACTACCGGAAACTGTATAAGGAAAAGCTGCGCAGCCCCGACCAGGCCGTGCTTCTCGTAAAGGACGGAGACTGGGTGGATTACAGTCAGGCCTGTTCCTATCCTCAGGCTCTCGACCGGGCGCTCTCGGCTCGCTCCGGACAGCTGCAGGACGTGAAGCTCCGCTGTGCGATCTCCATGATCCCGATCGCCACGGTCGAGAACGACCCCTTCGGATCCTTCACCTTCAACGTGTGGCACTGCTCCGGCATCGACCGGAGGTATGTGGATCAGGGGAAGGCCTTCCACATCCCCATGCTGTTCAGGCACAACGGGAGCTATTACAGCAAGGGCTATGCGCCGGTGGACGTCGCGATGGTCACCGTCGCGCCGATGGATGAAAACGGCGACTTTTCCTACGGGCTCACCAACTGCTCCCAGCAGGAGATCCTGGATGCCGCGAAGACGGTCATCCTCGAGGTCAACCCGAACATGCCCGTGATCCGCGGCACCGAGCGCGACCGGATAAACATCAAGGATGTGGCCTGCGTCGTCGAGTGCGACGCGCCGATCCCGACCATCCAGAGCCCCGTCGCCTCGGATCTGGACCGGAAGATCGCCGAGAACATCATGCCCTATATAACGGACGGCTGCACCCTGCAGATCGGCATAGGAGGCATCCCCAACGCCATCGGGACCCTGATAGCCGAATCGGACGTAAAGGACCTCGGCATGCATACCGAGCTCATCAGCGACGGATACCTCGCCCTGTACAAAGCCGGAAAGATCACGAACACAAAGAAGAAACTCGACAACGGAACGGGTATCTTCTCCATCTGCAACGGCTCGCGGGAGCTCTATGACTTTCTTGACCGGAACAGCGCGATCCTCTCCGCGCCGATGCGGTATGTGAACAGTCCCGCCGTCATCCGTGAGCTGGACGATTTCGTCTCCATCAACGGCTGCATCGCTCTGGATCTGTACGGTCAGGTGAGCTCCGAATCCTCCGGGACAAGGCAGATCTCCGGCACGGGCGGCCAGGTGGACTTTGTCACCGGCGCCCTCGAGGCCGAGCACGGACGGGCCTTTCTCACGATGCACTCCACCTTCACGGACAAGGCCGGGAAGGTGCACTCGAGGATCATCCCGAAATTCACGGGCGGCGACATCATCACCACCCCGCGCACCCAGGCCCCGTTCATCGTCACGGAGTACGGGATCGCTTCCCTGCCCGGCAAGCCCACATGGCAGCGGGCGGAGGAGCTTATCCATATCGCCCATCCCGATTTCCGGGAGGAACTGATAAAAGCGGCGGAGGAACAGAAGATCTGGCGGCGTTCCAACAAGCGCTGAAGCGTGCGGAGCGGATAAAAAGAACAAAGGAGAAAACCCATGAAATACTGTATCGACAAAGCGGTCTTTGACATTCTGCCCACGGTGTGCGTCGGCACGGTGAGCGCATACGGGGCGGACAATCACGGAGAGCATCCGGAGATCGCCCGGCTGCTCGAAGCGAGCATAGCCTCCTGCGAGGCCGCCTATGAAAACATCCGGGTCAAGGAGGATCCGGAGATCGTCTGCTACCGCGAGGCCTTCCGCGCCATCGGCATCAACCCGAACAAGTACATGTGCTCCATAGAGGCCCTCATCAGCAGGATCGCGAAGAAGAAGGGCATGCCCTGCATCAGCCCCCTCGTGGATCTGAACAACGCGATCTCGATCAGATACTCTCTTCCGATGGGCACCCACGATATCGACACGATGAGGGACGACCTTCTCGTCCGCTTCTCTCTGCCGGAAGACACCTTCATCCCCTTCGGCGAGACGGAGACCGAGCACCCCGAGGAGCATGAGCTCGTCTATGTCTCCGGTCACGAGGTGCGTACAAGGCGCTGGACATG
This sequence comes from Oscillospiraceae bacterium, assembly GCA_017434755.1. Lineage (GTDB taxonomy): Bacteria > Bacillota > Clostridia > Oscillospirales > Oscillospiraceae > Limivicinus. The sequence continues at coordinate 77,887 of JAFRER010000001.1, read as the reverse complement.
GAGGCAGAGCGAGATCGGCAAGATCACCGGGGATACCCGCAGCGTCTTCTTCCCCATCGACGGCTTCACCGACATCAACCGGGACCGCGTCCTCCGGGCCAGGGACGAACTGGCGGAGCTTCTCGTGAAGCACTTCGGCGTCAGTCTGAAGGTTGGTTTCGTCGACAGGGACAATCCCGAAACAGAGCTTTGACCGGCTTGACAGAACAAAAAAACACCCGTTCAGCACATAAACTGAACGGGTGTTTTTTCTTCCGTTTTGTCAGTCGGCCATCGCGATGGAGGCCGCGAGGGAGAGGAACGCATGCTCCACGGTCTCGCTCCTGCCGGAGATGGCTATGGGGATCGTCGTTCCGGCGATCACGCCGCAGCCGAAAGCATTGAGCTGGGAATCCCAGCACTTGCAGATCAGGTTGCCCGCGAGCAGGTTCGGCACCACGATCCCATCGAATTCGCCGCAGGCGTCACAGTCGTAGTGTTTGAGTCTGGCAGCTTCCTTGCTGAGGATGAGGTCATAGGATATCGGCCCGTACAGCCTGCAGTCCGCAAGCGGCTCGTCCTTATGGCGCATCACGATGGTCTGGGCCTCCACGGTGTCCTTCATGTGGAAGCTCGGCTTCTCCACCAGCGAAAGCAGGGCGATATTCGGCGTCTTGATGCCGAACTTCAGAAGCACCTCCACCATGTTCTGAATGACTTTCTCCCGCTCCTCCAGCGTGGGTTCTATAAGCAGCGTCACATCCGAAATGGCTATCAGCCGGTCATAATTCGGGATCTTCATCACGTTGACCTGGGTCACGAGGCGGTCATCCTTTACCAGATGATTCGCTTTATTCAGGATCGGAAGGAGAAAATCCCTCGTCTGGACATTGCCGCGCATGAGCACGTCCGCACTGCCTGCCCGGATCATCTCGATCGCGTACTGGACGGGACTGGTGTTGTCCGTCACGGGGTAAAAGTCATATTTTTTGTCTGCAAGGCCCAATGCATCGAGCATGGCTCTGGTCTTTTTGAAACTTCCTATGAGGATCGGCTCGGCAAAGCCGGCCTCCTGCGCTGCAAACACGCCCTTGAGGATGTTTTCGTTGTCCGATCCCGCTACCGCGACCCTCCAGGGACGGTTGTAGGATTTTGCATTTTCGACAATGCTGTTGAATTCCTGAGGATAACTGATCATAGCTGCCTCCTATTCTTAAAACAGTCCGCCGATCGCGAGGAAGAGCGGCGCGAACACAAGTGAAACGACCGTCATGAGCTTGATGAGGATATTGATCGAAGGACCGGAGGTATCCTTGAACGGATCGCCGACCGTATCGCCGACGACCGCGGCTTTATGGGCCTCAGAGCCCTTGCCGCCGTGATTGCCGTCCTCGATGTATTTCTTGGCATTGTCCCAGGCACCGCCGGAGTTGGACATGAACACCGCGAGCATCACGCCGGTGACGAGCGCGCCGGCAAGCAGTCCGCCCAAAGCCGTGGGTCCGAGCAGGATCCCGATCAGCAGCGGAGCCACGACCGCCATGATGCCGGGCACCAGCATCTCCTTGAGCGCCGCGTGCGTGGAAATGGCCACGCAGCGTGTGTAGTCCGGCTTGCCCGTGCCTTCGAGGATGCCGGGGATGGTGCGGAACTGGTGCCGCACTTCCTCTATCATCTTATACGCCGCCTTCGAGACCGAATCCATCGTCAGGGAGGAGAAGAGGAACGGCAGCATGCCGCCGATGAACAGACCGACGATGACTTTATAATCCAGCAGATCGATACCGCTTTCGAACAGGTTGACGGCCTGCGCGTAGGAGACGAAGAGCGCAAGGGCGGTGAGCGCAGCAGAGCCGATGGCAAAGCCCTTGCCCATGGCCGCCGTGGTGTTGCCGACCGCGTCGAGCTTGTCGGTTATCTTTCGCACATCTTTCGGCAGTCTCGACATCTCGGCGATGCCGCCGGCGTTATCCGCGATCGGTCCGTAGGCGTCGACCGCGACCGTGATGCCGGTGGTCGAGAGCATGCCGACCGCCGCTAGCGCTATGCCGTACAGTCCGAAGGAGAGGTACGCGCCGATTATTCCCACAGAGATCAGGAGGATCGGTATCGCCGTGGACTGCATGCCGACCGCTATGCCGCTGATCACCGTGGTGGCGGGTCCGGTCTCGGACTGCTGGGCGATCTTCTTGACGAAGCGGTAATCGGAGGAGGTGTATACCTCCGTGATCCAGCCGATCACGAGACCGACGGCAAGGCCGCAGATGATGGCCACGGCCGCAAGGATGCTCTTGAAGAACAGGTAGCTCAGCGCGACCGCTCCTATCACCACGATCACGGAAGCCACATAACTGCCCATTTTCAGCGCTTTATGGGGATTGGAATTCTCATCGCCTCTGACGAAGAAGCAGCCGATCACGGCAGCGGCGATGCCGAGAGCCGCGATCAGAAGCGGGAAGAACGCACCTTCCGCGCTGTAGGATGCCACACCGAGGATCACGGCGGAGACCAGCGAGCCCACATAGGACTCGAACAGGTCAGCGCCCATTCCGGCGACGTCTCCGACGTTGTCGCCGACGTTATCCGCTATGGTGGCGGGGTTCCTCGGATCGTCCTCTGGGATGCCCGCTTCCACCTTTCCGACGAGGTCCGCTCCGACGTCAGCCGCCTTGGTGTAGATACCGCCGCCGACACGGGCAAACAGCGCTATGGACGAAGCGCCGAGCGAAAACCCGGAAAGGACATCCGTATTCCTTGTAAGGATATAGATCAGGCAGGCGCCGAACAGGCCGAAGCCGACAACGCACATCCCCATGACCGCTCCGCCCGAGAAGGCCACGGACAGTGCGCCGTTCATCCCCTTGTCCTTTGCCGCGGCGGCCGTGCGGACGTTCGCCTTGGTCGCCACATTCATTCCGATATAGCCGGCCGCCGTGGAGAACAGGGCGCCTATAAGGAAACTTACCGAAGTGATCCAGCTGATCCCCAGGCCGATCGCAAGAAACAGAATGATGACGAAGAAGATCAGGATCCTGTACTCCGCCATGAGAAAGGCCCGCGCGCCCTCATGGATGTGGGACGCGATCTCCTGCATCCTCTCCGTGCCGGGGTCCGCCCTGCCGACCTTGCGTATGAGAAGGACCGCGAAGAGCAGCGCGATCACGCCCAGGCATACCGGCAGGTATGCGAAATAGTCTGCCATACTCATTTCCTCCCATCATATAAAATGAATAAAGAGTATATAGTTATAATAGTCATTTTTGTTGAAATTGTAAATGCTTAATATACACGAACGATCCCTTTTCAGGCCGTATCATTCATGCTTCATATAATCAGAATACAAAAACGATATACGGCAAAAGCGGCCGCGGAATGATCTTCCGTGACCGCTTTTGACTGTACTATCTTTACAGCAGCTCGATCAGCCTGTCCACATCCTCATCCGAAGTCGCCCAGCTGGTGGCTATCCGCATGACGCAGCGCTCCGCGTCGATATTCTCCCAGAAGCCGAGCTCGACATATTCGGAAAGCTCCGCGGCTTTTTCCCTGTCCAGCAGGACGAATATCTGATTGGTCGGGTTTTCCCAGGCAAGCGCATAGCCTTTCTCCCGAAGCGCCGAGCGGATCCTGTCCGCCGTGCGGATCGCGTTTTCGCCGAGCCTGCGGTACAGATCATCCGTAAAGAGCGTATCGAACTGGATCCCGGCGATCCTGCCCTTGGCAAGCAGGGCGCCGTGCTGCTTGATGATGGAGAAGAATCCGGGGATCAGGCCGAAACGCGGGATCACCACCGCCTCACCGAAGAGCGCGCCGCACTTTGTTCCGCCGATATAGAACACGTCGCACAGCCGCGCGATATCCGGCAGCGTGACGTCGTTTTCGGGACATGCCAGCGCATAGGCGAGCCTCGCGCCGTCCAGATAGAGCGGCGTGTCGCTCTCCCGGCATACCGCGCTGATGCTCTCGAGCTCCTCCAGCGAATAGAGCGTGCCCGTCTCGGTAGGCTGGGAGATATACACCATGCCCGGCATAACGATGTGCTCGCGGTTTTCATCCCGCCACCAGGCGTACTGAACCGCCGCGATCTGCTCCGCCGTGATCTTGCCGTCCCTGTTTGGGAGCGTGATCACCTTATGGCCGCCAAGCTCAATCGCGCCTGCCTCATGGCCGCAGATATGGCCGGTATCCGCGGACAGAACGCCCTGATAGGAACGCAGGAGCGCGCTGATCACCACGGCGTTGGTCTGGGTGCCTCCGGCAAGGAAATACACGTCGGCTCCCGGCGCGTCACAGGCGGCACGTATTCTGTCTCTCGCGGCTTCGGAGAACGCATCCGTCCCGTAGCCGGAGCTTTTCATCATGTTGGTCTCGGCGAGCCTTCTGAGGATCTCGGGATGGGCTCCCTCCATATAATCGGAAGCGAAGCCGGGTTTTTCCGCGGATCCGGATGTCATAAGATCATTCATTTCTTTCGGATCTGAATCAGATCAGCCAGAAGACCAGGCTGATCAGGAAGCACCCCGCCATCATGGCAGCGGCGCTCACGGGCCATTTCCCGCCCTTGTTGAAGCAGTAGAAATCGTCCCAGCGTCTTGCCGGAGGAGCAAGGACCACCTTCTGGAAATACAGCAGGCCGTACAGCAGCACGGGAAGCATGCCCAGCAGGACGATCCCGAACCCGCCCCCGGTCCGGTCGAAGAAGATGCGCGTGACGATCGCAAGCAGAGGGCAGAACAGATGGAGGAAAAAGCAGGAGCCTGTAACGAGCAGTCCCTTGAAATTTTTGGAGACCGGGCCGAGATACAGCACCACGACGAGCAGCGTGACCGTCACCGCCACCGTGGCCACGTGTTTCAGAACGAGCACCCAGTTCGGAAGCGATCCGGAGAGCCTGCACACGATCACCAGCAGAGCGGCAAGCGCAGAGAGCAGGTTGGACAGGGTGGTGTAGTAGCGCATGACGTGCCTTGCCCCGGAAGACAGGATCTCCCTGCGTACGGCCGCGGCCGTGCAGACAATTATTATAAGGTTCAGAACAACAGACGCTTTCATCTTCGGAATTTGACTCCCAGATTCTTTCTGTGATTTCTGCCGTGCGGTGCGTTCAGCAAGGGTCCTCCCGTTCATCGGGGACCCAGAATACGACCGCCATGCCGCGGAGAAGGTGCTCCTCTCCGAAGCGTTCCATGCTCATCACGCAGTCCTCGAGCCCCTCGGCAACATTGAAGAAACGGAACTGCCCGTCCTCCCGGCGGATATAGCTCACAAAGTGCGGGATATGGCCCTCCGTATAGCGGAAGATCCCCGCCCGGCTCTTCCCGGCGGCGGCTAGTGCTTCCTCTCTGCCCGCGGTCTCTCGGACCTCCGGCACGCGGAGCGCCAGATATCTCCTCATCACGTTCAAAACCGTCGGTCCCGGGATCCGGAGCCGGTGCATCCCGTCCAGCTCCGCCCTGACGTCATCCCAGGCGACATCCTGGCCCAGCGCTTTGCGCAGATTAAATGCTGCGATGAACCCGCAGCCGTTGTCACAGGCAGGGATGGTCCGGTAGCGCACGGAGGAGAAACAGTCCTGATCCGTGATGAAACCGTCACTGCTGAAGCCTTCCTCTATCGTTTTGTTCCCTGCCATGAAGCTTCCCTCCGTACCGGACCGGACCGATACCGATCCATGCATAGATTAGCCTCAGTCCGGGAAAAAGTCAAGAAAGCATCCGGCCGCCGGTCAAAGATCTCCTTCGCGCTCCGGTCTGACAAGAAAAAAAGAGAGCGCACGGCCCTCTCATTCCTGTTTTCCGATATAGCATCTTAATATAGCGATAACAAAGCAGAATATAACTATGCGGCGTTTTCCAGTTCGACAGGCTCCGCGAAAAAGGCGCAGATCTCCCCAAACAGTTCTTCGTTCAGCTCATTGCAGCGCACGGGGTCAAAGTCGAGACCCTCCTGTGCGAGACGGCGCTCTGCACGGGCCTCCTCCGTCAGCCAGAAATCGGAATGGCCTCCGGGCAGCATGATCCGCTCACAGTCCGGGTCTCCCGTCTCCGCGACATGAGCATAGAGGCTTGCGGTGTAAGGAACGACCGTATCGTCCGTGCCCGCGGCAATGAGGACCGGGCAGGGTGAGACGGCAAGGCGCTCCGAGGCGGACGCGTCTCCGTCCGGGCCGAACAGGAATCTGTTATACAGCCGCAGAAAAGGCGCCTCAAGATCGGCCAGAAAGCCCACGCGCGAGCGCGCCTGCAGAAGCATCAGTTCCACAGGACGGTCGAAAGCGGCAAGCGAGACCGCCCGGCAGACCTCCGGGTGCTCTGCCGCACAGACGGCGACCGCATAGCCGCCGGCGCTGTGACCGTAGAGCATCAGCGGAAGAGACCGCAGCCACGGATCGCTTTGAACATAATCCAGAGCCGCCTCCAGATCGAAACGCGCCTGCGAAAGACCGCGGACGCCGCTCCCCCCGCTGCCGCGCGTTCCCGTCCCGTCATAGCTCAAAACGGCAAAGCCCTCCTCCGTAAAACGAAGGATCTCCGCGAGATGGCTGTCCATCCCGCCGCCGACGCCGTGACAGACGACGATGAGCCCGCAGGCATCCGGAGCGGCATACAGTCTCCCGTGGAGAAGGGCTTTTCCGGAATAAAAGGAGATCTCCTCAAAACGCACATCCGCCGGAAGGCACATCTCCGTTGCCGGAACGTCGTCCCTGCGGCCGAACAGGAGGCGGAAAGCCAGGGGCGTGCCCGCGGCGGAAAGGAGCAGAAAAGCAAGAAGCAGCACGAAAAACGCAATGAGCGCTTTCCGTGCCGCTGAGCTATGCTTCTTTCCTTCACAGGACCCGTATTCCTGCTTTCTCATCACCCTGTCTGCTTTCCTCAGGCCTTTTCAGCTGTTTGCGACCATTATGATAATGAACAGGAAATACAGCACGCACAGGATCGTCAGAATGATCCCCGCGATGATCCCGACCTTGGACAGGATATGCCCGACTTTGACCTGTGTAGAAACCGGTCCGTGCATGGCTATATAGCTGTCCGCTTTTTTCAGCGCTATGGAACCGAAAATTATGCCGAGGAAGCTGAGGAAGAACGTGCAGGCAAAGGCTGCCGCAATGATCCCCCAGGTTAGGACGTTGGAAGGCGTGAGCTCAGGCGCCGCAGGAACAGAAAGGGAATTCCCGGATTGGGGCACCGGAACAACATATGCCGAATCCTCTTTTTTTGCAACGGGAGCTCCGCAGGAGGTGCAGAATTTGACCCCCTCCTCCAGCTGCGCGCCGCAGCTTGTACAGAACATAACAATACCTCCTTGTTCGGAAATCATGATAATCTGCCGGGATAAACCCGCGGGAGCAGTTCGTTTTTTCTTAATGCAATAAACATCTGAGATGCTATTTCACTGCAGAAATGCGTTGCTGCCCCCACTAATGCTCAAATGCTTTCTGTGATCAATACACTCCAGAAGCGACAATCGCGATTATGTAGATCACCCAAATCACGGTCATAACTATACCAACTATGAATCCGATCTTGGACATGATGCTGCCGGCCTTGACCTGACCGGTGGTCTGTCCGTACGCATCCACATAAGCACGGGCCTTGTTCTTGCCGATGGCACCGAAGATAATGCCGAGGATTCCCCAGCCGCAGGTCACGACTGCCAGAATCCCCATTGTCAGAACGGTAGAGGGCTTTACATCCATCTGTTTTTCTCCTTTCCGCGGTGCGGGACCGCTGATTATTATGTTCACGGCAAAAGCCGTTCACAACGTTTTCAGAAATTCCGTGACGGCCCGGTCGTAACCCTCGGGGTCGTTCACGCGGAGCCTTGAATGCGCGCCTTTCTCAAACCAGCGGAGGGTCTTCGGCGCAGTGCATTTCTCATAAAGGATCTGCGCTTTTTCCGGCAGGGAGAAACGGTCCTCCCTGCTGTGCAGGAACAATATTGGCTTCTTCAGCCGCGCGATGCGGCGGACCGGTCCGTCGGTCACCACGTTCGCGCCGCCGTACAGGCGGATGTGGGCCATGACCTCCAGCGAGAAGGGAAACACCGGATGATGATCCTCCCGCATGTGGTTCTTGAAGGATTCATAAAAGGTGGTGTACATCCCGTCGGCCACCATGCCGGCCATATAATCCGGACATTCCGGGGCCGTCAGCGCGAAAAGCGCGGCGGAGGCTCCGATGCACACGCCGTGCAGGACCACCTGCTCCACACCCATCTGCTCATGCAGAAGCTTTCCCCAGGCGAGGATATCGCGGTACTCCTTGAAGCCCAGCGAGCAGAACTTGCCCTCGGACAGGCCGTGGGCGCGGTTGTCGATGGTGAGCACATTATAGCCCGCCGCCCTGTAAGGCTCGGCAAAATAGTAGGAATACAGGCAGCTCTCCATCCGGCCGGGGATGATGATCACCGCGCGGGAAAAGCCGAAATCGAAATACTCTCCCGCCAGACGCAGCCCGTCGCTCATCACGGAGACCGGTCTGCGGAACGAGTCGTATTTTTCGCCCCAGGCAAGACCTTCCCTGTACATGCCGACATATTCCTCATCGTCGGGGATGCTGCATTCCCTGCCCCACTTATCCGGCGTCCTGCGCACCAGCAGGACCGTATAGAGCACGCCGGACATGATCCATGTGGGAAACAGCCCGAAAAACAGAAATATCCCGACTGCGGCCAGCAGGATCCAGGATCCTATCGTCATTTCATCCTCCTCAGCTGAGCCCGATCAGCCAGCGGTAAAGCGCCTGACCGCCATCCAGCTCCTGGATATCCATCAGGGGATAGCGGGCGGACAGTGCCTCCCAGAGCGCCTCGCTCTCTTCCTCCTCCGCGCCTTCCCCGCGAAAGAGCAGGCAGGTCTCCTTCTCCTCCGCCTCCGGGACTTTCTCCAAAGCCGCAAGCAGGCAGTCCACGGCATCCTCTCCTGCGGCGACGAGTCTGTCATCCAGCAAAACGATCTGCTGGCCTTTCCGGCAGCTGATCTCCCCTTCGCAATCCCGGTAAGCCGTTGTCAGGCCGAAGGTCAGAACGTCTCTGATCCCGGCGCTCATCTGGCGCAGGCGGAAATCCGCATCCGCGCTGTCCGCCACATCCATGGCCAGGGCGAAATACCCCTCCGCCATGCTGCGGCTCGGCAGGACCTCCACACGGCAGTCTTCGACCATGGCCGCGGCCTGTTCCGCCGCAAGGACCGCGTTGGGATTGTTCGGAAGGACCGCTATGCACTCCGCCCGAAGACTGCGGAAGGCTTTCAGGAAATCCTGCGCGGAGGGATTCATCGTGCTCCCGCCGTCCACCAGGGCGCCGCATCCGAGGCGGACACAGCATTCCCGCATCCCCTCGCCGTTGATCACCGCTACCGAAGCAAGCGGGATCTTCGGTCCCGGTGCGGGTCTTCTGTGCTGCTGCTCATTGTGCTGGAGCTGCATGTTCTCCAGCTTGAAGGTAACAAATTCGCCGAATTCCTGACTGATCCGGATGATCCTTGCCGGCCGGTGCGTATGGATGTGCACTTTGACGCGTGTCCCGTCCTGCACCACGACCAGGGAAGTCCCGTGCTCCTTCAGATCATCGATATAACTCTCAAGGCGGAAGCGCTGTGTATAGCGCTCATCTTTCATCAGCTGGAGGATGAACTCCATGCAGTAGCCGTCCTCAAAGCTGCTGTTTTCATTGAAAAGGCTCGTATCGGGGGCGGAAACGGCAGCCGTCTCTTTCTCCGCCTCCTCCGGGAGCCGCGGCTTGAGATCGTCGCCGTAGAGGCTGCGGAGCATGCCTTCAAAGATCGTGATATAGCCGAGCGCGCCGCTGTCCACCACACCGGCCTCCTTGAGAACGCTCAGCAGCTCCGGCGTGTAGGAGAGGGTCTTTCGCATCTCGGCGATATACATGCTGAGGATCACATCAACGCCGGTGCGGCGGCCGATCTGGCTGCGGATATGCTCGATCCCCTCGCGGGCGACCGTCAGGATGGTGCCCTCCACCGGCTGCACCACAACGCTGTACGCGGTGCGGTAGGCGCGGATCAGGGCGTTTCGCATTTCACCGGGCCCGATCAGCGGAGCTCCGGCAAGTTCCTGCGCCATGCCGCGGAACAGCTGCGACAGGATCACGCCGGAATTGCCCCGCGCACCGAGCAGCATCCCGCTGCTCAGATCGCGCATATAGAGTCCCGCTTCCCCGTGGCTTTCCGCCTGCCGGATGCCGTTGGAAAGCGTCAGGCACATATTGGTGCCCGTATCCCCGTCGGCAACGGGAAAGACGTTCAGCCGGTTCAGTTCCTCCTCCGCGTTCTGGAGATTGGCCAGACCGCTGCGGACCATCTTTTCAAGCTGGAATCCGTTTATCCTGCGGATGCTCATTCGTCCGGCGATTTCCTTTCTTCCGTGGTTCCAAGGGTCGAGAGGCTCTTCGGGAGCGTATAGGTCAGAATGAAGGACAGCGTCGTCGCGGCCGCGGCGATCAGGGTCATAAAGCGGATCGCGCCGGATCCGGCGCTTTCCGTGCCTTTGAGCGCATTCAGCACCACGCCGGTGCCGATCCCCGTCGCCACGCCGGAAAACAGGCCCTGCACGGCAAAATACATGGCGGAATTGGATACGCCCGTCTTTTCCTCCTCATCGGCCGCGAGCTGGGACGGGACCGAATAGGCCACTGCAAACAGCGCGCCGATCGCAAAGGAAGCGACAAGGCCGGTCGTTACGGAGAGCACCGTCTTCAGGATCCCCGCGGAAAGGCGGGATACCGCGAACATATAGACCATGCTGACCGTGAACATCACGAGCGCATAGCGGAAGGCATGACCGAAGCCCCGGCGCCGCAGGATGCGGTTATACAGCATCAGCGTGAACGGGACCGGCACGAACGCCGCGATCATCACGAGGATCATGCTCATCCCCACAAAGGAGAAATACTCGTTGATCCCGCCGAGGAAGAGCTGCACGCCGAAGGTCATGAAGGAATAGACCAGCATCCAGACGATGAATGGCCGGTTGCGGAAGGTATGCTTCAGAGAAGACACAAGGCCCACCGTGCGGGAGGAAGCTTCGTTTCCGGCGTGTCCATCCAGAGAGGAAGGCTCTTTGATCATGAAAAGCGGGATCAGCATCGTCACCGCAAGCGGAAGGACCATCAGTGCGACCGGGCGGATGTTGATGCCGTTGAGCAGGATGCGCACGCCGACATAGCCCAGGATGAAATACACGATGTCGAACACGCTCTTGGCGTTGGACAGGAGGTTGCGCGCCTCCTGCGTGTCCACGATCTCGGTGTAGGTCGCGTAATAGGTGACCATCGTCAGGGTATAGCTCGTGTAGAAGATACAGAGGACCACGGCATAGTACAGCGTATTGAGCCAGGTGGCGCCCTGCGGCTGCGGGATCACCAGAAAGAGCAGATAGGACGCGATCAGGATCGAAAGACCGGTCACAAGGGAGGGCCTGCGGCGGCCCCAGCGGCTCCGCAGGGCATCGGTAAAGGCGGCCATGGGGATATCGATGACGCCGTCTATGATCTTCGCGATCAGGACGAAAAGGCCCCACACCGTCAGTGCCTTAAACCAAAGAAGCGTGTCGTTCAGCACCAGATCCCGCTGCGCAAAGGTCTGGAAGGGCACGGCCGCTTCGCCGAAGCCCCCCACGAGCAGCGCGCTGCAGAGGTAGGAGTTCATCATGAGATTCAGCATGTTGATCCCCAGACCGGATGCGGCGTAGAGGATGATCTGTCCTTTTTTCGTTATCTTTTTCATCTGTTCAGCCCTGTCCGGATACTTTCTCGATTATCGCCCGCTCTTCGCTCAGGTCCGCGGAGATGGGCTTTCCGACATAATAGGCCGCCATGAGTCCCGGGCCGATGTTCACGCCGCAAAGCGGGTGTACGTCGCAGATAAGGACCTCTTTCGGCCGGAAACGCTCCAGGATCATCTCCCGGTACGCCTCCGCCTGCGGCAGACGGCTGCTTTGCGCGATATAGACCGTCTGGGAGGAAGGATCCTCGATGGTCTGCGCCATATACTCCAGCAGGGCAGCATAGGCCGCCTTCGCGCCCTTCACTTTTCCGATCACGGTGGTGAGACCGTTGTAGTCGAACTCCCCGATCGGCTTCACGCCCGCCAGCGTGCCGAAGAAGGCTTTCGGATGCGTCAGCCTTCCCTTGCTGGCCACAAAGGAGAGATCATCGAGCCAGCCGGCCTGATGATAACGGTTCTTGTTTTCTTCGAGCCAATCGGCCGCGGCGTCCAGATCCAGGCCTTCCGCCCTGAGTTCCGAGGCACGGACGGTCATCAGTCCGTGGCCGGGACCGAAGCGCAGCGAATCCACACAGCGGATCTTCATCTCCGGATGCTTCTCCTGCGTCTGTCTCGCCGCAAGCTGCAGGAAATTGAAAGCGCCGCTTATGCCGGACGAGATGGTGAGGACCAGTGCATCCAGTCCCTCCGCAGCACATTTTTCCAGTGCCTGCGCGAACTCCTCCACGTTTGCCGGAGACGTGCTGTACTCATTGGGCCGTTTTTTCAGATCCGCGTAGAATTCCTCTCTCGTGAACAGATCCCAGCGCGGCCAGGACAGCACTTCGCTGCCGTCGGGCAGACGAAGATGTCCCGGGATGACCCGGATATCATACCGTTTCTGCAGTTCCTCCGGAAGATCGCAGGTGGCATCGGCCAGAATGGCATAAGGTCTCATCGTTTCCGTTCTCTCCTGTACAGGTATTGTTTAATCATTCTGATCCGGACTGTCGAAGCAGCGCCGGATGAGATCGGTCAGTTTTTTCTCGGCGATGTTTCCGCCGAACGGGAAAGCCAGTGCATGCCCCGCCTCCGGAACACAGCAGAATTCCTTTTCGGAAGCGCAGCTCTGATAGATCTGCAGTCCTTCCTCATAGGGGACCGTCCTGTCGTATTCTCCGTGGAAAAACAGGACCGGTATCGTATTCTTTCGCAGGCTCCCATCTACGGTCCGGCTGAGCTTCTCCCTGAAAAGGGAGCGGAACAGCGCCCGGACGACTCCGCGCATGAGCAGCCAGGGAATATGCCGCGCATGGCAGTCCCGGACGATCTGCGTCTCCGGCGAGCGGAAAGGGCAGTCAAGAAACAGCGCTTTGACCTGTTCCCTGTCCATGTGTTCCGACGCGTATGCGGCGGCGGCGGCGCCCATGCTCATCCCGCAGACCAGCACCTGATCGCCGCCCTTCTGCTCCCGGATCAGCCGCAGCCATTCGAGCAGATCCTCCGCCTCCGCGAGACCGAGTCCCGAGTAGATGCCTCCGCTCTCCCCGTGGGCACGCTGCGTCACGAAAAGAAGATTGAATCCCTGTCCGGCAAGGAAGCGGCCCTGCAGCGCGAAATTGTTCATCGCGCAGCTCTGGAAGCCGTGCATGAAGACAGCGGTCCTTTTCTGCCCCAGATCCAGATAATCGGCTGTCAGTTCGACCCTGTCCCGCGCGCGCAGATTAAGCCTGCGCCAGGAAAGAGCCTCCAGTTCCCGCTTTGCCTGCGCCCATTCCTCATAGTGCTGTTCTCCCGGAGCATACGGGCAGCGGGGCGGCCCGTTTCTTCTGCGGAAAGCCACCCGGAAGCTGATAAGCGAGGGCAGAAGAATAAAAAGCAGCCACGATCCGGCAAGTGCCGCGATCAGCCAAACTATCCACACAGAGCCTTACTCCTCTCCCCGGTCGCTTCCCTGCCGCACGCCGGACGCCGGAAGCATCCATCCGAAACGGCAGAAGCGCTTACTTGCGTTGTATGCGCCCTTCGCATCAAAGGGCACCGGTCTCTTTCAGACGGGTCTCCAGATAATCGACCACGTCCCGGACCGTCACGAAATCGCCTATCGCGACATTTTCAAACACGACGCCGAAGCTCTCTTCGATGGAGATGACCATGAAGAGCATACCGACCGAGTTCAGACCCAGATCGGTGGTCAGTTCGGCATCCTCGCCGCAGGCGTCCAGCGCCGCGGCACTCCGTTCATCGGTGTCGAGCAGGATGGTTTTCAGTCTTGCGATGATCTCTTCTCTGCTCATTTTTTATATCTCGCGATCTTCATGCTCGGCGTCCGGTCAAAGTCCCTGTCGCGGATGACGATCCGGCTGACCTGCTGGAAGGACGGAAGAGCACGGTTCACTTTTTCCAGTTCTCCCCGCACAAAGCTGTGCACTTCCTCCGGGGGTACCGCCGTAAGCGCGGTCATGCGCGGGACGACCTCGAGGGCGAGGATAACGCTTCCGTTATCGTTTTCCGCCTCGAACACCTGCGAATCCTGCACGCAGTCGAGCGCGTTGAAGTGCGCCTCGACCTCGGCGGGGGATACGTTCTCCCCGCTGGGCAGGACGATTATCTCCTTGATACGTCCGGTTATATAGAGGAAGCCCTCTTCGTCCACACGGACGAGATCGCCGGTGCGGAACCAGCCCTCCGTCCGGGACTCCTCCTCTTCTCCGATATACCCGTCGAACATGTTCAGGCCCTTCAGCCACAGTTCGCCGTCTTCGATGCGGTATTCCTGATCCGGGTACATGATCCCGACCGACTCCGGCAGACGCAGGCTCTCCGGATTTCCGGAGACCAGGTTGGCCGATTCCGTCAGGCCGTATCCCGGAAACAGATCGATGCCGATCTCCTTGTACGCCGCGACGAGGTAGGGCGCGACGGGCGCCGCGCCGCAGATAATGGTCTTCAGATCTTCGCCGAGCATGTTGCGCCCGAACTTTTTCGACAGGCTCAGCGCCATCTCCGCCAGCGCGGGGACCATGACCAGGACCGTCGGCCGGAAGACCGCGATATCCCGGAACATGTCCTTGTTGTTCCGGCAGATGAAGAGAGCGCTGCCTGTATACAGGCTTGTGAGCAGATTGCGGATGAGCCCGAAAACATGGCTGAGGGGCAGGATCAGCAGATAGCGCTGTTCAAACACCTCCGCATAGCCGTAGCAGCCGTTGACGGTACCCTGCATGACGGCGGTGTTTGAAAGGAGGCAGCCCTTGCTTTTTCCGGTCGTGCCGCCGGTGAACATGATGACGCAGGGATCGCTTCCCCCGACTTCCGCAGCGGGAGCCGCGGTGTCCGGGAGATCGCCGGCCGGGATCACCTCGAGCCCCGGAACGCGTCCGGCTGCGAAGGCGGTCCGTTCCTCCGTCTCCGGCACACAGACCAGTTTCCGGATCCCGAATTTCATGCAGCAGCCGAAGACCGCTTTCTCATCCAGATGCGCAGGCAGGATAACGGCCGTGCCTCCGAGGGTCACAACGGCCAGAAAGGCGCGGACGAACGCGAGGGAATTGGGTATCAGCAGGCCCACGCACGTGCCTTTGGCCATGTCCGCCCCCAGACGGCTGCGAAAGCGCGCGACTTCCGCGTCGAGCGCCGAATAGCTCACAGACTCGCCCTGATCGACGATCGCCGTACTGTCCGCGAACTCTTTCGAGCGCACGGACCACATCTGCGCCACGGAATCGAATCCGACTATGCGGTCAAAGGTCTCCGCTTCGGTATATTTGCGCCAGATCTCTCTTGACGGTGTTTTCATTCAACTGACCTCCCGATTCTTTCTTTCAGTTCTTCTTCCCGCTGCCTGAGCAGCTTCGCGGCATTTTCAATACCGGCCATGCCGCTGCCGGCGGCTATCGCTTTCACATCGACCGGCTCGCCGATCATCATCACCAGACGTTCGAAACGCCGGCGTTTCGGCCGGATATACACCGGTATCACGGGTTTCCCGCTCTGCGCGGCCATCAGCACCATCCCGGATTTAAATCCGGCCAGTTCTCCGTCCGCTCTGTTGATCTGTCCCTCGGGGAACATGCTGACCAGATCTCCGTTCTTCAGGTGGCGGATGATCTCCCGCACGGAATCCAGTCCCACGTTCTCCCTGTCGATTGGGATGCAGTGCACGGCGCGGAAGAACCAGCCCCAGGAGCTTTCGAAAAACTGCTTGAGACAGACGAAATGCTGCCGGCGGTACCAGACGGCGATCATCAGGTAAACGGGATCGAAAAAGCCGATATGGTTGGCTATCAGCAGAGCGCCGCCGCGTATCCGCTCCCTGGCCTTCTCATTCGCAAAAAGGATCTTCGGGCGGAACCAGATCAGGCCGGGCAGCGCGGCCGTTGCCTTAACGAAATCGTAAAAGAGATAGGAGGAGCTTTTACCTTTTTTCACATCGTTCACGGTATTCCCTCTCCAGTTCCATGATGCGCCGGCGCATTTGTCCGTTCAGCGCGGTGATCCTCTCTTTTTCATCCGCGATCCCTTCCGTGACCGCCCGCGGATCGATCGGCCGCCCGATCAGCACCACGGCGCGTCCGCGCTGAAAGTAGCGGCCGTTGGTATAAGCCGGGATGACTTTCGCGCCGGAAGACAGTGCGAGGAAGGCAGCGCTCGGTTTGAACGGAAGGGGTCTTTCCTCCCCCTCCCGCGGCAGCCGGCTCTCGGGGAATATCTCCACCACGCCGCCCCGGCGGAGGATCTCCTCCGACTGCGCGACAAAACCGAAATCGTGCGTGTTCCGGTCGACCCGGATCCCGCCGAGTGCCCGGAGGATCCAGCCCAGCGGCTTCTTCCCGAAGAGCAGTTCCGCCATCTGACAGCGGATCGTGCGCGTCCAGAAAACGAAAAGGAAAACGGCGTAGTCATAGATGGAAGTATGGTTGGATATCACGATCGCACTGCCGCGGATATGCCTCTTCTGCACGGAGGGGTCCTCATACAGGACTTTCGTGCGGAAGCACAGCCACTGCAGCGGCCAGCCCGTGATCTTTGCGAAGATATTAAAGAGCCTGATCCCCATACACGCCCACCGATCTCAGATATTCATACAAGCCTTCGACCGTGCTGATGCCGCTGCCGCCCTCGCTCGGAAAATCGATCCCGTATTTCTCCTGCAGCGCCGCCATCAGCGCAAAGTAGTCCAGACTCGTTCCGCCCAGATCCAGGAAGAAATCGGAAGACACGCCGATCTCCGTGGGGTCCGTGCCCAGTGCGGAGGCGACAGCGTCGATCAGTTCCCGGAGGAAACGGTCGTCCTGTGCAGTCTCCGGCCGCACCGCAGGGTCTTCCGCCATCTCCAGCCTGCCCGCGAGAAGGTCCTCCCGCAGGCGGCGGCGGTTCACTTTGAAATCTCCGTTTTGAACAAGCGGTCCCGCAGTCCAGCGGATGCGGGCGATCTGCCCGGCAAGTCCGAGCTCCGACAGGCGGTCCCGGAGCCGAAGCTCCGCGGCATGCCGTTCATCGGAAGACATCCCCTGCGGGAGTTCACACAGAAGCGTCGGCCCGTTCGCTTTGACCAGCGCGAGCTGCGGCAGTTCATCCGAGCGCAGCCGCTCCTCGATCAGCTCCGGGTTGAGGTTCTCCCCCGCCGGTCCGATCACCAGATCGTCTTTCCGGCCGAGGATGAAATAGTGGCCGTTCCGGCATTCCGCCAGATCTCTGGTCCGGAACCAGTCATCCGTCCGGGTCTTCCTGCCGCCCTCCAGAACGGAACGGGCGATCGCGCCTCCGCGCACCAGAAGTTCCCCGTCCTCCGCAATACGGTACTCGAGAGAAGCCATCGGTCTGCCGACGGAGCCGCCCAGCAGCAGGGACCTGCGCGTGCTCAGTTCCACCGAGCAGATGCCGGTCTCGCTCATGCCGTATCCGTTGACAAGCCGGTAACCGATACCGTTGAAGAACTCCAGGATCTCCGTGCGGATACGGCTCCCGCCGGTGATCATGAAGCGGATGCTCTCGCCGAAGAGCTTCTCGCGCACTTCGCGAAAAGCAAGACGGCTGAAAAGGCGTCCCAGCGGCGGAATCGCAGAGAGCCTGAGGGCAAGACGGAGCGCCCTGTCAAAACGGCGGGCCGTCTCCTCCCCCCTTGTGCGGATCGTCCGGATCGCCTGGTCATAAACGCGCTCCCAGAAGAGAGGGACCGCGAAAATATGCGTGACCGCGTGCCCGCGGATCGTATCGACGATGGTCTGAGGGGCCAGATCGTCCAGATGTACGAAGGTCCGTCCGAAAAAGGCGAACCAGATATACATGGCGGTCAGTCCGAAGATATGATAGAAGGGCAGGAACACAAGATGCTTCAGTTCCCCCCTGTAACGGCTTTTTATGAGTCTGCAGCGGCGGATGATATGATAGCTGTCGCAAATCTGATAATACAGTTCCTCCGCGGAATAGGCACAGAGCTTGACCGAGGCGGAGGTCCCGGATGACATGACGAAAAGCTCCGTCCCGAACTCAGTTCCGGTGATCCGCTCTTCTCCGCTCAGGGCGTCCGGGTCGACGCAGAGAAGCGGAAACTTCTTTCCCGCCGTGATCACGGCAGCGGCGCCGGCATCGTGCAAGGCGGTCTCCAGCGTCTGTCCGTCCAGCCGGAGATTCATCAGCAGCGGCCGGTATCCGGCGCAGAGGATGGCCCAGAAGCACTCGATCCAGGCAAGGCTGTTTTCCATGTACAGCCCGACCACCGAGTCGTGCGGAATGCCGGCAAGAAGGCTTTTCAGGGCCGCGGCCCGGTGCAGGATATGCTCCTTCGCCTCGCCGTAGGTGGTCTTCCGGATACGGTCCTCTTCCCGACGCTCATACAGGATGTTGCCGCTTTCGGAAAACATGAGGCCGAAAAGGGTCTCAAAGCTGTGCTCCGCAGAGGAAAAGCGGCGCAGCTTTTCCGCCACATAGGGATTGGCGAAAAGATGTCCGCCCAGGTTGTTGTATCTCATTGCCGCGCCTTCCCGTCTTCCGCCCGCATAAGGAGGAAAAGTCCCATGATCTCAGTGCTTTTCAGCTCAAAAGGAGAAATACTTCCCGATTTTGAAATATCCAGATAATTATACTTTCACCATTTCCTTTTGTCAACGACACAACGGTCCTTTCGGGCATAAAGAAACAGCCCGCGGATGCGGGCTGTTTCGCGTACAGATGATCAGGCGGAAAACTCAGAAAACACCGGTCACGAAGATCTCGATCCCTATCGCGATCAGGATGATCCCGCCGAGGATCGAGGCCTTTCCGGCAAGCCGCGTCCCGAATCTCTTTCCGATCAGCAGCCCCGCGACACAGATGCCGAACGTTACGGCAGCGATGATCAGTGCACAGACCAGCGCCATCGGAAAGCCGTATTCGGCGATGGTGAAGCCGACGGACAGCGCGTCGATCGAGGTGGCGACGCCCTGCAGGAGCAGCGCGGAAAGACCGACTCCGGGCTTTTCTGCGTCCGCGTCCCTGTTCCGGATGCCCTCGATCAGCATCTTTCCTCCGATAAAAAGAAGCAGGATCAGTGCGATCCAGGGTATCCACCTCTCGAAAGACCGGAAATACCGGACGATCGTATGGACACAGATCCAGCCGGTGATGGGCATGAGCGCCTGAAAGAAGGCGAAAACGCCCGCGATGGCAAGAAGTTTCCCTTTCCGCATCCGCGGCTCGTTCAGGCCGTTGGCAAGCGAAACGGAAAAGGCGTCCATCGCCAGACCCACGCCGAGAAGCGCACTGTTCAGGAAAAAGAGGATATCCCAGTCCATAGAGGTTCTCCCGGAAGAAAAAAGCCCTTCAGCATAAAACCCTGCAGCCGGAAAAGCCGCAGGGTTTTTTTGGTGCGCGAGGCGGGACTTGAACCCGCACGTCCGGAGTGGACACTAGAACCTGAATCTAGCGAGTCTGCCAATTCCACCACTCGCGCTGATAGCCTTGTAATAATAGCATCCGCGCAGAGCCTTGTCAAGCAGAAATTCAGCGTTCCGAAAGGAGGAAATGCGCGTTTCCCCTGCTGTACAGCTTCACGGAGGGAGGAGCCTTCCCGCCGGGATCATCCTGCGGCTCCGGAAGATCTCCCGCGAGCACGTCCGCGGCAAAGGAGGCAAGATCTTCGATCACGGCGGGATCCTCCGTAAGGCCGTGATGCGAGGCGTAGACCTTGTCAAACGATCCCCGCAGCTTTTTGAGCTTTTCCATGCTGGCCAGAAATGCGGGAACGTTTCTGCCGTCTCCGAACAGGAATATCGGTCCGGACTGAATGGAGTCGCCGCCGATCAGGAAGCGCTTCTCCCGTTCCAGAAGGGCGATGCTTCCGGGCGTGTGGCCGGGAATGAGCACGACCTCGAAGCGGAAAGTGCCGATGTCTATGACCTCGCCTTCCCAAAGCGGCTCGGCCGGAGCGATCGCCTTGTTTTTGAGAGTATACCTGTCGAATTCCGCAGGGTGCATATAAACCTTGTCGAACTGGCCGGCACAGCCCGTGTGGTCGCCGTCCGCGTGGGTGATGACGACGCGTACCGGTTTATCCGTTATGCCCTCGCACCGGGCTTTCAGGTCGCCGTCCAGCAGGCAGTCCACGAGCAGGGCCTCCTGCTCTCCCACAAACAGGAAGCTGCGGACGAAGGTCTGCTCGATGCACCAGAATCCGTCATCCGTCTGAAACACATTGTATCTGCTGTCATCCATATCCTTGTTCCCTTCATTGAAAAAGCGGGCTGCCGCGCAGTCCGCTTTTGTGTTTACTCTTCCTCGAGCTCCCAGAAGCCCTTGAGATCGGCTTCCGTCTTATAGGGATGGGGCGGATCGAAGAAATTGTCGGTCTTCTTCTCGGCGCCGTAGAAGGTGGGCCGGAAGGTGGAAGGTCTGTCGGCGCTGGGACGTCCCTCGTTGCCGATGTCCGACCCCATCTTTCTTCCGTCAAGGTCCACCCAGGAGTGGTGATAGTCGCAGAGGACCAGGTGCGGGATGCGGAAGTGCCAGAATTTCCACTCGCCGTCTTCCTTGATGAAGTCCACGGCGTAAAGGCCCCAGATCCAGAAGGCCTCGTTCCTGTCTTCGGTGGCGTGGTGCCTCGTCTCTGAGCCGGGGCTGATCCACAGGCCGCGGGCGGTCTGCCCGTCCTCGGCGACCTCGATGCATTCGGTGGTGAGGGTATGGAGCGTGAGCATGCCTTTGGCGTCGCCCTCCATGGAATGGTGCCAGTCGACGAAGAAGGTCTTTATACCCTTCGGTCCGTCAAAAACACCGAAGCCTTCGCAGTCGATCCAGATATCGTCTCTCTTGGCAAACATATCTGGGACCTTCTCCCAGACTCTCCCGTATCCGTAATACTCATAGCGCGCCATGAGCTTGCGGCACTGCTCGGTGTCCCACAGTCTCTCTATTTTTTCTTCCGGTGTGAGGCTCATGTATTTTCTCCTTAATTAAAATATAATTTGTATTTCCTGTTTTTGATTATAGCATCCGAAGCGTCTTAAATCAATCGGTATACACACTCTTGTCTCTCCGTCTTTGTCATTTTTGTGCATTATTTTCGGATTTTGATGCTTTACAATGCATTTTTATAATGGTAAACTCACACATAATTATTCTTTCGCTGATACAGGTGCAAACATGTTCACTGTCTCCGACAACAAAACGATAAAACTGCAGGCCAGGCAGCTGATGCGTCAGTCGCAGCCGCGGCCCGTCCTTGTGACGCTCCTGCTTCTGCTGATCCTCCTTGTCTTTGCCTTTCTGCGGGCAAAGCTGAGCGGCGTTTTCGATCCCGTCCTGCTCGAACCGCTCAAGGAGTATTATCAGGCAGCCATCGACGGGGATCTTGATCATGCCATGGAGATCTATCAGCAATGGATGGAGACCTCCTCCGCCATCCAGCAGCCGTTTTTCCATCAGGCGATCACCTTCGCGATCAGCATCGTCAGCTATGTGCTGACCGCAGGCTATGTGATCTTCATCATGAATTCCGTCCGCAAAAGCGACCCGACGGTCTATAACCTGCTCGACGGCTTCGGACAGTTCCTGCGCGTCACCATCCTGTCCTTTATCCGCTCCATCCTGATATCCGTCATGACATTCATTCTGGCGATGATGGTCCTGATCCCCTTAGTTGTTCTCGAAATGATCATCTTCAGTTTTCCGCAGCAGATGATCCCTTTCCTCTCTGCTTTTCTGTTTTACCCGGCCTGTGTTTTTGCCCTGCTGATGGTCATCGTGCTGCTCCTCACATTCCCGTATCGCTTCGCCCTGTTCAACCTGCTGGACAATCCCGCCATGCGGATTTTCGACAGTCTGGCTCTCAGCCGGATCATGCTGAAAGGGAACCGGAAGAGGCTGTTCAGACTCAACCTGAGTTTCGCCGGTTTCATCCTGCTCAGCCTGCTCTTCCCGCCGCTGCTCATCTGGCTCATCCCCTACATCCACGCTTCCTGGGTGATCCTCTATGACGAGCTGAAGACGGCGCAGTTCCCGCAGGGCGATCTTCTGGACACGCTCGGAGAGGACCGTCCCGAAGACGAATGATCCCATAGAACGCAATCAGCCGCGGACTCCCGCGGCTGATTTTTTATTTCTTTATGTCCGAGGGCCTTGCGTTGAAGCAGTCCCGGAAAGCCCGGCTGAAGGTGGAGTAATCCGAGAAGCCGCTCTCCTGCGCCGCCTGACCCGCCGGTACGCCCTCCCGGATCAGCCTTGAGGCATAGAGCAGACGTTTTTCGCGGATGTACGCGTGGATGGTGGTCCCGGTCTGCTCCTTGAAAAGGCGCATGAAGTGATAGCGGCTCAGATAGACGCTGCCGGCCAGGTTTTCCACCGTAAGCTCGGAGCTGAGGTGCGAATTGATATAAGAGATCACGTAACTGATCTTCCGGTCATACCCTTCGCTCTCCGTCACGGCTGTGCCGGCCGATTCCCGTGAGAAGCGGCTGATGTACACGAGGATGCGGATGATCATGGTCTCCCGGATGGTGTCCGCCCCGAAGCGGTCATCGCCTTCAAGCGCCTCGAAGTCCTCAACCGCCCGGCTCAGTTCGGCAATCCCCTTCTCATCCGGCAGAAGCAGGCAGCTTTCGCTGCCGCCGGTGTTCTCGAAGCACTCCATCATGTTGGAATCCGGCATGAGATTCTTAAAGTGATCGTGGTTGAGGTACAGGATGATCCGGTCATAGGGCACCGTCACATCGATCAGGGCCCTGTGGATGGCATGGTTCTTCACCAGGAGCACGCTCCAGGGGCTGAGCGCGTAGGTGACGTCCTCCACGGTATAGTCCACATGGCCCGACTTCAGGATGACGATCTTGTCGAAATCGTGGTAGTGGAAGCTCCGCTCCTGCCCTGCCGTGTCGTGCAGATGGAAGTACCGGTAGTTCTCATACAGGTATCCTTCGCGGCTCGCAGTGACATGTCCTTGTGCCATATTTTTCTCTCACCCCCTATATATAGGTACAATACAGCATTTTTTGCAATGTTTCAAGCACAAAATGCAATTTACCAAGCGAATCGTATTCTGTATAGTAAACGCAGCTTTATTTTATAGGAGGTCACCATGAAATTCCTCAAGAACAACTGGTTCTTCTTCACGATGATTATCGGCATCGTCCTCGGTATCATCGTCGGCTTCGCGTGGCCGGGCGCCACCGCTCTTGAGCCGCTCGGAACGCTGTTCATCAACATGATGTTCTGCGTCGTCGTCCCGATGGTCTTCTTCTCCATCTCCTCTTCCATCGCCAACATGAAAAGTGCGAGAAGGGCCGGAAAACTCATGGGGACCACGGTGATCACCTTCATGTGCACCACCATCATCGCCTCTGTCCTCATGTATGTGCTCGTCCGCTTCATCCCGATCTACACCGGAGACCCCGCGTTTGAGGCCGGCGCCTCCGAGCCCATGAGCGCAGGCGATATGATCGTCGGCTTCTTCACCAAACCGGACTTCCCCGATCTCTGGAGCCGCCGTTCCATCCTCCAGCTCATCGTCGCGGGCATCTTCTTCGGCTTCGGCGTGCAGCTCTGCGGCGGGCGTGAGACCAAGGTCGCCCAGCTGCTGGATGAGATCACGAAAGTCCTGATGAAGGTCATCAAGATTATCAGCTTCTATGCTCCGATCGGATTCTTCGGCTTCTTTGCCTCTCTCGTCGCCACGCACGGTGCGGACTTCGTGTCCAGCTACGCAAGAGCCATCATCCTCTACTACGTCGTGGCATTCGCCTACATGTTCATCTTCTTCCCGCTCTACGCACGCTTCGGCGGCGGCAAGGGCGCGATCGGCGTCATGTTCAGGCATCTGTTCCGTCCCGCTGCAGTCGCCTTCGGCACCTGCTCCTCCGTTGCGACCATCCCCACGAACATGGAGGTCTCCGAGGACACAGGCATCTCCAAGGACGTCACCGACATCGTGCTCCCGATGGGCGCCACCATGAACATGGACGGCTCCGGCATGAGCGCCATTATCAAGGTCGCCTTCCTGTTCGGCATGTTCGGCAAGAACTTCGGCTCTGCTGACGCGATCCTCGCCATCATCGTGGCGACCGTCTCCTCCGTGGCCATGTCCGGCATTCCGGGCGGCGGCGGAACCGGTGAGCTCGTGCTCTGTTCGCTGTTCTTCCCCGAGCAGCTTGCCATCGCCTTCCCGATTGCACAGGCCATCGGCGACCTCGTCGATCCTCCCGCCACCATGGTCAACGCGGCAGGCGACTACGTTGCCTCCTACATCGTTTCCAGGTTCAACGACGGCAAGGACTGGCTGCAGAAGAAGCTGCACGGTGAGACTGCCGAAGCTGCCGAGCCTTCCGTTCCGGATGAGGCCGGCTCAGATCAGTAAAGGGTCAAATGAACTATACAAAAATGCACGGAGCCGGAAACGGCTTCGTGCTTCTTGATAATACGAGCTCCGATCTGTCCGAAGATGCCTGCAGGGCACTTGCGGTGAAGCTCTGTGCATATGAGAGCCTGGACGGGCTGATCGCGATCGTCCCGGCATCCGATGCGGACATCGGCATGCTGTTCATCAATTCCGACGGATCCGTCGGAGAGATGTGCGGCAACGGGGCACGATGCCTCGCAAAGTATGCCGTCGAGCACGGTCTTGCCTCCGATCCCGAAAACATCCGGATAAAGACGGATGCAGGTCTTGTCACGGCAAAACGTATCAGCGGCGAGGTCTATGAGGTGCGCCTGAACGATCCCTCCGTACTCGATCCGCACAGGCATGTCCTTCTCGGCGGACAGGACTGTGACTGCTTCTATGTCGAGCTCGGCGATCCCGGGATCCCGCACGCGGTCGTTTTCACCGAAACCGACCCGCATCTTTGCACAGACGCTCTGCGCGAGACAGGACGGGCGCTCCGGCATGCGGCGGAATTCCCGCGGGGCGCCAATGTGAGTTTCGTGCAGAAGACGGGGCCGGACTCGGCAAAGGCTGTGACCTATGAGCGCGGCGTGGAGGATTTCACGCTGGCCTGCGGGACCGGCTGCGGCGCAATCGCCTGCGCATTTGCCGTGCTGTCCGCTGCTTCCCCCTCACGTATCACGATCGGGATGCCGGGCGGCATGCTGCAGGTTTCTCTCATCAACGAAAACGGCAATATCCGCGACATCCGCCTGACGGGTCCCGCCGTGACCCTCGGAGAGGGCGAAACGGCAAGTATTTCTTGACAAGACTGCCTGCGGATACTATAATTTTTCAAGCTTACCGATGTGTTTCTCCTGTCCCATGATCGGGGCAGGAGTTTTACTTATTCGACATGAAAAGAGGCGGGAAAATGGACAACAAGGCAAAACCGGTCATATTCTCGGGGATCCAGCCCTCCGGCAGTCTCCATCTCGGGAACTATCTCGGGGCGATCAAAAACTGGGTGTCCCTTGCGGATGAATACAACTGCTATTACTGCATCGTGGACATGCACTCCATCACCGTGAGGCAGGAGCCGGCGGAGCTCCGGAAGCGCTCGCTCATCCAGCTTGCCCAGTATGTGGCCTGCGGACTCGATCCGGAGCAGAACACCATCTTCATCCAGAGCCACGTGCATGAGCACGCAGAGCTCGGCTGGGTGCTCAACTGCTACACCATGTTCGGCGAGCTCAGCCGCATGACCCAGTTCAAAGACAAGAGCGCCAAACACGCCGAGAACATCAACGGCGGTCTGTTCACCTATCCCACCCTGATGGCGGCGGATATCCTGCTGTATCAGACGGATAAAGTCCCCGTCGGCGAGGACCAGAAGCAGCATGTGGAGCTCTCACGGGATATCGCCATCCGCTTCAACAATCTCTACGGCGAGACCTTCAAGGTCCCCGAGCCTTTCATCCCCAAGGTGGGCGCGCGGGTCATGAGCCTCGGTGATCCGAAATCCAAGATGTCCAAGTCGGACCCGCAGGGCTGCGTGTTCCTCATGGACTCTCCCGATGACATCGCCCGCAAGTTCAAGAGGGCCGTCACCGACTCCGACAGCGAAAACTGCGTGCGCTATGCCCCCGACGAGAAGCCCGGCGTGGCGAACCTCATGAACATCTACTCCTCCGTCACCGGAAAGAGCTTTGCGGAGATCGAGGCCGAGTTTGCCGGCAAAGGCTACGGCGTCTTCAAGCCAGCCGTCGGCGAGGCCGTTGTCGAGACGCTTCGGCCGATCCGGGAAGAAGCCGAGCGGATGCTTGCCGACAAGGCATACCTGCAGGGCATTTACGCCGAAGGCGCGAGGAAGGCAGCTTACACCGCCTCCAGAACGCTGCGCAAGGTCTATAAAAAGCTTGGCTTTGTGGAGAAACCGCAGCTATGACGCCGGTGCTGAAAGCCGCCGTCTTTTCCGACACGCATTCGAACACCGCGCTGATGCTTGAGGCCATCCGGCGCTACAGGCCGGACGTGGTCATCCATCTGGGCGACTACGAGAGGGACGCCGCGGTCATCCGGCGGGAATTTCCCGAGGTCGCGCTGTATAACGTGTGCGGAAACTGCGACATGGTCCCGACCGCTCCGGCGGACGATCTGGTCCCGCTCGGTCCCGTGAAGGCCCTGATCACCCACGGGCATCTCTATGACGTCGACTGGGGCGATTATTCGCGGCTCGGATACGCCGCTCTCGAACGGGGCGCCTCGATCGCTATGTTCGGTCATACACACAGGGCTCTGAACGAGGACTTCGGCAGCGTGAAGCTGCTCAACCCCGGCTCTGCCGGGAGAGGCAGGGAACCCACGTGGGCAAAGGTGGAAGTCTACGAGAACGGAGCCGTATCCACACAGATCGCTCCTCTGTAACGCAGCGGGAGCGCCTTGGAAGATTATGTAAACCTTTCTGGAGGTCAGAAGAATGAAAGACAGCAAATGGTTCGCGGAGATGGAGGCGCGCATCCCGAAGGGAAAGGTGCGCACACGTTTCGCCCCCTCGCCCACCGGCTACATGCACGTGGGAAATCTTCGCACCGCTCTTTATACCTATCTTATCGCGCGGCACGCGGACGGGACCTTTATTCTCCGGATCGAGGACACGGACCAGGGCAGGCTCGTGGAGGGCGCCGTGGACGTGATCTACAAGACCCTGGCGGAGTGCCGTATCGACCATGACGAGGGTCCCGATGTCGGCGGTCCCGTCGCTCCGTACATTCAGACCGAGCGCAGGCCGCTCTATAAGGAATACGCCGAGCTTCTGATGGACCGCGGGCACGCCTACCGCTGCTTCTGCGAGAAGACGGAGTCCGAGGAGGACAGCGGCGAGTTCGGACGCGCAGATGATCCCTGCCGCGGCATGAGCCGCGAGGAGTCCGACGCGAAGGCCTCCTCCGGGGCTCCCTATGTGATCCGCCAGAGGATCCCGCACGAGGGCACCACCACCTTCCACGACGAGATATTCGGCGACATCACCGTGGAGAATTCCTCGCTCGACGATCAGGTGCTCATAAAGCGGGACGGTCTGCCCACCTACAACTTCGCCAACGTCGTGGACGACCACCTCATGGGCATCACCCATGTGGTGCGCGGGAGCGAGTATCTCTCCTCGGCGCCGAAATACAACCTGCTCTACGAGGGCTTCGGCTGGGATATCCCGAAATACGTGCACTGCTCGCCTGTCATGCGTGATGCGCACAACAAGATGTCGAAGCGGCACGGAGATCCCTCCTACGAGGACCTGATCGCGCAGGGTTTCCTGACCGACGCCGTGCTCAACTACGTGGCGCTGCTCGGCTGGAACCCCAAAGGCGAACGGGAGATCTTCTCACTTGACGAACTCAAGGAGATCTTCGACCTCTCCGGAGTCTCCAAATCCCCCGCCATATTCGATATCGAGAAGCTCCGGTATTTCAACAGCGAATACATCCGCGCCATGAGTCCGGAAAGGTTCGCCGAAGTCGCGGAGCCCTATATCCGGCAGGCTGTGAAGAACCCCGCCTATGACGCTGCCGCCATTGCCGCGCTTTTGCAGCAGCGTACGGAGGTACTCACGGATATTCCCGAAAAACTCGATTTCTTCGATGCGCTTCCCGATTATGACACGGAGCTCTTTGTGCACAAGAAATCCAAGACCGACAGAGAGTCCTCCCTTGAGGTACTCAAGGCAATGAAGCCCCTGTTCGAGGCGCTCGACGTCTGGGACGACGAGCACATCCTCGCCGCGATGACTTCGCTCGTGGAGAAGATGGAGACCAAAAACGCCAAGGTCATGTGGCCGGTGCGCATCGCCGCGGCCGGCAAAGCGGTCACCCCCGGCGGGGCCGTGGAGATCTGCCGCATACTCGGCAAGGCGGAGACTCTCCGCAGGCTGGATATCGCGATCGAAAAGCTGAGCTGAACAGATCCTGTAAAATGTTTAAGGCCATGGGCTGGTGCCCATGGCCTTTTCGCATATACATTCACTTATACCGGTCCATGAAGCGGGAGATATCATCCAGCGTTTCCCGGAAGGAGGCCTTTGCGAATTCGATATCCGAACGGACTTTGTTCTCTCCGTCCTCGATGAGGCTCTGAAGCCGCTCTTTTCTCTCCTGCAGAAGGCTTCTGATCCTCTCGGCATCCGCCTCGCTCTCCTCATGGTAGCGCTGCTGTTCCCGAAGGAAGCCCTCCTGCACATAGCGGAGGAACTCCTTCCGGCGGCTCACGCTCTCGAGAGTATCGGAAGCCCAGCGGAACATATCGTCTCCGGGGGTCTCATGCGCGGGATACAGGCCGCTCCTGTAGTTTTCGATGACAGTGCCGTACATCCCATACGCGTGTCTGACCGAATCCTCCCATGAGATATATAGGCTTTCCATGGCCTTCGCGCCGGCCGCTTTCATGCGTTCCGGCTCCGCGCAGAGTCTTTTGAGCATCCGCCTCATGGACTCCGCGTTCTCCTCAATGAGAAAGCTGTCCTCTCCGTCCGCGGAATCCTCGGCCGCGCAGCTTCCCGCTACCAGAACGCTGGCCAGTCCGCAGGCCGCGGCTTCCCTTACCACGAGACCATTGGTGTCGAAGGTCGAGGGGAAGAGGAAAAGGTCCGCTCTGCAGTACCAGGCCCGGATGATGTCCCTGTCACGGATCGGATCCGTGAAGAACACCCTGTCACCGAGACCGAGCTTCTCCGCGCAGGATACGATCTCCTCCTTGTCGCCGCCTCCGCCGATGAAGACCATGCGGAAATCGGTACCGTCCGCCTTAAGCCCTGCGAGAGCGTCGAGGATGATCCGGATGCCCTTGTACCACATCATCCTGCCGACGAACAGGAACAGCGGCACACGCTTCGGCAGATCGTATCCGGCGCAGGCCGCCTCCGAGGCGTCCGCACTGACTCTGCCGCGCGGAAAATCCACTCCGTTCGGAACCACGGTATAGCTGCCCGCATAGCCGAGTTTCCGGAGGTTCTCCCCAGCCCCGCGGCTCACCGTCCAGACCTCGTCGCAGGCGGAGATGTTCTCCACGAGGAGTTTCGCAGCTTCCGCCTGCAGCACCCTGCTCTTCACGGCATTCGCAATGTCGATGTCGAACTTGGTATGGTAGGTCATGACGATGGGAATATTGAGACGCTCGCGCAGAGTCCTCGCAAAGAGGGTGGATGTGACCGGGCAGTGGCTGTGGATGATATCAAAATCCGAGACCTCGAGCTGCCTCATCACATCCGCCGAAAAGGGCACGCCCGCGCGGTATCCGACGAATTTGGTCATGTCTATGCTGGGATACCGGATGACGGGAAAACCGAAGACGGAATCGTCCGCATCGGGATAATAGGGCGTGACCACCGAAGCACTGCCGAGCCCGCCGCTGATGATCCTGCCGTAGTTTACGACCGCGTTCGCCACGCCGTCTATCGCAGGCGGGAACGAATCGTTAATAAGGCAGACATTGAGCTTTTCCATCATTTCTCCTGAAAATCGAGCACCCGGAGCATACGGATCAGCGTAAGGCGGTTTCTTATCGCGGCGGAGACCGGAAGGATCTCCTCTGTCATGGAAGGATCTATCCCTATATGCTCCGGGAGATACTTCGCTCCGACCGCCTTATAAAGCTCTTCGAGTTCCTCAGCAGGCGGGATCTCCGCTATGATGGCGCGGATCTTCTCCCAGTTGTCGACGATGACCTGCGGGTCGAAGGTGGCAAGGACATCATTCCTGTTCTCCTCTACAATCCCCTCATACAGGGCCTCCCCGAACTTTTCCCTGACCCAGTCCTCGGAGAGAGGCTCAAAGGGTTTTGCCTTCGGAAGCTGCTTTGCGAGCTCATGGTATTTTTTCACGCAGAGGAAGGTGCCCACACCGACGCACTCGCCGTGTATGCCTTCGGCCTTCTCGAAGCCGGGAGGATGCATCTCCACGAGGTGGGCGATCAGATGCTCAGCTCCTGACGCGGCTCTGGAATTCACCCACAGCTGCATTGTGAGGCCGGATTTCATCTGCGCCATGGTCATGGCCTCATGGTCGATCTCGCCGGTGGCGGCATATTTATCCGCGGCGGCTCTCATGATATCGAGCGCCTCCTTTGCGAGGTCATAGATCACGGGGCAGAAGTCCTCGCCGGAGACGAGCGCCGCGATCTTCCAGTCCGCGAGGGAGACGTATTTGGCAAGGATGTCGTTGATCCCGGAGGCAATGAGCCTCTTCGGCGCACCCTTTATGATATCCAGATCCGCGACGACCAGTTCGGGGGCCTTCATCGGGATGGATTTCTTCTGTCCGTCGACGATGACGGAGCAGATGCGTGCGGTGAAGCCGTCTGAGCTTGCGAGAGTGGGGATCGCGACGAATGGGATGCCCAGCTTATAGGCGGGATACCGGCCGAAGTCCATCATGGTCCCGGCACCGACCGTGACGATGACCTCGGGATCGGCCAGCTTCGTCATCATATCCTCTATGAGGATGTCCTCGGAACGGAGTCCCTGCGCGGGCAGAACGATCTCCTGATCGGCGCGGACATGCTTTCCCTCCGTGATGCCGTAGACGACGCTGTCGTACACCACGGTGCGCCTTTTCCCCGCAAGGCCGGCAGCCTCCATGTACTTTTCGAAGTTTTCCAGCGCGCCGTATTCGACGACGACCATTTTCGTCTCCAGCTCGTGCTCTTTTCCGCAGACGCATTTTCCGGCGTATTTTTCGCAATCCATTATCATGGCTGTATCCTCTTTTCTTTGTTTTGTTCTGTTATCCCATGAGTTCCTCGAACTCATCCAGGAGCTGCCCGAAGAACTCCAGCGCGGACTCCACCGGCTCGGGAGACCCCATATCCACACCGGCGATCTTCAGCAGCGATATGGGATCCGTGCTGCAGCCTCCCGAGAGGAAGCGTTTGTAATCCGCGACCGCGTCCGCACCTTCGGCAAGGATCCTGTTGGCTATGGCTACCGCTGCGGAAAAGCCGGTGGCATACTGGAAGACATAGTAATCATAGAAAAAGTGCGGGATCCTGGCCCACTCCAGCGCGATCTCGTCATCGCTGATCATATCGGGGCCGAAATACTTTTTGTTGAGCTCCAGATACTTCTCACACAGCACGTCCGCTGTCAGAGACGCGCCGGATTCCGCGGTGCGGCCCATCCAGAGCTCGAATTCCGCGAACATGGTCTGCCGGAACAGCGTGCCCTTGAACTCCTCGAGGAAGTGGTTCTGAAGATACGCCCGCTCCTTTCTGTCGGAAGTCCTGTCGAGAAGATGGCGCATCAGCAGGATCTCGTTGCAGGTGGAGGCGACCTCCGCCACGAATATCACATAGTCCGCATACGCCACGGGCTGGTTCTCGGTGGAGTGCCAGCTGTGCAGGGCGTGGCCCATTTCGTGGGCGAGGGTGAACATGCAGTCGAGATTGTCCTTGTGATTGAGAAGGACATAGGGGTGCGGTCTGCTGCTGCCGCTGGAATAGGCGCCGCCGCGCTTGCCCTCGTTCTCGAGCACATCGATCCAGCGCTCTTCAAAGCCTATCCGCAGAAGAGAAACATAATCCTCACCCAGTACCGCGAGAGCCTCAAGAACGGTCTCCTTCGCCTCCTCCCAGCGGATCTTCCTGTCTGCGTCGGCCACGATGGGCACGTACACATCATACATATGCAGTTGAGGAACACCGAGCATTTTTTTGCGAAGAGACACATATCTGTGCAACTTTCCGAGATTTGCGTCCACGGTGTCGATCAGGTTGAGATATACGGGGACCGGCACCTCGTTTGAGTCGAGGGAGGCGGAAAGTGTGTCGGGGTATTTTCTGGCCTCCGAGAAGAACATCAGCTGCCGGAACTGCGCATTCAGCGTGGAGGCGATCGTGTTCTTCATCTCACCCAGTCTGCCGTAGGCCGCCTCGAACGCATTCTTTCTCAGCACCCGGTCGGGACTCTGCTCCAGCAGCACAAAGGTGCCCGAGGTGAGCTGATGCAGCTCTCCCCTGCTGTCGACAACGTCCGGATATTTCAGGTCCGCGTCTCTGAGGGCTTCCGCGACCTCGCCCGGAGCTCTTCCGATCTCCTCTGCGGCCGCAAGGAGCGTTTCCTCCTTTTCCGAAAGGATATGCTCCTTTCTCCTGCGGATCGAATACAGCGCCCGCTCATATCCGGCAAGCGCAGGCTGGACCGCATAAAACAGGTCGAGCGTCTCATCCGGGATCTCCATGATCTCGGGATTTGCAAACGCACCCGCACCGATGATGGATATGATCGTCGACACAGCCTTGTTTTTCATGTCAAGGTAAAAGCTGTCGGTCGTGTCCTGATCGCTCTTGCAGGAGGCGTATCCGTGCAGCTTCGATATCCTCACCGAGAGTTCGTCGTTCTTTCGGAAATAGTTCAGGAGGTTTTCCGCGCTCTCCCCGAGCTTTCCCCTGAAAGCCGCTATGTTCGGGATCTCGTTTTTCAGGGCTTCGTTCTCCTTTGCCCAGGCTTCATCGCTTTCGAAAATGTCGCTGAGGTTCCAGGTGAGTTCCGCCGGGACCTCACTTCTTTTAGGCAGTCTTTCCATTCGTATATCTCCGGTTTCTTATAATGATTTACAGGCGTTTTATCACGCGGAGGAAAAACTCCGTCGCCGCGCAGACGGTCTCAAGGCGTATCCTCTCGTTATTGCCGTGGATCAGATGCCTTTCCTCGGCGGTGAGGTCCATGGCCGAGAAGCGGTAGACCCTGTCGGATATGTCGCGGTAGTGGCGGCTGTCCGAGCATTGCACCATGAGATAGGGCGACACGATGCTGCCCTTCCATGTCTCCGCGGCGGCCTTCGCGACGATCTCCCAGCTTTCGCAGCAGGTCCTGGAGACCGGGCTCGGTTCCATGGAGGTCATCACTCTCAGGCCGATGCTGCTGTCATCGATCACGGTGCGGATGCGCGCGAGCACACCGTCCACGGAATCGTCCGGATTGATGCGCATGTTCGAGACCATGGAAGCAGAGGGCGGGATGACGTTCGGCGCCTTGCTGCCGCTCATCTGCGTGAAGGCGACGGTGGTGCGCAGCAGCGCGTTGAGCTCTCCGCCCGTCTTCCTTGTCAGAAGATCGAGCACCCAGCCGAAGGCCCAGAGATTGGCAAAAATCATCCTGTAGAGGAAGCTCGAGTGCCTGCCGAGGGTATCGAACATCTCCCGCACGGGGCGGGTAATGTGCATTCTGAAGGGCTTTGCCTCGACCCTCGTGCAGGCTTTCGCCAGCATTCCGACAGGCGTATGCGGGGCAGGGGCGGAAGCGTGTCCGCCGGCGCCGGAGATGCTGTACTCGAGGTTCATGAGGCCCTTTTCGGCTATGCCGATCAGGGCGCAGGGAGCCTTTACACCGGGGAAGACATCCTCTACGACGGCACCGCCCTCATCGATGACGAGCTTCGGCGAGATGCCGTTTTCTTTGAACCATTCCACGATGTTCACAGCGCCGGGGCCGTTGATCTCCTCTCCTCCGGAAAAGGCGAAATAGATGTCGTTCTCCGGCTGAAATCCCTGCTTTATCAGGTTCTCGGCGGCGGACAGGATGCCGTTGAAGGTGACTTTCGTGTCGAGCGTGCCGCGGCCCCACATCACGCCGTCCTCGATCAGAGCGCTGAAGGGAGGCCTTTCCCAGTTATCCTCCTCCACGGGGACCACATCGTAATGCGCCATCAGCACAGCGGCCTCTCCTTCGCTCTTCCCGTACCAGCGGAAAAGCAGGGCTCTTCCGGCCAGTCTGGTGAGCGTGCAGGTCTCCATTACATTCGGATAGAGTTCCGGGAGTTTTCCGATCAGCTTTTCGAATTCGGCTTCATCCTCGAGCTCGCTGTTTTCATAGGAAACAGTCCTGCATCTGACCAGCTCCGCGAGCGCGTTTATGCTCGCCTCCCTGTCAAAACTGACCTCCTCATTATCTGTGACGAGCTGCTTTTTGGGGGTGAAGAGGGCGGTCCTGACAAGGATCACCGCAGCGAGCAGAAGCAGGATACAAAGAATGATAATCAGAATCATTACGATCCTCCTCTTTCACAGGAGATTTTTCTTGTAAAGGATGCGGGAGACTACGAGTGTGAACACCACACCGACCGGGACCATGATGCTGACGACGGAACCGAGCGAGGGGATCGCGATGAAGAGGATCAGCATCAGAAGCACGGGGGCGATGGCGATCTTCCAGTTGCGGGCGATATACACGACACCGAGGCCGCCGAACAGGGCCGGAAGGATCTGGTCGAAAGCCGGTGCGAGGACTGGGGAGTTGAGCACCGGGGTAAGCGGTGTGATGAGGATCACGCCGAGCACGATAATGAGCGTTGTGACGATGCTCGACACGCCGATGGCGATGGTGGAGACGATCTCTCCCTCCTCCGTCTTTATGTCCGCTCCGGCAAGCTCAAGCGCGTTCAGCGCCGCGGGAGCCTTTAGGTTGGTGATATTTCCCGTGACGAAGGCCAGATACGAGCCGCCCGCACCGAGCATGGGGACATAGGTGAAGGTCTCGATCACGCCCACGGCCCAGAACATGGGCGCCGTGGCGAGGAAACCCTGGATGAATCCTCTCCAGTCGATCCCCGCACGGAAGATCAGCATGACCGCCACGGGGAACAGGATGAGGATGACCATCACGAAGAGGTTCCAGATGCGGCCGTCCCGATGGACGGAATCTATATACGACAGTTTCTTTTTCATACCGGCACCTCCTCAGCCCAGCCACGCGGTGATGGGTATGGCGCTCGCCATGCCCGCCAGCAGGCTGATCGGAAGGGCGTAATCGTTCATCCACTTCCAGTTGAACAGCTTCATGCCCAGCGCGCAGACGCCCATCATGGCCGCAGAGACGAACATGACCAGCGGCGCGATGAGCCCGCTCGTGTCGCCGCGGAAGACCGTGCTGAAATCGGAGAAGACATAGCCGAGGAAGGCCGAGATCATGCCGAGGAACAGCGAGGCGGAAAAGATCTCTCCCCACTTCTTGTCTCTCTTCTCAAGGTTTATCATCCCGCCGATGAGCTTTTTGCCGATCACCGGCACGAGCCAGATGCCCACCATGATCCCCATCGTCATGACGGCGGCGACGGTGACATACTGCGTCGCGTCGAGGCCGGTCACCTTCGCCCATTCCAGCCCCATGGCATCGAGCGCGTTGGCTGCGGCCGGCGTCTCGTAGGTTATGGCTCCGACCACGCTCAGTCTCATCCACGGGAGCGGAATGCCAAGCTTTTTCGAGAGGGTGATGACACTGATCACGATGGCGGTCGCCGGGGCGATCGTGAAAATAGCCGTTCCGATGGCTATCCTGCGCAGTTTTTCCATGGGCATGCCGATCTCTCTGCCCCTGCGCCAGGCCTTCACGAGGAACCACAGCGACTGGGCAAGCACGATCGCGACGATGATCCCTGCCAGCAGGAACAGCACGGGACTGTTCACATTGAATTCCATCCGCTTCACTCCCTTGTTTTTATCGTTCTATAATTACAGTCTGTAAAAAACAGGATATCACACGTTGCATAAGGTATCAATCACAAATTCCTTCCGATCCCGCAGCAGCAGACGCAGGCGTTCCGCCATACAGAAAAGCCGTGACTTTTTCCTTATATATGTTATAATAATAAATCACGACAAATCATATGAATCTGTATTGGAGTTCTTTTATGCGAAAAAAGACCGCCAAAAAAAGTATACTGGGCTCGATCCTGCTTGCGATCCTGCTTGTTGCCCTCGTCGGCGTCGCCGTGATCTTCGTTCTCGGCAGGCAGTTCGGCTTTGACCTGTTCTCCTCCGGCGAATCCGCCCCGGAAGCAGAACAGCCTGTTCAGGCACAGGGGGTCCTGCGGCCCGAGCCCGAAAAGGCTCCCGAGAGCGAAAGCAATATCGTCATAAGCGAGCTCATGCCGTCGAACAAGTGCACGCTCCCGGATGAGAGCGGAAAGTTCCCCGACTGGATCGAATTTTACAACGCCGGCGATCAGGACGCCGAGCTTTCCAAATGCACCCTGCGCTGCAACGGAGATTCCGTCAGCCTTGACGAAGTCACCCTTGCTCCGGGTGAATATTATGTGATGTTCTGCCCGGGTGAGCTTTCCGCCTCCGGCGCCACCGTCGTATTCAAGAACAACAAGGGCAGGGAACTGTCAAATATCACCTATGAAGCCGTCGGCCGCGATATCAGCATCCGTGTTTCCGAGGACGGTCTCAGCACGACCGCATTCCCTTCTCCGGGGCAGCCCAACAGCGATGAAGGCTATGACAGATGGCAATCCTCCCTGAAAGCAGCCGGGCCGCTGGTGATCAGCGAGGTGATGGTCCACAACAGTTCCTATCTTCGCATCTCCAACAAGTATTATGACTGGGTGGAGATCAAAAACGTATCCGGCGAATCCGTTCTTCTTTCGGATTATTATCTCTCGGACGCCGGTTCCGACCGTCTTCGCTTCCGGCTTCCTTCCAAGACTCTGGACCCCGGCAAGGTTTATATCATTTACTGCTCCGATGAACAGGCCGCCGTCAATCAGGATTTTGCTCCGTTCGGGCTCAATGCGCTCAGGGATGAACTCTATCTCAGTGCAGCGGACGGAACGCTCTGCGACTTCATGCTGCTGCATGACATCCCGCTCGACGGCAGTGCGGGAAAGCTCGACGGAAAAAACGGCATGTTCTATTTCACCTCACCAACCCCGCAGGCCGACAACAAAGGCGGATACCGCTGCATTGCCGCAAGACCCGTTTCTCTTGAGAAAGACGGTGTGTTCAATGACGTTTCCGGCGTCACCGTGACTCTCTCCGCCCCCGGCACCATCTACTACACCACCAACGGCAGCAGGCCCACCACGGATTCCGCCGTTTATACCGGGCCGATAACGCTCACTTCCACCACCGTCGTCCGTGCGATCAATTACGAGCCCGGAAAGCTGACCGCGGAGCCGCTCTCGCTGAGCTATATCATCAACGAAGGACATTCTCTTCCCGTCGTGAGCCTTGTGACCGATCCCGCCGATTTCACCGCGGTGTACAACCGGCCGACCGTTGAGACCGAAAAACCTGCCGTGCTGGAGTTTTTCGGTGAGGAGGGCTCTTTCTCCATGGATTGCGGATTCAAACTCCACGGCGCGACCTCCAAGATCGCCCAGCAGAAGAAGTCGATGAAGATCCAGTTCAAAAACCGCTACGCGGGCCCGCTGGAATACGATCTGTTCGAAAACGGCGTTACGGAATTCACTTCCGTGCTTCTGCGGGCCGCGCAGGAGGACGTCTATTCGACTCTGATGCGGGACAACCTCATGCACCAGCTCTCCCTTCAGGCTTTCCCCGATCTTTCCGTCCAGGATTACCGGTACGCCGTTCTCTATGTCAACGGGCAGTACTGGGGACTGTATAATTTCCGCGAGGCGCATTCCGCCGAGCATTTTGCCAATCATCACG
Source organism: Oscillospiraceae bacterium (assembly GCA_017434755.1). Taxonomy (GTDB): domain Bacteria; phylum Bacillota; class Clostridia; order Oscillospirales; family Oscillospiraceae; genus Limivicinus. The sequence goes on along the minus strand of JAFRER010000001.1, from coordinate 39,911 downwards.
GTCTGGAGACCTCGGACGTCACGATGTACAGGGAACTGGCGGGCGGCGACTGTCCCCAGCTGAACGAGATATACCGAACCCTCGCCTACAACACGGATTATTCGAACGCCAGATATGAGGAGATCTGCAGCAAGCTCGACGTGGACAGCGTGATCGCCTGGTGCATCATACAGGCATACTCCGGCAACTACGACATCCACCCGACGAATGTGAGGTTCTACTATGTCGCCTCCGAGGACAAGCTGTATTATTCGCTTTCGGACCTCGATCTGGGATTTTTCGACCCCTGGACCTTCCAGTTCGTCTTCGACATGAACGGAGATTACGCCTACATCTATAACCGTGTCGCGAAGCTGCTGCTGAACTTCCCGCAGTTCCGCAAGCAGTTCTCAGACGCCCTCTCCGGCGCGCTCACCGGCCCTCTTTCCAACGAGAACGTGCTGGCCATGATTGATTCGCTCTCCGGGGAGATCCGGCCAGAGATCTACGCCGACCGTGTCCGCTGGGGCGGGACCGTGGACGGATGGGAGAAGATGATCGGCAGCATGAAATACTTTGTGAACTCCGAGAGCGGAAGAGCGCGAACTCTCGTATTCGGAATCAAGCGCTACATCGCCATCAACGACGCTGATTTCGTTCAGGTGAAATAAGCGCCAAGAGACCGCATCCCCGGATCTGATCCGCCGATGCGGTCTTTTTGATCGCCTGAGGACGATCCGGCAGGAAAACACCTTGTGATTCCGCCTGCGCGGATTTGATATCCACAGCTATACAAATAACAGGAGATTCGGAACATGCGAAAAAACAAAACCGGATTCTGCATCCTATACGGGCTGTTTTCCCTGCTGGTTTTTGCCCTGCTGGAGCTGAACAGAAACAGGATCGCCGGCTGGATCGTCGCAGCAGTCCTGCTCGCGGAGTACTTCCTCCTGCGGAAACGTCTGAAAAAGCCCGTGCAGAGAGTGCTCGTGTTTCTCTGTCTGACCGCTCTGCTCGCGGCAAACCTCTTCGTTACCGTCGGCCCGGTGAGGCTCCGCCCTGCCGTCGCGGGGAAAAACGGCGGCGAGACAGGTATCGTCACCGTTTCGGACGGGCAGCTGACGGGAGTGCTGACTGCGGACGGAGAGGTCGAGGTCTATGCGGGCATCCCCTATGCCGCGCCTCCCGTCGGGGAGCTGCGCTGGCAGGAGCCGCGGGATCCGGAGCCCTGGGACGGTGTGCGCAAAGCGGACCATTTTGCACCGATGTCCATGCAGCCGCGCAATTCCGCAATCTATGATTCTCTTGTCCGGATCATAGGATACCACGATTTCCGGATCTCCCTGCAGGATAACTTCCGTGAGGCCGTTTCCGAGGACTCTCTGTATCTCAATGTCTGGAAGCCCGCCGGCGCGAAGGAAAACCTCCCTGTGCTTGTATTCATCCACGGCGGCTCCCTGCAGACCGGACAGAGCTGGAATGGGGATTACAGCGGAGAAGGCCTTGCCCGCAAGGGCGTGATCGTGGTCAACATGGGATACCGGCTCGGCGTTTTCGGATTTCTGGCGACCGATGAACTCCTGGCGGAATCGGAAAACGGCACTTCCGGAAACTACGGTCTTCTCGACCAGATCAAAGCGCTGGAATGGGTGCAGGCAAATATCGCGGCATTCGGCGGCGATCCGAACAATGTCACGCTGGCGGGCGAATCCGCCGGCTCCGCCTGCGTGAGCGCCCTGTGCACCTCTCCGCTGGCAAAGGGTCTTTTCCGGCGCGCGATCGGCGAGAGCTCGACAACGACTGCCGAGAAGCCTTCCCATTCCTTCCGGAGCCTGGATGCGGCGCTGAAAGCCGGAAGCGAGACCCTGACGCGCTTCGGCGTTTCAAACGTCGCCCAACTCCGGCAGATCGACGCCGGAAAGCTGGTCGCTGCCGCAGATGTCAACCACCACATAGCGGTGGACGGCTACGTTCTGACCATGACCCCGTACGAATCCTACGCGCAGGGGCTCCACAACGAGGAGGCGATCCTCCACGGCTTCAATTCCGACGAAGCGACTCCTTTCATTCTGTTTGAACAGGCAAATCTGAAAAACTATGAGCAGAAGGTGCGGAAGTTCTTCGGTGAGTATGCCGATGAAGTGCTCGCACTGTATCCGGCATCGACGGATGCGGAGGCGAAAGCAAACTGGACCTCGATCTATTCGGCGATCTACTTTTCGCACGGACATCACTGCTGGGCGGAACAGGCACTTGCAAACGGCATTCCGGCCTACGAATACTTCTTCAGCAAAGACAACGGAGCCATCGGTCCGTGGCACAGCGGTGAGATGATCTACTGCTACGGCAACATCCCCGAAGGCTCAAAGCTCTATGATGCGGCAGACAGGAAGCTGTCCGCTCTTTTCTCGGATTACTTCGTGAACTTCATCTCCACGGGAGATCCGAACGGTCCCGGTCTGCCGCTGTGGGAAAAGAGCGAAGACGGAAGCGTCCTGATGGAACTGGGAGACAGGCAGGGCCCGACGGAAGACCCCTATCTTCCGCTGTACGACATTCTCGACCGGATGTACGCACAGCCAGACTGACCGAATACGCCGATCAAAAACCGCGCCTCAGCCGAGGCGCGGTTTTCTGTTCACATATCGAAGAAGGACATCTGGCTGCTGTCCGGGAGATCCCGAAGAGCGCCTATGCTCTTCAGCTGATCGAAGCAGGTCTGGCTGACCTTGGGACAGCGTCTGCTCAGCTCGTCCACCGAAATAAACTCGGGCCTTGTTCCGTCTTCCGGGTGCACGGCGGAATAGAGATCCGCAGCGGCGTTCTCGCCCAGACCCGAGAGAGACACGAACGGCGGCCGGAGCATTCTGTCGCCCACGGGCAGGAATTTCGCCGCATCCGACTCATACAGATCCAGCGGCGCAAACGAGAAGCCCCTCAGGTTGAACTCATATACCGCCTCGAGCGTGACGAGCAGGTCCTCCTCGTTGGCCGACAGCTTCGCTCTCTTGCGCATGTCGTTGATCGTGCGTCTGACGGCGTCGGTCCCGCCGGTCATCATTCCGGCGTCGAAGCCGCCCTTCTGGCTCCTGCGGTAAAAATAGGCGCTGTAGAACGCAAGCGGTTCGTGGACCTTGAACCAGGCGATACGGAAGGCCATCATGACATAGGCCACCGCATGCGCTTTCGGGAAGAGATACTGGATCTTTCTGCATGACTCGATCCACCAGTCCGGCACGCCCATGCCTTTCATCTCATCCTCGATGCCCGCCGGCCAGGGTTTTCCCTTGTGGATGTTGCCCTTGCGCACCGCTTCCATGAATTTGAAAGCCAGTGAGGGCTGCATCCCCTTCTGGATCAGATAGAGCATGATGTCATCACGGCAGCCTACCGTTTCATCGACGGTCGCTGTGCCGTTCACGATGAGATCGTGGATGTTCCCCGCCCAGACATCGGTCCCATGGGAAAAGCCGGAAAGCCGTATGAGCGTATTGAACTGCTTCGGCTGTGTATCCACGAGCATCTGTCTGGTGAAGCCGGTCCCGAATTCCGGAACGCCGATCGTGCCGGTCTTCCCGATGATCGGATCGTCCTCCGGAAGTCCGAGCGGTGCAGGACTCGTGAAAATGGACATGGTCTCCGCATCGGACAGGGAGATCTCCTTTGCGTCCACACCGGTCATATCCTCCATCATCCGGATCATGGTGGGGTCATCGTGACCGAGCTCATCGAGCTTGAGGAGATTGTCCTCCATGCTGTGATATTCAAAATGCGTGGTGATGATGTCGCTGTCGGGATCGTCCGCCGGATGCTGTACAGGGCAGAAATCCGTCACGTCCTTGTCCTGCGGGATGATGACCAGACCGCCGGGATGCTGTCCGGTGGTCCTTTTTATGCCCACGAGGCCCTGTGCGAGCCGGTTCTCCTCCGCCTTGCCCGCCTTGAGCCCGCGCTCTTCGAGATACTTCATCACATAGCCGTAGGCCGTCTTTTCGGCGAGCGTGCCGATCGTGCCGGCGCGGAAGACATGGTCGGAGCCGAACAGTGTCTCCGTGTATTTATGTGCCCTGGCCTGATACTCGCCTGAGAAATTCAGGTCTATATCCGGGGTCTTCTCGTTTCCGGGATAGCCCAGGAACGTTTCGAACGGTATGTCGAATCCGTCACGCCGCATCGGTGTGCCGCAGGCAGGACAGTTCTTTTCGGGCATGTCGGCGCCGCAGCCGAAGCTTCCGTCCGTCACGAACTCGGAATGGCGGCATTTCGGGCAGACATAGTGGGGCGGAAGCGCGTTGACCTCCGTGATGCCGGACATGTACGCCACGATGGAAGACCCCACGCTTCCCCTGCTGCCCACGAGATAGCCGTTTTCAAGGGAATTCTGCACGAGTTTCTGCGCGCTCATGTAAATGACATCGTAATTGTGGTCAAGGATCGTTTTCAGCTCGGTCTCCACCCTGCTCTTCACGATCTCGGGCGGATCCTCGCCGTATATGCGGTGCATCTTGTCGTTTACGAGCTGTGACAGCTGCTCGGCGGACTTTTCGATCTTCGGAGGGAAAAGCTCCTTCGGGAGCAGCTCGAACTTCTCCACGCTGTCCGCTATCGCCCTTGTATTGTCGATCACGATCTCCCTGGCGGTTTCCTCTCCGAGATACTCGAACTCCCGCAGCATCTCGTCCGTGGTCCGCAGGAACATGTGTGTGTCTCTGTCGGCGTCGGAATACTTTCTCGACGCAAGGAGGATTTTCCGGAGCTGTTCGTCCCTCTCATCGAGAAAGTGCACGTCGCTCGCCGCGACCACGGGTTTGCCGGTGCGTTTCCCGAGCTCGACGACCCTTCTGTTGAAGCCGCGTATGGCCTCCTCATCGCTCACGGTCCCGTTTTCGATGAGGAAAGCGTTATTGCAGAGCGGCTGGATCTCCAGATAGTCGTAAAAGGACGCCGTCTGCTCGAGATGCCAGTCGTCCGCTCCCCGGATCACCGCGTCATACAGTTCACCCTTGCAGCAGGCCGAGCCTACGATGATTCCCTCTCTGTGGCGTACCAGGGAGCTCTTGGGAATGATCGGCACCTTGCGGAAATGCTTCAGATAGGACTCCGAGACCATCTTGTACAGATTCTTCAGTCCCGTTTTATTCCGGACCAGAAGGATCATGTGATACGGCCGTTCGCTGTCGGAACTGCGAAGGCTCCGGCAGACCGGCTCGATGTCGTTGATCGTGCGGACGCCGCAGTTTGAAAGCATCGGAAGAAGCTTTCCCATGATCCTCGCCACTACCATCGCATCGTCACTGGCGCGGTGGTGGTTGAACTCCGGAAGCTTGAGGTGTCTGGACACGATATCCAGCTTATAGCGCTTCAGTTCCGGCAGCAGCGCTTTGGATAGGCTGAGCGTATCCACGGAGACCGGATCGAAGCGGATCCTGTGCCTGTCCGACGCGGTGCGCATGAAGCTTATATCGAACGAAGCGTTGTGCGCGACCAGCGGCCTGTCTCCGGCAAACTCCATGAACATGCGCAGCGCCTCGGCTTCATCCGGGGCGTCCTTCACCATCTCATCCGTAATGCCGGTAAGCTCCCTTATCCTCTCCGGGATGTGCATGCCGGGATTTACAAAGGTGTTGAATTCGCCCTTGATCTCTCCGCCGGAAAAGATCACGGCGCCGATCTCGGTCATCCGGTCGTTGATGGCGTTCAGCCCGGTGGTCTCGATGTCGAAGGCGACGAATTCCCCGTCGATGGGACGGCGGCTCTTCCCGCTGACGGCCCTGTTGCCGTCCATATCATTCACATAATAGCACTCAATGCCGTAAATGATCTTGATACCGTTCTTTTTCCCGGCTCCCCAGAGCTCCGGGAAGGCCTGTACGTTGCCGTGATCCGTCACCGCCACGGCGGGCATTCCCCAGTATGCCGCCCGTTTCACGAGCTCCTTGGGATCGGTCAGCGCGTCCAGCGTCGAGAATTTCGTATGCGCATGGAGCTCCACGCGTCTGACAGGCGCGTCGTCCGTCCGTTCGGTCTTTTTGCTTCTTGCTATGCTCTGCGGATCAAGGACGAGATCTTCATCGTATTTGTCATAGGCGGTATTACCCTTTACGATGAGATGATCTTTCTCCGCGATCTTTTCTGTTATGGCCCTGTCATCTTTCGGGGTCAGGTATTTTTTTACCCGGACGGTATTCGTATAGTCCGTGAGATCGAACGAGAGCACGGCGTTGCCGCTGTTCGGGAGCGTCTTGCTCGCGACGGCGATCACATCTCCCTCTACGACTACCCTGCCGCTGTCGAGTTCGAGCGTGCTCATCGGGACCGGCCTGCCCTTGATCTCCTTGCCGTACAGCACAGCGGGCTTTGCTTCCTTCCCCGCCGTTTTCCCGGAGCCTGTCTCCGGAGCAGACGCGGCAGGCTTGGGCCATCTGTCGTTTATGGTCACGGTGCTCAAGGCGTAATCGGTCTCCAGCTTCTTCCGGAGGATCTGAAGATCCGCGGGGGAAGGTGCTTCCGGGAAGGAGATGTCAGCCGACAGAGCACCGGCAGCCGTATCGACGCGCACGGAAGAGACGGCGGCCTTTTCGAGGCCCCCGCATATCTCCTTTATCGTCTCGCAGCCCGGAAAGATCTCCAGGAGCGGAACCATTCTGCTCGTATCCACCTGCGGTTTATACTTCCTTTCCCGTCAATAACGCGATCTATTCCTCATCCTTCCGGATCAGGCCGATCAGCGCATCGCAAAGCTGATCCGCCGGGAACGTTCCGAGGACCTGCCCCTTTTTGAAGAGCAGTCCCTTTCCCCTGCCGCCCGCGACGCCGTAATCCGCCTCTCTCGCCTCTCCCGGGCCGTTCACGACACAGCCCATCACGGCGACCGTTATGTCCCTGTCGATATCCGCAAGGCGCCGCTCGACTTCAGACGCCAGGGAGATCAGATCGATCTCCGTCCTGCCGCAGGTCGGGCACGCGACGAGCCTCGGCCCGCCTTTTCGCAGCCCCGCTGCACGCAGGATCTCGAGGCCGGCCTTGACCTCTCTTTCGGGATCCGCCGTAAGCGACACCCTTATCGTGTTCCCGATGCCCTCGCTTAGGATCGTCCCGATCCCGACGGCCGAGCGGATCACCCCGTTGTACTCCGTGCCCGTCTCGGTGATCCCCACATGGAGCGGATACGGGAACCTCTCCGCCGCGAGCCGGTAAGCCTCCACCGTGAGCGGCACGGAAGACGCCTTCATCGATATGCAGATGTCCGAAAAACCGACCTGCTCCAGCAGCCGGACATGTCCCTCCGCGCTTTCGACGAGCGCTTCGGCGCAGGGACTTCCGTATTTTTCCAGGAGTTCCTTCTCCAGACTCCCCGCGTTCACCCCGATACGGATCGGGATGTTCCTGTCCGCGCAGGCTTTTGCAACAGCTTCGACCTTATCCGCGGAACCGATGTTGCCCGGGTTGATGCGGATCTTGTCTATGCCTCCCGCGGCGCACGTGAGCGCGAGCCGCCAGTCGAAATGGATATCCGCCACGAGCGGGACATCCGTTCTCTCCCGTATGACAGCCACGGCTTTGGCAGAGCGCATGTCCGGAACGGCTATCCGCACGATGTCGCAGCCTGCGGCGCGCAGTCTTTCTATCTGCGAAACGGTCGCTTCAACATCCCACGTCTTCGTGTTGCACATGGACTGGACCGTGACCGGCGCGTCTCCGCCGATCTCCGTTCCGCCGACTTTTATTTTTTTCGTATACTCTCTTTTACAGCTCATATTCCTATTTTCTGAAAAGCTTCAGCACGTCGTTGAACATCACGAATGCCATGAACGCCAGCAGCAGGACCATACCCGCGGCATGGATATATCCCTCGTATTTCGGATCGAGCTTTTTCCGCGTGATCTTCTCGATAATAAAAGTGACGATCAGCAGAAACACCCTTCCGCCGTCGAGGGCGGGGATCGGCAGCATGTTCATCACGGCCAGATTGATGGCTATGAAGGCCCCCAGATAGAAAATATCAAAAAAGGCGTCGGAAGTGCTCTCGGCCTGTTCCCCGGTCTCGGCTATCAGATCCACGATGCCGACCGGACCGGAAATGTCGTTCATGCTGACATGGCCGCTGACAAGCTCCGAGAGCCCTGCCCAGACCCACCGGACGAATTCCATGGACGTGTTCCACACGTTCCGCAGCTTCACGCCGAAGGTCGCCTCCTCGTATCCGAAGGAAAAGCCGTAGCGTTTCTGCGTCTCTCCTACATAGAGGATCTTTTCCATCCGGAAATCATTGAGCCTGACGCGGTGCCCGTCCCGGATCACGACGATGTCGTGAACGGTGCCGTTCTTGTCCATATAGTCCGAAAAATCGTAATACTGATAGATCCTGTGCCCGTCAACGGAACGGAACCGGTCGCCAACCTGCAGAGGCCCCTCATACGGGCAGCCCTCCGTGAACTGTGCAATGACGGGACTGATGAAGGCCTTTGCGGGAGCGTACAGGATGGCGATGATGAGCATGCCGAGAAGGAAGTTCATCGCAGAACCCGCAACAAGTATGATCAGCCGCTTCCAAGCAGGCTGGTTGGTGAAGGCACGCGGATCGTCGCTCTGTTCGTCCTCTCCGGCCATGGCGCAGAATCCGCCTATGGGGATGCAGCGGAGGGAGTACTGGGTCTCTCCTCTTTTCTTTTTCCATATCGCCGGGCCCATGCCGACGGCGAACTCATTCACTTTCACGCCGCAGAGCTTGGCCGCCGTGAAATGGCCCGCCTCATGGACGGTGATGAGCACGCCGAAAAGCAGGATGGCGATCAAAATATAAACAACTGTCATTTTTCGTATTCTTTCGCAAATCTCCTCGCGGCGGCATCCGCCTCGAGGATAGTATCCAGATCCGGGTCCTGCACGATGCCGAGCTTTTCAACGGCGGCCGCGGCGCAGTCATAGATCCGGTTGAAGCCGAGCCTGTGGTCAAGGAACCTGTGCACCGCCGTCTCATTCGCCGCGCTCATCACGCACGGGCCCGTTCCTCCCGCTTCTGCCATGTCCATGGCAAGCGCCAGGCAGGGGGTGTTCGCAAGGTCCGGGGCTTCAAAAGTAAGCTCCCGGAGCCTGCAGAAATCGAGATGCTCGAACATGGACGGACAGCGCTCCGGCCACGTGAGCGCGAGCTGGATGGGCAGTCCCATGTCCTGCACGCCGAGCTGGGCGATCACCGTGCCGTCGATGAGCTCCACCATCGAGTGGATCACGCTCTGCGGATGGATCACCACCTGTATGTCCTCCGGCTTCACGGAGAACAGGTGCATCGCCTCGATGAACTCAAGGCCCTTGTTCATCATGGTTGCGCTGTCCACGGAGATCTTGGCGCCCATGTTCCATTTTGGATGGCGAACCGCCTGTTCCGGCGTGACATCCTCAAGCTCCGCTCTTTTCATTCCGCGGAAGGGTCCGCCGGACCCGGTGAGAAGAATGCGCCTGAGCTCTCTCCTGTCACGTCCCGCAAGGCACTGGAAGACGGCCGAGTGCTCCGAATCGACAGGAACGATCTCCGCCCCTGTTTCGGCGGCGCTCTTCATCACGATATCGCCCGCGCAGACGAGCGTCTCCTTGTTGGCGAGGGCTATCCTCTTTTTCTCTTTTATCGCAGCGAGTGTAGGCCGCAGTCCGATCGCGCCGGACACCGCCGTCACCACGCAGTCGCAGTGAGGTCCTGCCGCGGCCTCTAGGAGGCCTTCCATGCCGGAAACGACCCGGATGCCGGTATCCGCCACCGCAATTCTGAAATCCTTCGCCGCGGCTTCATCATAGACCGCTACAAGCTCAGGCCGGAGTTTTCTCGCCTGCTCTTCAAGCAGAGAAGTGCTCCGGTTGGCACTGAGCGCGGTCACTCTTATGTTCCGGTCTTCCGCGACGGCAACGGTCTGTCTTCCGATGCTTCCCGTGCTGCCGAGGATGGAAACCGACTTTACCATTTTCCATTCTCCTTATTTGATCCCGCCGAAGCGCCTGTCTCTGGCGTTAAAGGCTTCGATCGCTCTGTCGAGCTCCTCCGGCCCGAAATCCGGCCAGTAGGTGTCTGTATAATAAAACTCGGAATAGGCACACTGCCAGAGCAGAAAGTTGGATATCCTCTGCTCTCCCCCCGTCCGGATGATGAGTTCGGGATCGGGGATACCGGCCGAATAGAGATATCCGGAGAACAGATCCTCCGTGAGCTCTGCGGGCGCCACGCCCGCCGCAAGATCCCGTGCATATCTGCGCGCTGCCGAGACGATCTCGTCCCTGCCGCCGTAATTGAGGCAGATGTTCGCCTGAAATCCCTGATACCGTGAGGAGATCTCATCCGTTTTCGCCACGAGGAGCCGGAGCTCCTCCGGCAGTGCTTCCACATTGCCGAAGACCTTCATGCGTATCCTGTCGCGTTCCATGGTTTCAACAGCTTCGTTGAGATATCGTCTGAGCAGCCGCATGATGGTCCCGACCTCTTCGGGCGGACGCTTCCAGTTCTCGGTGGAGAAGGCGTATACCGTGAGATAGTCCATTCCGATATTTTTGCAGTATGTGGCGATCTTCCGGAAGTTTTCCGAGCCGGCGGCATGCCCCGCCGTCCTCGGGAGACCTCTTTTCTTCGCCCATCTGCCGTTGCCGTCCATAATAACGGCAACATGGCGGGGGATCGTCCTGTTCTCCCCCGCCCCTGTTTTTCCGGTACCGGCAGCCATATCAGATCTCTGTAAGCTCTTTCTCTTTTTTCGCGGAGATGTTGTCTATCTCTTTGATATAATCGTCCGTGAGCTTCTGGATGTCCTTCTCGGCGATTTTGTAATCGTCTTCCGTGATCTCGCTGGCCTTTTGCTGCTTCTTGAACTTTTCAATGGCATCTCGGCGGATATTGCGGATGGCCACCTTTGCCTCCTCGGCATACTTCTTGGTCTGCTTCACCAGATCTTTTCTGCGTTCCTCGGTGAGCGGCGGGAAGACCAGACGGAGCATGCGTCCGTCGTTCTGCGGATTGATGCCCAGATCCGAGGCGAGGATCGCCTTCTCAATTGCCTTCAGGACGGAAGCATCCCAGGGCTGGATGAGCAGAGAACGGGGATCCGGTGTGGCAATGGAGGCCACCTGGTTGATCGGAGTGGGTACACCGTAGTAATCCACCTGAATCTGATCGAGAACCGCCGCATTCGCCCTTCCCGCGCGTATGGTGGCATACTGGGCGGAGAGTGCCTCGCAGGTCTTCTTCATTTTGTTTTCGTATTCCGGATAATCTGACATTTCACTGTACCTCCGTGCTGTATGATGATGGTTGTTCTTATTTTACTGTTGTCCCGACTTTTTCGCCGCAGAGCACTTTCCGTATATTGTCCGGCTCCGCAAGCGCAAACACGATGACCGGGATGCTATTGTCCATCGCAAGGCTGGTGGCGGTGGAATCCATCACCGCGAGCCTGCGCTCAAGGACTTCAGCATAGCTGATCTCCTCGAAGCGGAACGCGGAAGGGTCCTTTTTCGGGTCGGCGCTGTACACGCCGTCTATATTCTTGGCGAGAAGCAAAGCATCCGCCCCGATCTCCGCCGCCCGGAGCGCCGCGCCGGTATCCGTGGAGAAGAAAGGCTGGCCCGTGCCGCAGGCAAACAGAACGACCTTTCCGTTTTCAAGATACTCCACGGCTTTCCTTGCATCGTGCCGCTCGCCTACGCCCTGGATATCCGCGGCGGTGAGGATCTTCGCATCGGCTCCGCACTGCTTGAACACATCTGCCACGGCAAGGCAGTTCATCGCGGTGGCGAGCATACCCATTTTGTCTGCGCTGACCCGCTCTACCTTTCCGGCGCCGTCCTTGACGCCGCGCCAGAAGTTGCCGCCGCCGATGACCATCGCCACCTGCGCGCCAAGCCCGACACACTCGATCACTTTTTTGCAGACATCCGTGACGAAGTCAAAGTCGAAGCCGGCCCCTTTCGTTCCGGAGAGGGCCTCGCCGCTGATCTTGATCAGGACTCTATTGTATACAGGGTGCATAGCGTTACTCCTATCTCAGATTCAAATATCCAGGATCCCGAGGATCACTATAGCCGCAAAAACAAGCAGGATGCATATGTAATGCTTCCACGAAAGCTTCTCTTTCAGGAACAGCCGGCTCCACAGAACGGAGACAGCGCAGTAGGAGGAGATGATCGGGGCAGAATAAGCCACATGGCTGCTGTCCGCCAGCGCATAGATATAGAAAAACTGGCCGACCGTTTCGAATGCCGCTCCGACGAACCGGGGGAGACTCCTTCTGACCGACGGCTTTTCCTTCCGGATCAGGAACACATATACCCCGCATATGAGTCCTACGGCAAGAAATGTCAGCTCATAGGCAGCATTGGCCGCGTCCTCATCGATTGTCTCAAGGACTTTTGCATCGGCGAAGGTCCCGAGCGCGTCCAGCAGGCAGTAGATGACGGGGATCACGATGGCAACGGCGCTCTTGGAATAGAAGTAATTCGAATCCTTCTGCCGGAGGCGGCGGAGCTCTTCATCTTCAGCCGCCTCGGTGATCCCGAGTCCGATAACGCCGATGCACACCAGCGCGACGGCGATGAGCGCAGGAACGGACAGGGAGCCCGCAAGTCCGCCCGTGGCGATCACGAGGACGGCCACGATGGCGCCGGAACTGTTGCAGATGGGCGAGGAGATCGAAAGCTCTATGAAACGAAGGCCGAGGTAACCGATCGCCATGGAGAGGATATAGAGCATCGACACCGGAAGATAGGTCAGCACGACCGTTCCGGTGATCTCCACGCCGCCTATGAATATCTCATACGCCGCATGGAGCCCCATCACGATGCCGACGGCAAAGACCATCTTGAGATAGGATGTCTTATCACCGGGATCCCTGCAGCCGATCTTGGAAAACAGATCGGAGCCGCTCCAGCACAGCAAAGCGATGACCGCGAACCAAAACCACATAACAAATATACCCTTTCCCTAGCCTTTCCGATTTTATCATACCCCTGCTTACTTTACAATCACGAAATATTAACAAAGAAGAAATACCGGAGGGCGGAAATCCGCTCTCCGGTATTGTATGGACAGTCTGACGCGAACTACCTGCCCAGCAGTTTTTTCAGGTTGATCGCGGCGGCCTTGAGTTCGTTTTTGCTGTAGGAATTGTTCGGGTCCGCAAGCACGGCGGAGACTGCATCCTTCACGCCCATCTCTCCCGATACCATGGCATCCACGAGCATGGCCTCCGCGGAGACGGTGTGCTCGGTCTTGTTGAAGACATAGGCCTCGTCGATCTCGATCAGCGCCACATACTCGCCTTTCTCATAATTCCCCTTCGCAAGCAGCTGCTCCTTCACCTCCGCGGGACTGCCCCGGAAGCTCATCTCATGGAGCTTCGTCAGGTCGTTGCACAGGCACATCCTGCAATGCGCCTGCGCCTCGATGAAAAACTCCACCAGGTCCATGATCCTCTTCGGGGACTCATAAAAGGCGAAGGTCTTCGTATCGCCCCGCCGCATCTTCTCGAGCAGCTTCCGCCTGTCGGCATTCTCCCGCGGGAAAAAGCCGAAGAACATAAAGGATGACAGATCGAATCCCGAGATGCTCAGTGCGGTGACGGCGGCGCAGCAGCCCGGTATCCCGATCACGGGAATTCCCTCGCTCACAGCCGCGCGGATCAGCTCATTTCCGGGGTCGGAGATGCACGGTGTGCCGGCATCGGTGATCACCGCAACGCTCTTGCCCGCTTTCATCTCGCTGATGAACCAGGCCGCCTTCCCGTATTCATTGAACTTGTGGTTCGATACGAGCCTGTTGCGGATCCCGAGTTTGTTGAGAAGGACCATGGAGCGGCGGGTATCCTCCGCCGCGATGATATCAGCCTCCGAAAGGACTGCGGTCCCCCGGGGGGACATGTCCCTCGAATTGCCGATGGGCGTGGCAACGATATAAAGCGTTCCCGGTGCTGCATTCTGCATGGCTTTACTCCTGAAAAAGGCCCGCGGGATCCGCGGGCCCATGAATCATCGTTTTCTTCCCTGAATCAGTTGAAGAATTTGTCCATCCAGTCCTTCACTGCGCTTGGAGCCAGATTAAGACCGTTGGCAATAAACGCCGAGGCCTCGTTGATATTTCTGAGCTTCATCAGATGCTGGAAATTGGTTTCTTTCGGTGTGTTGACGGAAGCGTACTGATCCTCAATGTATCCGCACACATAGCACATATACATCTGTGCTCTCCTGTGCTGGTCCAGCTCCATTTCACTTCCGCAGCGAGGGCATTTCATAGTCTTATTTCCTCCGGATCATTTATTGTTCTTCGCCGTCATCGCAGATCAGGCCGTAACCGCCCTGCCTGCGTTTGTAAACGACGGAAATCGCATCTTCGGACTCCATGTTCTTGAACACGAAAAATTCATGTCCCAGCAGATTCATCTGCAGGATCGCCTCCTCGGGCGACATGGGTTTGATGGAAAAACGTTTGTTGCGGACTATCCTGAATTCCTCATCGGCATCGTCCTCCGCCGGAACATAGGCCGGCACGTCGTCACGCTCCAGTGCCCCCTCGCGAAGTCTCTTCTCGAGACGGGTCTTGTTTCTGCGGATCTGCCGCTCGATCGCGGCGACACCGGAATCCACAGAGGCATACATATCGTTCGTAAGTTCGCTTGCCCTGTAAAACAGGCCGTTGTTGCGAATGGTGATCTCAGCGAGAAACCGGCCTCTCTCGATGCTGAACGTAATGGCGGCCTCGCCTTCGGTCTTGAAGAACCTGTCCAGCTTTCCCACCTTGCGCATCGCATAGGCTCTGAGCTCCTCGGATGAGTCCATTCTCTTTTCGGTGAAAGTGAACTTCATACTGAAAACACTCCCTTCTTTATTGGAAAGCATACTTTCCTGTTTGTATTATAGCATTATATCGCGTCATGTAGAAGAAGCATTTCCCGCGTCTGATACAAATCGGCAACTTGCATAAAATTGCAGCTTCTTTTTCTACATTTCGAACTCTGGGACTCCCCGGAGCCGTTCCGCAGAGCGTTTCAGAACGGCCATGTCGGCAGCCAGCTCATCCAGGCTGAATAAGCAGTCCGGTCCGCCGGAAGTCCGCTTATCACGGGATAAAACAGCACGAAAAGCAGGACCGCAAAGGACGTGAATCCGATGATCACGGTCTTTCCGTGCCTTTTTCCCCTGACGAAGGCGAAAAGATACGCAAGCGAAAGCACCAGAAAAACAGAGGACGGGAAATAATGATACTCGAACACCACTCTCTTCACGAATATCCACGGAAGCAGCTGGGCAAGCCATCCGCAGACGATGAAGGCTGCCGTCTTATCCTTTCTGATCAAGGCGTGGACCGCAAGCATCATCATCGCCGCAAGGCCTCCCCAGCATATGAGCGGGTTCACGAAAGCCGCGATGGACGAATATCTGCCGCCCGGGTAATACTTCAGATAATACAGGATCGGCCTAATATCCAGTATCCACTGGTACCATCTGGAGGAATACGGATGCGTCGCGGTGACGCCCTCGTGGTAGCTGAGCATGAAGGCCTGGTTGTCCGCCACGATCTTTGCGTACTCCCCGGTGAAGAACATCTCGGGGACTTTCAGTCCGTTCGCGATGCCGTAGGGGAAGTAGCTCAGATAGTAGATCAGACCGGGGATCAGCACGAAGAAAAGTATGCACCACGCGCAGTTCAAAGCAAGCTCCTTCAGCTTTTTCCGATCCGGGCCGCCCTCTCCGAACAGCTTGTACAGGCGGAAGACGAGCCAGATGACCGCCAGCCCGGCTCCCGCGAAGATACAGGTCCATTTGCTTGCGGCGCCGAGCCCGAAGAAAAGCCCGGAAAGCGAGAGATCGCTGTTTTTTTCATCACAGATCCAGCGGTACAGGAAATAATACATCAGTATGATAAAGAATACCGCGTAGGTATCTATGGTGGCGATGCGGGTCTGGGTGAAATGCATGAAGCCGGAGGCCAGAAGCAGCGTCCCGCAGGCGGGCACGAGGAGTCCCCCGGCGATCTTTTTCAGAAAAGCGTACATGGCGGGCAGCATCAGAACGCCGAAGAGCGCGCCCATGAAGCGCCATCCGAAAGGCACGGTGCCGAACAGCAGCATCCCGAGGGAAATGATCAGCTTTCCGAGGGGCGGATGGGAGATCTCATAAGGTCTCTTTCCCTCCATGTGCTCCAGTGCCGTGCGGACGTGATAGACCTCGTCGAAATAGCTGCTGTTGAGATAGGAAACATCTTCCGGTACTTTTTCCTGCTCGTCGCACAGGAGCACGGCCGATCTGTCTTCCGGATTTTCGGGAGACAGCCCGATCTGCATGCCGCCGCTGAACACCGCGATCTCGCCCAGACGCGGAGATCCTTTCTCTGCTGAGACAAGAACAAAAGCCGCACGTGTTCCGGGCGCGCAGAGGAGCTCGGGCTCCTGCCATTTGAGGATCTCAGCGTAATCCTGCTCCAGCTTCGCCGCCGTATAGAAGGTCATCCCGTCTTCCGAAAAAGCGACCGTGTAGCTTCCGGTATCGATCCCGGTGTACAGCAGCAGCCTGTCGATCTCAGCAGGTCTGTCGAGCGTCAGAACGGTGCTGTTTCCCGTTTCGAAGGAAACGAAGGTCTCCGGATCGGAAAGGCTGCCAAGATTCGTAAAAGCCGCCGCCGCATAGGCAAGCGTTATTATACCGCAAAGGAGGAGTTCCTTTGCGGCTTTGTTTTTCTCATGAAGCTTCGGCTCGTGAGCAGTCCTCAGATCGGGGATGAACAGAAAAAAGAAGACCAGCACCGCGAAAGACAGTCCCAAAAGGATCACGGCGGGAAATTTCATTTTGCTCTGAGCACCTCATGAAGCTCTTTGACATCCGTCAGAACGAAGTCGGGTTTTCTCTCCGCCTCCGCAAGGATCTTTTCGTCCGTCTCGCCGGACATCACCAGCACGGACACCGCGCCGGCATTCTGCGCGACCGCGATATCGGTATAGATCCGGTCACCGACGCAGCAGATCTTCTCATTGGGGATACCGGTCATGTGAGATATTATGTCAACCATGTTCCGGTTCGGTTTGCCGATCACCACGGGCACCGCTCCGGAGGCCGCCGTGAGCAGGGCACAGATGCTGCCGCAGTCCGGAAGCACCTCCCCCGCCGGCATGGGGCAGACCCAGTCGGGGTTTGCCTCTATGAAGGCGGCGCCGCGCCGCAGATACCGCACGGCCTTGTTGAGTTTTTCATACACGAGCTCCGTGTCGAAGCCCGCGACGACCACTTCGGCGTCCTCCTCGACGAGGTTTATGCCGTAACTGAGGAGCTCGCTGCGGAAAGCTTTCGTCCCCACGAGATATACCCGCGCGCCGGGATGCTTTTCGTTCAGATAAAGGCCCGTGGCCATGCCGGAGGTGAAGACGTTCTCCCGCTCGCACGGAAAGCCGAGTTTTCTCAGCCTTGTGATATAATCCGTGCCCGCTCTCGAGGAGTTGTTCGTGAGATAGATATACTTCTTCCCCATTGCGGGAAGGTCTTCCATGAGGGCGATCGCGCCTTCGTACACATCGTCTCCGAGATAGAGCGTCCCGTCCATGTCGAACAGAAAGAGCTCACAGGCTCTGAGTTTTGCATAATCCATTCCGTTATCTCCTTTGTCAGATGATAAATCCGCCGTCCACCGTGACGACCTGGCCGGTCGTATATTCCGCCTCCGCGAGATGGAGGATCATGGAGGCGATCTCCTCGGGTCTGCCGAGTCTGCCCATCGGGATCTGCTCCGCGAGCATGTCCAGGGTGTCCTGCCCGAGGACCTTTACCATGTCGGTATCGATCACGCCGGGCGCGACGCAGTTGACCCGTATCCCGCTCGGAGCGAGCTCCGCCGCGAGGGAGCGCGTGAGTCCGATGATGGCATGCTTTGTGCTTGAATAGGCCACCTCGCAGGAGGCGCCGTGGTTTCCCCAGATGGAGGAGACGTTCACGATCGATCCGGCATGCTCATGCAGCATGTGCGGCAGCACGGCGCGGATGGTGTTGAAGCAGCCTCCGAGGTTCACGTCGAACATCCGCTTCCACAGCGCGGGGCTGATGTCCTGAAAGAGGTGCTGCTCCCCTATGCCGGCGTTGTTGACAAGCAGGGTCACATAGCCGAGCTCTTTTTCGACTTTGCGGACCATCTGTTCAACAGCGTCGGGATCCGCCACGTCCGCCCTGTGGGAGATGACATCAAAGCCCCTGTCCCGGAGCGAGCGCTCAAGCTCCAGAGCCTTGTCCTCCCGTTCTATGTAATTGATGCAGACGGAATACCCGTTTTCAGCGAGCAGCGCGGCCGTGGCGGCGCCGATGCCTCTTGAGCTTCCGGTCACAAGTGCGGTCTTCATTCAGTTCCACGCTCCTCAGTGTCCGAGAGAACCCAGGATCAGGTTCCTGCTGTATTCGGCAAGCTCCGCCGTTTTCGAACTGCATACCTTCTCCTCCGGGATCACGTCGAGGATATCGAGATACACGTCCGAGCGGCCTTTGAGAAAGCCTTTTTTCACGGATTCCGTTCCGCGGATGCTCGCGACGACCACCGGGGACTTCGCCTTCTGGGCGATCTTGAAGGAGCCCGCATGGAAGGGCCCGAGCTCTCCGGTCTTCGATCTTGTGCCCTCCGGGAAGATGCACATGGAGCACATGTCTTTCAGCATGTATTCCGAAGCGGTGATGATGGTCTTCAGCGCTTCCCTGTTGTTTTCCCTGTTTATGATGAGGCAGCCGGCGCCGTACGCGATATGCCCTATCACCGGGATCGCGATATTCGACGGCTTGGAAACGAAGGCCATGTCATACTTCCACAGGTTTGCAAGCATGAACATGGGGTCGTAGCCTGAGCGGTGGTTGCAGACAAGGAGAAAGCGCCTGTCCGTCGGGATTTTCTCCAGCCCCGAAAGGTGCGGCCGGATGCGCGTCACGCTGCAGACGATCGATCCCGCCATATAGCAGAACAGCCTGCATATGCCCAGCTTCCTCCGGATCGGCCTGCTCCTGTCGATAAACAGGGAGACCACAGCCGCGATCAGCAGATACACGATCACGAGCCCGACGACTCCGCCCAGACACAGCAGCAGCGGCTTCCAGATGTCCGCGATGCCGCTCACACCGTCGCTCAAAACCGCATACAGGACCGATGCCGCGGCGGAAATGATGAAAAATATCAGCAAGACCATACTTCTGCCCTCAAATCCCTCAGCCGGCCGCGAGGATCCTGTCCCCGAGCTCTTCCGGCGTTCCGGCAAAGGCCGCAGCACCGGCGCCGATCAGCGTTTCCTTATCCCGGAATCCCCAGAGCACCGAGATGCAGTCGACCCCGGCGTTTCTCGCCGTGATGCAGTCCACCTCGGAATCTCCGACTAAAACACATTCCTCTTTCGTTAGTCCCAGTCTCCCGACCGCGGCATCGACCATGTCCGGCCACGGCTTTCTCCGGAGGCCCTCTTTTTCGCCTATCGCAAACTCCGCAAGTCCTTTGAAATATCTGTCCGCGATCTCCCCGGTCGCCCCGTTGGGCTTGTTGGAGATGATCACCTGTCTGAGCCCCGCATCCTTCAGTCTGCGCATCAGCTCCGTTATGCCGTCATACGGCGCAGTCTTTATCATGCAGTGGTCCTGATAATAGTTTACATAATATTTCAGCACCTGCTCCAGCAGTTCCCCGTCCGTGCCCGCGGGGACGGCCTGCTCAATGAGTCTGCGCGCTCCGTTGCCGATGAAGCGCATGGTGTCCCCCAGGCTGATCTCCGGCATGCCGAAACGGCTCAGCGAGGCGTTGACCGAATCGTGCAGGTCCTCTATGGTGTTCATGACTGTCCCGTCCAGATCGAACAGCACGGCTTTGTATCTCATGCTCTGTTCTTCTCCCACAGGATCCAGAGGCCCTTGAGCAGCAGCTCGTCGTCGAGCGCGACTGCATGCCTGCAGCAGGGCGTTATCCGTCCGGCAAGGCCGCCCGTGGCGACCACCGTGCAGGGTTCTCCCAGCTCTTCCTCGATCCGGTCGATCATGCCGTCTATCATGGCGGCGGTGCCGAATACCGCACCGGAGCGCATGCAGTCCACGGTGTTGGTGGAGATCACCTTCTCAGGGGCGCTTATGGAGATGGCGGGCAGGAGGCTGGTGCCGGCGGAAAGCGCCGAGAACGAGAGATCCACGCCCGGAATGATCGCGCCGCCGATGAAGCTCCTGTTTCTGTCGATAACGGTTATGGTGGTGGCCGTTCCGAGATCGAGCACGATGCTCGGCAAGCCGTAGGACGCGATGGCAGCCACACCCCCGACGACAAGGTCGGCGCCGACCGTGGCGGGATCGTCTATCTTCAGGTTGAGGCCTGTCTTTATTCCCGGTCCCACCACGAGGCAGTCCTTTCCCGTGATCTTCTTCACGGCTTCCGTGATGGCCGCGGTGACGGGCGGGACGACGGACGCGATGATCGCTCCTTCGAGCCCGCTCTTATCGAAGTCGAATATTTCGAAGAGCTGGTCGATCTTGATGGCGTATTCCGCCCAGGTGTCCTTGAGATCGGTCTTTATGCGTATCACGTTGAGGATCTTCCCGTCCTCTATGCTCCCGAGGACGACATGGCTGTTGCCGACATCTATCGCAAGTATCATGGTTTTCACCTTTCCCTGTCCGTCCGGACAGCACCGGTTTTTTAATTGAAGACCGCGTGCGGCGTACGCGGGGCCGTCATGTCGAGAGCCGCGAAAGTATAGCCGTTGTTCAGGCCCCAGATGATAATGCCCTCCACGGCCTCCACACTGAAGTCCTGGATGTCATGCTGGAGGACCACCGCGTACCCGTAGCTTATGCTCTGCACACCCTCGATGACGTTCTGCTTGATCTGTTCGGGCTTTCTTCTGCCGTTTGCGTCCCCGGAGGAGACGTTCCAGTCAAAGGCCTTGAAGCCCATGTTCGGCATCGCCTGCGAAAGGGTGGTCATAATGCCGGGGTTGAAACGGCTGAGCGTGTTGGAGCTGCCGCCGGGAAAACGGAACATGTTGGTGTACATGCCGGTCTGCTCATAGATGATGTCGCGCATCTTCATAAAATCGGCGTAGTAGGCCTCCACGCTCGAATAGACATTGGTCTCGTCCTTGCTGTAGATCTCGTGGCTGTATGTATGCACGGCCACGGTATGGCCCTCCTCATGCTCTCTCGCGATAAGATAGAGATACTCGGGATTCTGGGCGGTCACGAAGAAGGTCGCCTTCACTTTATATTTTTTTAAAATGTCGAGAAGCTGCTCCGTATAGGGGCCGGGGCCGTCATCAAAGGTGAGGTAGATGGTCTTTTGGGCCGGAGCGACCGAGGCCGGCATGTCGACCGGCACGACCGTCACTTTCCGGCTGGCAATGACCGGTTCCCCGTAGCCAAGATCAAGGATATAGGTAAAGTCATACTCGCCGGTAAGATACGGGGTGATCTCCCCCTTTACCACGACGCGGTCGCTCACGTTGTTTGCGTTTCCGTCATAGGCTTTGAAGCCCGGATCCTCATAGGAGATCGCAGCCTCTATCGTGACGAATTCGCCGCCTTCGAGCATGATCACGGGCTCTGTCGGGGCCACCCGGATCTCTCTTTCCGCGTAGACGGTGTTCCCCGAGGAATCCGAAACGGAATAATACACCCTGTCGCCGCTGACGTTCACGATCACCTGCGAGGTGATATCGCCGTCGTGATTGTCGCGGGCGCTGTAACCGGGCTCCATGTATCCCCTGTCGACCGTCGCGTTGAAGTCTCCGGAGGGAACGAGCTCCAGAACGGGAAACACCGTGTCGACCACGGTGACGGTCCTCACCGTCTCGTACGAACGGCCGAGGTAGCTGCAGAAGTACTTCACCTCATGCTCCCCGAGCTCGTCGATATCGTGCGGGATGTAGGCGTATACATCGATCGGCGTGTCCAGCTGGCCGAAGAGCTTTCCTCTCGAGAAGGCCTTCGCTCCGGCATCGGCATATTTCCCGCCGTATTCGAGCACGATCTCTTTCTGCCCGGAGATCTCAAGCTCGGCGTGCCGCGCGTCATACAGCAGCGCCGCGGCCGCTCCGGTAATCAGGAGCAGGACCAAGGCAAGAACAGTTATGCCAATGATCCGCTTTTTTCTTTTATGACCGCGGGATGCTCTTCCCAATCGCTGCCACCTTCTTTCCTGAGAGACACTTCAGCGGTGCTCTGTCACCAGTAGCTGATGTTCTCCCTCCAGTCGTCGTATCCGAAGATCTCGTATACTTCGGCATAGTATTCGTTGATATTGCCCTTGTCGTCAAATCTCCAGCCTTTGCCGGTGGAGGTTATCCTGTCGAAGCAGAAGCTGCAGTCCGGCATCAGCGCCATGATCTCGTCCCGCTGCGACTTCGGCACGTTCGTGAAGGTGTTCCACAGGCGCTTGAGCTTCGTGAGGCCGAAGAGCGGACTCAGATCCCTAAGGCTGAAGCAGCAGGAGACGTTCAGATGCTCCAGCTCCGTGCAGGAAGCCAGCGGGGACAGGTCCGAAATACTGGTGACGAAGATCTCCAGATAGCGCAGCTTCGGGCAGTTCGCCAGCGGCGAGATGTCGCGGATGGCCGTGTCGGCCAGGATAGCGATCTCGAGATCCGGCATGAATGCCGCAAAATCGATATTCGAAAGCTGGTTGTTATGGCCCAGGTCCAGATATTTCACTTTGGTGCAGTAGCGCAGATTGTAGACGGAATTCCCATCCAGCGAACCGTTGGCAAAGATACGCTCGGTGTCCGTCCGGCAGCTGTAGGGGCCGAAGTCTATTCTCCAGACGATATCCACACCGGGGAAATCGTCCCGGAACCGCGCGAGCACGTCATAGTCGATCTGGCAGTACTGGAAGTACATCGACTTCAATCTTGTCATGCAGGGCATCATCTCACGGATCTGCTCCAGGCCGGCATTGTATATATAGGCGCGCGGATCCACGCCGTACTCAACATATTCGTCCGCGGTGGACACCGTCCTGCCGAAGGAATCGAAACGGTAGTCGAAAACCGCACCGGGTGCTGCGTCCTGAAGCATTTTCAGTTCCGTGAACGAAAGGAGATTCGTTCCGTCAGCCGCCGTCATATTTACACGCTTGAGGGCGGGCATCTTCTCCAGAAAACCCGCGGCGGCATCCGCGTTCTCCGGGCGGAGCGCAGAGAGGTCGAGTTCAGCGGCAGTGAACGGGATGTCCGGCTGTTCGGGGCTTATCCGGAAGAGGATATCCGCCTCCGGGAACGCCGCTGCGAGCGCGGCCAGATCAGCCGTCGTGAAAGCAGGATCGGAGATCGCTATCACCCGGAGGTCATGCAGGTAAGGTCCGTATGAAGCGAGCGCTGCCACATACTCCCCCTTTTCGAGGAGGGCGCTCTCCGCCCGGCTGCCGACGGTCATGCCGTCCGAACCAAGGAGCAGTGTATAACTCACGTCCACATCGGGATGCGCCGCGATATACTTCTCGATCGCTTCATAGCAGCTGCTGCCGCTGAGATCCAGCTTCTTGAGCTGTGTATAATGTTCCAGCACGGCAAGGCCTTCCGGATCATCCACCGCAAGGCTCAGCTCTGTCTTCGCGTATTCCGCCGCGAGCGCCTCCCGTTCCTCACGGGAGAGCCCGTCACCGCAGGAGCACAGGCCTGTCAGCAGCACGGCCAGGCAGAGCAGCAGTATCAGTTTTGAACAGAGGTTTTTCATACAGGATATTATCCTCCATTATCGACTGATAATTGTATCATTTTTGCAAATAAAACGCAATGCCGGCAAGGTTTCCGGCAGTATAAAAAGAAGGAGCGGCAAAAGCCGCCCCTTCCGGAAGACGCTGCGTATCAAGCGACGGATCCGCGCCGGTATGCGGAACGGTCAGTCGCTGGAGATGACGATGGTGCCGAACTCGGTGAGCTTGGCAAACCAGCTGTTCTCGGAGATCGGGCAGACCTCCATCTCCTTGCCGTTGACCGTGAGCTTGACGTTCTTGCCGACGCAGGTAAAGGGATAGCGCACATAGGCAAATCCGTCGAGCTCTTTGTAGCCCTCGCGGATCCAGAGGTAGAAGGGCGCGCGCACGGTTTTGTCTTTGGTGCTGCCCGTCTCTTCACAGGCCTTGAGGAAAGCATCCTGATCCTCCCAGGGGATCTCGCTCGCAGACTTGATCGTATAGATGGCAATATCCTCTCCGGGGATCACGGTTATCTTCTTATTTGCAGAGTTGTACACGCCCAGCAGAAGAGAAGGTCCGCTGCCTCCGTTGACGACTATGGCCGGAACGCCGTTGGTGTATTCGGCAAATGCCGCGATGCTCAGGGACAATACGAGAACAACTACTAAAACCAGAGTAACGATCCTTTTCATACAGACCCCTCCTTTTATACGATCTGTTCACGGGACAGCCGGAAGTGTCCGGCAACGGAAAACAACTGTCTTTGATGATTCCAGTATATCAGCATTCTGATTTGTGTCAACAGTGTTTCAATTTATTTCTATCAGTTTCATGTTTTGTGCCGGATGCATTGTCGTTAGAAGCGACAATTTCTATCTTCATTTTGATGAAGGAATGAATTGTTGTTGTCAAAAGCAGACACGATCATTGACAAGTGCGGCAGAGGCGGCGTATAATCCGAACCGTACCAAAGCGACGAAACGGGAGGGATCCTTATGCGCACTCTATCGACGGAACTGCTCTCCGCAGCCGTGGTTTCCAAAAGAAAAGCACGGAAGCTCTCACAGGCTCAGCTTGCCAGGATGACGGGAATAAGCCGGCCGGTTCTTTCCAATCTTGAAAACGGAAGCTACACTCCCTCCATCAGCCAGCTGGAGGCTCTGGCGGCAGCCCTGGACTTCGATATCCGGGAGCTGTTCACGGAACAGGCGGACAGGCCCGCCGCAGCCGGCCGGAGTTATAAGATCGCTGTTGCCGGCGTCGGCTATGTGGGGCTTTCACTGGCCGTGCTGCTGGCGCAGCACCATGACGTGACCGCCGTATGCACCAAGCCGGAAAAGGCCGAGATGATCAACAGCTTCCGCTCTCCCATCCAGGACGACTATATCGAGAAATACCTCGCGGAGGCGGAGCGGGGCGAGCGCCGGCTGCGGCTCACCGCCACCACGGACGGGGCCGGCGCCTACGCGGACGCGGACTTTATCATCCTTGCCGTGCCGACCAACTATGACCCGAAGACCAACTTTTTCGACTGCTCGGCGGTGGAGACCGTGCTGAAACTGATCAAGCAGGTAAGCCGGCAGGAAAAGCAGGCGGTCATTATCAAGTCCACCGTTCCCGTCGGCTATACGGAAAACATCCGGGAAAAACTCGGCATGGACAACATTTTGTTCAGTCCGGAGTTCCTGCGGGAATCCAAGGCGCTGTATGACAATCTCTACCCTTCGCGCATCATCGTTGGCTGCGACGAAAAAACGGAGGAGGCCGCCCGTGCCTTTGCCGGGATGCTGCAGGAAGCCGCGGTCAAGAGCCCGGTGGATACCCTGTTCATGGGACTGACGGAGGCGGAGGCGGTGAAGCTCTTTGCCAACACCTATCTGGCGCTGCGCGTGAGCTACTTCAACGAGCTGGACACCTATGCGGAGATCAAGGGACTGGACACCGCAAAGATCATAAAGGGCGTGTGCCTCGACCCCCGGGTGGGCGACTACTACAACAATCCCTCCTTCGGATACGGCGGCTACTGCCTGCCGAAGGACACCAAGCAGCTGCTGGCAAATTATCAGGACGTGCCGGAGAACCTTATCGAGGCCATCGTGGAGAGCAACCGGACCAGGAAGGACTTCATCGCCGACCGGGTGCTGCAGATGGCCGACTACTACAGCTATACCGAGAACAAGTTCGACAGCCGGATGGAAAAGACCGTGACCGTCGGCGTCTACCGGCTGACCATGAAGGCCAATTCCGACAACTTCCGCCAGAGCTCCATCCAGGGCGTCATGAAGCGGATCAAGGCGAAGGGCGCCACGGTGATCATCTACGAACCCACGCTGGAAAACGGCAGCACCTTCTTCGGCAGTCTCGTCGTGAACGACCTGAAGAAATTCAAGAAGATGAGCGGATGCATCCTCGCCAACCGCTATGACAGCGCGCTGGACGACGTAAAGGAAAAGGTTTACACCAGAGATCTCTTCCGTCGTGATTGATCTGAATGTCAAGGAAGCAAAGATTCAATATTCTGTAAACTGTTTTATGTAAACTTATATGCGTTTGAAAGCAGGCAGCACCCGGCTGCCTGCTTTATTTCTCTTCCTCAACTTTTTCGAAACGTCTGTATGTCTTCCCGTCACGCTCCACGGTCTCGTTCCACATCGCCGCAGGGCGGACCCAGAGACCGAAGTCCCCATACAGGGCCCTGTATACGACCAGAGGACTTTCGTCCTCGCTGTGCCGGGCGATGCCGAGCACCTCATATTCCTTTCCCTTGAAATGGCGGTATCTGCCGCATGGGATCGTCTTTACTGCTTCTTCGTAGGTCATTTTCCCTTATTCTCCCAGTCTGTTCATCGTCTCCCGGATGATCCGCTGCATGTCGTCCATATGGAGCATCATGTCCCGGAAGAGGGAGAGCTGGGCCTGCGCTCTTTTCCGGTTCTGGTCCGGATAATCAATACGGAAATACCTGTCTCCGATCAGATAATCCTCGAGATACCGGGCCGCAAGCTCCAGCGTGATGACCGCCGCGCCCGTTGCCAGGGAATCCACTTCCTCGCTGTTGAGCTCATCCTTCATCTCCGCCAGATAGCCTTCCGCATAGGCCCGGAACAGGCCCAGATCCAGCTTTTTATTCTCCGGATGCTCCTTATCCGCTTTGCAGGCGGCAAAGCGGATGCTGTCCCCGAAGTCATAGCAGGCATGCCCCGGCATGCAGTTATCCAGATCGATGATGACAAGCGGCTCGAGGCTATCCTTATCAAAAAGGATATTGTTGAGCTTCGTATCGTTATGGGTGATCCGGACGGGAAGATCTCCCCGCTGCAGGGAAGCGGCAAACTCCCTGTATTCCTTTATCAGGCTGAGTTCCTCGCCGATGCCCTTTGCCCTTCCCATGGGATCCAGCTCCACTATTCCGAGCAGAGAACTGAGCCGGTAGGGCGTATCATGGAAATGCGCTATACTCTCGACGAGCCGGGCCGGATCGAGATCCGAGAGCAGCCTCTCGAATCTCCCGAAGCCCAGCCCCGCTTTCCGGAGCACTTCCGCATTCGCCTCCGAGGATTCAAAGGTAACGGAGTTCTCCACATAGTCCGCCACTCTCCAGAACTCCCAGCCGGCATCCCACGGTTCATCCGTCAGGACCTCGGGCCTCTGCTCCTCCGGGATATCCTCCAGATCGACAAAGCTCCTCCACTCATGCCGAAGGATCAGGTATGGCTTTCCGGAATCCGTGCGGTAATAATGCAGGCTCCTGCATCCCTTTTCCGTGAGATGCCCGGTTATGAGCTCCGAATTATGCATCATGGACACGGGATCCCGGTACACATACCAGTTCACCCGCTGGATCAGATACTGCCGGACATCCTCCCCGTCCTCCAGCGAGACATGATAGGCCATGTTGATATGGCCTTTCGGGATCCAGGAGAAATGAAGGACCAGATCCCCCGGAAGGCGGAACTTCTCACAAATATAGGAAAGTTTTGCACTTACACTTCTATCCAGCATCAAACACTGCATTACCTGCTTATATCCGCATAGAGATCGTTCCGGTCATAGGCGCCCATCTCATACAGTTTCCGGAAGTCTTCCACGACAGTCGCCTTATCTTCTTTATAGGTGATCCCAAACCAGTCTGCATTTGTCGGAAGGACGGATACTTCCGTTCCCTTTTTCAAAAGGCTGTCGATGATCGTGGGAAGAAGGTATTCACTCTTCAGGGGATCCTTCATGGATGCAAGGAATACAGGAAAGCCCTCCCTCAGTTCAGCCATGAAGCTCTCCGGCAGGCACCAGAAGTTCATGGAGACGATGGAATCCAGACACAGTTTCTTACCATCAGACTCAGCTCCGGATGCCGTTTTCCGGATATTGTATGTCTCATTGATCCCTACGAGCTTCCCTTCTTCCACAACGCAGATGCCGCGGGTAACGCCGCCGTTATCCGACAGCGTGTTTTTAAGGATATATCCCACTAATCCATATTTCCCGGTCTTCAGAAACTCAGCTGCCTTGACAAAGCCATCCTTGCCATAATAATCATCCGCATTGATGACGGCAAATGGCTCCTTTATTAATCCTTCGCAGGCAAGGACAGCCTGCCCGGTGCCCCAGGGCTTTGTTCTGCCCTCAGGCACAGGGATCGGACAATCATTCAAAGACTGGAAAGCATAGCAGACTTCCACACCGAGAGGAACGCATATTCTCTCTATTCTATCCCCTATCACTTCCCGGAAATCCTCTTCAATATCTTTCCGGATTATAAAGACGATCTTATCGAAGCCGGCAGCTATGGCATCATGGATCGAATAATCGATTATCAGTTCCCCGTTGGGGCCGACATGCTCCAGCTGCTTTACTCCTGCGCCGTAGCGGGAACCGATGCCCGCAGCCAGTATAACTAAAGTCGTTCTCATTCCTGACCTCTCCATTCTTTCTTTAAAAGATATATTATATTAATTGTATCCAAAAGTCCATAAAAAGTGCAGCATCGAGCTTTTCCCGGTTTCATGATGCATATCAGCAAAGAGGTCCTCCTCATTCGGTGCCATGCAGCTTTGCGGCGTTCTATATTGTATTTAGGCGGCTGTTCTGCTATACTGTTATTTTGCAGTGACTGATGAGGCTCTGCAACCTATTTCTCTGCGGCAGCCAGCCGTGGGACACCTGAGCCGTGTCCCGGTTCGATATGCCGGGAAAGGAAACTATGAAAAACACCGAAAAAACAATGGATAAGATCGTGGCCCTGTGCAAAAACCGCGGTTTTATCTTCGCCGGGAGCGAGATCTACGGCGGCCTTGCCAACACCTGGGACTACGGTCCTCTGGGCGTTGAGCTGAAGAACAACGTGAAACGGGCATGGTGGAAGAAGTTCGTCCAGGAGAACCGCTACAATGTGGGCCTTGACGCCGCCATCCTCATGAACCCGCAGACCTGGGTGGCCTCCGGCCATCTGAGCAGCTTCTCCGATCCGCTGATGGACTGCCGCGAGTGCCACGAGAGGTTCCGTGCGGACAAGCTGATCGAGGACTGGTGCGGACAGAACGGCTTTGAACTGCCCAAGCCGGTGGACGCCTTCTCACAGGCCGAGATGAAGGCCTTCGTGGACGAGCACGAGATCCCCTGCCCCAGCTGCGGCAAGCATAACTTCACCGACATCCGCCAGTTCAACCTCATGTTCAAGACCTTCCAGGGCGTCACCGAGGATGCGAAGAACACCGTGTATCTCCGTCCGGAGACCGCGCAGGGCATCTTCACCAACTTCGTGAACGTGCAGCGGACCACCCGCCGCAAGCTGCCCTTCGGCATCGCCCAGATCGGCAAGAGCTTCCGCAACGAGATCACGCCGGGCAACTTCATCTTCCGCGTGCGCGAGTTCGAGCAGATGGAGCTGGAGTTCTTCTGCGAGCCCGACACCGACCTGGAGTGGTTCGATTACTGGCGCAGCTTCTGCCATGAGTTCCTGCTGAGCATCGGTCTGAAGGACGAGAACCTCCGCCTGCGGGACCATGACCCCGAGGAGCTGAGCTTCTACTCCAAGGCTACCACGGACTTCGAGTTCCTGTTCCCCTTCGGCTGGGGCGAACTCTGGGGCGTGGCCGACAGGACGAACTACGACCTGACACAGCACCAGACCGTGTCCGGCCAGGATCTCACCTACTATGATCAGGATAAGAACGAGCACTATATCCCCTATGTCATCGAGCCCTCCCTCGGCGTGGAGCGCACGGTGCTGAGCGTGCTGTGCGACGCCTATGACGAGGAGGTCGTGGGTCAGGACAAGAAGGGCAACGACGACGTGCGCACCGTGATGCATCTGCACCCGGCGCTGGCGCCCTTCAAATGCGCCATCCTGCCGCTGAGCAAGAAGGACATCCTCACCGGACCCGCGAGAGATCTCTACGATGAGCTTTCGAAAGAGTTCATGTGCGACTACGACGAGACCGGCTCCATCGGCAAGCGCTACCGCCGTGAGGATGAGATCGGCACGCCGTTCTGTGTCACGTTCGACTTCAACACCGTCGGCACCGAGACCGATCCCGCGGACGGCTGCGTGACCATCCGCGAGCGCGACAGCATGGAGCAGGTCCGGATCCCGATCGGCGAAGTGAAGGCGTACATCAGCGAGAGGATCAAGTTCTGATGAAAGACGGATTTGTGAAAGCTGCGGCCGCGGCACCCGTGATCCGGGTGGCCGACGCCGAATACAACGCCGACCGGGTGATCGAGTGCATGAAAAAGGCCGAAGCGCAGGGCGTGAAGGTCCTCGTCTTCCCCGAGCTCACGCTCACCGGCTGCACCTGCTTCGATCTGTTCCGGCACAAGGTGCTTCTGGACGGGGCGGAAAAGGCTCTCGTCCGGGTCATCGCGGCCTCCGCCGGCACGGACATGCTCGTTTTCGTCGGCCTCCCGTTCGCGGTAGGCAGCAAGGTATTCAGCTGCGCCGCCGTGATACACGCGGGAGAACTCATCGGCCTCGTGCCGCGGGAGAATGTGGCGGGAAGCCGCTTCTCCTCCCCCGAGGGCGTGGAGTGTGACGTGACGGTAGGCGATGCGTACACCGCCTTCCTCTCCGCCGACATTCTCTTCGAGAGCAATGTGCTGGACGGGCTGAGCGTGGCCGTGGAACTCGGCGGCGACAGTGAGGCGCTGGTGCCTCCGGCCGTGCGGCATGCCGCAGCCGGCGCGACGATCATCGCCAACATGGCCTCTTTCCCCGCCACCGTCTCTTCGACGGCCGACGCGGAGCTTGCGATCCGCCACAGCTCCTCCCATCTGAGCTGCGCCATGATCACCGCGGCTCCCGGAAAGGGCGAATCCACCACGGACAATGTCTATTCCGGCCTTTGCATGATCGCCGAAAACGGAAAGATCCTCGCCGAATGCGAACAGGCCGGGTCCTTTGCCGTCAGCGAGATCGACGTGGAATACCTCACCGGTCTGCGGCGGGGCAGGGACGGCTTTGACACCGCGGAATACCCCCACTGCATCAGCCCCTGGGGCTCCCGCTTCGAGGAGACCGTTCTGACGAGGGAATACTCCCGTCTGCCGCATCTGCCTGACAGGGCCGAGGACGTTCCCGCCTATTGCGAGCGGATGCTGGACATCCAGATATCCGGGCTTGTGAAGCGCATGGAATACGCACATCTGGACCACTGCGTCGTCGGCATCTCCGGCGGCGTGGACTCCACGCTCGCCGTGATGGTCTGCGCCATGGCGGTGAAGCGGATGGGGCTGCCGGCCGAAAACGTGGTAGCCTGCACGATGCCCTGCTTCGGCACGAGCTCGCGCACCAAGTCGAACGCCGTGATCGTTTCCGAACAGCTGGGTGCGGACGTGCGCGTGATCGATATCACCGCCTCCGTCAACCAGCACTTCGACGACATCGGCCACGCCCGTGACGATTACAGCATCGCCTTCGAGAACGCGCAGGCCCGTGAGCGGACGCAGATCCTGATGGACATCGCCAACAAGGTAAACGGCCTCGACGTGGGCACCGAGGACCTGAGCGAGTACATCGACGGCTGGTGCACCTACAACGGCGACCACACCAGCATGTACGACGTGAACCTCGGCCTCACCAAGACCCAGGTGCGCGCCAATGTGCGGTATATCGCGCAGACCACGGAGAACAAGGTGCTTGCGGACGCGCTCTGGGATGTGCTGGACTGCCCGGTGACGCCGGAGCTGCTGCCGATCCACGACGACCAAATCGAACAGAAGAGTGAGGACGCCGTGGGCTCCTACAGTCTGCAGGACTTCTTCACGCACAAGATCCTCGTCTGCGGCTTCACCCCGTCCAAGACCATGCGCCTGGCGAAGATCGCCTACGGCGGCGAATACAGCGACGAGGAACTCAAACGCTGGCTCACGAGCTACAGCAAGCGGCTGTTCAGCCAGCAGTTCAAGCGCTCCTGCCTGATGGACGGGCCCGCGGTGGACAGCTTCACCGTCTCCCCGCGGACGGGCTATCTGCTCCCCTCCGACGGCGAGTGCGCACTGTTCCTCCGGGATCTGGAATCGCTCTGATCATTGCCGAATATATGAAAACCTCCTGCTTCCGAGCGAAACAGGAGGTTTTGTTATACAGGAGGCCGGGTCACTTGGGGTTGTACTCCCGGAGATAGTAATACGCTTTTTCGTTTGCGAAATCGATCTCGGCTCTGGACTTGAAGTATTCTCCGTACCAGAGAAACTGCCTTTCTTTGAACTTCAGTCTTCTTCCTTCCAGGGTATACTTTGACGAAACACGCCGGCCGAGGTCGGGATAATACAATTCACAGGTCCTGTCGGGATAGAAGGTCACGATACACCTGGATGACCTGCCGCTGGCTGTGTACAGTGTCCATGAACGGCCGGTAAGGGACGGGATCGGGGCGATGAGCTCGTCGCGGGTAACGATGAGACTCGTGGCGCACCAGCCGATCCGGTGGTCCGAGCAGACCACGAGGGAAAAGTTCCCCTGCTCCGCAACGACCGTGACGGTGTCGCGCTCCCTGATCTCGCCGATCCTGCTGGAACCCGTGGAGGGCCTGTACCACAGATAGATGCTGTAGCCGCCGGTAGACTGGACGTATTTCGTCTTATACTTGGTCAGCCAGGAGGAATCTTTCGGCTTTGTGACATTCGGGTGACTTGCCAGCAGAGCGCCGGGGTCATCCGAGGGAGGCGGAGCAAGCGGCGGATCATATTCGGCACCGGATGTGGGCGTGGGCAGTACAGGGGTCGGTGTCGGCGTCGCAGCAGGAGTGGGCGTGGGTGTCGCAGCAGGAGTGGGCGCGGGCGGTGCAGGCGTGGTCACCGGAGGCACCGTCGCGGGCGGAGGGGTGGGAGACAGCAGGACGATCCCCGGGTCTTCGTTTTTCGATGAGTCGCCGGCAATACGCGGATCCCAGGTATCGCGATAGATGATAAAAACGATAAGGAGCACAAGCGCTGTGATCCCCGCCGTGATCAGGATCACAGACAGGCTGCTGCGCGTCTTCAGGGAGCCGCTGCCGGCGCCCGTTTCGGCGCTTCCATCGGAGGCGGAAGCAGGAACAGGGGCTGCCTTGGAATCAGCGGCGGGAGGGGCAGCCGGTTCGGGGGCAGGAGGCGCATCGACGAGCTTTTCTCCGCAGTAGACGCAGAATCCATTCTCGCCGGGAACATCTTTCCGACATTGATTGCAGTACATGCTTTTCTCCTTCCGATCAAAAGATCCCGGACAGGTCCGCTTCTTGCGGATATCATTCACATCCCGGCATCCGTCCGCTCACTCATTCAAAGATATACTCCGCGTATTTCCGGAAGGTCTCTCCCGGCCGGAGCACCGGCGAGGGAAACGCGGGGCGGTTGGGACTGTCCGGATAGAACTCCGGCTCGATGGCAAAGCCGCCGTTGCGGCCGAAGGGCTCGCTTAGCCAGGTGCCCGTGTAGAACTGCATGGCCGGGAAGTCCGTGCGCAGGCGGATGCGCACATCGCCGCATTCGGCCGTGCAGGCGTCTTCGGAAGCGAGGACGAAGCAGTGGTCGTAATCGCGGGCGATGGGGCGCAGGGAGGAGAAGTCGAACTCGCCCTTGCAGGGCATGAGCTCGCCGGTGGGGATGAGCCCCTCATCTACCTGCAGCCAGCCGGAGGCGTTGATCTGCATGCTGCAGTTCAGGATGCTGCCGCCGGCGGGATTGAAATACATGTGGGTGGTGGGTGCGAATACCGTGGGCGCGTCGGTCTCTCCCTCGAAGTCGAGCCGCAGCGTGCTTCCGGTTACCGTATAGGTCACGGAGGCAGTCATGTTTCCGGGAAAGCCGTTTTCCCCGTCCGGCGCGCAGAGGGAGAAGCGGACGGCGTTATCCGAGAGGATCTCCGCGTCCCAGACACGCTTCACCCAGGAATCCGGGCCGCCGTGAAGCTGGTTCGGTCCCTCGTTGGGCGTGAGGAGATACTCCTTCCCGTCCAGCGTGAACTTCGAGCCTCCGATCCGGTTGGCATAGCGGCCGACGATGAGGCCGACATAGCCGGGATTGTCGTCATACTGCTCGGGCGTGTCGAAGCCGAGAGCGCAGTGCTTTCCTTTGAAGAGGATGTCCGTCACGGCGGCGCTGAGCGTGATGACCGAGGCGCTCATCTCATCCGACGCGATCACATATCTGTCGTATTTTGCGGAACTGTCTTTTGTTACCATGTACATTCACCTCTGATCGTATTGTCGTTATGAGTTTATTATTATTTTTTACAAATATCAAGATTTTGAATCAATTATTTTTGTATTTTTTACATAGATGTGCTATAATAGATTTTGCGCGATACCCCCGACTCAGAGAATCATTAAAATATATATATTTTATGGAGGCAAAGCATGACAAACGAATATCTCCTCAGAGTCTACGCAGAAGTTGAAAAGAGAGACTCCGGCGAGCCCGAGTTCCTGCAGGCGGTAAGAGAGGTCTTCGAATCTCTTGAGCTCGTCATCGACAAGCACCCCGAGTGGGAAAAGGCCGGCCTGATTGAGCGCTTCGTGGAGCCCGAGCGCGTCGTCGAATTCCGGGTCCCCTGGGTGGACGACAGCGGCAAGGTGCGGGTCAACCGCGGCTACCGCGTGCAGTTCAACTCGGCGATCGGCCCTTACAAGGGCGGTCTCCGCTTCCATCCCTCGGTCAACCTCTCGGTCATCAAGTTCCTCGGCTTTGAGCAGATCCTCAAGAACTCCCTCACCACTCTCCCGATGGGCGGCGGCAAGGGCGGATCCGACTTCGATCCCAAGGGCAAATCCGACGGCGAGGTCATGCGCTTCTGCCAGAGCTTCATGACGGAACTCTACCGTCACATCGGCCAGTTCACCGATACGCCCGCGGGCGACATCGGCGTCGGCGCGCGAGAGGTCGGCTTCATGTTCGGCCAGTATAAGAAGATCGTCGACCGCTTCGACGGCGGCGTCATCACCGGCAAGGGCCTGTCCTACGGCGGCTCCCTCGCCCGCACCCAGGCCACCGGCTACGGCATCTGCTACTACTCCGCGGAAGCCCTTAAAAAGCTCGCCAATGAGAGCTACGAAGGCAAGACCGTGGTGGTCTCCGGCTCCGGCAACGTTGCCCAGTACTGTGCACAGAAGGTCATGCAGCTGGGCGGCAAGGTCGTCGCCATGAGCGACAGCGCCGGCTACATCTACGATCCGAACGGCGTGAACCTCGACGTGCTTTTTGACATCAAGCAGAGACGCAGAGCGAGGATCTCCGTATACGCCGACGAGGTGCCCGGCTCCGAGTATCATGAGGGCTGCCGGAACATCTGGAACGTCAAGTGCGACATCGCGCACCCCTGCGCCAGCCAGAACGAGATGGATGAGAAGGGCGCCCAGGCCCTCGTCGACAACGGCTGCATGGCGGTGTTCGAAGGCGCGAACATGCCGCTGACGCCCGAAGCCATCGAAATCGTCCAGAAGAACGGCCTGCTCTACAGCCCGGGCAAGGCGAGCAACGCCGGCGGCGTGGCTACCTCCGGACTTGAGATGAGCCAGAACTCCATCCGCATGAGCTGGAGCTTCGAGGAGGTCGACGAGAAGCTGCACGGCATCATGGTGAACATCTTCAACGCCTGCTACGACGCCTCCGTCGAGTGCGGCAAGCCGGGCGACCTGATGGTCGGCGCGAACGTCGCCGGATTCCTGAAGGTGGCCGAGGCCATGATGGCCCAGGGCGTGGTGTGATCCTTCCAATAACGTAAATTCACGGTTTTCACCCTGCAGATCTTAGGGCGGGCACAGGTAAATGTGTCCGCCCGTTCATTTTTCAGCCTGATCATAGAAATCTGTTGTAAAGAGACAATAAAACAAATATAATATATAGTTGGGTGGATATGTGACCATCCGATTCGGAACAGCAGAAAGGAGGCGGAGCATGGGGTTCGAATACGATGCTTTTTTCAGCTACCGTCACAAACCGCTTGACCAGGAGATAACCAAAAGAGCTTTCAATGCACTGGAGAGCTACAAACTCCCCCGGTCGATCCGCGAACAAGGCTATGAGGACATCCGCCGTGCCTTCCGCGATACGGAAGAGCTTCCCGTGACCCGCATCCTCACGGAAACCATTGACGATGCCCTGCACTCCTGCAACTGTCTCGTTGTGGTGTGCTCCACCGATACACCGGTATCCGAATGGATCGACAGAGAGGTCTGTATCTTCATAGAGATCGGCAGGGCGGATCATATCTATCCCCTGCTCATCACGGGCGATCCGGAGCAGTCGTTCCCGCCTTCGCTCAAGCTCGTGCCGGATATCGCGGAACGCATCATGGACATCCGCTGCCCGGGCAACGACGTGAAGAAGATGATGGCCAAAGCGGAAACGGAACTGCTGAAGGTCATCGCCGGGATAACAGGCTGTGATGAGGATGACCTTCGCCGCGAGCACCAGATGCGCCGGAACAAAAGGCTCATCACAAGGGCTGCGGGATCCGCGGCTGTGCTCGCTGCCGTAACGGGCGTATCGCTCGGCATCATGGGCATAGCAAAGAACTACCGGAATGAAGCTTCGCTGCGCGAACAGGCCTCCATGCGGATCATCAGCGAGCTCACCTACTCCCTTCCGGACAATCTGAGCAATGTTCCCGGGGCTTACAGCCGCATCGCCGGTATTCTGGAGCAGAATACAGAGGACATCAACAAGATCGTGCGCCTTTCCAGAAACAAGGAGGCAGCGGAATTCGAAGCCGCGGCGAACTATGAAAAGCTTGCCACGGCGAACAACGTGCTCGGTGCGGCGGATAAAGCGCTTGAAGCGCAGGATACCGCGATCGCGATCTACAACGAACTGGCTGAGACCGGTTCTGCGCAAAGCAAGGGAAGACTCGCCTCCGCCTACAGCAACCTCGGAACACTGTATAACCAGGCGGGCCGTTATGAGGAGGCCGCCGCCGCCTACAGCGATGCGATCAGCATGCAGATCCTTTCCGGTGATGAAGGGCTGCAGCTCGTAAGGATCTACCAGAATGCAGGCGCAAATGCGCTGAGCGCCGGCGATGATACAAGCGCTTTTGCCTATTTCGATAAATGCATCGACCTTCTGGCCGTTCCCCAAACCACCGGCGAACTGGACGCGCTCGGAAGAGTCCACCTGAATTACGGCATCAACCTCTCCCGAAAGGGACACTATCCGGAGGCGGAAGAGCATCTGAATACCGCCATCAGCTGTTATGAGGAGCTTCTCAGCTACAGAGACACGGCCAATAACCGTTCACTGGTGATCCAGGCGGAAAGCGCTTTAGCGGATGTGCTGTCCGACACAGGCAGATTCGAGGAGGCAGAACAGCTGTACGCAACAGCCATCGCTTCGGCAGAACAGCTTGCCCGGGACGAGGAGAACATGCCGTACCAGCGGATGCTCGCAGAACTGTACAGCAGCATGGCCGGTGTGTTCTACAAGCAGGGTGACTACGCTTCCTCCGATGAAATGTATGCAAACGCGGTGGAAACAGCCGGAAAGGTCGCAGATAAAACCGGGACCGCGGCCGACCGGGCAATGCTGGCCAAAAAGCTGATCAGCCTGGCTGAAAATACTTTCAAGCTGACAGACTACAAGCGCTCAAAGGATACTTTCAAAGAAGCATTTGCGGTATATGAGGAGGTCCTGGACGGTCTGGGGGATTATGACCGGGCAATCTATGTCTCCTGGCTCTCCTATTACAAGCTGATACACGAAAGGGATTATCCCGGTGCTTTAGAGGCCTCAAAGGAGGCATACCGGCTCCAGCCGGACAACACCACAGTCAACATGATCCTCGGCTATGCATATCTTTACAACGACCATTACGATGAGGCCGAAAAGATCCTCACCGACCTCGCTGCCATCGGCGGCGGACATGCGGAGATGATCCGCAGAGATATCGAGTCGCAGGAGCAGGCGGGACTCCGGAACGAGCATATACCGGAGCTTCTCGAAGCGCTTGACAAACTCTCCTGATCAACGGATGATGACCTGACTGCAGCACAGCCCCTTTTTCATCAGCCATAGCCCGGGTGCACTCCATAAACAGGTTACTATCCTGATCAAACGCAACAGGCCAAAGAACAGGCGGATCCTGATCCGCCTGTTCTTCTTATTATACAGATAGAAAACGGCGGCAGGTTTTATCCTGCCGCCGTCAGGGTTTATGCTGTTTTCGGATCATCCGTCAGATCGTCATCCGATCGATCAGACCTTCTCCTCTTTCATCTCTTCGGGCTTCTTGTTGCGGGTGAAGTAGGTGATCGCTCCGCCTGCTCCGCCGAGGATCGCCATGAGGATCGTCCACTTGTCGACCAGGATCATCTTGCCGGACAGATCCTGTGTCAGGATGAAGGTGATGATCGTGCCTGCCGCCGGGATGATGCCCAGGAGCTTGGACCACTTGCGCTTATTGTCGCCTTCTTCGCCCTTGTTCGGATCCTTTACAAGGCTGATGCCTGTCAGGGCCGCGAGGATCGTGGTCCCGATGGTCAGGATCAGGTCGATCAGTGACCATGTGGACTGCATCCTTGCAAGAGGAACCTCAGGATCTTCGATCTCCTCATTTCCTCCGATAGTGCCGGGTCCGACAGGATCGGTGCCGGGAGGATCCTGATTTGTCTCGGGTGCGTTTCCAGCTACGGCCTCCTCGATCGTAAGAGTACCTGTTTCATAGGTGACTACATAGTTGCCCTGGTTCGGTGCGCCGGTCGGCGTGATGACATAGCTTTTTCCGGGCTCTTTGCCTTCTTCACGGGTGATCGTGAAGTTGATCACAGCTGCGGTATCGGGTGCGATCAAACCGGTAACCGTTGCCGTGAGCTCAGGAACAGCCTCATCCGCGGCTATGGTCACATTGTCTGCCTTCACCGTGACAGGTTTGGGATTGACCTTGACCCAGCCGTCTGTAACCTTAAAGGTCACCTTGAAGCCTTCCTTGTCGCAGCCGAAATTATTCGCATTGAGACCCATCCAGAAAGTGCCGGCATCTATTCTGCTCACGGAGGGAGTATTCTTGTCCACGTCAACAGCCGCGGTGGTTTTCGGTTTGCCTTCGTCATCCCTGCTGAGGATCCTGTAGAGATCCTTCTCCGAAATGTCCGTACCTGCAGGAAGAGGCTTGCCATCGTCAAGGGTTATACTGACCACCGTGTATCCGGTGACGGTCTTCAGCCCTTTGTCGTATTGGACGCCGTTGCCGTTATTATGTCCTACGATCGTTACGAGGATTTCCATGGGTTCGACATCCTCTATCGTCAGCTTGCCGTTGACATACTCGATTTCGTAGTTTCCGTTGGCAGCACCATCTTTACCAATCGCTGCTTCGCTCGGTACAAGGTCATACTCACCGGGATCTTGTCCCTGACCATCAAGAGTAATCCTGGTCACCGTATCATTGCCCTTCAGGCCTTTGATAGTGAAGTACGCCTCGATATCCGCCGGATCATCATAAGCCGTATCGCCCGGGCCCTGAATCTCTCCGTTGTACGGGTAAGTCTGATCATTAGCTGTGATGGTGAGAGGTGCAGGCGTGATCGTCAGTGTGCCCGCTTCTGTCTCAATTACGTAGTTCTCGGTCACATCCACTTCGCCGTGCATGATCTTATAGCCGTCTGCTACCGGGTTGTTGCCCGGCGTGCTGTCCGCTACGTTCGTCGCGCTGCCGGTCGCTTCCGCTACCAGCGTGTCACCTGTGAGCAGGCTGCCGCTCGTTACGGTCACTGTGCTGTCGGTCAGAGCGCTGCCGTCGTAGGTCTTGCTGCCGGATGCAGCCGTGATCGTGATCGCTGCGCTCGCTTTCGTCATCGTCAGCTGGCCGTTTGCT
>JAFRER010000007.1 GCA_017434755.1 Oscillospiraceae bacterium | reverse complement strand
CACAGCCGGGTAGCTACGTCTGGACGAGATAAACGCTGAAGGCATCTAAGCGTGAAACTCTCCCTGAGATAAGATCTCCCATCCATTGGAGTAAGGGTCGAAGTAGACTACTTCGTTGATAGGTCGGCGGTGTACGCACAGCAATGTGTTCAGCCTACCGATACTAATAACCCGAGGGCTTGACCTACTATATTCATGCAGGTATATCCCCTTGCACTCCCCTCTATTCAGTTTTCAGGGTACATCCCCTGCAGTTGGTGTTTTTAACGGTGAGGGTCCACCTGTTCCCATTCCGAACACAGAAGTTAAGCTCACCAGTGCCGACGATACTTGTCTGGAGACGGACCGGGAAAATAGGTCAATGCCAACACAGAGCCGCTCGAATGAGCGGCTCTGCTTTTTTATGCCCTGTTCTTGCCTGGACCCTGTTCATATGGTATTATTTTTACGGAATAACATCTGAAAAGATGCAAAACTGCCGACAGGAGCGGAAAAGATGAAAAAAGTACTTGCAATACTGATTGCTCTGATCATGGTCCTTTCCCTGACCGGATGCTGTTTGAAGCATGAGTGGACAGAGGCCACCTGCACGACGCCCAGGACATGCATCAAATGCGGGAAAACAGAGGGGGAGCCGACCGGTCATCTCAACACGGAGTGGATGGAAGAGAGCGTAAACATCCTCAAGGCAAAAAGAGAAATGGTCCTTGTCTGTGACGACTGCGGAAGAGAACTCGACGATAAGACAGAGGATATCGAATCCTTTATCGATGGAGATGAGTTCCTTTTCACGGCGAAGGAATTCGTTGAACGGTTTCAGAAATGCTACGATGATCTGGACGGCGGAGAACTGCCCCTTACTTTTAAATACTCGATCAACAGTTACGGAAGCGTCAATTTTGATGTTTATAACCGATATGATTACTGGCTTGCGTGGGGCATCTTCTATGATGTAAACGGAAAAGCGATCGAGGGAACGAATGAAGACGGCAGGATAAACTGCGTGGCGATATTTGTGCCTGAACAGGAGGAAGTCGGGCTTGAGGCGGCATACTACCTGCTTACATGGCTCGGTGAAGCAGCATGCATGGCCGTTGATCCTGCGGTCACGGATATAGATGTCTACAGCGAGCCGATCTTCAGCAATAAATATGCGGACGGAGAAGTATCCGATCTTCACGGACTGAGTTACACCTGCGGTCTGTCAGAGGACAATGAGTATTCTCTTTATATCGAGATTCCGGACTGACAGAATCTGTTGAGAAAGCGTCTGCAGCAAAAATTTTTTGCTGCAGACGCTTTTTTATTCCCGCCGGGAAACCTTTTTCGCCGTTTGCTGTCTATAA
Source organism: Oscillospiraceae bacterium (assembly GCA_017434755.1). Taxonomy (GTDB): domain Bacteria; phylum Bacillota; class Clostridia; order Oscillospirales; family Oscillospiraceae; genus Limivicinus. The sequence goes on along the minus strand of JAFRER010000007.1, from coordinate 107,377 downwards.
GGGTGAGAGCTCTTGAACATAGGGAGGTTCAGTATGGAAGACAGGGAGATTGTTGAACTGTACTGGCAGCGTTCCGATCTGGCCATATCGGAAACAGAACAGAAATACGGGAGATACTGCCGCAGCATTGCCTATAATATCTGCGGAAGGCATGAAGACGCGGAGGAGTGCGTCAACGACACATGGCTGCGCGCATGGAACCGGATGCCCGATCAGCGTCCGGCCGTGTTATCGGCATTTCTCGGCTGTATCACCAGAAACATCGCCATCAATCGTATAAAGGCGAAAAACAGGCTCAAGCGCGGCGGAGGAGAAGCGGTCCTTGCACTGGATGAACTGGAAGACTGCATTCCGGGAGGAACGGATCCGGAAAAGGTCCTGGTCGAAAGGGAACTGGAAAAAGCGATCGGCGGCTTCGTTTCGAGGCTGCCGGAGGCGGAAAGAATGCTCTTTGTTTTGCGATACTGGTATGTCGCGAGCATCGATGAGATAGCGGAGAAGACGGGATTCAGCAAAGGGAAGATTAAGAGCAGCCTGTTCCGGACCCGCGGAAAACTGCGCAGATATCTGCAGGAGGAAGGATTATGTTAGACTCGCTTGCACTTCTTCGCGCTATGAACGGCATTCATGAGGAGGATGTAATCATGGCGGGAAATATGCTTTTCCATAAACAAAAGGCAAAACACTTCAAAACAAACCGGATTCTTACCATCGCTCTGGCGGCGGCGCTGATTTTTGCACTGGGGGCCACGGCGTACGCCATTTACCGCGGCAGCATACACGCAAGAGTTCCGGAGAAGGGCACAACGGAGTATCACCTGCTTTCCGGCACAGATTCGGGGGCTTCGACGGAACTGCTCCATGTCGATTTCGCAAAGACCAAGCTTGCCCTAAGCTTCGACGTGCCGGCAGACGGGCTTTTCCCGGTCATGCGGGCGGCCGGTCTGCCGGGAGAGGAGAGCGGCTGGCGGAAGGAAAGCTTCTATGAAATGCTGGATAAAGCGCAGTATTTCGGTCTTCCCTGGGAGATGAAGCTGCTGAGCCCGGATCAGGTGCAGATCAATCCGGAGCAGGTCCCGGAGGACCGGCTGAGGGAAGCGGACATGGACACAGAAACGGCAAAAAGCTGGTATACGAATTATCTTTACAGAGGACCGGGGGGAGAACTTCTGAGGATCGATCTTTACGGGGGATACAGGCTGCACGGAAAGGAAGTGATCCTCGGCGCCTTTGCCCCGGAAGATACGAAAGCGGAGGCGGTTAAGGAAGGCACTTTCGGAGAGTATCAGCTTGTTGAGGTGCGGATGTCCTATCCAGATGGGCGCGCCCATAAGCATCTGTTTCTGTTCCATCCGGAAAAGTACTGGCTCCTGCAGATCAGCTGTACAGACGATCTGGCGGATTTCTCCGTGCTTGAAAAGTTGGCGGAAGGGATCGAGATCCGTGAAACAGGGCTTTCGGCAAAGAGCTATGAGGATAAGATCGATTATATCCTTGCCGATCTTGCGTAGGGATAAAATCGGGAAAACAGAAAAGGGACCGGCCTTTGCCGATCCCTTTTCTGTTATTTTTTCTTTTTTGCGTAGGAGAACATCCAGAGCACGATGAGCACCAGTGCAACGATCACCACGATCCCGAGAACGGTGTTCAGCGCCCCGCCGACGATTCTGGAAACGAGCCGGACCACAAGAACGACCGCTGCGATCAGCAGGATGAGTGCCAGGACGGGAATGACATATTTACCGAGCTTTTTCATTTTTCTTCCTTTCTGTTATTCAACGGGATTTCCCAGTTTGCTCAAGACGGTTTGGAAGTATTCGGGAAGCGGCGCGTTCAGAACGATGTCTTCGTCGCTGCGCGGGTGTTTGAAATGAAGGGCGGAAGCGTGGAGGCACTGCCCTTCAAGGCCTTTGTCCGGACAGGGGGCGCCGTAGAGACCGTCTCCGAGGAGAGGATGGCCGATATAGGCCATATGCACGCGGATCTGGTGGGTCCTGCCGGTCTCGAGGACGCATTTTATCAAAGTGTAGCCGCGGTATCTTTCCACAACGCTCCAGTGTGTTACGGCCGGCCTCGAGTTGGTCTGCGTAACGGCCATGCGTTTCCGGTCGGTGCGGTGTCTGCCAATCGGTGCGTCTACCGTTCCGGAATCTTCCCGCATGCCGCCCCGTATCACGGCGAGATACTCGCGGTAAAGGCTGTGTCCGGAAAGTTGCGCCGATAGAGCAAGATGCGAAAAGTCGTTCTTTGCGGCAATGATGAGTCCGGAGGTGTCCTTATCGATCCGGTGAACGATGCCCGGGCGTTTTTCTCCGCCTATGCCGGACAGAGAGTCCCCGCAGCGGTACATCAGGGCGTTTACGAGCGTCCCGTCGGGGTGACCCGGAGCGGGATGGACCACCATGCCGCGAGCTTTATTCACAACGATGACGTCATCATCCTCATAGACCACATCGAGGGGGATCTCCTGAGGAAGCGGTTCGGCAGCATCCGGTTCCGGGATATATACATCGAAGCACTCGTCGCCTTTGCAGCGGTAGTTTTTCCGGACCGGTACGCCGTCGAGGAGCACCGAGGCCGATTCGATCAGCCGCTGAGCGGCACTCCGTGAAAGACCCTCCACGGAATGCGCAAGGAGAGCGTCGATCCGCTCGCCGCTCTCCGAAGCATAAACTGTTATGTATTCATCCATTATTTGAATTCCGCAAGGATATCGTCAAGCGAAAACTCCTCGTCAGAGCTTTTCCTGGGTGCAGCGGGGGCCGCAGGTGCAGGTTCTGCTTTTGCAGCGGGAGCCGGAGTCGGTTTCGGTGCGGGGGCAGGCTCTCTGCGTGCCGGGGCAGATGCAGGAGCGGAAGCAGGGACGGACTCTCTTGCGGAAGCTGCTCTGCGCGGTTCGGCAGGAGCAGCGGAAACAGCACTTTTAACTGCCGAGTCTGCTTCGGCGGCTTTCCGGGCAGAGATCTCCGCATTGGCTTTTTCCCATTCTGCAAAGGGATCGGAGGAGTCATACGCGGGGATCGAGGCGGCAAAGGCGGGCGCCGAAGAACTTACGCCGGAATACTCAGCGTTGCGCTGCCGTGCGTCGCGGTTGGCCTTGTACTGCTCGAACTGATCGTCATATTTGCTCTGGCGCTCTTTGCGCGTTGTCCTGGGAGTGGCATTGGACTTGTTCCGGGACTTGGGTGAGGCTTCATCCTCATAGACAGGCTCGGGTTCGGTCTTCGCAGCAGGACGCTGACGGCGGGCAGGAACTTCCTCTTCGTATTCCTCTTCAGCGGCTTTCTGTTTTGCCGTCTTCCGGGGAGCAGGCTCCTCTTCCTCGTATTCCTCAGCGGCAGCCTTGCGCCGGGAGGCTTTGCGAGGAGCGGGTTCCTCCTCAAACTCCTCTTCCGCGGCTTTCTTTGCCTTGCGGCCGCGCTTTGAACGCACAGCATCCTCTTCCTCGTCATACTCTTCGTCATAGGCCTCCTCGCCTTTTTCCTTACGGCCGCCGAAGATTATGCAGATGATAAACAGGATGCAGAAGACACAGATAAAGATATCGGCCACATTGAAGACCGGGAAGGACTTGGCAAAATCGAACTGGAACATATCCTGGACATAGCCGTAGAGAGCCCTGTCGATCGCATTGCCTATTCCGCCTGCAGCGACGAACACGGCGCACCAGCGGGCGAGTTTTCCCGAGATGAAGTTGGTCGCGAGACCGATGATCACCAGAATGGTGAAGACGACGGCAAGAATGACGAAGATCTTTCCCGCATTCGCTCCGCTGAGAAAGCTGAAAGCGGCTCCGTCGTTATGGACGTTCAGCAGGTTGACGATCCCGGGGATAAGAGGTCTTGCCTCTCCGCCGTAGACAAGGTTTCCGGCAGTCCAGTATTTGACCCACTGATCCAGGATGATGACGAGAACACCGAAAATAGCATATAGCATTTAAACATCCTCCTTCACTCCGGCAAAAACTGCCGGTTTAAGAAAAGACAATTACGCCAGAGTTTTGACGACAGCGGAGCAGCGCGGGCAGAGCCCGGTCTCGGGATCGGCCTGCTCCGTATGGATCCAGCACCTCGGGCACTTTGTGCCGGGCGCCTCGAAAGCGGAGATGGAAATGCCTCCGTTGCGCACACCTCTGCCTTCGACCGCACCGACGGGAACCTCTCCGCCGATGAGGCATTTGGAGACGATGAACAGCTCGGAAAGATCCATGGAGGAGACCTCGCTGAGAAGTTCTTCCGATGCGGTATCGGAAGAGGAGAGCACCACCGCGGCATCCAGAGGCTTGCCTATGCGCTTGTCGGCACGGGCGGTCTCGAGAACGCCGTTCACATCATCACGAAGAGAGACGAGCCTGTCCCACTTTGCCATGGTCTCTTCGGAGAGAGCATAGGCGGTGAAGGGAGCGTTCATCACGTTGAGCAGGACATTGCGGGCATCGTCGCTGCTGCGGTGCGGCATGGAAAGCCAGATCTCATCGCAGGTGAAAGCGAGGATGGGGGCGAACATCCTGGTCATGCTGTCGAGTATGAGGAAGAGCGCGGTCTGGGCGCTGCGGCGCTTGAGACCATCCTTTTCCTCGCAGTAAAGCCGATCCTTTATGATGTCCAGATAGAAGCTGGAAAGCTCCACAACGCAGAAATCGTTGATGGCGTGGGATACCACATGGAACTCATAATCGTCGTACGCCGCGGCGACCTTCGCGATAAGCGCGTTGAGCTTTGTGAGAGCCCATCGGTCGAGCTCGAGCATGTCCTCGGGGGCAACAAGATCATCGGCATTGAAGCCATTGAGGTTGCCCAGACAGTAACGGGCGGTGTTGCGGAATTTCAGATAGGTCTGAGACAGTTGCTTGAAGATCTCTCTTGAGCAGCGGACATCGACGTGGAAATCAGAGGAACCGGCCCAGAGCCTGACAAGATCTGCACCGAATTCCTTGACCATGTCCGCGGGATCTATGCCGTTGCCGAGGGACTTATGCATTGCATGTCCTTCACCGTCGACGGTCCAGCCGTGAGTGAGGCACTCCTTATACGGAGCGCCCATGCCGAGCGCACCGACGGCCACGAGCAGAGAGGACTGGAACCAGCCGCGGTACTGATCTCCGCCTTCGATGTACATGTTGGCCGGCCAGAAGCCCTGATCGCGCTTCATGGCGGCGTAATGGGTGGAGCCGGAATCGAACCAGCCGTCGAGCGTATCGGTCTCCTTGGTGAAGTGCCTGCCTCCGCAGTGCGGACAGACGAAGCCCTCGGGAAGGAGTTCTGCGGCGTCCAGATCGAACCAGGCATTGCTGCCTTTATCTTCAAAAACGGAAGCAACGGATTCAATGGATTCATCGGTGCATACGGGCTTATGACAGTCATCGCAGTAGAACACGGGGATCGGGAGACCCCAGCGGCGCTGACGGGAGATGCACCAGTCGGCACGCTCACGGATCATGGCGCCTATGCGGTCCTGACCCCAGACGGGGAGCCAGCGGACCGGCTCGCAGGCCTTGATGGCTTCTTCTTTGAAGGAGTCGACGGAGCAGAACCACTGCGGGGTCGCGCGGAAGATGATGGGGTTCTTGCAGCGCCAGCAGTGCGGATAGCTGTGGAGGATCTCCTCCGAGGCGAAAAGGGCTCCGCTTGCCTTCATATCCGCAAGGATCACGGGGTTGGACTCCTCGGTGCCGAGACCGGCGTACTTGCCGGCGTACTCGGTGTGGCGGCCGCGGTCATCCACGGGAACGACCATCTCCATGCCGTATTTCTGGCAGGTGACGAAGTCCTCCGCACCGAAGCCGGGAGCGGTATGCACGCAGCCGGTACCGGAATCCATAGTGACATAGTCGGCCAGAAGCAGACGGGATGTTTTGTCAAGGAAGGGATGAGAGGCGAGCATGTTCTCGAAGAAGCTGCCCGGATGTGATTCCAAGATCTCCCAGCTGTCGAAGCCTCCTATGCGCATGACTTTATCCACAAGAGGCTCAGCCATGATATAGCTTTCCCCGTTGGGCGCCTTGACGATGGCGTAGAGCTCGTCGGGATGAAGAGCGATCGCCAGGTTGCCGGGAAGCGTCCAGATCGTGGTGGTCCAGATAAGGAAGCTGAGCTTGTCGAGCTCGAGATGGGACAGCTTGCCGAGATCGTCGTTGATCGGGAACTTGACATACACCGTGGTGCAGGGGTCATCCTGATACTCGATCTCCGCCTCGGCAAGGGCGGTCTCATCCTTGGGACACCAGTATACCGGCTTGAAGCCTTTGTAGATATGGCCGTTGCGGTACATCCTGCCGAAAATCCGGATCTCGTCCGCCTCGAAGCCTTTGTTCATCGTGAGATAGGGATGGTCCCAGTCACCGACAACGCCGAGGCGTTTGAATCCCTCGCGCTGGACATCGACATAGTGGGCTGCATAGTCGTGGCAGGCGGAACGGAAATCAGCAACACTCATTTCCTTGTGGTTGAGCTTCTGCTCCTTGATGATCGCGCTCTCGATGGGCATGCCGTGATTGTCCCAGCCGGGAATGTACGGCGTGTAATACCCGCGCATGGCATAGGAGCGGACGATAAAGTCCTTAAGGGCCTTATTGAGGGCGTGGCCCATATGAATGGCTCCGTTGGAGAAGGGAGGCCCGTCGTGAAGGGAGAAAAGCTCGTGACCTTCGTTCTTTTTGAGCATCTCATTATACAGATCGATGCTCTCCCAATGGGCAAGCATCTCGGGTTCACGCTTGGGAAGCCCGGCACGCATGGGAAAGTCGGTTTTCGGGAGATTGAGAGTATTGTTGAAATCCTGTGACATAAGTTACTCCTAAAATGATTTATAAAAACGACGGAGACGGGGCGGGCGCAAATCGCGCCGCCCCGTCGACTATTTATCGATCAGAACAGCCAGTCAGCATATCAGAGGGAAAAGGGCTGAGTGCTGCCAAGGTCTTTTCCGGAACGGGGTGCCGGTCTGGTATCATCGAAAGTATCGGACAGATCGAACCTGAGTTCGGGCTCAGGCTTGATCTTGGAGACGTTTTCTTCGATGGCGCGTATGGCATCATCCACATCCTGCGTGGGGGATGCAGCGGTTTTAGCCGCTTCCGGCTGACGTATTATGCCCTTTTCAATATCATCCAGCTTGGTGAGCTGTGAGGTGAAAAGCTCGCGCATCTCGGCAAAGAATGATGCGGACGTCTCACGGGCAGCAGCAAGCTTCTTTTCCTGAGCCTCGATCTGCTCGGGGATCGTTCCGAGACGGGACTTGACCTGAGCATCAGCATCGCTCAGTATCTTGGCGGAACGCTCGCGAGCGTCATTCTCGATCTGCATGGCGAGCTTCTGCGCAGAGAGAACAGCCATGTTCAGAGCCTCTTCATTGGAGCGGTACTCCTCGATCTTATCGACAAGGACCTTCATCTTGCTCTTGAGAACGGCATTTTCCTTCTGGGCGGCAGTGATATCCTCGGCGAGCTCTTCAAGAAAATCATCTACCTCGGACATATCATAGCCGCTGAGTCTTGCCTTGTTGAAGGTCTTTTCACGGATATCCTGAGCTGTAATCATAACTTTTCCACCTTTCAAAAATACTGGAGCGGTATATTATTCAAAAGTACCGCCGGCCGACGCTCCGGCCGCGGAATCAGCACCCAGGAGATCGACATTCTCCGGGGAGATGAAGTACGTTTTTGCAGACACCGGGGTTATCTTCCCGTGCAGGGCAAACACGATGCCGGACATAAAATCCAAAAGCCTGCGCGCGGTCTCCGTGGGGAGCCCCTCAAGTGTCATTACCAGAGAACGGTTGCGCATCAGATGGCCGACGAGTTCGCCGGCTTCGTCGAAGCTCTTGGGATTGAAGAGGATCACCTGGGATTCTTTGCCGCCGAAGTTGACGGTGCGTTCCCGGACGGCGCGGTTCTCTTTCTTCATTCTCTTTCCGAGATTGCCGAAAAGACCGCCGGACATCTCCTCATCTTCGTCCTCGTCTTCGGTTGCTTCGGATGCCGGAACAGCGGCGGAGGACTGAGCTCCGAAAGCGCTCTCAAACTCCATGCCGGCACTGGCGGCAGAGGGGGAAGAGGGGCGGGGTTTGACCGTTACTGTTTTGGCAGGCTTTTCCGATTCCTCAAAGAAATCGTCGTCATCGTCATAAGGCTGAGTAAGCTTTTTCAGTTCATCCAGAAAGCCCATAATTACATTGTCCTCCGAATCAATTGTAATTTCGCGGCCCGAAGATAGCCGAACCAATCCTGACCATGTTCGCGCCGCAGGCTATGGCTGCTTCAAAATCTCCGCTCATGCCCATGGACAGAAAATCCATAGAGACATTATCGTATTTTTTTATGCTGTTGTCAACAAAAAGCTTAGTCATTGACTCAAAAAAGGGCACATTGTCCAACGGGTCGGAACAGATCGGAGGGATGGCCATAAGGCCTCTCACACGGACATTTCCGAAGGCGGAGACGGCATCAAGAACAGAGGAAACATCTCCCGGATCGAAGCCCCCTTTTGACTCCTCACCGGCTATATTGACCTCCAGAAGGATGTCCTGTATCAGCGAGGCTTTTCCTGCACAGCGGTCGATCTCGGCTATGAGCGGGAGAGATTCGGCGCTGTGGATCAGCTCTGCAGTCCCGACCACCTGCCGGACCTTGTTGCGCTGGAGCCTGCCGATAAAATGGAGCCTTGCGCCGTCATAAGCGCCGAGCCTGTTCTTCTCGAGCATCTCCTGGACGCGGTTTTCACCGAAGACGCCTATGCCGGAGGCAAAAGCCTCGCGCACGCGTCCGGCATCGTTCATTTTTGAGGCCGCGACAACGGTTATCCCTGCAGGATCCCTGCCCGCCGCAAGTGCCGCTGCAGTAACGCGGGCCAGTACCGAGGCGGTGTTTTCAGATATTTCACTCATCAGATAATGCCTTTCCTTTTCAACGATTCCATATCGGCCGCGGCATCGACGGAGGGACCCCGATCAAGCCGTACGGCGTCCGGCCAGCGCCGGAACCATGTCAGCTGCCGCTTGGCGTAGCGCCGGCTCGCCTGCTTTATCTGCGCGACCGCTTCCTCACGGGAGAGGTCTCCGTTGAGATACTGAGCGGATTCCTTGTAGCCTATCGCCTGCATCGCAGTACATTTTGGATCGATCCCGCACAAAAGCAGGGCGCGGACCTCATCGATGAGCCCGGCGGCCATCATTCCGTCGACCCGGCGGTCGATCCTTTCATAGAGAACAGCGCGGTCTTCAAAGCCGAGAACGAGCCTTACCGCCTCATACCGCGGCGGCGCAGCACGCGTGAGCTCGTCATGCTCGGTCATGGTCATGCCCGTAAGCGCATGGATCTCAAGAGCCCGGACGATACGGCGTCTGTCTGTCGGCGCAAGCTTCTCCGCACGGACAGGATCGATCTCGCGCAGTCTCGCATGCATCGCTTCGCCGCCGAGGCGGTCATAATCCCCGTAAAGAACTGCCCGCAGCTCCGGGGCCTCGCTTTCGGCGAAGCTCCTCCCGGAAAGGAGAGAATCGATGTACAGCCCGGTACCGCCTGTTATCACGGGAACGCGGGACCGGGAGAGTATATCATCGCAACAGGCCGAGGCGGCCGCTACATATTTTGCAACGGACCAGTCCTCGCCGGGATCGGCGACATCCAGCATATGATGGGGCACTGCGGCACGCTCTTCGGCTGTTGCCTTGGCGGTGCCGATGTCCATGCCGCGGTAGATCTGCATGGAGTCCGCCGAGACGATCTCACCGCCGATGTGTTCCGCAAGAGAGATGGAGAGAGCCGTCTTTCCCGAGGCGGTCGGGCCCGCGATAACAAAGACTTTCCCCGCCATGGTCAGACGATGCGCCGGAAGCGCTTATCCAGATCGCGTCCGGAGACGCGGTATGACACGGGTCTGCCGTGCGGACAGTAGAGCACGCTGCCGGAAAGGACTGCCTCCGTGACACGTTCAAGCTCTGCTTCTGAGGTGTCCCAGCCGGCCTTTATGGCCGCCTTGCAGGCGACTGTGTGCAGCACTTCATCCCTGGCTTCCTCGGGAGAGGGGGCTTTGCCGGACCGGAGCTTTTCGCAGATCTCCTCTATGGAGGGGATCACATCCGAAGGGGCCATATCGGCAGGGAGACCGCGTACGACAAAGTTGCAGTCATCCAGGATCTCGATCTCAAACCCGAGGGAACTGAGGAGAGAGGAGTTTGCCAGAAGAAGTTCGGAATCCTCTCCGCTGAGACGCAGCGGGACCGGCTCAAGCAGAGTCTGGACCGTTATTTCTGCGGCATTTGCCTTGAGACGGTCGAATATCATTCTCTCGTGGGCGGCATGCTTGTCTATGAGCAGCACGTCCTCTTCCAGTTCCACGACAATGTATTTTTTGAAGAGCTCACCCACTATATTGTGGTAGGGCAGGGCTTTTTTCTCAACATTTTGAACAGGCTTTTCAACAGGCACAGCGTGTTTTTCAGCCGGAACGCCCTCATGGCGGGGCTTTTCGGGTTTTGAAAGGCCTAAGGCAGGCATGCCGGAGGAAAGACCTGTGCTTCTGCCGCCTCCGGATGAAAAAGCGGAACCCAGATCGAGGCTGGTCTGGTAGCTGTCACGCGGAGCGGAAAAAGCCGTATCGGCTGCTCCGGAAACCTTTTCAGCTGAGCGTTCTTTATGCTGAAGAGCCTTGTATTCCTGGGCGGAGATGCTCTGATAAAAACCTTCATTTTTCCCGAGCGCCGCCTCGGTGGAGGGGGAAAGCGAAATATCCGCGCTGTGCTTTTCCTTTTCGAGCGCTGCGAGGACCGAATAGTACACGAGATCGAAGACGCGCTTTTCCTCGCTGAATTTCACCTCGATCTTCGCAGGATGGACATTTACGTCCACGCTGCCGAAGGGGATGCTGAGATACAGGACGCAGCCCGGGTATCTGCCGGTGAGCATGGAATTCTTGTAAGCCTGCTCCAGGGCAGTCTGCATCAGGACGGAGCGGATGAACCGGCCGTTGCAGAAGAAGAACTGCCCGCCTCTGTTCCCGCGGCAGGCCGAGGGTGAGGAGACATAGCCCCTGAGCGTGAGTCCGGAGTCCTCTCCGGCGCACTCAAGCATGTCCCGGGCCGTCTCACGGCCGAGGACCGTATAGATGCAGGAGCTGATGCGTGTATCGCCCGGAGAGAAGAACTGCTCTTCTCCGTCGCGTATGAATCGGATCGAGACGTCGGGGTGGGCAAGCGCGCAGCGGATCGCCGCCGCATGACAGGCGGATGCCTCGCTCCTGTCGGATTTGAGGAATTTGCGGCGTGCGGGGGTGTTATAGAAAAGATCGCGCACGATGGTCGTGGTGCCCTCGGGACAGCCGACGGCATCCATCTCATCGATCTCTCCGGCGGTGAGCCTGATCACGGTGCCCTCTCCGGCTCCGGTGAGACGGGTGCGCATTTCTATTCTGGAGACCGCGGAGATGGCCGCGAGAGCCTCGCCGCGGAAGCCCATCGTGGAGATGCATTCGAGACCGTGCTCATCCGAAAGCTTGCTGGTGGCGTGGCGCATGAAAGCGATGCCTGCGTCCTCGGGGGAGATGCCGCAGCCGTCATCCGTGACACGGATATAAGTGGAGCCGCCGTTGCGGATCTCAATGCTGATGTTCTTCGCGCCGGCGTCGAAAGAGTTTTCAACGAGCTCCTTGACTACGGAGGCCGGACGTTCCACCACCTCACCGGCGGCGATCAGATCTGCGACATGCGGGGACAGTATGTTTATTACGGACATAGAAAAGCCCTCCGGAAGTATTCCTGCGACTGACAATTATACATGAATCGAGTTGAAACTTCCACTTCTTTTATGCTAATATATTTTAATCGACAACAAAGGAACTCTTACGATGGCGAAAAGCACGAAAACGATAGATAATTCTGAAATATACAGGCAGATTGGGCTGTGCGGAACGATCCGGGAAAAGCTCCAAATCGACGAGAAGAGCCTTCTGGCCATGGTCGACACATACGGCTGCCAGCAGAACGAAGCGGACAGCGAGAAGATAAGAGGCTACCTTGCCGAGATGGGCTTCGGCTTCACACAGGACGAATTTGCTGCGGATATCATAGTGGTGAACACCTGCGCGGTGAGGGAGCATGCCGAGATGCGCGTGCTCGGGAACGTCGGTGCGCTCAACCACACGAAAAAAGCGAAACCGGGGCAGATCATCTGTGTCTGCGGCTGTATGGTCCAGCAGGAGCATATGGCCCGAAAGATCAAGATGAGCTACCCGATAGTCGATCTGGTATTCGGACCGCATGAGCTCTGGCGTTTTCCGGAACTGCTGCTGGAGGTCATCGAACGGCACAAAAGGATATTTGCGACCGAAAAGGATGACGGCGCGGTGGCGGAAGGGATCCCGCTCAGACGCGACGGAAAGGTCAAGGCCTGGCTGTCAATCATGTACGGATGCAACAACTTTTGCTCCTACTGCATCGTCCCGTATGTAAGGGGAAGAGAACGGTCGAGACAGCCGGAGGACATTGTCCGAGAGGCGGAGCGGCTGGTGGCAGAGGGCTACAAAGACATCACCCTGCTCGGCCAGAACGTAAACTCCTACGGGAAGGATCTGGACCGCGGAGTCGATTTTGCCGATCTGCTTCGGATGATAAACGGCATTCCGGGAGACTTTCTCATTCGCTTCATGACGAGCCATCCCAAAGACGCCACGGAGAAACTGTTCAAAACCATGGCAGAGTGCGAGAAATGCGCCAGGCATCTGCATCTGCCGGTACAGTCCGGAAATGACAGGATCCTGAAGGTCATGAACCGGAACTACGACAGCGCGACCTATATAAAAAAGCTGGAGCTCGCGAGAAGCTATATGCCGGACCTCGTGGTCACCACGGACATTATCGTGGGATTTCCGGGAGAGACGGACGAAGAGTTCCGGGACACGCTGAGGCTGTGCGAAAAAGTCCGCTTCGATGCGATGTTCACGTTCATCTATTCAAAACGGGTCGGAACGCCGGCCGCAAACATGCCCGATCCCTACTCGCGCGAGGAAAAGCAGGCGCATTTCGACGCGCTGACGGAAACGGCAAACCGGATATCCGGAGAAAAACACAGGGAATACGAGGGAAAGACCGTGCGGGTGCTGGTGGACGGCGAGACCGGCCGCGAGGGGTATAACCTCTCCAGCAGAACAAACGGGGGAAGACTCGTGCATCTCAAGGGCGACACGTCCCTCATAGGACAGTTCATAAATGTGAGGATAACAGCGAGCAACACATGGGCGCTGTATGGTGAATTGGAAAATGGCTGAGCTCACACCGATGAAAAGGCAGTATAACGAGATAAAGGAGCAGTACAGAGACTGTCTGCTCTTTTTCCGGCTGGGCGATTTTTACGAGATGTTCAATGACGACGCCAAGATCGCCTCCCGGGAGCTCGATCTCGCACTGACCACGAGAGACCGCGGGGTGGAAGACCCCGAGGAGCGGACCCCGATGTGCGGAGTGCCGTATCACGCTGCCGAAAGCTATATAGCCAAGCTCATTGCGAAAGGCTACAAGGTCGCCATATGCGAGCAGACGGAGGATCCGGCGCTCGCCAAGGGGCTGGTGAAAAGAGACGTTATCCGGATCATCACGCCCGGTACCGTGACCGAGAGCTCCATGCTGGAGGAGTCGCGCAGCAACTACATCTGTGCGATCTGCCTGGAAGAGGGTTCGGGAGGAGCCGCCTTCTGCGACATCTCCACGGGAGAGTTCTGCTGCTGTGCATTCAGGGAAGATCCGGTCAGCCACATCATCAACGAGCTGGGCAGGTTCGCCCCGAAAGAAGCTGTGCTGTCAGCCGGAGCGGAGCAGAATGCCGCCATATCCGAGTTCCTTTCGACGAAGCTCGCCGCCATGCCGGAAAAAGGGGAAGCACGCTTTGACTATATGAGCTGCGCCGCGCGGGTGTGCGCGCAGTTCGGATATGCCGACGTAGACAGCTGCGGTCTCGGAGACAGCTCCGCCGCGGTCTGTGCCGCCGGCGCACTGCTGGCATACATAGAAGAAACGCAGAAATTCGACATCAGTCACATCCGGCGCTTGGATATCCTCTCACGCGGAAGATATATGGAGATGGACTGGACCACAAGACGAAACCTCGAGCTGACGGAATCGCTCCGCAGCAGAGAAAAGCGCGGTACGCTCCTCTGGGTGCTGGATAAGACCGGGACCCCCATGGGCGGAAGGCTCCTGAGGGCCTGGATCGAGAGGCCGCTGCTGTCAGCGGTGGAGATCCGACGCCGTCACGCTGCGGTGAATGAGCTTTTCTTCGACAGTGTCCGGCGCGGAGAACTCAGAGTCGCGCTCAAGCCAATCAGCGATCTGCAGAGACTTGCGGGAAGAGCGGTATACGGCACGGCGGGAGGCAGAGACCTGCGCGCCATAGCCGACTGCGCCGCAATGCTGCCCGAGATAAAGAAGCTGCTTGCAGACAGCAGATGTGCGGAGCTTTGCGAGATCGCACAGATGGACGCCCTCGAGGACATCCGGGAGATGATCGATACCGCCATATGCGACGATCCTCCGTTCTCCGTGCGCGAGGGCGGCATTATCCGGGAAGGGTACTCCGAGGAACTCGACTATCTGCGGAACATCCGCGACAACGGAGCGAAAATGGTGGCTGAGCTCGAGCTTCGCGAGAGGAACAGGACAGGGATAAAGAAGCTGAAGGTCGGATACAACAAGGTGTTCGGCTATTACATAGACGTTCCCCGCTCCGCCGGAGACGCCGGCATACCCGATGATTACATCCGCCGGCAGACCCTTGTATCGAATGAGAGATATATCACACAGGAACTCAAGGAACTCGAAAACACACTTCTCACGGCAAGAGAGCGCATTAACGATATGGAATTCCGTTTCTTTACGGAGATCCGCTGCCGGGTCGCCGAAAGGGTGGACAGGATACAGGCCACTGCCGATACGCTGGCAAAGCTCGATGTGTTCTGCTCGTTTGCCGAGGTCGCTGCAAGAAACAACTATACCATGCCCGAGGTAGACACCACGGGGACCATAGAGATCATCGAGGGGCGGCACCCCGTAGTGGAGCAGACGCTGAAGGACGTTCTCTTCGTGCCGAACAGCACCTATCTGAATGACTCGGACGACCGCGTGGCTATCATCACGGGGCCGAACATGGCGGGAAAATCCACCTACATGCGGCAGACCGCGCTCATCGTGCTCATGGCGCAGATCGGATCTTTCGTTCCCGCAAAAAGCGCCAACATAGGGATCGTCGACAGAGTGTTCACAAGGATCGGCGCTTCGGACGATCTTGCCTCCGGCCAGTCCACTTTTATGGTGGAGATGACGGAGATGGCGGATATCCTCCGTTTCGCGACGTCCTCCTCACTGCTGATCCTTGATGAGATCGGCCGGGGAACCAGCACTTTTGACGGAATGGCGATCGCGCGGGCCGTGCTCGAATACTGCGCAGACAAACGCAGGCTTGGCGCGAAAACGATGTTCGCGACCCATTACCACGAACTGTCCGCACTCGAAGGTGAAATAAGCGGCGTGAGGAACTATAACATCACCGCCAAAAAGCAGGGCGGCAAGCTGGTGTTCCTGCGGAAGATTGTGCGCGGTTCCGCAGACGACAGCTACGGGATAGAGGTCGCAAAACTCGCGGGACTTCCTGAGGGCATTATCAGCAAGGCAAAGGCTTATCTGAAGGAACTCGAGAGCAGCGGGACAGGGCCCGTTTTCACCGGAGAACATGAGGAGGATATGCAGATCAGCTTCGCGGATGTGGGTACGGACGAAATAGGAAAGATGCTCCGGGAGACCGATCTGAACACGCTCACTCCTCTGGAGGCAATGAACATGCTGTTCGAACTGCAGAGGAAAGCCAAGGGATGAATTTCACCAGCAGACTGACAAAAGGGGAAACGATCGCCGCACTGGCATGGATCCCCGTCCATATCGTGGCCCTGCCGGAACTGCTGGGTTTGCTGTGCCGTTTCGGCAGAATGGATGTAACGGCAGCAAATCTCATACTGTACGCTGCAGGCGCGGTCTATATGCTGGCTTTCCTCGGAAGATTTCTGAGGAGAGAATTCGACCCGCTGTGTGACAGGCCATTTTACTGCATTCTGCAGGTTGCCGGGTCCTATCTCGCTATGGTCGCCTTCAACGCCCTTTTCGCAGCGCTTTTGCTGCTGCTGAGCGGAGAGGAGATCGTTATGAACCCGAATAACGAGGCCGTGAGCGGGCTTGCGGCCGAGAGTCCGGGGGTCATCAAGGCGGTCGGGATTTTTCTTGCGCCGATCGTCGAGGAACTGATGTTCCGGGCGGGCATTTTCGGAGCGATCAGGAAAAAGAGCCGGATCCTTGCGTATATCGTGAGCATGCTCGCGTTCGGGATCTATCACATCTGGGCATATCTGCTGCAGAATCCGCTGTATGTGCTGTTCATAATCCAGTATCTGCCCGTTTCCTGGCTCCTGTGCCGCTGTTACGAGCGGACGAACACGATCTGGACGCCGATATTCCTGCATATGCTGGTGAACGCCGTTTCCATGGCGGCGATAGAAAGACTGGCCGCCTTATGAGTGAGAAAACGATAGAGCCGATCGCCCGCATTAGGACCGACTTTCCGGGAAAGTTCGGCGTGCCGAGACAGGCGGGGATCGTCGAGGAGCTCGAAGGGACGATCGAATTCGAAAAAGGATATGCCGACAGGGAGGCGATCCGCGGGATAGAGGAATTCAGCCATCTGTGGCTCATCTGGGGTTTCTCGGAGAACGAAGGCTGGTCGCCCACGGTCCGGCCTCCGCGGCTCGGAGGGAATGTCCGGAAAGGCGTATTTGCCACACGATCTCCTTTCCGGCCGAACGGACTCGGCCTCTCCTGCGTGCGGCTGCTCCGGATCGAAGACAGCGGCAGTGGGATGCCGAAACTGATCGTCGCCGGAGCGGATATGGTAGACGGGACGCCGATCTACGATATCAAGCCGTATATATCCTATGCCGACGCCAAAGCGGACGCCTGCGCCGGCTTTGCGCCGGATCCCGGTGAGAGGCTGGAAGTCGACATGCCGGAAGGGCTGGAAAGGATGATCCCGGAAGAGAAACGGGCCGCGCTGAGAAAACTGCTCTCTCTGGATCCGAGACCGCGGTATTTGGAGCAGGGAGACAGGGAATATGGATTCGTCTTTGCCGGATTTGAGATACGATTTACCGTGAAGGACGGGAAGGTCCGCGTTAGTTCCGTTGAGAAGACATAAAAAAGACAGGAGATGCATGTTAAGCATCTCCTGTCTTTTTCTTTCTGTAAGGTTCAGGCAAAAGGAACTTTCAGAGGAAGCGTATCGAGGACTTTTATGCCAAGTTCCGAGGCGAGGGCGCGGGCTGAGTCGATCAGCTCTTGATGAAAAACGTCTTCCGGGCTGTGGGCGTCGCAGCCGATGATTGCCGTGCAGCCTTCGGACGCGGCGATCTCCCAGAACCGCCGGTAAGGATAGGGTCTTCCGGTGCCGAGCCCCAGCATGTTGATCTCAAGAGGCAGGCCGTATTCGTTGGCTTTCCGGCAGATCCTCCGCATATGCCGCTCGTATTCGTCCGGATCGCATTCGTGATTGACGATGTCCGGGTGGGCGATATAGGTGAACATGCCGGTCTTGATGCCGCAGATGAGCTGCTCGGTATACTTGGAGAGCACATCGCTGCCGGGGAAGCCGCAGTGCACCCCGTCGTTTTGGTTGTTGGTAAAGTGCTGGCCGAGGATCATGTATTCGATGGGCCTTGTCCGGAGCTGCTCCAGGAGAGCATCAAAGAGTGCGGGATAATACTCCGCCTCCAGACCGAGATGGATCTCAATATCGTCCCGGTATTCGTCCCGCAGGGCAAGAACGGTCTCGCAGTAGCCGTCCAGCTCGGAGAGGTCCATCCGTATGTCTGGCCGTCCGGGGAAATTGGCGGTGCCGGGATAGGGGGTATGGTCCGAAAAGCCGAGGATCCGGATGCCGGCGGCGATGGCCCTTTCCACATATTCCCGCTCGGGAGCCTCCGCGGCGTGTCCGCAGCGGTATGTGTGGGTATGATAGTTTGCAACAAGAGGAAGTGACATTTACTGCTCCTTTACGCCTTTCATGGTAAGACTGATCCTATGTTTTGCCTCGTCAACCTCCACGACCGCCACAGTGACGATGTCACCGACGGACAGCACCTCGCTGGGATGGCGGATATAGCGGTCGCAGATCCGGGAGATATGGACCAGACCGTCCTGATGGACGCCGATATCGACGAATACGCCGAAGTCGATGACATTCCGCACCGTGCCGCGGAGCACCATGCCGGGCTTGAGATCCTTTATATCCAGCACGTCCGTGCGCAGCACCACCGGGGGAAGCTCATCACGCGGGTCGCGCCCCGGCTTCATCAGCTCGGAGACTATGTCCTTCAGCGTGGGCACGCCGACGGCGCAGGCTGCAGCCGCCTTTTCCCAGCCGATGGTCTCGGCGACTTTCCTCAGATCGCCCAGCGTGCCGTTCCGTACTTCGTCCATATCGCATCGACACAGAGCGAGCAGTTTTTCGGCCGCATCATAGCTTTCGGGGTGGACGGCGGTGTTGTCCAGGACCTGGGCGCTTTCGGGGATGCGCAGAAAGCCCGCGCATTGCTCAAAAGCCTTGGGACCCAGCTTCGGGACCTTGGAGATCTGTTTCCGGCTGGTGAACGCGCCGTTTTCCTCACGGTAGCTGACGATATTCTTCGCAGTGGTCTTCGTCAGACCGGAGACCCGCTGCAGAAGGGACGGGGAGGCCGTATTTATATCCACGCCGACCGAGTTGACGCAGTCCTCGACAACGCCGTTGAGCGTCTCCTCGAGTTTTGCCTGAGGCATGTCGTGCTGATACTGACCGACCCCTATAGCCATGGGATCGATCTTTACTAGCTCGGCAAGAGGATCCTGTAGCCGGCGGGCTATGGAGACCGCGGAACGCAGGTTGACGTCGAAGTCGGGAAATTCGTCCGCGGCAAGCTTCGATACGGAGTATACGGAAGCGCCGGCCTCGTTCACGATGGCATAGGACTGGCCGCCGTTGAGCATGTGCAGGAGTTCGACGGTCATCTGCTCGGTCTCCCGCGAGGCGGTGCCGTTTCCTATGGCGATATGCTGCACACCGTGCTTCCGAATGAGTGCGGCGAGCTTCCGGATGGCTTCCTGCTTCTTTGCTTCGCTGAAAGTGGGATATACCACGGAAGTGTCGAGCACCTTGCCGGTGGCGTCCACTACGGCTACCTTGCAGCCGTTCCTGTATCCGGGGTCGAGACCCATCGTCACCTTGCCTTTAACGGGAGGCTGCATGAGCAGAGGCTTGAGGTTAAGAGCAAAATTGTGGATAGCGCCTTCGCTGGCGGTATCGGTGAGGGTACTCCGGATCTCGCGCTCAAGGGAGGGGAAAATGAGCCGGTCGAAGGCATCGTCCGCGGCGGCGCGCACGAATTCCATGGAGGAACTGCCCGGAACCGTTACCTTCCTGCGTACGAGATGAAGACAGGCTTCCGTATCCACCGAGACGGAGACTTTGAGGAAGCCCTCCTTTTCACCGCGGTTCATGGCAAGGATCTGATGTCCCTTAACGCGGGAGAGCTTCTCGCTGAAGTCATAATACAGCCGGTAGACGGAATCGGCTTCCGAGGCGGCCTGTGATACGACAGAGCCGGAAGCGTTGATGAAATCGCGGAGTATGCGGCGGATCTCCGCGTCATCCGAGATCATTTCCGCGATGATGTCCGAAGCACCGGCAAGCGCCTCTTCAACGGAAGATACGCCCTTTTCGCTGTCGATAAATCCCGCGGCGAGCTCCTCGGGAGAGGGAGCGCCCTTCTCCTGGGCAAACAGCTGCAGAGCGAGAGGCTCAAGGCCTTTCTCCTTTGCGATCGTGGCCCTGGTGCGGCGTTTGGGCTTATAGGGGCGGTAGATATCCTCCAGGACGGCAAGGGTCGCGGCCTCGTCTATGGCCGCGGAAAGCTCGTCCGTGAGCTTGCCCTGCTCTTCTATGGATCTTTTTATCGTATCTCTGCGCTCCTGAAGAGAGCGAAGGTATTCGAGACGTTCAACCAGCGTGCGCAGGGCGGTGTCGTCCATGCCGCCGTGGAGTTCCTTGCGGTAGCGGGCAATAAAGGGGACGGTGTTGCCCTCATCAAGAAGAGTGATTACGTTTTCAATGTGCTCGGGCTTCTTGTCCAGTTCCCGGGCGAGGATCTGAGTGATGGATTCCAATGCGTGAATTCTCCTGAAAAACAGAATAAAAGGGCCGTTTTCACAGCCGTTGCCAATTGTAGCACAGCATGGTAAAATACATCAAGATAATTCTGATTACAACAGGAAACAAAGCGTCCGGGACGGAGGATGACATGACGGAAGATGAAAAAAGAAGAAAAGGAATGCTGTTCTGCCCCTTCGACGAGGAGCTCGCTGCGCAGAAGCTGAAGACCCACAAGCTCAATCTGGACTATAACGCCCTCTACGAGGACCAGACTGAGGAGAGGGAAAGGCTGATCCGGGAGATCGTCGGAGACATAGGCGAGGGGACCTTCATTCAGGGGCCCGTGACCTTTCACTATGGGAGGCACACGCATATAGGAAAAGACGGCTTCATCAACTTCAACTTCACCGATCAGGACGATGCGGAGGTCTATATAGGTGACAACTGCAACTTCGGACCGAACGTCACCATCGTGACCCCGGGCCACCCGATGCTCGCGGAAGAGCGGAGGGGGATGAAGGACGCATCCGGGAAACCGACCTACCTCTGCTATGCGAAACCGGTAACGATCGGCAACGATGTCTGGCTTGGGGCAAACGTGGTCGTGTGTCCGGGCGTGACCATCGGCGACGGCTGCGTGATCGGAGCAGGGAGCGTGGTGACAAAGGACATCCCCGCAAACTGCTTTGCCGCGGGAAATCCCTGCCGGGTGATCCGGGAGATCACGGAGGCGGACAGCATGAAGCACCGGCCGGAGCTCCTGGGAGAGTATTCGGTCCTCTGAACGGAGAACAGGGTATGGACGAAAGACTTGCAAAACAGCTCGAATTTGCACTGACGATCGACAAGGAAAAGAATATCCTACGGCAGACCCATCTGAGCAGCCACGGCCGGAGAGAAAACGACGCCGAGCATGCCTGGCACATGGCGGTGATGGCCTATCTGCTCAAGGAATATGCCAATGAGCCGGTGGATATCGCTAAGGTGATGATCATGTGCCTGATCCACGACATCGTGGAGATCGAGGCGGGAGATACCTATGCCTACGACGAGGCAAGCCACGCAGACAAGAAGGAGCGGGAGGACGCCGCCAAGGAGAAGATATTCTCCATCCTTCCGGATGACCAGAAGCGTGAACTGACCGCCCTGTTCGACGAGTTCGAGGAGGGGCTTTCCGCGGAGGCACGATTTGCAAAGGCCATGGACAATGTTCAGCCGCTGATCCTGAACAACAGCAATGGCGGCAGCGACTGGAGAGAGCACAAAAACACCTATGCCCAGGTCTACGGAAGACATTCCGGGACACGGGCTGGCTCGGAGAAGCTTTTCGAATATACGGACAGCGTAATAAACAAACATGTTGAAGATGGAAACATCTTAAAGCCGGAATGACCGGCCTGCCGGACAGGAGCATGCAAGATGGAACATACGGAAGAAAAAAAGAAAAAAGACATAAAAAAGACCGCAGCAAGGTCCGCCGTTGCGATCACTACAGCCGCCGCACTGATGACGTCGGGCCTGTTCAAAGATCCCGCGGAGATCATCAAGGACGAGGAGATCACGGGACCGCCTCCGATCGTGGAGACCATTGACCGGGCTCCGGTTGACGACGGATCCGATGAGCTGACGACGGAGGAAGAGGAGAAGAAGACCCCGAAGGACAGGCTGCGGGACTTGCTCCTGCGGCTCCCGAAAGCGGTGCGGATCATCATCCTGATGCCGCTGTGGTGCATAGGAACGGCCATCATGACCGTGCTGACGCCGCTATTCAACGCGGTGCTTCCACCATTGCTGAACATCGTCCTGAGATGGGGACTCACCGCAGCGATCCTCCTTGCGCTCGCCGCCGCGGCATGCAAGCTGATCTTCCCGGACATCCCGCTGAAACAGGTCTTCTCAAAGAAGAACCTGATCCCGGCCGTAATCTACGGAGCCCTTGTGGGAATATCCGGATGGCTGCTGCATGATCTCTACCCCGAGAGCAGGCTGCTCGTGCCGGCAGTATATGCCGGAGCCGCCTTGCTGTTCATGGGCGGATGCTTGCTTACGGCGGCATTCCGGAAACAACAAAAAACAGCAGTAAATGATTAATAAAGGAGTAAACAAATGATCAGATACGGAAAGATCAAAGGGGTAGAAAAAAAGGTCAGCCGCTATATCATGGGCACCGCCTATATCACCACCCCGACCGCAAAGCCCGAGCAGATCGAGCACCTCAACGATGCCTTCGAAAACGGCATCAACACCATCGACTCGGCACACAGCTACGGCGCACCGAATGTCGGCTCCACCGAGATCGCCCTCGGCAAGTGGCTTAAAGAGAGCGGGATAAAGAGAGATGACATTGTCATCATGTCAAAGTGCGGCCATCCCTCCTACTTTGATTTCGAACCCTTCCTGCAGAGGTCCACGATCCATCCCTTCGATATGGAGAGCCAGCTGTACGATACGCTTACCAAGTTCTATACGGACTATGTGGATGTGCTGTACCTGCACAGAGATGATCCGGAAGTCCCCGTCGAAGTGATCATGGACACGCTCAACAGATTCAAAAAAGAGGGCATGGTAAAGGCTTTCGGCGCCGCCAACTGGTCCATAGAGAGAGTGAAAGCCGCCAACGCCTATGCCGAGGCGAACGGCCTGCAGGGCTTCTCCATCATCGAGGAGCATTTCTCCCTTGCCGAGATGGTGGGCGATCCGTTCACCCAGGGCAGCGGCTCGATCTCCGGGCCGAAGTATGCTGCGGAGAGACAGTACTGCATCGACACGCAGATCCCGGTAGCATCTTATTCACCGCTGTCCGGCGGCTTCTGCGTCGGCTTTGTGACACGCGAAAAGTTCGTCGCGGACCCCGACAAGGTCCCCGAGGGCATGAGGATCGGCTACTGCTATCCGGACAACTTCACCCGCATGGAGCGCGCAGCGGAACTGGCGAAGGTCAAGGGCGTCACCGTGCCGCAGATCTGCATGGCCTATACGATGGCAACTCCCATGGACGTGTTCCCGATCATAGGCGCCAACAATCATGCGGAGCTGATCAGCTCGCTGGATGCGCTGGATATCAGCCTTACGCAGGCCGAATGCGACTGGATGGATCTTTCGAGCGAAGAAAGGCCCTTCTGAAAACAGAACAACAGATGCAGCAGACCCGCCGACAGCACCGGCGGGTCTGTTCATGTATAAAGATTGTTTACGGTTCCTCCACGATGTTCTTTTTCCATCTCCCGGAGAAATAGAAGAAGAGGAAAATGACAAAAGGCGTGTAGCCGGCAAGGGCGTCGCCGAGCCAGAAGCCCATGTGCCTCATGCCGAAGGCAAGGCCGAACAGCATGGCAAGTCCCAGACGCATCACGATCGCGTCCAGAATGGCACAGAGGAAGTTGACCCGGTAATTGCCGGAGCCGTTTATGAGAGCATTGGACGGAGTCCTCAGCGCGGCACCGAAAAACATGAGAACTCCGATAGGGATATATGTCATTCCGATGGATATCACTTCAGGATCGGCGGTGAAAACGCTGAACAGCTGCTTCGGGAAACACACCAGCACTGCAGTCATGACCGCGGCGATCGATACGGACAGGATCAGTACCGCACGTATGATCTTCGGGACGCGTTCGTAGTTTTTCGCGCCGAGGTTCTGGCCGATCATCGTGGAACCGGAGGTGTTAAGGGCATTGCTGAGCGTGTTGGAGATCACAGTAAGCTTGTTCGCTATGCCCGCAAAAGCGGAGACTGCAACCCCGTAGGAATTGATGAAGGAATTAACAAAGATCTTGCTGAGCTGGATGGACAAGGACTTGAGAGCCATGGGGATCCCGAGTTTCATGAGCTGTTCCAGCATGATCGGATCGGGATTTACAAAGTCGGACGCGCTGAAGGACAGACCGAACAGATCCCTGCGGCGGATGACGAGCACCGCGCAGCATACGAAGCTGAAAGCCTGGCTTATCACGGTGGCGAGAGCGGCGCCCCCCGCGCCCATTCCGAAACCCATGACGAACAACAGGTCGAGTATGACATTCGTTATCGAGGCGATCCCTATGAACAGGAAAGGATGTCTGGAATCGCCGAGGCCCCGGAGCACTGCACTGGAGGCATTGTAGCCGAAGATGAACATGAGGCCGTAAAGGCAGATGGTCATATAGTTATATGCTTCTTCCCAGGCCTCCGGAGGAGTGTTCATGATCCGGAGGAGAGGCCCGCGAAGAAGGAAGAACAACAGTCCGAGCGCGAAAGCGAAAAAGAGCAGGAAAGAAAACAGAGCAGCAACAAAGCGGCTGATGCTGCCGCGCTTTCCGGCGCCGAGATACTGGGATATGATCACCTGTCCGGCATTTGCAAAACCCATGGCGAGAAAAGTGAGGAGAGTTATCAGATCCCCGCCTACGGAAACGGCGGACAGACCGACTTTTCCCATCGCGTGACCGACTATGATCATGTCCACCATGTTGTAAACGGCCTGGAGCAGGCTTGCAAGGAAAAGAGGCGTGGCAAATCCGATCAGGGAGGAGACGATCGGCCCTGAGGTGAAGTCCGTGACGAAGCTCTTTTTCCTTTCCAAGATAGAATCTCCCTTCCGAACCGGACAGTGCTCCTGCCCGCAGAAACGATTCTAACAGATTATGCAGAAATGTCCAGCAGAACAGCTGTTTATCCGGAGCGCAGATTAACGAAGCGTTCACAGATAAACGTTGAATTTTCAACAGCGCAATGTTAATATAAATCATTAAATCCTTAAATCTTTGCAATGCAAAAAGCGAGGGATGTTTTATGGCAGAAACTCCGAGAGGCAGAGAGAAAAAAATAACAGGCCGGAGCGAGGATATCAGCAGAAAAGGCGAAGGCCTCGGAACCGGTCCCGTAGGCAATCAGGAAGGTTACAGCGGACGTCCGGGAACAGCATCCGGCAGCCAGGCTTCCGGTCAGGGCCCGTCCGGAGGCACCGGGAACGGACCTCACGGACCGCAGGGAACGGACAAACGTCCGGGAACGCGGGATTCGAGCGGGAACATCCAGATGGGTTCCGCATCTTCCGGAGCGAGGGGCAGAAAGATCAGCCCGATCATGATAATCGTGATCATCATCGTCGCGTTCTTCCTGATCAGAAGCTGTTCTTCCGGGGGCGGCCTGCTCTCGGATTCCGGCACGTCGTCCGGCTCATACAGCAGCCAGTCGGGATCGTACAGCACTTCGCCCGCGACACCGGCCGTCAGCAGTTCCGGAACGCTTGAGACCCTTCCGACCAACGACAAACCGGGCAGCGGCTATGGCTATTCATCCGGGCAGACCGGCTCGGGAACATCGACCGGCAGCGGATCAGGCTACGGATACGGAAACTCCGGATACAGCTACAGCAGCCTGTTCGGAAACTCCGGGTACAGCAACAGCAGCGTTTCCTCCGGTTGGTCCCTCTCAAGCAACACCGGAAAACTCGACAGTTCCGTGGTGTCGGGCGCCCGCAAAAAGTTCACCAAGATAAAAGGAAGCGGCAAAGATGTCGTTACCGTCATGGTGTATATGTGCGGGACCGATCTTGAGTCACAGAGCGGCATGGCGTCTTCCGACCTGAGAGAAATGGCGCAGGCGACGATAGGGGATAATGTCAACATCATCGTCTTCACCGGCGGATGCTCAAGATGGCAGACAAGCGGCATAAGCAATACTTACAACCAGATCTATAAGGTCGGAGCAGGATCCATCAAGAGGCTTGAGGACAATATGGGCACGGGATCCATGACCAACCCGGATACACTGGGCACATTCATCAAATACTGCGATACGAATTATCCCGCCAACCGCAACATGCTCATCCTCTGGGATCACGGCGGCGGCTCGATCAGCGGTTATGGCTATGACCAGAAGTATTCGTCGAGTTCCTCGATGACGCTTGCGGGGATCCAGACTGCGCTCCGCAACGGAGGGGTGGACTTCGATTTCATCGGCTTTGACGCCTGCCTTATGGCCACCGTGGAAACGGGTCTCGTCTGCGCGGACTATGCGGACTATCTGATCGCATCGGAGGAGACAGAGCCGGGCTACGGCTGGTATTACACCAACTGGATTACCAGCATTTCCAAGAACACATCTCTGCCTACGCTGGAGATAGGCAAGATGATAGTCGACGATTTCGTCAATTACAGCGCGAGATACGCTGCCGGTCAGAAGGCAACGCTCTCCGTGGTCGATCTGGCGGAGCTTGAAAAGACGGCTCCGGACAGCCTCAAAGGCTTTGCTTCGTCCATTTCCGGCCTGATATCGGACAACAACTACAAGACCGTATCCGATGCCCGCAGCGGAGCGAGAGAATTTGCGGCATCGACCAAGATAGACCAGATCGACCTGGTAAGTTTTGCCAACAGGATCGGGACCGACGAGGCGAACGAGCTCGTGGAGGCGATGCTCGGTGCGGTGAAATACAACCAGACTTCCAGCAACATGACCGACGCCTACGGGCTTTCGATCTATTTCCCGTACAGGAAGATGTCCTATGTGAATAAAGCGACATCTCTGTACAACAGTCTCGGCCTCGACGACGATTACGTGAAGGCCTGCCAGGAGTTCGCCAGCCTTGAAACAGGCGGCCAGGCGGCATCCGGCGGCAGCACGAACCCGCTGTATTCGCTCTTCGGAGATTACTCGAGTTACGGCAGTTACGGGTCTTCGAGCTCCGGGTCGGGATACGGTTCCGGTTCCGGATACGGCTATGGTTCCGGCACCGGCTACGGATACGGATCGAGCGGATCATCATACTCCGGCGGCATCGGTTCCGGATACTCCAGTTCCGATTACTATTCATCCTCTGATCTGCTTACCGGTCTGCTCTCGCAGCTCCTTTCCGGCAGCTACAGGGGAATAGACGGAATAGAGGACAGCTCCGGGTTTATCGGCAGAAGCCTGAACGTCGAGGAAGCCACGGACTACATCATGATGAACCACTTCGACTATGACGCGCTGGTCTGGGTCGACGACGGAAACGGCAATCTCAGCCTCACCCTCAGCGGCGATCAATGGGCGCTGGTGCACGATCTTGAGCTGAACGTGTTCTATGATGACGGAGAAGGCTTTGTGGATCTCGGACTGGACAACAGTTTCGAGATCTCCGCGGACGGAGCGCTTTCCGGAAATTACGACGGCACATGGACGGCGATCAACGGCAGGGTTGTTGCATATTACCATGAGGACACCGTGGACGACGGAGAGAACTGGACCACGACAGGAAGAGTGCCGGTGCTCCTGAACGGGGACAGAGCCGAACTCGTGCTCATATTCGACAACGACAATCCGGACGGCTATGTCGCCGGAGCCCGCAGAGTTTATAACAAAGGCGAAACCGAGACTGTCTCGAAGGGCCTTATCGAACTGAAGAAAGGCGACAAGATCGACTTTGTCTGCGACTACTACAGCTACGACGGCGAGTATCTCGACAGCTACGTATTCGGAAACAGCATCACATACAACGGCAAGCTCGAGATCAGCTATATGTATCTGCCTGACACGGGCAGAGCCAACGCGGTGTACAGATTCACCGACATATACGATCAGAACTACTGGACTCCCGTGATGCCTGTCACTGAGTAAACAGGATAAGCAAAAGCACACAGTCAGCCGACTGTGTGCTTTTTTTGTCACTATAAGCAAGTTGAAAAATCCTGCGGACTCGTTTATTATTTAAGTATAAAAGCATCCGGATCATAGGAGGCGCGAAAATGGGTATTGCTGTAGTCGGAACCGTGTTTGTGGATATAAAAGGATTTCCGTTTGATGTGTATAATCCCACGGGCAGGAATGCGGGCACCGTGGAGATCGTCCACGGCGGAGTTGGCCGGAACGTGGCGGAGGACATCGCCAATGTGGAACTTCGGCCGACTTTCGTGAGCATGGTGGATGATACGGCGAACGGGACCGAGGTGATTGAAAAGCTGAAAAAGCACAAGGTAAACACCGACTATGTCGCCGTCGGTCCGGACTGCATGGGGATCTGGCTCGTCGTCTTCGACAATACCGGCGATCTGGCCGGTTCCATCTCCAAAAGACCGGAGACCGCCGCCCTTGAAAAAATGATCAGCGAAAAGGGTGACGAGATCTTCCGGGACGCCGACAGCATCGTGTTGGAAGTGGATCTGGACAAGGAGATCGTGAAGATGGTCCTGCATTATGCCGAAAAATACAGCAAGAAAGTCTTCGGCGTGGTCTCGAACATGGTGATCGCCTCCCAGCGCAGGGATTTCCTGCAGTCCATCGACTGTTTCGTCTGCAATCTGCAGGAGGCCGGGATCCTCTTCGTAGATGATTTTTCGGAAATGTCTCCGGAGGATCTGACGACGGAACTGCAGGACCGGATCATAAAGGCGGGCATACCGTCCATGGTGGTGACCATGGGAAGCAAGGGAGCCGTATATGTATCGGCTGACGGTGAATGCGGCTACCATCCTCCGGAGAAGGTCAAGGTGCGCGATACGAGCGGAGCGGGGGATGCGTTCTGTGCGGGCGTCGCCATAGGGCTGACCTACGGAAAATCCCTGGAGGAATCCGTAAAGATCGGCACGCACCTCGCGGCTTCCGTGATCACGATTTCCGAGAGCACCTGCCCGCGTTTCCTGCCGCAGGAGTTCGGACTGGACATACAGATCTGAAAGAGTTTTTTCGGGGACGAAGACGACGGTTCAGCGTGAATTGTTGTCTTCGTCTATTTTTCTGCGCCAGTCGGCAGGGACCGCTCCGCAGACTCTGGCGTGGAGGATGGTGTCGCTGACTGCATCGTATACCACGGAGGTGCCGCGTCTGTCCGCATGGTAGTTCACGGCCCGGTCTGCGCGGATCCCCATCCGGCCGGCGGTTTCCACGGCGTCGATATTGGCCGCGAGGAACAGGAATTCCCAGCCGTATTTCTCCTTCTCGTGCTCGATCATCTTCTTGACGGTGTCGCTGTCAAAACGGCGGCTGGCGTTCTCCATACCGTCCGTCATGATGACGAAGGTGGTGTGCTCCGGCACATCTTCAGGTCTGCTGTATTTATGGATCTTGGCGATGTGGCTTATCGTGCTCCCGAGGGCGTCGAGCAGGGCGGTGCAGCCTCGGACAAAGTACTCTTTCTCCGTAAGGGGCGGGATCTCGCTGAGATCGACCCGGTCGTGGATCCTCTCATAATCGCTGTCGAAAAGAACGGTGGTGACATAGCATTTGCCTTCGACCGTCTTCTGCTTTCCGATCATGGAATTGAATCCGCCGATGGTGTCTCCCTCGAGACCGCTCATGGAGCCGCTGCGGTCGAGAATAAAAACGAGTTCGGTAATGTTGTTTTTCATAATAAAAACCTCCTGTACTGTTTATGATCACAGTATAGGAGGTTTTGTCCTGCATATGGTCGCCCGTGAAGCGACATTTACGCGCCCAGAAGTTTCTGGTCAAAATAGAACAGGGCTTCGTTGATCTCAAAGATGTTGTAGTTTTTCCGGTCTATGAAATAGGAAACGACGGCGTCAAAATAATTGCTGCGGGACAGGGCGAAGCCGGCCTTTTTCAGAAGCTCGTCCGTCTCCTGTCGGCTGAGCTTCAGCGCGATCGCGAAGGCGACGGCTGTGGGTTTGCTCGGTTTGTACGCGGGATCGGAGCGTATCTTGGAAAAAAGTTTCCGGTCTATATTGGCCCGCTTATAGCACTCGGCGTCGGATATGCCCCGTTCGTCTATTTTTCGCAGCAGCATCTGCTGAAAGCTTTCATCCAGCTCGATAGGGAGCTTCCCGGGGAAAGGCAGCGGAGCGCTTACAGGTACAGAGGATTCCTCCGCCCATATGTCTTCAGATGCTCCGGTATCATACGCACCAAAGGTGTGGAGGTTTAAACTCGGCAGGTTGGACAGCATATATTCCTCATCGGCTTCGGAAATGCGTCTTCTGCGGCCATGGTCCGCCCGTTCGCACGCATCGGTGAAACGATCGTCCACATATTCCCGGATATCTGCGTCGAGTCTGTGGCCGATGGCCACGCTCTCTTTGCCGAACACCACCAGCCAGACCATCATGTCGGTGTCATGGTCCATGAGGAAATCGCCGATTGTATCCACCGCCACCTTCATGGCTTTGTCCTTGGGGTAGCCGTATGCGCCCGAAGAGATCAGCGGAAAGGCGACAGACTCGCAGCCGTTGGAGAGCGCGAGTTCAAGAGAATTACGGTAGCAGGATATCAGAAGCTCCTTCTCGCCCCTGCCTCCGCCCTTCCAACGCGGACCGACCGTGTGGATCACGTGTTTGCACGGCAGTTTGTAGGCGCCGGTGATCTTGGCTTCACCCGTCTCGCAGCCGCCGAGTGTTTTGCACTCTTCGAGCAGCTTCGGTCCCGCGGCTTTGTGGATCGCACCATCGACGCCCCCTCCGCCGAGCAGAGTCTTGTTGGCGGCGTTGACGATCGCATCGACGTTCATGCGTGTGATATCGTTCCGGACTATCTGAAAAGGCATCTGAAAAACAACTCCCTCATATCAGAGATCTTTGAAACTATTTTATAACAGGATGCCCGGAAATAGCAAGGGGCCCCCGCAAATGAATGCGAAGGGCCCGGGAGGGTTTATCCGTAGTATCAAATTAAGAAAAGTGTCAGATGGAGCCGCCGTTATCTCCGCCTGACCAGCCGTTTCCCGGAAAGCCGCCGGGAAAATCGCCCTCTGGAGGATTGCCCGGAAAACAGCCTTCCGGAGGCTCACCGCCTTCATCGGGCCTGCCGTCTCCGGGACCGCCGTGGCCGCCCCATCCGCCGCCGGGGAAACCGCCCCAGCCCATACCGCCGAACTGCTGGTTGGGAAGAGTGGTGACCTGCTCCCCGTTGCAGGTCACGGTACCGCCGTTGATGACACCGGTGCCGTCATAATCGAAGGACGACATTCCCGTGACGCTCACGGTGCCGCCGTTAATGGTGATGTCTCCGTTGGAATCCACGCCGTCTGTGTCTCCTGCACCCATGGTGATGGTGATGTCTCCGCCGTTGATCTCGACAAAGGGGCTGAGAGAGGATGACTTTCTCGCGGCGTTGATCCCGTCATCGCTGGCCGTGATATTCACCGTTCCGCCGTTGATCTGGACGCGGGTCGCCTCGATGCCTTCCGCCGCACTGATCTCCAGACTGCCGTCATCTATCTGTATGCAGGATATGGCGTGGATGCCGTCGTCTCCGGCGTTGATGCGGAATGTACCGCCGCCGATATAGACATAGCCGAGCGTGTCGTCCTCGTCGTTTTCGGAATGGATGGCGTCCTTGCCCGCCTTTACGGTCAGAGTTCCATCTGCGATACGGACAGAATCGTTTGCTTCGATCCCGTGGGAGACCGCGTTGATCACATAGGTGCCGCCGGTGATCTTCAGGTCGTCCTTGCAGACGATGCCGTGTTTGCTGGAATCGACGGACAGGGATGCCGTTCCGTTCAGAACGAGATCGGAGCGGGAGAAGATCACACCGTCGGTCTTGACGGTCCCGTCGCTGACGAAGCTTCCGGTGACAGCGAGAACACTGTCCGTACTTACCGTTATAAAGACCTTGTCAGCCGTTCTCACATAGATGCACGGGAAGTCGGCGTTTGTGATGCTGACACCGTCCAGAACGATCTGAACCTTTGCGTCGTCCGGTGCATCCACCAGAATCGTTGCTTCCGAGGCTGTGCCGCTTACGACATAAACACCCGCGTCGGTTATAGATATATCCTCATTATCGGACAGCTTATAATACACCGCATCGCTCAGAACGGCGGTCTGAGCGAGATCCCTCTTCGTGAAGAGATCCTCCGTATCAATGATGCCGTTTTCATAAGCCTGGGAGAGTTCCGTCACGGAGCTTTCTCCGGAAGACGAATCGGAAGATGTCTCCGCTGAGGCAGAGGTGCCCAAAGCGCCGCAGCCGACAAGGATCATTCCTGCAACAAAGACCGCGATAAGGAAAACGGACGATGTTATAAAAACGTGTTTTTTCATGGAAACTGAATGGCCTTTCCTTTGGTGACTCAAGAATAAATCGCGAACCTAAAAGGAAGTTTAAAGAAAAAATAAAAAAACGGAGAGAGATCTTTGTCTCTCTCCGCTTTCTGCTGCCGGTCACGGAGCGGCGGGTTTTCCGCGGGCGTTCAGCACGAAGATCGCAGCGATGATAAGCGCGATGCCGATCAGCTTATACAGATCATGAGGCTCGCGAAACACGGTCATTCCTATGATCGCGCCGACGACAGGTTCCACTGCCACAAGGATGGCCGCCTTCCCGGATTCCATGTGCTGCAGGCCCCAGGTATAGAGAAAGTACGGGAAGACCGTGCTGACCACGGCAAGCCCGAGGATCCACAGGATAAGGGACGGATCGGCCCGAAGCGTGCTGATGAGTCCGGGGGCATCTCCGAAAAACACGGAGGCGATAAAAGCGAGGATAAACGTATACACTGTGACGGTATACGTGCTGTATTTGGCAAGAGCATAGCGTCCGAAGATGGTATACAGGGCATACAGCATACCCGATGCGATGCCGGAAAGCAGCACGAGAGGCGTCACGGAGAGATTGCCTGCGATGAGACCGGATACGAAAACGCAGCCGGTGACGGTGAGCAGCAGTGCAGCTATTTTTCGGGGCGTTATCTTTTCCCTGAACAGCAGCGCTGAAAACAGCATAACGAAAACCGGTGAAGTGTAGAGCAGCACGACGGCGATGGAGGCCTGCCCGCGGATCATCGTATAGAAGTAGCAGAGATTGAAGAACACCACGCTCACCACGCCGGTGCCGATGAACATCCAGATATCCTTCAGGCGTATCCGGAAACAGGAGGGATCCTTTATCAGAAGAAAGACGGAAAAGATGAGCGCTGCCGCGGCGAGCCTTCCGAGAGCGATCTGAAGCGAACCGAGCCCGGCTGCCGAGAGGGTCCGGACGAATATATTGATCACGCCCCAGAGACATCCCGCCAGGATGACTGCGATGGCCGGACCGTATTTTCTCATGATCGCTCTCCTCTCATGCTTTATGAAAAAGGATTGTATCACAGGGAAGCGGGCAAAACAAGAAAAAGCATCCGACAGATCTCTTCGGAAATGGAAGAAAAGTGCGAACGAGACGTGACCGCATGTGGTCACGCCTCGCTGCTGCCGGATATAGTATTATGATCCTTCGGGGGATACCAGGGAGGTATCACTGAAGTTTCCGGACGGCCCGCTCCAGTTCCTTGCGCTCCTCCCCGCTTATAATGCCCCAATCTTCTTTCATGAGGCGCAGAGCCTCTTTATATGCGGCAGCAGCTCCGGCCTTGTCGCCGCGGATCTCACAGATGTGGGCTATGCTTACAGCGCTGTCGACGTATTTGGGAGAGGGCTGCAGTTCCTGCCCCCTGCGGTACCACTCTATGGCCTTGTCGTATTCCTGCCGAAGGGTGTGTATGTCACCGAGAGTGAGTGCCCAGCCGAAGTCCTGACCATCCATCTCCTCGAGCTCTCTCAGAAGTTTCTCGCTTTCATCCGCCTTTCCCTCTGCTGTTGCTATTAGATAGCGGTACATAGGGGTCCTGTAGGTGCTGTCGATGGTCTCAAGCTTTGCCAGCCACTGACGGGCTTCCTTGAGGCGCCTGTCATCTATCAGGTTGTCCAGCAGCCACATCAGAGCGGCGCGGTTTTCGGGATTTCGGCGGCAGAAGTCGCTGAACCAGTCGATCAGAGCATGGTGATTGCGCACGTTCCAGTCGGGCATGTAACTTCCCCAGGCGTTCGCCAGTTCGCTGACGGCATTTCTGTCCCCGCCGGTCTTTTCAACAGCGGTTTTCCCGCATTCCACTGCCATCAGCCTGTACTGCTCTGCCTGATGGTTGTAAAGAACCGCCAGCAGCAGCTTGGCTCTGCCTTCCCTTTCAGGATCCTCCGCATATGTCTGGAGCTGCTGCTCAATCTGCCTTTCCTCGGCTTTGTCGAACAAGCCGTGCTCGTAGATGCGGTTCTCTATCCGCTCCATCTGCTGCTCCGGGCTTATGGCGAACAACTGGTCGATGGTTACCCCGAAGAATACCGCGAGCTCCGGCAGCAGTTGAACATCGGGGATGCTGTTGCCGCATTCCCATTTGCTGACGGTCTGTGCGGTCACGTTCAGGGCTGTAGCGAGCGCTTCCTGTGTGAGCCCCCGGTCGTTCCTCAGCCGGCGTATCTCTTTTCCCATTTCCATAATGAATCGCTCCTTTGCTGTTTCTGGCTTCATGATAACAAATCCGGCCGCAGAATTCCAGCGACCGTCACGGGAAAAGATCCGCACGGCGGTTGAGTTCCGCGGCCAGGAAATACTTTAGCACAAAAAACGCGGGAGACACTTCCCGTAAAAGTGTCTCCCGCAAGGATACAGCTCATTGTTCCTGCTGCCGGGCAGTTTTCCTGCGGCGGCGTTTTCTGCCGGACAGGATAATGATCAGCAGGACTGCGTCCGCGGCGAAAACCGCGGCGACAATCACCAGTGCGGTAACGGGTGTCTGGCGTTCAGCCTCCGTCACATAGAGGAAAGAGCTTCCGTTGCCGGTTTTGAAAACGATGAAGCTTCCGTCGCGCTCGCTCTCCGCCGGGATCAGGGAGCCTTCGGAGGAAACAAGGAAAACGGTACCGTCTGACGGAGCCCGCATGTGGACCGTGAGATCCCCGCTGTATCCTTCAACCAGCAGGGTGGCGGACCGGACGAGTTCTCCTTCCGGCAAGCCGGCAAGCCGGGATGTATCGAGATCGGAGACCGCGAGGCTCTGACCTTCGGAGAATTCTCCCTCAACAAGATATACCGGGCGCTTTTCTCCGGAAGAGAGAACAGGGACGGGAGAAACATAATGGCCGCTTATGCTTATGTTTTCATACAGCGCCTCTGTCGGAAGAGGATCCCATTTCCAGGGCCTGCCGCGGCTGTCCGCGGGCACCTCCGGCGCTTCTTCTATATATCCGCCGTAATCCACTTCGCGGATGGCATAGAGCTCGTCCTCCACCATGAAGTTGACGGTAACGGGGAGAAAGAATGCCGGCACGGAAGCATCCGCCGCAAGCGCCGCCCTGTCGACCGGATCGGTCTTGCCGGCGTAACTCGCACCGTCCACGGCACCGAAACCGCGGTCTATATAGCGGTTGTCGGCAAGCTCGCCGGATACGCTGCCGGCAATCGCGCCGATGTATTCCGAACCGCCGGAAACGGAAGCGGAGCTCAGGCAGTTTTTGATCCCAGTCCCGCTGCCGGCTATCCCGCCAATGTATTTGGAGGCGCTGAGGTCGGATCTGGCGCAGCAGTTTAGAATGCTTCCGTTCGAGATCCCGGAGATGCCTCCGCAGTAATCGCCGTTTGTACAGGAAACATCGCCCCGGCTGCTGCAGTCCAGAATGGCTCCCTGTGCCATCTTGCCCGTGATGCCGCCGGAGCAGCTGTCGCGGACATTGACGCTCCCGGTGTTTTCACACTGCCGGATGACGGCGAAAAACGTGGTCCTTGCATCGGAGTAAAAATACTCGGCGACGTCAAGCTCCTCAGCGACGTCAAAGCTGAGTTCCACCGCGCTGATGCCGAGGATGCCTCCGGCGTTGGTGTCAGCCTTTACCGTGCCCGTGTTCCGGCATCCGCTTATCGCCCCTGTGTCGGACGTGTAGGCGTCACGGACGGAGATGTCCTCTGTGAGGTCCCTTGAAGAGGATGCGTTGTCAATGGCCTTTCCGAAGATCCTGCGGATCGAGTTGATCTGATTGTTGAGCGTGCTGAAGCCGCCGGAAAGGCCGGCGGCGGCACCATCCACGATGGACGTGAGTTCGGTGGAACTGCGCAGGAGCAGATTCATATTGTAATTGATCACGCTCAGGTCCGGGTTTTCCGGGATGGTGATTTCCGGGATTATAAGACCGGGGATCTCGGAGGGGTCGATCCCTTCCGGGATATCCGGCAGCTCCGGAATGGAGGAAGAAACGATCTTTCCGACCTCCTGGGCAATGGCGGCGGTATAACCTGTCATCTCCGAGACCTTGCCCGCACTGCCGGAGACCATGGAAGTGACGGAACCAGAGAGAGAATTGACCGTGGTGGAAAGACTGTCCATTTCAGTCTGGAGCTCCTGCAGGAGATCCTCGGAAAACTCCATGGCAATATGAGGCTCGAGCTGACCGGCGATCCCGCCGATGTCCCGCTGTCCGAGCACGGTCCCGCTGTTGCTGCAGTCTGAGATGTATCCGGATGTCTTCCCGGCGATCCCGCCCACGTTGAATCCCTGAAATTTATATCCCACGGTACCGGAATTGGTGCAGCTGCTCACGACTCCGGAGGAATAGCCTGCCATCCCGCCGATATTGGAGATGTTGACGAAATCCTCCGTCGTGATCTGGGAGATATCAAAGGTGTTGATATTGAATTCTGTGACGGGGGCGGCGTCAATGGGCGTCGAGCAGATATCACCGAAATTCGAGCAGGAGTAAATGTTCCCGCTGCTGGTGCCGGCGATCCCGCCGGCTTCTCTTTCAGCGGTAAGACTGCCGCCGAATGCGCAGGCGGAAATGATCCCGGTGTTGCTTCCGGCAATCCCGCCGACATACCGGATTCCCTTTATTGTCCCGGAAAAGCTGCAGTTCGAGATGGTGCCGCTGTTTTCTCCGGCGATGCCGCCGATATACAGGGCGGTACCGGAAGGCGTGACGGAACCGGCAACGGCAAGATTGAGAATAACGGCGTCCTCGCCGACGCGTCTGAAAAGACCGAGGCTTGAGCCTTCACGGCTTATGCTGAGCCCTGTTATGCTGTGGCCGTTTCCGTCGAAAACACCGAGAAAGATCTGAATGGGAGAGAAATCCCTTCCCTCAAGATCGATATCCGAAACGAGCCGGAACCGGCGTCCCGAGGAATAGCTGTCGATGGAGCAGGATTCGGCAAAGGAGAGAAAATCCTGGATCCCGGTGATATCCACGGTCTCCTGCCCGCCGTCTGCGGCAGCGGCGGAGAACAGGCCGGGAACAGCCAGCAAAGAGAAAGCCAGGAAAAGGCAGAGCATGTTTCTGAGAGTTTTCATGCTTTGTCACCTCCGGATATACGTATCCTTGTGACTTCTATCAGTTTGTCGCAGAGGACGATCAGCTGGGGCAGCACCGTGAGCACGAGAATGACGGAGATCAATGCCCCGCGGCCGACAGCCAGACCGATGTGTCCCACATAGACATCGCTGACCCTGTAGGCTATCAGCAGCCCCGCCAGAGTCATGATGGAGCCTGAGGTGAAGACCGTGGGGAAGCTGTGCGAAACGGCTTCCACCATCGCTTCGCGCTTCGGCAGTTCTGCCCGGAAGGTCTGGTACCGGTTCATGAGCACAATGGCATAGTCTATGGTCGCGCCCATCTGGATGGCCGATACGATCATGTATGTGACGAAAGAAGGGTGCGACCCCAGAAGGAAGGGGAAGGAGAAATTGATCCAGATGCTTCCCTGAATGACAAACACGAGCACGAGCGCGCCGATGACGCTGCGGAAAGTAAAGAGCAGAATGGTAAAGATCGCAGCAATCGTCAAGAGATTGATCTTCAGCGTATCGCTGTTGTAGGTATCGGCAAGGTCGCGGGCCGAAGTGATGGTCCCTACAACGAGCACGTTCCCCTCGCCGTAATACTTTTCACCCACTTCTCTTATCCTGTCCACAAGCGCCACGCTCTCCTCGCCCTCGCCGGGAAGGGAGGCGGTGAAGATCAGGCGGTTGTAATGCTCACCGCGCAGCTGATCCGTTCCGCGTTTGAGTTCGGTCCGGAGCTCATCGAGCGTCTCGGCTGTCTCCGGGTCAAGAGTGACGATGCCCTGGTCGACCTTCTCAAAGAGATAC
Source organism: Oscillospiraceae bacterium (assembly GCA_017434755.1). Classification (GTDB taxonomy): domain Bacteria; phylum Bacillota; class Clostridia; order Oscillospirales; family Oscillospiraceae; genus Limivicinus. Next base: position 69,359 of record JAFRER010000007.1, on the reverse strand, counting down.
AGGAACATGTCGATAAGAGGAACGGAATAGGAGGAGCTGTCGCCGAATATTGCCTGATACTGCTGGTGCTCCGCCCCGTACGCCTGATACAGCAGCGTTGCCCGCTGAAGCGTGATGCCGAGCAATTCGGAGAACATCCTGGGATTGTATTCGTCAGTGAGCACATGACCCGGCTCGATCTCGATCGCGGCGAGGCCGAGAGCGGATTTGATCGTGTCGTAGGAAGATACTTCCTGAAGGATGGCTTTTTCGCTCTCGAAGTCCTCCGCGGGCACGATCATTGCCACGGTGGAGGTGCTGGTGAAGGTGTTTTCGATCCTGTGCATCGCCGAGCGGCTCTCGGAGGCGATTATCTCGTCCACGGCGCTGTCGGTGAAGGCGTATGAGGTACTGAACGAGCAGTAGATCGCGGCGGGTATGATCAGCAGAAAGAGGACAACGAACAGGACCCTGGTCTTCATAAGGAAGCGTCCCCACGGACGGAGGCTCGGGATATGGTTTTTGTGAGCGGTCTTTTTTATAAGCCGCGGGAAGAGCATGATGAGACCCGGCATAAGCAGGAAGACCGTCAGCATGCTGCAGATGATGCCCTTGCTCAGGACCATGCCGAGGTCATAGCCGAGACGGAACTGCATCAGCATCAGCGCTACGAGGCCGGAAATCGTGGTGAGGCTGGAGGCGGAGATCTCAACGATCGATTTCGACAGTGCCTCGACAAGAGCCTCTCTCGGAGTATCATATACTGCCGCTTCATCCTGATATCTGTGGCTGAAGATGATGGCGTAATCGATCGCCAGAGCGAGCTGCAGGATCACGGCCACGGCATTCGAGATGGAAGAGATTTCCCCGAGCCAGAAGTTGGTGCCCATGTTCAGCACTGCCGCAACAACGAAGACGACGGCGAAGATGACGACCTCAAAATAGCTGCGGGATGTCAGCAGGAGTATAACGGCTATCACGGCCGCGGCTATCGCCACGACGCCGAACATTTCATTGATTATCTGCCCGACGAAATCCTGCCCGATCTCGGTGTTCACATACACATCGTAATCCGACAGCATATCACGGACATCTTTCAGGGCCCGGATCACATCCTTGTCATCGGATGGGCCGTCGAAGGAGACGGTGAAGAGGGCGGAGGCGTTCACAAAATGCGCTGTGGTATCGTCAAAGGCGACAGCGGTCACGTGTTCGCAGTCCGCAATCTGCTCCGAAAGGGCCCAGGCGTCGTCGAGGGTCAGGCCGGAGACCATGATCTCGGCAAAACCGTAGGTGATGAATTCATCCTCCATCACGGTTATGCCCCTGCGTGTGTCGGTTTCGGCGGGGAGGAAGGCCGTGAGGTCGGGATTGACCCTGACCCTGCCGATGGACATGGCACAGTATACGCATGCAACAATGAAAACAAGGATGATGATATATCGATAGCTGACGATAGTTTCCGACACGGAGTGCATGATATCCCTGTTCTTTTTCACGGCAGACCCTCCTTTCTTCCGATATCGCCGGTTTATCTTGATAAATCGGTTAATTATTATTATACTGATGGGTAAAGTTATACACAATGTTCAAACAAACCGCAATCTATCCGACTTTATACAAAAAACGGAAAACTGTTCAGCGTGGGGGAAGAAAATGAGAAGAGACGTTGCAAGGACCCGCTCGATGATCTTCAAGGCCTATCTTGAGCTTCTGTTCCAGAATGAGGGAAAGAAGATAACGGTGAACGATGTCATCGAGAAGGCGGACGTGAGCAGAGGCACGTTTTACGCACATTTCAGGGACATTCCGGATCTCGGGGAACAGATGGAGGACAGGATCGTGTCTGTCTGCCACGATCTCATCTCCGCCCGGCCGCCGCAGGAGATGATCGTCAATCCCGAATCGGCTGTGTCCGCCTGCCTGGATGTGTTTCTGCAGTATCAGGATGAACTGCGGATCATTTCACAGAACGGAAAAAGCCCTGCCATTCTCTATAAGCTCAAGGAACTCATACGGGATTCCATTATGCAGTATGCGGAGGATCTGTTCGGAAGGGATCAGTCTCTGATCCTGAGCGCCTGTGTTTCCGGTGCCGTAGTGGACAGCTGCATAGCGTGGATCATCAACGAGGAAGGCATAGACAGGGAGGAACTTGTCCGGGAGGTCTCCTCCTTCATTTCCAGAGGAATGAGCGGGCTTTGATCCGGAAAGCAAAAACAAAACCGGGCTGCTGCATGCATTTGAGCATACAGCAGCCCGGTTTTCATTCAAAAAAGATCATTGTCCGATGCCGTCTGTGTCGGAAGGCGTGATCTGGGAGGGGACAGCCGGGGCCTTCTTCGCCGTCTTTTTGGCTGCTTTCTCGGCTTTCCGCTTCGCGCGCTTCTCCCTGCGGGCTTCGCGTTTTCCGCGGGTCTTCCGGAGGATGATCACGATACCGAATGCGATCGCCGCGAGAATGAGAAGGGTCGGGAGCGCCTCGACGAACCAGAGAAGGAAATCAGCGAAGAAATCGCCGACGGACTTCAGGCCGTTCCTTACCGCGGCGCCGAGCTTCTCACCGTAGGTCACCTTTACCGGATCCGTGGGGGTGTATTCGCTGACCTCGGAGATGCTGAGGTATATCGTGGAATAGTTCACTCGGCGGTCCCAGTTGTTGAGCTTCGACTGCATGGAGTCTATCTGGTAGCGGATCTCGGTCAGACGGTCCTCAATGGTGATGATGTCTTCAACAGTCTCTGCGACTGCCATCATTTCGATCAGCCTTGCCTCCTGGGTCTTGTAGGCGGTGAGTCTTGCCTGCACGTCATAGTACTGGCTGGTGACGTTCTCGGTGTATGTGTTGGTGTAGGGCACATTGCCGAGCGTGGGAAGGGCATTCATCATCGCGCTGAAGTTCTCGCTCGGGATGCGGATGGTGTAGTTTGCGGAGCGCAGAAAGGCGTTGCCTCTGGCCTTGTTGTAGTAGTTGGCGCCGTTCACGCTGCTGCTCTCAACAAAGCCGCCGTATGCGGAGATCATATCGGACACTGCCGCGACGGTCTCGTCGAATTTCGTGGTCTCGAGCTGTGCGTCCGCCGAGTAGATGATCTTCTCGGTGTTGATGGTGGTGTTGCTGCCCGTGCCGGTGGCCGCCGAGGAAGAAGCGTCGGCGGAAAGGCCGCCTGCATCGCCTGCTACGGAAGAAGGCGCCGGTACCGGCATTTCTGCCGGCTCCGCATAGCCGTATTCTTCATCATATGCAGCATAGTCTGCGGCGGCATACTGGGCCGAGCTGTTGTAGGAGGCTCCGGAAGCCGCGGTCTCGTAAGCATAGGATGCCTTCGGAGAAGAGCCGCATGCGCACAGAGCGAACAGCATTATCAGAACAAGGAGCAGAGATACTGTCTTTTTCATTTTTAGATCCTCCCGGAATTATTCGGTTCTGCTCTATATGACGGAGAAGTGCCTGAAAGGGTTTCAGGCGAACTGTCATTTTTCGTTTTTGCCTGTAAGATCCTTCACGATATGGCTGCACATCAGAAGCCCCGCGCTGGAAGGGACCCAGGGCAGGGAACCGGGAACGCTCCTGCGGCCAGGGTCGGGGGCCTCGAACTGCCGCGCCTCAAGCGGGAGTTCCGGGGACCAGACTACGGTGGTGTGAAGGATCCCTCTGGCTCGCAGCTCTTTTCTGACTACCCTCGCAAGAGCGTCGTTCTCGGTCTTTGCTATATCGGAGACCCTGAGAAGAGTCGGATCGAGCTTGTTGCCCGTGCCCAGCGCGGAGATCACGGGGATCCCTCTTTCAAGGCAGGTGCAGATGAGATCCAGCTTGCAGGAGACGAGGTCTATGGCGTCTGCCACATAATCATAGTCTGCAAAGAACGCGTCCCGGTGTTCCGCGTCATATGTTCCGGTGACGGCTTTCACCGAACAGGCGGGATTGATGTCGTGCACACGTTCCGCCATAAGCTCCGCCTTTGGCTTTCCGACCGTGGAGGACAGGGCGATCAGCTGGCGGTTTATGTTGCTCTCATTCACGATATCGCGGTCTATGAGCGTGAGCTTGCCGACGCCGGATCTTGCAAGGGTTTCGGCGCACCAGGAGCCTACGCCTCCGAGCCCGAAGACAGCAACATGGCAGGCCGCGAGCCGTTCCATGGCCTCTTCGCCCAGAAGGGCGGCAGTACGGATGAATCTATTGTCCAAGGATGTCTCCTCCTTTCCGGTATAAAGAATACCGTCATTCCGGATGGTCTCCGGAATGGCGGTATCATGATCAGTGTGGAAAATCAACCGGCGAGATTGTATGCAGGACCCTCTTTAAGTTCATAACCGGCCTTGAGGGAATCGTACCATGCGGAAACGTCTTCTTCAAGCATATCCTGTCTTGCGATGTAGTTGCTGTAGAGTTCGCCTTCACCGACATAATAGATGATATGAGCGCCGGCATAGTTTCCGGAGGTGGCGGTGACGATGGCGGTGTCCCCGTATTTGTGTCCGGCAAAGCAGAACTCATCAAAGCTGTCCACCATCTGGCCCTTGTAAATATTCTCATAGAGACCGCCGTTGGTGTTGGATCCGCCGTCTTCGGAAAACTCCTCGGCAAGGGCTGCAAAGCTCTCTTCGGTGGCCTCTCCGGCCTTCCACTGTGCAAGGATCTCCTCTGCCTTTGCTTCTGCTTCGGCGACCGCTTCATCGGTAAACGATCCGTTTTCATCTTCGGCTGCCTTTATGAGGATATGGCGGACGGAAACAGTGGGATAGTGGTTGTCGTCATGGCTGCCGAAAACAACGAGGTTGTATCCGGTGCCGGAGGAGTTTGCAACAACGGTAATATCACCGAAAGAACGCTGCCCGTCTGTGACCCAGTCCTTGTAATCCGAGTTTACACTGCTTGCGGAAGTGTTTTTCATGGCGGTGCACTCTGCGGAGACCTGAGAGGAAATGGCGGAATTGAAATAGGCCTCACAGACAGAGTCACCCTCGATGCCGTCTTCCGGGATCCTGGCATTGAATGCATTGACGATGTTATCGGCTTTCTGCTGCGCAGCCGCCAGTGTTTCATCGGTAACGGAGGATGTCGTGTTCCCGTCCGCGTCAGGCTCTGACTCCACGGTCTCAGCGGCGAGATAATAATACCAGTAATTGTACTTGTCGCTCTCACCCTCGAGGGAGTCGTAATAGGCGGCAAGCTCCTCGTCGGTGTATTCAAACTGCTCCGATGCGTGCTCATAACCCTTCTGGGCAAGAGCCAGGAAGAGTTGGCACTCTCTGGCGACCTTGACGGTCACGCCGTTTCCGTAGCTTGACGCAAAATAGTTGTCCAGGCTCTTCCAGCCGCCCGCAAGGACACTCTGCTCAAGAGAGGCAAAAGAAGAATCGATCTCGGCGATCTCTTTATCGCTGAGGCTCACGCCGTTTTCCACGGCGTAATCATAGAGCGGCTGGTTCGCCAGGATCGTCTTTTTGGCCGCATCAAGGAAAAACTCCTTGTAGTTTGCATATTCATCCGAGGGATATGCCTGATTTTTCAGAGAGGAGATCCCGGCGCTGGTATCGAGTCCGGTGTAGCCGAAATAAGACGCATAAGAGCCGTAGGTCCTTGCAACGCTGATATATTCATTGCCGTAAAAATAATTGAGCTCGGCGGGGGAATAGCTTTTGTCATTGATTTTTAAAGCAGTGGTGCACCGGTAGATCAGGCCGGTGTTGACGAAGATCATCAGAACCACTGCCAGCACGGCGATGACGGATCCGACGATCCATCCGGTTCTGGCCTTGGCTTTTGCCTTTTCAGCCTCCTGCGCTTCGCGGAGCTTTCTGTCCCGCTTTGCCTCGCTCGCTGCAAGGCGATCCTGTTTTATACTCTTTGCACTCATATCATTTTATCCTTTTTCAGTATTGATTCTCAGCAAAACGCCTGTATTATACAGCCGTAAAGACAGGATTTCAAGGAAAACACCTTTTCCTGAACAAGCAAGGGTTTCAGCTGCCTGCCTTCATCGACAGATATGCGTTGATAAAGCCGTCGAGATCGCCGTCCATGACATTCTGGATGTTGCCGTTTTCATATTCGGTGCGGTGATCCTTTACAAGCTGGTAAGGCATGAAAACATAGGAACGGATCTGACTGCCCCACTCGATCTTCATCTGAACGCCCTTGATATCGCTGATCTTTTCAAGATGTTCCCGTTCCTTGATCTCTGCAAGCCTCGCCCGGAGCATGTTCTTGCAGTTTTCCAGATTCTGGAAATGGCTGCGCTCCACCTGGCTCGAGACCACGATGCCTGTCGGAATGTGCGTGAGTCTGACGGCGGACGATGTCTTGTTTACTTTCTGGCCGCCCGCGCCGGAGGAGCGGAAAACGTCCATCTTGATGTCCTCCTCGCGGAGCTCGATCTCGTTGTCGTTGGAGATCTCCGGCATGACCTCGACCGCGGCGAAGGAAGTGTGCCTTCTGCCGGCTGCGTCGAACGGCGAAATGCGGACAAGACGGTGGATGCCGTGCTCGCTTTTCAGGAAACCGTAGGCATTCTCGCCCTCGATCATGATGGTCGCACTCTTGATGCCGGCCTCGTCCCCGTCGAGATAGTCCATGACTTTCACTTTGTAGCCGTGACGGTCCGCCCACATATTATACATGCGGTAAAGCATGGCGGCCCAATCCTGCGCCTCGGTGCCGCCGGCACCCGCGTGCAGGGTGAGGATGGCGTTGTTGGCGTCGTATTCGCCGTTGAGCAATGTGCTCAGGCGGGTCGCCTCGACGTTCGATGCGAATTTCTCGAATTCGGCCGTCAGCTCTTCGAGCATGGAACCGTCGTTTTCCTCAATCGCCATTTCACACATGGTGTACATGTCGTCCCACGCGGAGCAGAGGCGGGCGTAATTGTCGCATTTGGCCTGCAGGGATTTCAGACGCTTCTGGTCTTTCTGGGATCTTTCCACATCGTTCCAGTAGCCGTCGCGCTCCGAAGCAGCCTGCAGCTCCTCGATCTCCTTCTCGGCGGCTTCGAGCTTTAGAGCGGATCGGAGGACTTCGAGAGTCGGCTTTATATTATTCAGTTTGACTTTGTATTCTTCAAATTCCAGCATCGGTACTATTCCTTTATGTTGAATGGAAGGCCGCAAACGGCTAAAACATTATAAACAAATTCCATATGATTGTAAATCAAATTTTTTACGGGGATCATGGCGGTTTTACTTTTATTAGTAAAGCTTTTATGTTACAATGATATTTGTAATAATATGCGCCATCGGTGAAATAAAGCCGACCGCACTACATTGCTAACAAAGGGAGAACGAAATGATATCTCACGGCAAGGAAATCAAGGTGTTCTGCGGAAACTCGAACCCCGAACTGGCTGAGGACATATGTGCGCAGCTTTTCCTGCAGATGGGCAAGGCGTCGGTAACACAGTTCGCAGACGGGGAGTGCTCGATATCCGTATATGAGCCCGTAAGAGGCAATGACGTTTTCATTATCCAGTCCACATGCAATCGCGTTAATGACAATCTCATGGAGCTTCTCATCATGATCGACGCGATGCGCCGTGCATCTGCCGGCAGGATCACGGCGGTCATGCCGTATTTCGGATACGCCAGGCAGGACCGGAAGGCCAAGAGCCGTGACCCGATCTCTGCAAAACTCGTGGCGAACCTCATCACAGCCGCCGGGGCCGACAGAGTGCTCACCATGGACCTGCATGCTGCGCAGATCCAGGGCTTCTTCGATATCCCGGTGGACAATCTCCAGGGGGCCTATATCTTCTCAAAGTATTATGCCAAGACATTCGGAAAGGGCAACGAGGATGTCATGGTCGTATCTCCCGATGTGGGAAGCACCGCCAGGGCACGCGCATTCGCCATGAAGCTCGGGGTCAACCTCGCGATCGTGGACAAGCGCCGTGAGAGAGCCAATCAGTCTGAGGTGAAAAACATCATAGGCAATGTCGAGGGAAAGACCTGCATCATGCTCGATGACATCGTGGACACGGCAGGATCCCTCTGCGGAGCCGCGAATGCCATCGTGGAGATCGGCGGGGCAAAGGAGGTCTATGCCTGCGCAACGCACGGTGTGCTCTCGGGACCTGCGATCGAGCGGATCAACAACAGCTGTATAAAAGAACTGCGCCTGCTCGACACCATACCCTATCCGTCGACTGCCGAACCCTGCGACAAGATAGCATATATGTCCACGGCTCCGATCTTTGCCGAGGCGATACGCAGAGTATACGAAGAAGTGTCCCTCGGGAGCATGTTCGATAACTGATCATGTTTTTCGACAGAAGCAGGGGCGCGCCCAGGTGGCTGGTGGTCTGTCTCGGCAATCCCGGACCGAAGTACGAGGGGACGAGGCATAACGCCGGCTTCATGGCAGCCGACGCCCTTTCAAAAAAATACGGAGCGGCCGTGAACAGGCTGCGCTTCAAGTCCCTTACCGGGACCTGCCCGATCGGCGGGGAAACGGTGATGATCATGAAGCCGCAGACCTACATGAACCTTTCAGGTGACGCGGTCATCCAGGCGGTGAGGTTCTATAAGATCCCGGCGGATCATGTTATGGTCATCTCGGATGAGATGGCGCTTCCCGTAGGAAAGATCCGGATCAAGACCAAAGGCTCCGCGGGAGGGCACAACGGACTTAAGAGCATAATAGAAAAGCTCGGAACGGAGGAGTTCCCCCGGATACGTCTCGGCGTGGGAGCCCCGCCGCATCCGGATTACGACGTGAAGGAGTGGGTCCTTTCGGTATTCCGGAATCAGGACGCCGAGGATATGGCAGCAGCGGCGGAGAAAGCTGCGGAGGCTGTCGAATGCTACATAAGCGAAGGCGCGGAACGCGCCATGAATAAATACAACTGACAGCAAGACAGAAGGAGACTTTCGACTATGAAGAAAAAATGCATAGCAATGCTCCTAGCGGGAGGACAGGGATCAAGACTCTATGCCCTGACCCAGCAGGTAGCAAAGCCGAGCGTTCCTTTCGGAGGGAAATACAGGATAATCGATTTCCCGCTCTCGAACTGTGCGAATTCCGGCATCGACACCGTAGGCGTGCTCACACAGTACAAGCCGATGAAGCTCAACAGCTATATCGGCAACGGCCAGCCCTGGGATCTTGACACTTCCACGGGCGGCGCCTATATCCTTCCGCCCTATCTTGGTGCCGGCGAAAAGGGGTCCTGGTTCAGAGGCACCGCCAACGCGATCTACCAGAACATCAACTTCATAGATGAGTATGATCCCGAGAACGTGCTCATCCTGTCGGGCGACCATATCTATAAAATGGATTACGCCGACATGCTGAAGGAACATTTGGAAAAGGATGCAGCCTGCACGATCGCTGTTCTGCAGGTCTCCATGGAGGAGGCGACCAGGTTCGGTATCATGAACCTCGGTGAGAACGGCTATGTCTGCGAATTCGAAGAGAAGCCGAAACAGCCCAAGAGTGATCTTGCGTCCATGGGCATATACATTTTCAACTGGGAAAAGCTCCGCAGATACCTGATCGATGACGAGAACGATCCGAATTCCTCCAACGACTTCGGAAAGAACATCATCCCCGCGATGCTCAATGCGGGAGAAAAACTCTGGCCATACCGCTTCAAGGGCTACTGGAGAGATGTGGGAACGATCACCAGCCTGTGGGATGCCAACATGGACCTGCTTACCCCGGAGACCCTCTCGCTGTATGACAGCAGCTGGCCGATCAGCTCCCGCAACGATACCGTTCCGCCCCATTATGTCGGCGAGAATGCCGAGATAATCTACTCGATCGTCACCGAGGGCTGCGATATCGACGGCAGGATCGAGAACTCGGTGCTCTCGAGTGCCGTAACGGTGGAAAAAGGAGCAAATGTTCTTTACAGCGTGCTGATGCCCGGCGTCACCGTAAAGGCGGGAGCGACTGTCCAGTATGCGATCGTCGGTGAGAACACCGTGATCTCCGAAAACGCAGTGGTGGGCAATCCGCCCGACGGAAGCGAGAACTGGGGTGTTGCTACCTGCGGACCGGAGATCTGCATAAAGGAGGGCGCCCGGATACCTGCCGGAGCCATGGTCTATACAGGAGAGGAGGAGTTCTGAAATGACAGACGCAAAGGGAATAATCTTCGCTTACAGCGCATCCCCCGATCTCGGTGACCTCGTTAAGCAGAGGACTGCTGCTTCCCTGCCTTTCGCGGGGAGATACCGCATGATCGACTTTTCATTGTCATCGATGATGAACGCAGGGATATATGACGTCGGCGTGATCATGCAGAGAGACTACCAGTCCCTCCTCGATCATCTCGGCAGCGGCAAGGCCTGGGATATGGACCGCAAGAGCCACGGGCTGAGGATCCTGCCCCCGTTCGGACTTCCGGAATTCCACCACGGCAACTATTCGGGCACCATCGAAGCTCTGAGCGCCGTGATCACCTATATTGAAGAGAGCCGTCAGAACTACGTCGTGCTAATGCTCGGCAGCCTCTGTGCCAATGTGGACCTGACAGCCGCCCTCAAGCAGCATATAGCTTCGGGTGTCGAGATCACGGCCATCTGCACGGAGAAAAACATTTCCAGCCAGCACTATAAATATGTCTGCGGCGAAGACGGCCTTATCTCCGAGATCCGGTACTCCGGCGATGCGGAAGGACTTACCGCCATGGAGTGCTATATAGTAAACAAAAAGTTCCTTGTGGATATGGTACGGAACGCCATGGTGATGAACCAGTTCCGTTTCCACAAGGAGGCCCTTGACGGATTTTTCAAAAAGGGCGGAAAGATGGGCGTATACATGCACGAGGGCTATGTCTCGTTCATACGCACCATTGATGAGTATTACAACGCCAACAAAGACCTTCTCAAGCCTGAGAACAGAAGGACCCTTTTCCCGAAGGACAGGCCAGTAAAGACAAAGAACAATGAAATAACCAGCACCTTGTACGGAGAAGGCGCAGACTGCAGAAACAGCCTGATCGCCGACAACTGCTGGATAAACGGCAGTGTGGAAAACAGCATCATTTTCCCGGGGGTGACTGTCAGCGCCGGCGCCAAAATAAAGAACAGCATTCTGATGAGGGCCTGCTCGGTAGAGGAAGGCGTTGAGCTCAACTGCGTGATAGCCGATAAGAACGTGCAGTTCTCCGAGGACGTCACTTTGGTGGGAAGCGACAGGCTTCCGATCGTGGTGCCCAAGGGTACTGTGATCTGATAAGAGAAAATCATACACTGTTAGTCGCAGAGGCGGCAAACGGCCGCCTCTGTTCTATTGGAGGACAATTGATATATGGTAAGTGAAATATCCAAAGATGAAATCCGGAGCGCTATAGAGGACAAGCTGAGCGCTTATTTCTGCGTCACAAGCGAAGATGCAACGGATGACCAGGTGTTCCAGTCTGCGGCAATGGTGCTCAGGGAGATCATGAGCCGCTTTCGCTCTGCGGAGCCGGAGAGAAAACCCGGCAAAGAGGTCCATTATATGTCGATGGAATTCCTTCTCGGCAGGAGCCTTATGAAAAACGCTTTCAACCTCGGTGTCGGTGAGGCCCTTACAGAGGCGCTGGCGGATATGGGAAGAAATGCGACGGACATATTCGAGGAGGAACCGGACGCAGGTCTCGGAAACGGAGGTCTGGGAAGGCTCGCTGCCTGCTACATGGACAGCCTTGCGACGCTGGGCATAGAGGCTTCGGGTTATTCCATCTGCTATGAGCTGGGGATCTTCCGCCAGAAGTTCGTTAACGGAAAGCAGACCGAGGTCGAGGATTCCTGGGGCAACGCCATGAACAGCTGGCTCGTCCCGAAGTTCGACGAGGCTGTGGAGGTCCGTTTCGGCGGCCAGCTCTCCCCCCACTGGGACAGCTACGGTCACTATTCCTTCCAGCATACGGGCTATACCTCGGTGACGGCGGTCCCGGAGGACATGCTCATCGCCGGATACGGCGGGAAAAAGATCAACCTGCTCAGGCTCTGGGAGGCGAAGAGCCCCCGTTCGCTTGACATGTTCCTCTTCTCCGAGGGTGAATACGTAAAGAGCATGGAAGAGCGTACCATGGCGGAGGTCATCACGAAGGTCCTGTATCCCGCGGACGACCACATCAAGGGAAAGACGCTCCGGCTCAAACAGCAGTACTTCTTCGTATCCGCCACGGCCCAGGATATCGTGCGCAAGCATATGAAGACATGGGGAGACATCAAGTCCTTCCCGGAGCACCACACCATCCAGATCAACGATACCCATCCGACGCTGATCATCCCGGAGCTCATGAGGATCTTCATGGATGAGTACAATCTCGGCTGGGACGAGGCGTGGAATCTTGTGAAGGCTTCTGTTGCTTATACCAACCACACCGTCATGAGCGAGGCGCTGGAGAAGTGGCCGCAGTCTCTCATCCAGCAGCTGATGCCGAGGATCTGGGAGATCATATGCGAGATCAACAAGCGCTGGGCCAATACCCTTATCTATTCCTTCGGGAACGATGAGCGCGTCGGCAGAAATCTGATCATCCGGAACGATCAGGTGTACATGGCCAACATGTGTCTTGCCACCTGCTACAAAGTGAACGGCGTTTCCAGACTGCACGGCGACATCCTCAAGCGGGATCTCTTCAAGGACATCTGCGGCCTCAAGCCCGAGCTGTTCACCTATGTCACCAACGGCATAGACCACCGCCGCTGGCTTGCCCAGATCAACCCGGGACTGCACAGTCTCGTCTGCGAGACTCTCGGGAACGAGGACTATCTCACCAAGCCGGAGGAACTGGAAAAATTCTGCGCCTTTGCCGATGACGCGGAGGTCCGGAAGCAGATCAGCCTCATCAAGGCCGAAAACAAGAGAAAGTTTGCAGAATTCGCAAAGAGGAATGATAATTACATCCTCAATCCGGACAGCATCATTGATGTGCAGATCAAGAGGCTCCATGAGTACAAGAGGCAGCTCCTCTGCGCGATGAGCATAGTGGACCAGTGGATGCAGATCCACGACGACCCGAACAGAGAGTTCGTGCCGCGCACCTTCGTGTTCGGCGCCAAAGCGGCCGCCGCATACAAGACGGCCAAGAGGATCATAGAGCTGCTGCTCTCGCTCTCGAAAGAGCTTGCGAACGATCCGCTCTGCAAGGACAAGCTGCAGGTCTACTTTGTGGAAAACTACCGGGTATCCGCTGCCGAATCCATCATCCCCGCCGCCCAGATCTCCGAGCAGATCTCCACGGCCGGAAAAGAGGCTTCGGGCACGGGCTGCATGAAGCTGATGATGAACGGCGCCGTCACCATCGGCACGCTGGACGGAGCGAACGTGGAGATGTACGAGCAGCTCGGCGACGAGAACATGTTCCTCTTCGGATTGCGTACCGATGAGATAGAGAACTGGAAACGCGGCGGCTACAATCCGGAGCAGATGTCGAGAAACGACCCTGTTATCTCGAGGATACTCAACCGTCTCAACATAGGCTTCTCCGACGGCAAGAGCTACTCGGATCTTGTCTCCTCGCTGATATTCGGCGGAGACCCGTACATGCTCATAGCAGATTACCGGGCCTATGCGGACTGCCAGCGCAGGCTCTATGACACGATAAAGGACAGCGACGAGTTTGCACGGATGTCCATTATCAACACCGGCAAGAGCGGCATTTTCGCCGCGGACCGTGCCATAAAGGAATACGCGGACAACATCTGGAACGTGAAGTACTGAGTTGCCGGGTCCCAAAAAAGAAATGGCCTGTCAGGCATCTGACAGGCCATTTCTTTTTGCTCTTCACTTATGAAATAATGAGATTTATCCTACCGCATGTCCCGTTCCGATGTTCATGTTCACTCTTCCGGGGAACTGGCTCAGCTGGATATACATGGGCGCGCCGTCCTGGTCGCCCTCGAAGAAAACGGTGAGATAATAATTGTCCGTCGGCATATCTTTCAGCAGAGAGTTTCCGTCCACGGCGCTCCAGTGGGCGTCGTAATAGGCCTCGTCCACGGTGTCCGCCAGGGTGTATCCCGAGAAACCCCAGTACTCCGCCAGCAGGCTGCAGAAGCGGTCCACGGTCATGTCCGCGGGGAAGATGTCGTCAAAATTATCGTAGAGATACATCGTGACGGGCGCCCATTCGCCCTCCGGATTCTCCGGATCCACCGGCTGCTCCGCTTCGATCTCCTTCACCGGCACATCCGTTTCGTCGGCCCTGGCCTCAAACGATGCAAACCGGATTTTTCCGGTGATGGTATCCACGCTGAGATTCAGGAAATACTTTCCTTCTTTTCCCATATACCACCGGACGTCGTAGCTGTGGGGGAAGATCCGGCCGTACCAGTAGTCATTGCCGGTATGTCCTTCGATCTCATAGATCTTATCCGCGGGACCGTCTGCCGTTATTTCTTCGGACAGCAGGCCCATCTCCTTCCATTTCGCCAGTTCTTCTCTGGCCACCTTCTCCGCGGCTTTCGGGCTGTTCACCGCGCTGCCCACGGCATAGGCCGTGACGGCCAGCGCCAGGATCAGGCAGGCCGCAAGGGCGAGGGTAACGACCCTGCGGGAGAATCTTTTCGTCTTCTGCTCATTCGGATGCATGATCTTTTCCTCCGTTCCGGAGGAGGCCGCAGAGGCAGGAAGCTCCAGTTCAAGGGCTTCGGCCTTGTATTCATCCGCGATGCCGTCCAGTGCCTTCGAGATCGTTTCCCGGCTCATATCAGTCCCTCCTTTATAAGATAGGTCTTCAGTTTCTCACGGATACGGAAAAGTCTTACGGAGATCCGGCCGCTTCGGCAGTGCAGTTTTGCGGCGATGTCTTCCGTTGAGTCTGCCAGCCAGTATCGGCATACGAACATCTGCCGGTCCTCCTTCGAAAGCCTTTTCAGAAAGGCGTTTATCGCCTCCGAAAGCTCCTTCGCCTCCACATCGGCCGAGGGATCGTCCTTCGCGGCAAGGCAGTCCTCCAGTTCGTCGAGGGCTGTGTCATACAGGCTGTTTCGCTTCCGGGCCGTATTGGAACGGTATTTCGAAACGGCCTGGTTTCTCGCCACTTTCATATAAAAGGCCTTCAGGTTATCCGGTTTTTCGGGCGGGATGGAATTCCACATGGCAAGATTCGTGTCATTCATGCATTCCTCCGTATCGGATTCGCTGTTCAGAATGTTCGCCGCCGTGCGCTTTGCGGATCTCCCGTATTTGTCCGTCAGCTCGACGATCGCCTGTTCCGAGCGCTCAAAGAACAGATCGAGTATCCGGCTGTCTTCCAAATCATCACTTCCCATCTTTTCCGTCTCAACCATACAGTAGCGATCCGGAGAAGGATATTACACGTTTCCGCGAAAAAGCTTGAAAAACCCCGGTGCCGTTCAGGCTCCGGGGTTTTGATAAATGCGGGATCCAACGGAAAAGCGTTCAGCTTACCTTCAAAACCGAGCCGATGGTGGCAAGCAGCGACAGGGAGAGGACGATCAGCTGGAAGGGCAGAGTGCCGAAGGACCCCAGCAGCTCCGACCGGCCGACCCGCTTCCGGGAGCGGTTATAGGCGAGGATGATCCCGAGGCTCGTCACCACCATGATGATGCTGGCGATCCGCGAGAGCGTCACGAAGCTGGAGCTTGCAAGCACGGCAAGGACCAGCGGCGGCAGGGAGGCTGCAAGCCAGCAGATGTCCCGGTTCCAGTGCACCTGCTCGGAGATGATGTCCCGGAGATTCAGGGTGTTGGTCCAGAAGGACGTGGCAAGAGCGAGCAGCGTGAAGATGTATCCCACGATGCTGACCCATCCGCCCATCTTCCTCGCAAGGTCTACGAGCGCGCCGTCCTCCGTGATGGCGGAGCCCGTGCCCATGAGGGTAGTGAGGGTGACAAGGAAGATGACGCAGGCATTCACGATGATGCCCGCACTGATCGCGGCGCGGATCCTGCCCGGTTTCATGCCGAGTCCTTTTACCACCTGCGGGGTGGACATTACGGCGGAAAGAGAGAAGGAGACCATGCCGAAGAGGGCAAGGACGTTGCTCCAGGTCCTAAACTGCGTCGGCAGGGGAGAGGTGCTGCCGGCAAGGACGGCGGCAAGCAGGACCAGCACGACGAGGACCATGGCGCCGACGGCGTATTTTTCACAGATCCCCACCAGCTTCACACCGAAGAAAACGACGGCGGCGCAGAGCACATAGAAAAGGAGCATGCCGACGATGCGGCTGACGCCGAACCAGCTTTCAAAAACAGCCGCAGCCCCGGTGAGGTACGCGCCGACGTTGACGATCACGGAAAAGCCCATCAGGGCGAATGCAAGCCAGGTGAAGATCTTCTTGAACAGTCCGTGGAAAAGCTCCGCATGGAAGCATGTCACGAACTGCGCGCCGCCGTTGTTCAGGGAGAGCTCCGCAATGAGAAGGTGAAGCACGATGTTGAACAGCGTGCAGAGAACAAGGATGATGAGGATGTCCCGGATGCTGTTGCGGGAGGCGAGATACGGCACGGAAAGGATTCCCGCGCCGATCCCGTGCCCGACGATGATGCTCGCCGCCTCCGGGAAGGACAGATCCGTCCGGTCTTTCAGTTTCATGGACATGATCCTTTCATTGAATGGCGTCATTAAAAAATCGGGGTGCCCGGAAAGGGCACCCCGATCGCTTTATACGGATGCTGTTCCTGCGCAGCTCAGCCCACGGAGGGCAGAGGCCGCTGCATGGCCCATTCGAAAAGCTCTTTCAGCGAACCCTGTGTATTCTCAAATACATATTCGGCTCCGCTGTTGGTACAGAAGCCCGCCCGGGAAAAGAGAAATTTCTTTTCAAACCGGAACTCCTTTACCGCGCTCCGCTGAACAACGACAAAATCCTTGGCGGACAGCGCGCCGGCGAAGATGATCATCAGCCGGCGGTCGGTGATGGCAAGCATCTTGCGGTTGCCCTCGTTCACCCCGGTGAGGATGCAGTTGAGAGTCTCGTCCTCCGTGAGGACCTGGGCAAGAGCATTCAGCTCCTTCCTGTGGTAGAAGTCACTGTATATGGAGAGCTCCTGCAGGCGTCTGTCCAGTGCTTTCCGGTTCATGGATCACTGAAGAACGGAGTCTTCTTTGAGGAACTTGGTGCTCTTGGCGATGCAGCAGGTGCAGGTCAGGTCGCCGACGACGTTCAGAGCGGTACGGCCCATGTCGAGGATGGCATCGATACCGAGGATCATCGCATAGGCGCCGGCCAGGACAGTGCCCTCTGCAATGGGCAGGTTGATGCCCTGCATGACCATTGCCAGCATGATGGCACCGGCTCCGGGAACACCGGCTGTGCCGATGGAGGCGAGCGTTGCGAGAAGAACGATCATGCCCATTTCACCGAAGGTAAGTCCGCGGCCGAAGCAGCTCATTACCAGGAAGAAAGCGCAGACGCCTTGGTAGATCGCGGTGCCGTCCATGTTGATGGTGGCACCGAGCGGGAGCGAGAAGGCATAGACTTCTTTGTCGACACCGAGGTTTTCGGCGGCTTCCATGGTGGTCGGGAGCGTGCCGTTGGAGGAACGGGTGACAAATGCGGTGATGAAGGGGATCCTGGCCTCTTTGAAGAAGGGGCCGATCTTGATGCGGAATATCTTCAGCAGACCGCCGTATACGAGGACGATATGGATCAGATATCCGAGGAAGCAGGCGATGGTGACCGTGAGCAGCGCGCCGGCGACCTTGGCGCCGTTCTTGGCGAACACTTCGCAGATCAATACCGCAACGCCTATGGGCGCATACTGCATGATGCCGCGGACGACCTTCATCATGATCTCGGTCAGGCAGTCGAACACGTTGTACATGGTGGTGGAGATGGTGCGGATCCGCTCGTCATCGGAGACCTTCATATAGGACAGGCACAGACCGAAGATCAGAGCGAAGAAGATGACCTGGAGCACCGTCTCGTTGACAAGAGAGGACAGAACGCTGGTCGGAACGATGTCCGAGATGGTCTTCCAGACGCTGACGTCCGCGGTCTTGCCTGCCGCATCAGCGGCCATTTCCGTGACGGCGGCCAGTTCGGCATGGGGCTGGAAGATGTTGGCCATGATCAGGCCGATGATAACGCCGATGGCGGAGGTGACCAGATAGATGATGATCACGCGGATACCGACTTTACCGACGTTTGCCGGGGAAACAGAGGATGCGCCGACTACCAGAGATCCGACGATCATCGGGATGATGATCATTTTCAGCAGTCTGGTGAAGATCGTACCGAACATGCTGATCCAGGCTGGGAGCGCCGTGATACCGTTTGCGGCAAGGATTATGCCGGCGATGGCACCGATGACGAGACCGATAAGGATCTTGTACAGTACGTTGAAGTTCAGGTATGCCCGAAAGATACCGCCCTTCTTGGGTGCTTCGTTTTCCATATTTTCCCTCCTAAATATATTTGCCTTTTCCCGCCCGCTGAAGGCGGAGACAATCAATATATCAATTATACTATATTTTTCGAATTTTGGTAGAGGTTTTTTGGCTATATTTCAAAAAATGAAAAGAAAAAACTCCATCCGGCAGAATCACCTGCCGGATGGAGTTCGCGGATACTTACCAGCTTTTCTGCTTCAGATCATATCCGCAGTATTTCACAGCTGCTTTTGCCAGTTCATCCGTGGCGTCAACGAACGGTCCCGGAACGGCAAGGATGCCGGAAAGGATCGGAAGCTCCGTACAGCCGAGAAGGAAATAATCTGCACCTTTGTCGTGGAGACCGTCCAGCAGCGCACGCCATGCCTGCCTTTCGGGGAGGACCGGCTTGGACGCTTTTACCACATCATAGATCAGATGCATCAATGTGCTCTGCTCGTTCTTGTCCGGAATAATATATTCCACCCCGTATTCTTCAAGCGCGCTGCTGTAAACGCCCGATGCCAGTGTGCCGCGGGTGGCAAGGATGGCAGCTTTTTTCCCCGGATATAGTCCGGCGCAGCTTTGAGCCGCGATCTTTGTCATATCCAGTATGGGAACAGGGATCTGCGCTTGAAGGACCGGAAGAAAGAAGTGGGCCGTGTTGCACGGCATGATGATGCACTCGGCTCCGCAGGCAATGAGATTCTTTGCGGCGGAAAGCATCTCGGGCAAAGGATCCGCGCCGCCGGAGAGGATCGCCGAAGTTCTGTCGGGTATGGCGGTATTGCTGTCGATAATGACACGGATGTGGCCGTTGTCGTTATCAGCGTCGGTGAGTTCAACGATCTTTCTGTACAGGTCCGCGGTAGCCATGGGGCCCATACCGCCCAGTATGCCGAGACGTTTTTTCATTATTGACCTCCGAAGAGTTCTGATATGACTTTTACAGCAAGCAGAATAAGAACGATTATTATGACCGGACGGACGATCTTCGATCCGTCCTTGATCGCAAGCCCGGAGCCTATGTAATGACCGGCTATCGAGGAGACCGCGCCGATAAGGCCGAGAACGATGAAGACCTTTCCGTTCATCAGAGAGGTGGCAACAGCCCCGATGTTGCTGGCAAGGTTCACAAGCTTGACGTTGCCGGATGCCGTGCGCACATCCATTTTTGCCAGATTGCAGAAGATCAGGATGAGAAAAGTCCCGGTCCCGGGCCCATAGAAACCGTCATAGGCGCCTACGATGAAAGAGGAGACGAGCACTATTGCCGCCTGTTTTGCCGGATCGATCTGACCGGCTTCCTCCGGGAGCTTTTTCTGCCGGAGCACAACGAAGGCCACCACGGGAAGGACGATCAGCAGCAGCCATTTGAGATATCTCTCATCGATTGAGAGCTGGAGTTTCGTTCCGAGGTGAGAGCCGATCAGCGCGAGGATGATGGAAGGGACCCCCAGCTTCCAGTTGACGTAGCCGCTTCGGATGAAGCGTGCCGTGGAGACCGCGGTCCCGATCCCGGAGGAGAGCTTGTTCGTGCCGAGAGCCAGATGGGTGGGAAGACCGGTCAGAAGATAGGTCGGAACGGAGATGATCCCGCCGCCGCCGGCCACACCGTCCACAAAGGAGGCAAGGAAGACACCGATCACGACGATGATCACCATCCGGACGGTAAGCTCTGCCGGAAACAGCATCGCCTGCATCTGTGACACGCCCTCCTTTCTCTGCTGATGGAATCAATAATAACACCGGACCGGAAAAAGTAAAGGGAAGAAAGGCGCAAAAACGCAAAAAAGGGAGACAATATAGGTTGAAGACGGCTGTGTAATGTGCTATGGTTGAGGCAGGAAAAAGTCTGCCGCACATGCCCGGAAAGGCAGAACGGCAGCCGGAATAAAAAATGTGCGCAAGAAAGGAAAAACGCATGAAAAAGTACACCGAGATGACGGCTGAGGAACTTCGTGAGGAACTCCGGGAGGTAACCGAGCGCTATGAGGTTCTGAAAGAGATGGGCCTGTCGCTCAACATGGCAAGAGGGAAACCCGGCAAGGCACAGCTCGATATGGTCAGCGGGATTCTGGACGTTCTGAGATCGGACAGCGATTTCGTCTGTGACGGCATAGATGTCCGCAACTATGGAAATCTGGAGGGACTCCCTTCCTGCAGAGAGCTTTTCGCGGAACTGCTGGGAGTGGAAGCGAAAAACGTGTTTATCGGCGGAACGGCCTCTTTGACGCTTATGTATGATACCATCGCCAAGGCCTATACCCACGGCAGAGTGAACAGCAGCAAACCCTGGGCAAAGCTGGACAAAGTAAAGTGGCTCTGCCCGGCTCCCGGATATGACGGGCATTTCGGCATTTCCCAGAGCTTCGGGATGGAGATGATCACCGTACCCATGACTGCGGAAGGTCCGGATATGGACGTTGTGGAAAAACTGATCCGGGATCCCGAAGTGAAAGGCATGTGGTGTGTGCCGAAATACTCCAACCCGGACGGCATTATCTACAGCGCGGAGACGATCCGGAGGATCGCATCGATGAAGCCCGCGGCGGAGGATTTCCTGCTGATGTGGGACAATGCCTACTGTGTGCATGAATTCTTCGGGGAGTATGTCCCGTTTCCGGATATCCTGAGCGAATGCGCGAAATACGGCAATGAGGATATGGTGTTCGAATTCGCGTCGACCTCGAAGATCACCTTCCCCGGAGCCGGCGTGTCGGTGTTCGTCTGCAGCGACAGCAACATGACCTATATGAAAAAACTCCTCAACGCGCAGATGATCTCGTTTGACAAAGTGAACCAGCTCCGGCATGTCCGCTTCCTGAAAGATAAGGCCGGCGTGCTGGAACTGATGAAAAAGCATGCGGAGATCCTCGGACCGAAATTCCGCTGTGTTCTGGATTCGCTCGACAGAGAGATCGCTCCGAGAGGGATTGCGAGCTGGCAGCATCCCAACGGCGGATACTTCGTGAGCGTGAATACGATGCCGGGGATTGCAAAAGCCACATGGCAGCTTTGCAAAGAAGCCGGCCTGACCATGACGGACGCCGGAGCGACCTTCCCGTACAAGAACGACCCCAATGACAGCAACATGAGGATAGCTCCGTCTCTGCCGCCGACCGAACAGCTCGAACAGGCAATGGAGATCTACTGTGTCAGCATGCGCCTTGCAGCTCTCCGCAAACTCTGCGGAATCGGATAAGGAACCGACCGGATAAATAAAAGTGCGCCGCATTGGTATGCGGCGCACTTTTGCAATATATGAGGGCTTATTTTTTCTTTTCGCCCTTCTTGCAGCCATCCTCGGCCTTGACATATTTCTGGGCAACCGGGCAGAACGCTACGACGTTCTCACTGAAGCTCCATTCTTTGATCTTCGTGCACTCAGCACATTTGACATTCTTTGCCGCCATGATAGTTGTCCCTCTCCCCCGTGTTTTTTTGTTTTCGGTAAGGAAATTATATAACAGTTTCGGATTCTGCGCAAGAAAAACCGTAAATTGCGGATCCAGTGGAAATAACAGCATTTAATTTACAGTATTTTCGCATTATTCTTGCAAAAAACGGTTATATAATCAAAGCGTGGCAGAATGTTTTGTGTCTGCTTCTGATTCAGTATCACCCGGAGCATGAAAGGGGGACGAAAATGAAAAACAAAAAGCGCATCTACCTTATCCTTATTGCTGCAGTCGTGCTGGTCACTGCGGTGCTTGCTGTTGTTTGGGCGCTCAGAAAGGACGACGTGAAAAGCGTGCCTCAGCCGGCAGTCACCTCCGCGCCGGTGAAGCAGACCAAAAAGATCGTCGAGGTCGAAAAGATCGTTGAGGTGGAAAAGAACATCTCGGGGGAGATCATACAGGACGGTCTCCGGGACATGGGTTTCCTCGTGACCGAAGAGTACTATTTTACAGAGGTCATCAGCTATTCGAGCGTAAAAAAGCTTTTCAAGACCATAAAGATCGGGATAACGGAATCGAGCTATCTGGCAAGCTATGAAGGGATCATCGCCGCGGGGCTCGATTTTGAAAAGATCAGTGTGGAAAAAGACGATGAAGCCAAAACCATTACCGTCCGGCTGCCGAGATCCGAAATAAAGTATCTGGATATAGATCCGGAAAGCTTTGTGCTGTATTCGGAGAAAGAGGGACTCTGCAACAAGATCTCTCTTACCGATTATAATGACTCTCTGATAGAGCTTGAGAGGACTGCTGAGGAAAAAGCGCTGGAAAGAGGACTTCTGGAAAGAGCGGACGAGAATGCGGTGCTCGTGATCTCGAATTTTGTGAACAGTCTGGTTGACGCTTCCGAGTATTCGATCCGTTACGTGACCGGCTGAACAGGGGGAGGAAAAGAATGAAAGACAATGCCGTACTGAAAAAAGTGCTCATCTGCGTCCTGCTGCTCCTTGCGGCAGTGATATCCATGCTGTTTCTCGGCGACTGGGCAATGAAGATCGAGACCCATGACCATACGATAAGCTCCATTGACGAAAAGGTGGACATGGTCATGAAACTGACGGCTACCTCTACGGTGGCATCAGCCGGCATCTCGGCGATACCGGGCGACACAGCCACGCCGATAGCCGAGAAGCTTGCAGATTTTACACAGTATTTTCTACTGATCATGTGTGTTCTGTATGCGGAGAAATACTCCGTAACCATTATCGGCCTCGCAACGTTCAAGATACTCTTACCGCTGGCATGCGTGTTCATGGGCATATCCCTGTTCAGCGAAAGTGCGCTCTGGCGGAGACTGGCCGTGAAGTTCACCGTGTTCGGCCTGGCAATCTTCCTCATAATCCCGGCCAGCGTGAGAGTATCGGATATGATCTATACGACTTTTGACGAGTCAATCAACAACACCATCAGTTCCGCGGAGCAGATAGCGGACGACACCGTTGAGATCACCGATGCAGGAGAGGATGCGGGACTGGTGCAGTCTATACTCAACGGGATCTCCGAGACCGCCTCGAGCCTGACGGAAAAGGCGGCGAACACCCTCAACCGTTTTGTTGAGACGCTCGCGGTCATGATCGTGACCTCCTGCGTGATACCGATCCTTGTGGTCATCTTCTTCGTGTGGGTGGCGAAGATCATCACAGGCGTGAACTTCATACCTGATCTGATGACTCCGGGCGGCTGGAAAAAGATATACAGGAGACGCCGCAAAGAAGGACCCGAACCCGAAGCAGCGGAATAAAGAAACAGAAATAACGTACAACGGGAGACAGCCGTGATGGCCGTCTCCCGTTGTATTGTGATGGAAAGCTTATGCTTCTTTTTCAGCTGCCGCCGCTTTTTTCCGGATGATCGCCCTGTCGCAGAAGTCTATGCCGATACAGGCGGCGATGCCGACGACCGCACAGATAATGATCATGATGAAAATGCTGCGGAAGGAGCCCGAAGCATCGTATAGTTTTGCGGCGATATTACTGCCGAAGGAAGCAATGAGAAGGTTGCAGTTGATAATGGAGAAATTCAGAGGATAATTCTTTATTCCGTAATAGGAGCTGACAAAGGCGGAGTTCGTCGGGGTGACACCGCCGTAAGCGGCACCGCCTATAACAAAGCCGAGAACGAGCAGGACGAAACTGCTCTTGAGCAGAGCAAAGATGAGAATGATGCTTTCAATAATGAACAGAGCATTCACGATCTGCATGACGGCGCTCCTGCCGATTTTATCATACAAACCGCCGAATATGATTCTGGAAACTCCGTTGGCGATAGAAATGAGGCCGACGATCGTTGCCACCGTTCCGCCGGTGACGCCCGCTTCTGTTGCCACACCTTTTGCCTGCGAGATCAGGGCAAGACCTGCTGCGGACATGAAGATGACCCAGAGCAGATACAGCCAGAAGGAGGGCTGCCGCAACATAAGCCCCGCATTCGCGTCGATCGCGGCGGGATTCTCCCTGTGTTTTTTGCCATCGGCTGCCGGCTTGATATCAAAGTCCGGACCAGGCTTTTTTATGAAGAAGCCGCACACCGCCATGACCGCGGCGATGACGATGCCGATCACGGTGAAGGATGTCCTCCATGCGCCGAAGGTATCGGGCGTAAAGGCGTCATAAAGCTTGCCGATCACGAAACTCGATATGCCGAAGCCCATGAGCAGGATGCCGGAGATCAGGCCCTGCTTGTCGGGGAACCATTTGCCCACCGTACTCATGACGGCGCTGTAGGCAAGACCGGAGGCAAAGCCGCAGATCACGCCGAAACCGATGACCAGCATGATGAGATTGCTGATATTTGCGGAGATAAGGAATCCTATGAGGAACAGCGCGGCGGAGATCCATACATAGATCCTCGCGGGGATCCTGGACGCGAGCGCGCCGCTCGCTACGCAGCCGATGCAGAAAAAGATCATTACGATTGTATAGGGCAGTGTGATCTCAGCCTGAGACCAGCCGAAATCAGCCTTGATGGGACCGGACAGGACCGACCAGGCATAAACCAGGCCTGCGAAGAGAAGAATAATGACGCCTATTACCGCGTAAAGCCATCTTTTCTTTTCCATGGAAAGATCCTCCGACATCAGTTTCGTATATTTATTATACCGACACGGATACTATCTTTCAACTGAAACACTTAAAAAAATAAGTGTTGGAAGAGGGCAGTATATATGATAAGCTGAAAAACATAAAACAGATAGTCCGGAAGGAGAGAAACGATGAAATACTGCAATGTTATAAAAGACGGAGAGATCCGCCTTGCTGTTGAGAAAGAAGGAAAGCTTTACGATCTGTTTCCGCTCACAATGGAGGAGCTCGTCCGCGGAGCGGAACCGGGAGTCCCGGGTGAGGAGATCCCGGATCCGGTGTTTGCCAATGTAGTGAAAGCGGAGAAGCTCGTTTGCGTCGGCCTGAACTACAAATCCCACGCGGACAGAGTGGGGGAGAATTTTGTCCGGGCGGAAAGCCCCATATTGTTCTCCAAGTTCGGAAATGCGCTCGTTCCCTCCGGAGCGGATGTGGAGCTGCCTTCATGGGAGGACAGCTACGACTATGAGGCGGAGCTCGTGATCGTTATGGGAAAGACAGCCTGGAACATCGATGTTTCCGAGGCAGCGGAGCATATCTTCGGATACACCTGCGGGAACGATCTCTCTCTGCGCAGAGCCCAGAAGATGACTTCCCAATGGCTCATAGGCAAGACGATGCCGGGCTTCGGACCCTGCGGCCCGTTCATCGTGACAGCGGACAGTTTCGATCCGGAAGAAGGAAAGCGGATCAGGAGCTATGTCAACGGAGAACTCAGACAGGACGGATCCACTTCGGAGATGATCTTCAGCTGTGCCGAGATCGTGGCCTTTGCTTCGAAGTTTATCCGGCTGGAACCCGGGGATCTTATCTATACCGGTACGCCGTCCGGCGTTGCCCTGGAACAGAAGGACGCAAAGTGGCTCAAGCCCGGTGACCTTGTTGAGGTGGAGATAGAGGACATAGGCAGACTCGTGAACAGAATGGTCTGAGATCCCTGGTAAACAGAAAACGGTGCCCCGCATATGATTTGCAGGGCACCGTTTTGGTTTTTTCAGCAAAAGGCATCAGCCGTAGGCATATTCACCGTGATAATAGGTATACAGGGAGCCGTCGTTGAGATAAACGTACACAAAGCCGTCGTTTGTCTCCGTTTTCCATACGTATTCGCTTCTTACGAACCAGAGGGTTCCCTTCGCCCTGCCGAACTCCTTGATGGCGACGTTTTTGCCGTCCACCTGGAAGAGCCCGATGCCGTAAAAGGTAGTTTTCGTACCGTTTTTCAGAAACAGCTCCACCTGTGCTCCATCCGAGCCGATATAGGTCATGTCGGAGCCTTCGTATTTATTGACGGCGGCATAGCAGGTCTGTCCGTTATCGGCATAATTGGCGTAATCGCCCCATTCATCGACATAGGAATAGATCTGGTCGAAGGTGAAATAATCCGCGACGTTCTCCGCAGACAGTTCGACCTTGACGTACATCTTGTCAATGGTGACCTGGCTGATCAGGCAGCCGCGCCCGTCAACGGAAGCAAGGCGCATCTCGCCCATGCTGTAGTCCGGATAGATCGTTCCGTAATCGGGAATGTAGTACTCACCGTTGCCGAGTGACTGCACATACTGGGTCTCCTCATTATAAAACGGCGTTACCACGGTCCCGTCAAAGCTGATCTGCCAGCAGTTGTATTCCTTGTAGATAACGGAGGAGGAGTCATACCACGTGCCGGCGAGAAGAGCTCCCGCCTCCGCGGCACGCTGGTAATACTCATAATCCTCTTTCGGCTGAGTATTCATAATATGCTGGTAGTAATCGTCACTGGCTTTCCACATTCCGCCGACATTGTTCACCGCGTTCATCTCATCGTAACTCAGCTGGAAATAGGCGCTCTGCGCGGCGGTATAAGCGTCATATACCTCGGAGGCGTTGCTGCCGTCTTCCGCAAGCTGCGGGATGGCGTCGATCATGGCAATCACATCTTTTACCGCCTGACTCGACTCCTGTGCAGCGGGAACGGAAGCTGCGGGCTCCGACGCACAGCCGGAGGCGAAAACGCTCAGCGACAGAACAAGCGCCAGAATGAGGATGCTAAGGATCGTTTTTTTCATGAGGGCGGTTCCTCCTTGAATAACCGATAAATATATAAGGGCCAAAAAAGCCGGTTCTTTGTGAAATGATGCAATATCGGGAGCGCGGACGGCGCTTTTTTCAGTACTTTGAGAGAAAAAAGTGAAAAAGAAAACACGGCGCTTGCAAATCCCGAAAGACTATATTATTATTGCACCATATTTCAAAGTATATATGAACGCGAGATGAACTCTGCAGGAAAGAGTACGGAAAGTGCCGCCGAAGGAATAACATTCTCAGGCAAACAGACTGCAGGGGGATCGCTCTCTGGAGAAGCTCACACCCGATGTGAGGGCCGAAGGTGCAAAACCGCGGTTTTATGCCGCGGCGAATCTCTCAGGCAAAAGGACAGGGCATACACGCATCAGAGTGAGTGTGCTTTTGCGGTTGCCGGGCTTCTCCGAAACGGGAAGCCCGTGTTCATTTATACTCCGCTCGTAAGGAAACGGACATGAGCGGATCATTGAGGAGGACAAAAACATGACAGTCAGCGAATTCATAACCAAGCTGGACGACATTGCATGGGGCTCTGTAGTGCTGTGCCTGTTGGTAGGCGTCGGCATTATTCTCAGCATCAGCACCCGCTTCCTGCAGTTCCGCAAATTCGGTCATGCCATGAAGAACACCCTCGGCAAGGTGTTCACAAAGCAGACTGCCGGCAAGGGTGAAGTAACGCCCCTGCAGGCCCTCACCACCGCACTGGCGGCCACCGTTGGCACCGGAAACATCGCCGGCGTCACCGGCGCGATCGTAATCGGCGGACCGGGCGCCGTTTTCTGGATGTGGCTTTCCGCACTGGTCGGTATGTGCACCAAGTTTGCCGAGGTCACTCTCGCCGTCAAATACCGTGAGCGCAACGACAAGGGCGACTGGGTCGGCGGCCCGATGTACTATATCAAGAACGGCCTCGGAAAGGGCTTTGGCTGGCTGAGCGTGCTGTTCTGCCTCTTCGGCTTCCTCGCCGCCTTCGGCATCGGAAACGCCACGCAGGTCCAATCTATCGGCGAGGCCATCGGCTCCGCCATCAACGCCCTCGGCGGCAACGTGCAGGGAACGATGCTCACCTTCCTCGGCAATGAATTCACGCTGTGCAACCTGATCGTCGGCATCGTCATGGCGATCATCGTAGCCCTGGTGCTCTTCGGCGGCATTAAACGCATTGGCTCCGTCACGGAGAAGATCGTCCCCGTGATGGCGGTCGTCTACATCCTTTCCACACTGATCGTGATCTTTGCCAACATCGGCCACATCGGCCAGGTTTTCGGCATGATCTTCAAGGGTGCCTTCAGTGCCGAGGCGGCTCTGGGCGGCGCCTTCGGTATCACGATCTCCACCTCCATCACAAAGGGCATCGCCCGCGGCTGCTTCTCCAATGAGGCCGGTCTCGGCTCCGCGCCTATGGCCCATGCGGCCACCAGCGAGACAAACCCCGTCAAGCAGGGCTTCTTCGGGATCTTCGAAGTCTTCATGGACACCATCGTCATCTGCACCCTTACGGCTCTCACCGTGCTCTGCGCGGCTTGCTCGGGCGGCGTTGAGATCGCCTGGGGCACCAGCGGCGGTGCAGCGATCGTCTCCGCAGCGCTCAGCAGCGTGCTGGGCGGAGGCGTTGGATCCATCATCCTCGCACTGTGCCTCGCGCTCTTCGCTCTGTCCACGGTCCTCAGCTGGAGCCTCTACGGCACCCGCTGCTTTGAGTACCTCTTCGGCACCAAGGCCAGCATCGGCTACAAGCTGGTGTTTGTCCTCTTTGCGATCGTCGGTGCGACCATGTCCCTCAGCGATGCATGGAACCTCGCAGACGCGCTCAACGGCTTCATGGCCATCCCGAACCTGATCGCTATCCTGACGCTCAGCCCGGTGATCATCAAGCTGGTGCGCGAATACTTCCAGGAAAAGAACGAAAAGCTTCCGGAGTAAACCGGATAACTAAATAAAGAAAGACCGGCATCCGTTGGGATGCCGGTCTTTGTATATCCGGTCAGTCGATCTCTATACAGGTTCCGGTCTTGCATGATCGGATCGCCGCGAAAACCGCCTTCATTGCATCAAGTGATGAACGGGCATCCGATTGAAGGACCTTTCCGGCTTTTATGCTCTCGATCCAGCAGTCTATCACGCCGGAAGGAGCGCGGAAGTCCATCGGACCTGATCTGCCGGTAATAACGCTGCCGTCTGCGAGATTTATGATGAGGGAGTGCTCCGGATCGTCATAGATTCGCATGATCCCCCTGCTTCCGTAAAGCACGGTGGAATTGTCCGGTCTGCCGTAATAAGTCCAGGAAGCGTTTACAGTTCCGACAGCGCCGCTTTCCGTCTCCATCAGGCATACGGCGTTGTCATCAACGGAGATCAGCTCGCCGTTGTCACTGCGCTTGTCAAGCGTGCTCAGCCTTGCGCTGACCTTTACGGTATGCTCGCCAAGCAGGTAATGAATAAGATCGATCTTGTGCACCCCAAGGTCCGCCATTGCTCCCATGGCGGCTTTTTCTTTCCGGAAGAACCAGCTGCTCATGTCCTTGACGGGCATAAACATCTCAGGGCCTCCGTGGCCGAAAACGGAACGGAAACTCAGGACCTTCCCGATAACGCCTTTGTCGAGATATTCTTTGGCCTCTCGATGGGCCGGCAGGAAGCGCTGGTTATGCCCGATCATCAGAAGGCATCCGGTCTCTTCTGA
This sequence comes from Oscillospiraceae bacterium, assembly GCA_017434755.1. Taxonomy (GTDB): domain Bacteria; phylum Bacillota; class Clostridia; order Oscillospirales; family Oscillospiraceae; genus Limivicinus. The sequence goes on along the minus strand of JAFRER010000007.1, from coordinate 39,815 downwards.
GACCCGAACCCTCTCTTCCGCATCCTCCGGGGTGCAGGCCATAGGCTTCTCGCAGAGAACGTGTTTTCCTGCTTTCATGGCAGCGATGGACAGTGCGGCATGGGCATCGTTGGAAGTACAGACGGATACGGCATCGATTCCGGGATCTGCCAGAAGGGCCTCTGCCGAGGCATAGACCCTTCCACCGTACCGATCCGCCATTTCTTCTGCTTTGGCAGCGGTCGGATTATAGTATCCGGTCAGTATGCATTCAGAGTTTGAGGCATATTCCGGGATGTGCCTGGACCGGGCGATGTTTCCGCAGCCGAGTATGCCGATATGGATCATGGAAGACTCCTTTCATAAAGCGGTGACTGTCAAAAACATTTTATAACTGCTTCAGATAAAACCGGAATGCGGTGGGGACCGAGTAGCGCTCGCGTATCTCCTCCGGAGCGGCCCAGAGGTATCCGGGGAGCTCGTGGGGAAACTCCAGATCAAAACCCGTCATATGCCATTCCACGTGGCTGAAAACATGGATCGCATCTCCGCAGGAGCGTATCGCCTGCGCATAGGGATAGTGAGAACGGAGTTCTTTCTCCCCAAGCCTGCCGTCGAGCGAAGGAAACTCCCAGAGGCCCGCAAGAAGGCCTCTTTTTTCACGCTGACGGATCGCATACTTCCCGTCACATTGGAGGAGAAGCACCGTCCGCTGTTCGATCCTTCTCGGCTTCGACGGAGATTTGACGGGATATAGGTCCGCCTTTCCGTCTCTTCCGGAGCGGCAAAGTGTGCGTACGGGGCAATCCGCACATCGGATCTCGCCGGAGGGAAGGCAGATGAGTTCGCCGAGTTCCATCAGACCCTGTGTAAGAAGACCTGCATCCTCTCCGGAGGGATAGAATTCACGGAGCAGGGAGGTAAAGTTTTTCCGGACAGCGGGGGAGCTTATGTCCTCCGCATCGGCAAGCAGACGAGTCAGAACACGAAGGACGTTCCCGTCCACCGCCGGTTCCGGTAAAGAAAAGGCGATCGAGGCGATTGCACCGGCGGTATAATCCCCGATGCCGGGGAGTTTCCGCAGTTCCTCCGCCGATGCAGGAAGCTCGCCTCCGTACTGCTCCGTTACGATCAAAGCGGCTTTCTGCAGATTGCGGGCACGGCTGTAATAGCCGAGACCCTCCCACAGCTTCAGCAGCCGCTCCTCCTCCAGCGCGGCCAGCGCCGCTATGTCCGGCACTTCCGCGAGAAAGCGCTCGTAATAGGGGATCACTGCCTCGATGCGGGTCTGCTGGAGCATGATCTCGGAGACCCACACATGGTAGGGGGAAGGAGAGTCTCTCCACGGCAGCGGGCGCGGGTTGCTTTTATACCACTCCCGGATCAGCGGAAGCGCCTTTTTCAGGACTTCCAGGTCTGTCATGTGAATGCCTCCCCCCTCAGACTTCCGTCCGTTCTTTGATCTGCCCAACAGTATAGCAAAAGCGCGGCGCAGGGACAAGGGGAGGGAAATGGCAATAAAAAAATACCGGGAGAAAAACTCCCGGTATGGCGGAGCGGCTCAAAAGAACCGCGATCCTTTTCAGAGAGATTACTTGAGCTCGACCTTTGCGCCGACAGCTTCGAGCTGGGCCTTGAGAGCTTCTGCATCTTCCTTGGAAATGCCTTCCTTGATCTTGGCGGGAACGCCTTCGACAAGGGCCTTCGCCTCGGCAAGGCCGAGACCGGTGATGCTGCGGACTTCCTTGATGACCTTGATCTTCTCTGCGCCGAACTCGGTCATGACGACGTCGAACTCGGTCTTCTCCTCTACGGGAGCTGCTGCGGCTGCGCCGCCTGCAGGGGCTGCGACTGCTGCTGCGGAAACACCGAAGGTCTCCTCAAGAGCGTGAACGAGCTCGGAAAGCTCGAGAACGGAAAGGGCCTTGATCTCTTCGATCATAGCGGCTATTTTTTCAGACATTTTTAAATCCTCCAATAATTAATTCTTTTTGCCGATCATTCGGTAGCGGGTGCTTCCTCTGCAGGAGCGACGGAGCCGCCCTTCTGCTCGAGGATCTGACCGAGACATACGGCCAGGCTGGAAATGGGCGCGAGCATGGTGCCGAGCACTTTCGCATAGAGAGCTTCCTTGGAAGGAAGTGCAGCCAGCTCGACGATCTCGCTTTCGTTCAGCATCTTGCCCTCCATGAAGGCTGCCTTGACGTTGAAGCGGTCGTTCAGCTTCTTGCTGTAGTCGTTGACTATGCGGAAAGGTGCGATGGGATCATCCTCGGTGGTGGCCAGAGAAGTGGTGCCGTTAAGAATGGAATCGAGATCGCTCATTCCGATCTTGTCGAGCGCCTTTCTGACCAAGGTGTTCTTGACGACGGAATAGTTGATGCTTTCCTTGCGCAGCTCGGCACGGAGAGCGGTGTCTTCTTCGACCGTGATACCTTTATAGTCTATGAAGATACCTGCGCCGGCATTCTTGATGCGCTCGGCGAGAGCATCGACTATCGCCTGCTTTTCGCTGAGAACCTTTGCATTAGGCATTTTTGGGTTTCACCTCCGTGATGATTGATGACACGCTCACAAAAAGAAAACCTCTGCATCATGAAGACGCAAAGGCACAAAAACAATCCTGAAACTGTTGTTGTCCTCGGCAGGATTTACGGTCGGAACCACCTGCTGTCTTCGGAGCGCTTGCTTAATATATATCAACCGCAGATCTTTGTCAAGAACAAATTCCGCATTATTTATCCAAAATCATACGCATTTTGTTCCGTCAGAGTTCTTTTCCGTTGTCCGCAAAAGGACAGGCTGTCCGGTTCCACGTGACACGGCAGGAAGATCACCTTCACGCCGGCCTTTTCCGCGGCTTCCAGCGCATCGCAGAAAGCGGGATCTGTTTCCCGGTTTCCGCGGACTTCCGTGACGCCGTCCATCTGGATCACAAACAGCAGGACCGGTCGGAAACCGGCCGCTTCAGCCAGCTCGTGCAGATGCTTTGTACCCCGCTGTGTCGGAGCGTCCGGGAAGTAACCGATCCCGTCCCGCTCAAGGGTGCATCCTTTGACTTCCATCAGGAACCGTTCGCTTCCGCGCTCCATCATGAAATCCAGCCGGGACTGCCCGTATCGGAATTCAGGCCGGATCACGTCAAAGCCCTGCGTTTCCAGCCACTCACGGGCCACGGCATTCGGTGCCTGGCTGTCTATATTGACAAGCAGCCCGTTTGTCTTCCTTACGGCGATCAGGTCGTATGCCGTCTTCCGGACGGGATTGTCCGATCCGGCCAGCCATACTTCTGCGCCGGGGATCAGCAGCTCCCTGCAGCGGCCGGTGTTTTTCACATGTACTGTGTTTTCACGTCCCTCGATCTCGACATGGGCAATAAAACGGTTCTGCCGGTCGATGAAAGATGCTTTTGTGATTTTGTTGTATTTCATGGACCGTTCTCCTTAAATGACATCAAACCGGAGATCAGATGTTCGAAAACAACGCCTGATCAGCAAATGAGGATTAATCTGGCTGTTTCTCTTGCAGCGACTTTCCATAAAAATATCTTCCGGTCAAAAATACACACAGTCCAAAAACAGAGGATATCATCATAACTACATATCCTGTTTTTGTTATTTTTCCTTCTTCAGTTCTTAAATCGTTATTTTTCCCAAAGAATTTAATCATAATTTATCCTCCGCAAATCCCGAATTGTTAAAAACCAATATACCACAGATCCCGGCGTTTCAAAAGCCCGAACACGATCCGGCCCTTGCTTTTTAGGCCTCTGCTGGGGTATACTCGGATAAACTGACCGAATACAGTACAGGAGATAGCCATGAAATACGATTTTGAGACTTTCGTGGAAAGAGCGGGAAAGGATTCCACTGCGGCGGACAAGGTGCCGTTCCCGGAAGGACCGGAAGAGGGAACAAAAAAGATCCCCATGTGGGTCGCGGATATGAGCTTTCCGACGGCTCCGTTCATCCTGGATGCGATCCGGGCGAGGCTCGAGACGCCGAGCTTCGGCTATTTCGAGCTCCCGGAGGAGTATTACGCCGCAATCATAAACTGGCAGAGGGTCCGCAACGGCGCGGAAAACTTAAGCAAAGAGGACATCACCTATGAAAACGGCGTCCTCGGCGGCGTCTGCTCCGCAGTAAGAGCCTTCACCGCCCCCGGAGACAATGTCCTTGTCCATTCTCCTACCTATGTTGGCTTCACAGGCACCATGAAAAGGCTCGGCAGAAACCTTATCCACAGCCCCCTTGTGCGCGACGCTGACGGGATCTGGCGGATGGACTATGAGGACATGGAGCGGAAGATAAAGGATTTCGGCATCCATCTCGCGATCTTCTGCTCTCCCCACAATCCGACCGGCCGCGTCTGGGAACGGGAGGAACTGGAGAAAGCGGTCGAGCTCTTCAAGAGGAACGACGTGCTCGTGATCTCCGACGAGATCTGGTCGGACATCATCATGCCGGGCTATAAGCACATCCCGTTCCAGTCAGTCTCCGAGGACTCCAAAAACATGACCATGGCTTTCTATGCCCCGAGCAAGACCTTCAGCCTTGCCGGCCTCGTGGGTTCCTACGGGATCATTTATAACAGATACCTCCGGGACCGGGTCCTGCGGGCGTCCGAGAGCGCGATCTACAACGTCCCCAACGTGCTTTCCATGCGGGCGCTCATCGGTGCCTATTCTGAAGAGGGCATGGCCTGGACGGATGAGATGTGCGCTGTGATCGAGCAGAATCTCGACTATGCCTGCACCTTCATAAAGGAAAACTTCCCTGGCGTCTCTGTAATGAAGCCCCAGGGCACCTATATGCTCTATCTGGACTGCGCCGAGTGGTGCCGCGAACATCATGAAACGGTGCAGGACCTGCAGTACAGGGGGGTGAAAGCCGGCGTCATCTGGCAGGACGGAGAAGCCTTTGTGATGAAGGATACCATCCGCATGAACCTCGCCCTGCCGACGCGTGTTTTGAAGGAAGCCATGGAGAGACTGAAGGAAAAAGCGTTCGTATAACGGGGTTAAATAATGAGCATACAAAAAAGTGTCTGCAGAAGCAGGCACTTTTTGCATGGTTGCGTCTTTTTGTCCCTGTCAGACCGCATCCTCCTTCAGGGCCTCGATGATGCTGTCGTCCTTGAGCTTGTGTATGCTGAGCAGCATGCTCAGCCCGACCACGGAAAAGACGGCCGCGATCACGGCGGCATAGGTCAGCAGGTTCGGATCAAAGACGTATGTCTTGTCTTCGATTGTGCTGTTCATCAGATAGCTGAGGAGCAGGGAAACGGGGATGCCGATGACGAGCGCCCTGTAGCCGTAGAGGAAAGTCTCCAGCCGGATCATCTTCCGGAAGCCGCCGCTCGCCATGCCAACGGACTTGTACATCGCAAATTCCTTCCTGCGCAGCACCACCCCGGTGGAGATCGTGTTGACGATATTGGCAATGGCGATGAGCGTGAGCAGGATGGTAAAGCCGTACATCGCGGTCTTGAGCATCATGGTCACGGTGTTCATCACCGCAAGGGTGGCAGACAGATCCGCACAGCTGTAATGGTGATATCCATCGTTTTCCAGCATCTCCTCGACTGCCCGGAAGACCTCGCTGTGCCTTTCTGTCACCACGCACATGTCGCAGGTCAGGATCTCTTCAGGGATCGTCTCCTTTGCCTTTTCGTAGTAGACCGATGCAGGGACGAATACGGTCACCGTTCCCTTCGGAGTCATGGCGAACAGAGTGCAGTCCTTGTCATACTTTACGAGATCCCCGATCTCCACGGCCGGCGGATTTCCATCCGCCTCATCGTAACGGAGGCTTTGCCCAAGGATTTCCTCGTTGAACACGGTCCCTGAATTCTTCTTGCGGAACAGATCGTTCAGCAGAACGCCGCGCAGCGTATCGCCGAAGTATTTTTCCTCCGTCAGTCCGTTTGCCCGCAGGAGCTCTTTAAAGTCTTCATCCTCTGCGATCACGAGCGAAATGCTGTCGAGCTTCAGCTTTGCAAAGCCGGATGTCAGGAAGCGCGGGTCGGCAATGTCCCTGTTTGCGAGAGCAGCTTTCTCGTCCACTTTTTTCTCGAAAAGAAACTGGATCATCCCGCCGCTGAACACCCGGTCTACGCCGTCGGTGGCTTCCAGCGCCTCCCGCAGTTTATCGCTTTCGCTGAGCGAGCAGGACACCGCGATCTGATACGGCAGGTCGAAGTCGACCTGGTTTGCCTTCTCCACTGCCCGGCAGAAGAAGCTGATGGTGAGGAACAGGATCACGGAAACGGCTATGGATCCTGTGATTACGGCGCCTTTCAGGCCGTTCCGCTTTATGTTCTTGTAGGCAAGCTCGCCTTCATAGCCGAACAGCTTATGGATGAGAGGGCTTACCTTCAGGCTTTTCGCACTTACCTTTATGGTGTCGCTCTGTCTCAAAGCGTCGATGGGCATGATCCTGGCCGCTCTCAGCGCAGGGAGGAGGGTGGACAGAAACACCGTCATCCCTGAAAGCAGCACGATGGCAAGGATGATCCACGGCGAACAGCGTACCGGTATGCTTCCGCGGATCCCCTCTGCACCGGCCAGGATTTCGGCTTCGAGGATTCTTCTCCCCAGAACGGAGAGCGTGACCCTGCTTCCGAGGTAGCCCAGCAGGAGCCCGAGCGGGATCCCGATGGCTCCGAGGATCAGGCCTTCATAATAGATAGAGGATCGCTTCTGCCTGCCCGTCGCGCCGACGCTGGCCAGCATGCCGAGATAGCGCATCCTCTCCGCAAGGGACATCCCGACGGAATTGACGATCAGGATCACCGACGTGACGACGACGATCAGCAGCGCGATGGCCATCAGCACGAAGAATGCACGGTAAGCTCCGACGCTGCCCTCAAAGGCAAAGACGCTGATCATGTATTCGGTGTTCAGCGCAAATTTTTGGATCCCGTGATCCTGCGCGATCTGCTTGACCTGCCGGATCGCTGTATGGTCGCAGTTTTTCAGGCTGATCCGGACTTCCGAATACTTCAGTGCGGGATAGTCCCCGGCGTCCATGCCCCGCAGGATGTCAAAGCCGGTCGTCGGCCTGTTGCCGTGCAGGATGGCGGCAATGGTGCAGGTCTCGGTGGACAGGGTTTCAAAGCTTTCCTCAGAGCGGTAGCTTCCGGCCCAGTAGGTGCGCTCGCCGTTCTCGTCATAAGAATACCGGTTGCCCTGCTCGAATGTGAGCCAGTCTCCGACCGAAAGCGCCAGTCCGTTGTCCGAGAGGAACTTCTCCTCCACCGCGATCTCATGCGAATTCGCCGGAAGCCTGCCCTCGTACTCGGACACGACCAGCTCCGTGAAATAGTCCCGGTCGCCGTGAGCGATATTCCCGATGCGCAGCCGGTCGCTTCTGCCGCTGTCCAGCCGCACGCCGCTGATCACGGGATCGGTGTCCGTTATTCCCGCAAGCGCGATCCGGCTGTCTTCTTTCAGAGAAAGCACCTGCTCCTCGGTCAGTTCATAAAAAGCGGCATGGACGTTTCCGTCCCTGAGGACGGCGATCTGCCCGAAGAATCGGAAAAACGAAAACACGCCGAGCAGGATCGCACTGATGAGCGCCGTGGAAGTGGCGATGCCGAGGATCGTGACCACGGTCCTTTTCCTGTTTTCGGCAAGATGCCGAAGGGTGAGCCTTGACAGAATGTTCACGGCGCGCTCACCTCGGCATTCTTCGAGTCTCTTGTGATTCTGCCGTCTTCTATGGTGATCACGCGGTCCGCGGACAGGGCGATGCGCTCGTCGTGCGTGATGATGATCACGGTCTGCTTGTTTTCTTTGTTGAATTTCCGCAGCAGCGATACGATCTCTTTGCTGTTTTCGGTGTCCAGATTGCCGGTGGGCTCATCGGCCAGCAGCAGCGCGGGATTGTTCATCAGCGCCCTCCCGATGGAGACCCTCTGCTGCTGTCCGCCCGAAAGCTGGTTCGGCAGATGCTTCAGCCTGTCCGTCAGGCCGAGCTTTTCAACGAGATTGTTCAGAAGCGTCCGGTCCGGCTTCTTCCCGTCGAGCAGGATGGGCAGCGTCATGTTCTCCTCAACGTTGAGGATCGGTATAAGATTATAGAACTGATAGATCAGGCCGATGTGCCTTCTCCGGAAAATGGCGAGCTTCGTCTCGTCCAGCCGGCTGATGTCCGTTCCGGCGATGTTCACGAGCCCCGATGTCGGCGTATCCACGCCGCCGAGGATGTGCAGAAGGGTCGACTTTCCCGATCCCGAAGGACCGACGATCGCCACGAACTCCCCCTGATCGACGTCAAAGGAGACATCCCGCAGGGCGTCCACCCTTGTCTCACCTGAGCCGTAGACCTTGCACAGGTCTCTGATCTCAAGAATTCTCATATGTGTGCTCCTCTCCCACAGGTGTTTTATGAGAACAGGATATCTTTTCTGTCTTACGATCCGGTGACTGTTTTCATTACAGTTTTGTCACATCAGAGGATGGTCTTGTAGAAACGCAGCTCAAAGCAGGTGCCGCAGCCCTCCGTGCTCTGGACGAGGATGTCGCCGGACTGGTTTTCCATGATCGTTTTGGAAAGGCTCAGCCCGATGCCCACGCTGTCCCTGCCGGCGTTTTTCCCCTTATAGAATCGCTCGAAGATGTGCGGGAGGTCTTCCGCGGCAATGCCGCAGCCGGTATCGGCTATGCTGATCCGGGTAAAAAGATTGCTGTCCCCGGTCCTGATCGTCAGTGTATCCCCGCTGTCCATGTGTTCGCAGCAGTTCTTGATGATGTTCTGGATCGCCTCCACGGTCCAGTTTTCATCACATCTCACGCGGATGTCGTCACAGGATACGGAGAGGCAGAGGCCTTTCATTTCCATCAGGATCGCAAAAGGCTTCAGAGCTTCGTCCACAAGGCTCCGTGCTGACACATCCACGCGTTTCAGCTCAACGGTTCCCGCGTCGAGCTTTGAGAGCTTGAGCAGGGTCTGGATCAGCCAGTTCATCCGGTCGAGCTGCGTCTGCTGGACCTCCAGGAACTCCTGACGTTTTTCCGGGTCCTCTTCGCTTTTCAGCAGATCATTCATCACCATCATCGAGGTGAGGGGTGTTTTCAGCTGATGGCTGATGTCGGCGATCGCCCTGGCAAGATCTGCCTTGTCCTTTGCCAGAAGTTCTCTCTGGCTTTTGAGCATGGTCGTGGTCTTGTAGATGTTGGATTTCAGGATGGAAAGCTCACCCTCCCGCTGGTCGAGGATGTCCGGTACGTCCTCTCCGGCAAGAACGCGGACGAGATAATCGTTGAGGTCCCGGATCGCCGCATATCTCCGCCTCGTATAGAAAGCAAAGAGCGCGGTCAGCACGGCGCCTGACAGCAGGATCAGGACGCCCGCTGCCGGTCCGCAGAGATACAGGCCGACTGCCGCAAGGATCAGCGTAGATACCGATCCGGCAAGTATGCAGTTTCGCAGCGCCCGGTTTCTCATACTTCCGCCTGCTTGTCCATGACGTATCCGAGCCCCCGGACGGTTCGGATGATCCGCGGATTCGAGGGGTCCTTTTCGATCTTGTCGCGTAGCCTCTTGATATAGACTGTGAGGGTGTTGTCATTGACAAAGTCCCCGCTCACATCCCAGAGATCCTGAAGGAGCGTCCCCCTGGTCAGCACCGTCCCGCGGTTGCTGCAGAAGGTCAGAAGGAGCCGGTATTCCAGCGCCGTGAGCTCCACGGGCGTCTCTTTCCCCGTGACCTCGTCGGTCATGGTCACCCGAGCCTCCTTCGTGTAGACGCTGAGACCGCCGACCCGGATGACCCCTTCCGGCTCCGCGCAGTCGCGTCCGCTCCCGGCTCTCCGGAGGACGGCCCTTATCCGCGCCATCAGTTCATGGATCCGGAACGGCTTGCAGATATAGTCATCGGCGCCCATCTCAAGGCCCATGACGACGTTCACTTCCGCGTCCGCCGCTGTCAGGAAGATCACGGGAACATCCCCGGATGCCTTGATGGTCCGGCAAAGATCATAGCCGTTCCCGTCGGGCAGATTGATGTCAAGGATCGCCAGCCCGGATTGCCCAGCGTCCCATTCCGCTTCCGCCTCGGTACAGGTCCTGACCTGCCGGACCTCGTAACCTTCCTTTTCCAGGGAATACTTCAGGCCCATGCCGATCGCGTCGTCGTCTTCCAGCAGAAAGATTTTCATAGATCATGCCTCCTCGGTCTGATGGGCGCTCCGCTGCCGCAGAGCATAAAAAAGGCCGCCGGGAAGGCGGCCGTGTTCATTATAAAGGGATCAGAAGGGGCCTTATTCCTCGTCCAGTTCGAATTCCAGCACTTCCCCGCACTTGGGGCAGGTGATGGAGCCCTTTTTGAGGGTGTCTTCGTCGAAGCTGATCTCCTCCCCGCAGGCCGGGCAGGTGACGTCATAGATGACGCCGTCGTATTCCAGTTCCTCGTCATCCTCTTCTGTCTCATCGTCCTCGGGCATCTCGTCCGGCATCTCGTCTGGCAGCGCGTCATCCTCATCGTCCGCATAATCGGAGAAGGCGACCACATCGCCGATGTCGTCATCCTCGTCGTAGTCGCACAGGCCGCACTCTTCGCAGTTGCCGTCGCATTCATCATCGAACATTTCGGGAGAGTCCAGATCGCAGGTGATCTCCTCCAGGTACGAAAGCTCATCGCCGATTTCATCGAGAGTGTCCGCAAAATCAAGGCCCTGATCCTTCAGATCCTCGATCTCCGAGGCGATGTCCGCCATAAGGTCCGAAACACATGTCCAGAGCTTGCCGTCGCGGGTATCCTTATCTGCGCCGAGGCCGTCGATAAGGCCTTTAAGGTATGCCGCTTTTTCGGAAATTGTCATGATGCTGTACCTCCTTATGTTCAGAATAGGGGGCGCAAGCCCCCTTTTTCAATATGGATAACGGAACTGTCAGGCTCTGGAGAGATACTCTCCCGTGCGGGTATCGACCCTGATCTTTTCACCGCGCTCGATGAACAGAGGCACCTTGATCTCGGCGCCGGTCTCGAGGGTGGCGGGCTTGGTGGCGTTGGTGGCGGTGTTGCCGGCAAATCCCGGATCCGTATCGGTCACTTCGAGCTCCACAAAGAAGGGGGGCTCAACGTTGAAGACCTTTCCCTTATAGGAATAGATCGTGCACTCCATGTTCTCCTTCACGAACTTGAAGTTGTCGCCGAGGACGGACTCGTCAACGGGCTCGAGCTCATAGGTCTCGGGGTTCATGAAGTAATAGAGGTTGCCGTCGGCATAGCTGAATTCCGCGGTCATGCGGTCAACAGTGGCGTTCTCGAACTTTGCCGTGGGGTTGAAGGAAGTCTCGGTAACGGCACCGGTGATGACGTTCTTCATCTTGGTGCGGACAAATGCCGCGCCTTTTCCGGGCTTGACATGCTGGAACTCAACGACCTGCATGACCTGGCCGTCCATCTCGAACGTGACGCCGTTTCTGAAATCACCTGCTGTAATCATAAAATGGTCCTCCCATAAATAAATACGTAATCAACTTAATAATTTTACTTTATGTATATGTTTTTTGCAAGTACTATTTGAACCGGCCCTTTTTCAGAGCACGATGAGTTGCTTCGGGGCTTTCGTGATCACCTCGCAGCCGCCTTCCCGCATCACGACCACGTCCTCGATCCGCACGCCGAATCTTCCCGGCAGATAGATGCCGGGCTCCGCGCTGACCACGGCTCCGACCGGCATGATAGCCTTGCCCAGGGGGTTGGCGTTAGGTGCTTCGTGTATATCGAGTCCGAGGCTGTGGCCGTATCCGTGGCCGAAGTATTCCCCGTACCCCGCGTCGCATATCACCTTCCGGGCCGCCGCGTCGATCTCGCACCCGGGGATGCCTGCACGCGAGGCGGCGATGCCGGCCAGCTGCGCCTCCAGCACGATGGCATAGATCTTCCGCATCTCGTCATCGGCGTGACCTACGGCGACCGTTCTCGTCATATCGGAGCAGTAACCGTTGCGGATGCAGCCGAAGTCCATGGTGAGAAAGTCTCCGTCTTTCACCACGTTGTCTCCGGGGACGCCGTGCGGCATGCTCGTCTTCGCTCCGGCCACAACGATGGGGTCGAAGGAGTTGCCCTCGGAACCGTGCCTGAGCATGCGGTATACCAGCTCCGCCGCGATTTCGGACTCCGTCATGCCGGGCCTTATGATCCCGAGCACCTCGTCCAGCGCCGCTTCGCTTATGGCCTGGGCTTCCTTCATATATCCGATCTCCTCCTCCGATTTGGAGGCGCGCAGATCCGAGAAGATATACTGGGCGGGGACGAGCTCGCAGGACAGCTGCTCCTTGAGAGCGAGCCAGCGGCCGTAGCTCATGCTGTTCTCCTCGATGCCCAGCCTGTTCACCCCTGCATCGGAAACGAGCTCGGAGATAAAGGCCTTGAGCGGCTTTTCCTTGTTGTACAGCAGTACAGTCACGCCCTCGGCGCGGAGGTTGGCGGCTTCGATGTACCGGGAGTCGGTTATGAGCCAGGCCCCGTCCTTTGCCACGATGACCGAGCCGTCCGTGAAGGGGAAGCCCGCGGCGTAGCGCTGGTTCTTCTCATTCTCGATGATGACGGCGTCAAGATCTTTTTCGGCCAGTTTCTGTCTTATTCTTTCAACGTTGTTCATATTCCTGTCTCCTCGTCTGACGGCCGCGGGAACGTTACGCTGAATACCGAGCCCTGCGGCTTGTTTGCCCCGACCGTTATGCTGCCTCCGTGGGCAAGAACGGCGTCATGCACGATGCTCAGACCGAGGCCGCTGCCTCCGGCCTCGCGGGAACGGGCCTTGTCGACCCGATAGAATCTCGAGAAAATATTGAGCCTGTCCTCCTCGGGGATGCCGATGCCGGTATCCTCCACGGTCAGGGAGACTGTCTCCTCGTCGGCGTCGGCGATGACATGCACCGAGCCGTCTTTCACATTATATTTGATGGCGTTCTCAATCAGGTTGAAGACGATGTGGTAGAGGTCTTCGGAGGTCGCCATGATGACGCAGCCGTCCGCCAGATCGCATTTCAGCTTCACGCCCTTCTCCGCGGCGAGCGGATTGAGCATCGAGACGGCGTCGATGACCGTCTGCTTCACGTCCACCGGCTCCGGCACCACCTGGATGTCGTCATCCAGTCTGGAAAGATCCAGCAGCTTTTCCGTGGTGCGCTGCAGGCGCTCCGCCTCGTTGCCGATGTCCTCCACGAACTCGCGCACGGTCTCCGGCGGGATGTCCTCATTCTGCACGATGCTGTCCGAAAGGAGCCGGATAGAAGCCAGCGGGGTCTTCAGCTCGTGGGACGCGTCCGAAACGAAGCGCCGGCGCTGCTTCTCGGTGGTATCGAGCCGCTCGGTCAGCTGATTGAATTCGTCCCCGAGCTCCGTCAGTTCGTCGTTCCCGCGGGTCACCAGCCTGTGGGAATAATCCCCGGCGGCAACGATGCGGATGGATCGGACCAGCTCACGCATCCGCCGGATCAGCACCTCCGAAAAGACGGCGACAATGGCAAGGGACACAAGTCCAATAGCCAGCGAGATGTTGCGGATCCTGTGCTGGATCTCCAGAAGGATCTGGGCGCGCTGGGCATCATATTCATAAAGATACACGGCTCCGGTGATCCGTCCCAGCCTGTTGCTGACCGGGGTGCTCGCGGAGCTGCGGAAGGCCGAATCTTCAAAGAAGGAATGGAAGATGACCTTGCCGCTCAGGGAATTCCGGAGATCCTCTATCTCCGGGTCGACGCCCGTGGGTCCGCCGTCGTCGTAGACCGCTATTCCGTCGTCGTTTACAACGATGGTCCTTGCAAAGCCGCTAATATCGAGGAAGGAGATGACGTCGCTCACGGTCTCTCTGGTCAGGCTGTCAAGTCCGCCGAGCGAGGACGATATGACAGACGCCTGTGCGGACAGGGACGCCTTTTTTTCTTCAAACACCTGATCCCTGGAAGCGGTGAGCGGAAAGATGTTCAGAAGGATCAGAAGAATGATCAGCAGAACGGAGACAAACGCCACGAACTGATTTCTTATGCTGTGCATCCGGCTCTCCTTACTCGGCGAAATAGTATCCTACGCCCCATTTGGTCATGATGTATTCCGGCGATGCGGGGTCTCTTTCAAGCTTTTCGCGAAGCCTGCGGATATGGACGTCCACGGTCCTCGTGTCGCCCATATAGTCATAGTCCCACACGAGCTCCAGCAGCTTGTCGCGGCTGTATACCCTGCCGGGGTTCTTCATCAGAAACGCCAGCAGATCGAACTCCTTCAGCGTGAGTTCAACGGGGATGCCGTCCTTGGTAACGCTTCTGCGTTCCGTATCCACCTTCAGAGGACCCTTGCGCATAACAAAAAGGGACTCCTCATTCTCAGCCTGTGCGGCGGAGTTGATCCCGGCTCTCCGCAGAAGGGCCCGGACTCTTGCCTTGAGTTCGAGGATCTTGAAGGGCTTGGTGATGTAATCGTCCGCTCCGGACTCAAAGCCCATGAGAAGATCGGAATCCTCGCTGCGGGCGGTGAGCATGATGATCGGAACGGTGGAAAACATCCGGATCTCCTGGCAGGCCGAAAGCCCGTCCTTTTTCGGCATCATCAAATCGAGGATGATCAGATCGTACCCGTTCTCCCTCGCCATTTCAACGGCAGCCTCTCCGTCATAACAGGAATCGACGGTGTATCCTTCGTTTTCAAGGTTGAATTTTATCCCCTTTACAAGGAGTTTTTCATCATCCACAACAAGTATTTTCATCTCGGATCACCTGTAACAATATAATCGGAAACAGACTTGAATATCTCCTCTCCGATCCCGGGTACTTTCATGATATCCGCCGGATCGCCGAAAGGCCCGTTTTCTTCCCGCCATGCCACGATCGCCTCGGCAAGAACGGCCCCTATTCCGGGAAGACGCTGCAGCTCGGATGCATCGGCCGTGTTGATGTTGACGGTTTCACCGGGCATGACGCGGTATGGCTTTTCGTTTTCCTGTCCGCCTTTCAGCATGGCCTCCGGGTCGGCCTTCCGCTCCGTGATGACCTGCATCCCGGAGCTGCCCGCTTTTACGAGCAGCAGGATCCCGAGCAACAGGATAAACAGGAGCACAAGCGAGACGGAAATGATCAGAGTGTGCTTTCGGCTGAGCATCTGTCCTCCGGGCGGGAAAATAGCTGTTGCATTTCTCCCGGCCAAACTTTATAATATTCAAGTCGTATTTGGTTATTCTACTATACCATATTCCCGGAAAAATGGGAGAATAAAATGAAAAAAATCAGGGCCACGGCTTTCATACTCATATTCTGCACGCTTCTGTGCGTTTTCGCTCCGACGGCATCGGCACTCGATGTTCCGACGGTGGCCGCGCGCGCCGTTGTGCTGGCCGACATGAAGTCGGACCATATCATCTACTCAAAGAATATGAATGAAAAGGTAGCCCCTGCAAGCCTGACGAAAATAATGACCATCCTCATAACCATTGAGGCTCTGGAGGCGGGGCAGTGTTCTCTGGACGACATGATCACCGCCCAGGATGACTGCCGGATCGGCATGGAGAGCGACAGTTCCACATCGGACATTTACCCGGGAGAGCAGATGCGCCTCGAAGATCTTATGTACTGTGCCATGCTGCAGTCGGCCAACGAATCCTGCAACATCATCGGCACCTATCTCTCCGGCAGCATCTCCGCCTTTGTGGAGAGAATGAATGCAAGGGCCGCCGCCCTCGGCTGCCTGAACACGCATTTTGCCAACACCAACGGCCTCACCGATCCCGATCACTATTCCACGGCCTATGATTTCTCTCTCATTACAAGGGAAGCCATCGGCCACGACCTGTTCATGACCATCTGCAGCACCAAGAGCTACACGGTCCCGCCCACCAACAAGACGGCGACGACCCGTACGCTCGACAGCACGAATGCCCTCATCTGCTCAGACTCCATGTACGGCAGCGGCTATCTCTATGACGGCGCAGCCGGCGTGAAGACCGGCTATACCCGTGCGGCGGGTTACTGCCTGATCTCCACGGCCACCAGAAATGATGTCGGCATCATCTGCATCGTCATGGGAAGCACCGGCGTGCTGAATTCCGACCGGGAGGACTACGGGCACTTTGTCGATACCATCGCCCTGTATAACTGGGCCTTTGCCAATTACAGCTACCAGACGGTGCTGACTGCTTCGGACGGCATAAAGAAGGTCACGGTCGATCTGGCCTCCGGAGACGGAACTGTGATCCTGAGACCGCAGAACGATGTCACGCTTCTGCTGCCGAAAGACTTTGATGAAACGCAGATGACGACCAGCATTACAGTACACGAGGCTGATCTGGTCGCGCCCATCTCGGCAGGGACCGTGCTCGGCATCATGGATATTTATATCGACGGCGAGTATTATGATACCGTCAACCTCGTGAACAACATAAACGTGGAGATCTCACGCCACGAGCTTCTGAGAAGACAGTTTAAGAACGTCACCTCCTCGATCTGGTTCAAGCTCGGGGTCATCCTGTTTGTGATCATCATCGCCTCCTATATCTTCCTCGTGGTGAGATACAGGAAGCTCCGGAAACAGCAGCTGAGAGAACAGAAGCTTGCCGAGATACGGCGGCGCAAAAAGATGGAGGAGCTCCGGAGGCAGGCTGCGCAGGAGGCACAGGAGCGGACCCAGCGGTTTTCCGAGAAGGAGATGCAGGATTACAGGAGAACCTACGGAAGCGGATACGACGATGATGAAAACGGATACAGATAACAATAAGATACCGGCGCGCTCCGCGCCGGTTCTTTTTGAAGAGGAGACCGTGTCCACCAACACGGAGCTGAAAGCCCGCGCGGAGCATCTGCCCCATGGCACGGTGCTCTGGAGTCTTCGCCAGACCGCGGGGCGCGGCCGGAGCGGCCGGAGCTTTCTCTCTCCCGACGGCGGCCTGTATTATTCGATGCTCCTCCGCTTCCCGGAACCGGACGAGCGGCTCACCGCGGTCACGCCGCTGGCGGCTGTGGCGGCCGTGCGGGCGCTGCGGAAGGTCTGCGGCCTCGAAGCCCGGATCAAATGGCCAAATGATCTGCTCACGGACGGCGGCAAGCTGTGCGGCATCCTCACGGAATCCACCGTCGGTGCCGGCGGGATGCAGATCGTCGTGGGCATCGGCATCAATGTGAACACAAAGGCTTTTCCCGGCCTTCCGGAGGGCACGGCATGCTCGGTGTTCACCGAAACGGGAAAGATCTCCGGCATTGAAGCCCTTGCCGCGCAGCTCACCGCGGAGCTCGACAGAGCCTTTGCGCCCCTTCCCCTGACGGCCCCGGAGGATCTCGCGGAATACAGGCGCCTGTGCTGCACCCTGGGCCGAAAGGTCTCCGGTCACGGGACGGCGCTCCGGATCGAAGAGGATTTCTCCCTTGTTACGCTCCTTCCCGACGGAACGGAGGACAGGATATACTTCGGAGAGATCTTTCAGGAATAACAAAAACGGACAGTGCTTTCAAACACTGTCCGTTTTTTGTTTTTTGGTGATCAGTCGATGACGTAGGGAAGCAGAGCGACCTGACGTGCCCGTTTGATGGCCTCGGTCACCTGACGCTGATGCATGGCGCATGCGCCGGTGGTGCGACGGGGAAGGATCTTGCCGCGCTCAGAGAGATAATGACGGAGCGTTGCGGTGTCCTTGTAGTCGACGAAAGTGGCCTTCTGCTCGCAAAACTGACATACTTTTCTGCGTTTGCGCGCTTTGGGGTTGTTCTTATCGAAAGGCATTGCTTTATCCTCCTGTATTTAATAGATCAGAACGGGAGTTCACCGTCGTCCTCAAGCTCCTCGAAGGGACTCGGCGTGTCGGCCGAACGGCCGGGGCCGAAGTCGAATCCGCCGGAAGCGGACTGGGAAGAGGCGGGGTGATTCTCACCGTCACGGCGGCTGTCGCCGAAATAGATGTTGTCAACAACGATTTCAGCGTTTCTGCGCTTGTTCTCGTTCTTGTCCACCCATTCGCGAAGCTGCAGTCTGCCGCTGACGACTGCCATGCGGCCTTTGGTGAAATACTTGTTGATGTACTCGGCAGTGCTCCTCCATGCGACGCAGTCGATGAAATCGGTCTGCTTGTCGCCGGAATCGGTCTTGCCGAAATCGCGGTCCACCGCGAGCGTGAACGAAGTAACGGGCGTGTTGCTCTGCGTGTAACGCAGTTCGGGATCACGGACCAGGCGGCCCATAATAACGATATGATTGAGCATCCTGTCTCTCCTTTACTCCGCGCGCATGGTGATCAGGCGACGCATGATGCCGTCTGTGATACCGAGGACACGGTCGAGTTCTGCGGGGAACTCGGGGCCGCTCGTGAACTTCATCAGCACATAGTAGCCTTCAGAAATGTAGTTGATCTCGTAAGCGAGCTTGCGCTTACCCATCTCCTCCAATTCATCAAGCGTACCATTAGCTTCAACAAGTGCCTTGAACTTCTCAACAACCGCTGCGGTCTCCTCCTCCGTGAGGTTGGGGTTGATGATATACATTGCCTCGTATTTTTCGCTTGCTTTTGCCATGGTTGCACCTCCTTCTGGTCTGTTGGCCCCCGCTCTGGGCGGGAGCAAGGATTATCCCGTCTCTGAGGACAGGCCTAATAATTATATCTGTTTTCGCCTTCTTGTCAAGCCTTTTCTCGCATAAGTAGCCTTCCCCTTGAGGGGAAGGTGTCAGCGAAGCTGACGGATGAGGTGTCGCACCCTGCAAGCCTTCTCCTTGAGGAGAAGGTGTCAGCGAAGCTGACGGATGAGGTGTCACTGGTGTTGCTTGTCCCTCGCCGCAGCGAGACAGGCATAAAAAGCCGTACCGCCGGATCCGGCGGTACGGCATGATCTTTCTGTTTCGAATTATGTTTTAGTTATAAAGATGGTCAAAGCCGTCCCGCGGCTGATAAGACAGCGGTTTTTCCTTCTGCTGCATGTTCACGATCAGCACCCAGTCATAGTAGAGAAGCATGCAGGCAGAGCCGATGATCATGGCCTGCTGACCGAGATACCGCTCGTCGGCGAGGGTGACGATGAGGAGGAACGCGGCAAAGAAAGAGGAGAAGAGGATGCGCTGCGGCTTCGCGGAGTAGAAGGAAAACCCTGCCACCCGGAAAAACGCACAGATGGAGGCGCATACGGCAATGATCTCCACGGCATACTGCCACACCACCCCGTTGATGTCGTTCTGCTTGTAGGTGGCAACGAGCCATACGGAAAACAGGAACACGGGCAGAATGGAGAACAGATACATCAGCCCGACCCGGCGTTCCGGATCATTATACCACTTCATCATGAACGGGAACGATACCCCTGTGACAAAGCCCATGGCGCCCACAACCCGCAGAAGAGTCGCCGCCTTGTCCAGTTCGCACTGGGCGATCAGGAGCGCGGAGCCTCCGGCCATGATCACGCCTATGGCGATCCGTATCGCCGCATAGATCTTGCCGGTGTTTTTCAGGGCAGTGCAGACGTCCTCATCCACATACAGCCGGTCCTTGGCGATCTTCCGCACCATCCCGACGAACACGAACGCGCCGATGATGATCACCAGCGGCACCAGGTAGGACCACAGGGATGAGTTATACAGTTTTTCCTCGTTGGTGCCGGCAACGTTGTGCAGCCAGCGGATAAACACGCCGAATGCGCCGGCGCCCACCACATAGCAGCAGGTCTCGAGGGCTCTCATCTGCAGCTTGGAAAGCATGGGAAAGATCTCCTTTTAAAAGATTAAGACAAAGGTGCCCGGACGCGGCTCACTTTGCAGTCACGTCCGTGCTGCTGTCGGCGGTGCCGAGCTTATAGGTCGATCCGGCGGAAAGCCCGGAGCTTGTAAACAGCACATAGCTGTAGTCATGGCTGACTTCCAGGCTGCTCTCCACGCCCTCGCCGAACACGGTCAGCAGGTCACCTGCGTGACCCCTGTAGTTGACCGCAAGGTAGCTTTGGGATCCGGATTCCGGTGCCTTCGGGTTCTTGGGCGAGCCCGCGCCGAAGACCGAGCCTCCGGTGACGGTCAGGTCCTTCTTGGCCTCTATCGGGTCCCCTGCCGCGCTCAGGAGCAGTTCACCGCCCGATACGGTCACGTTGCCGGCCGCCGAGCCGCTGTCGTTCTTGTCGCCTGCCTTGATGCAGTCCTCGCCGGAGGAAACGGTGATCGTCCCGCCGCTGATGTCCACGTCGCCCTTGGTCTGGATGCCGTCCTCCGTGGCGGAGACGTTCAGCGTTCCGCCGGAGATGCGGATCAGCTCGTCGGCGTGGATCCCCTTGCGGGAGGCGGACACGGCCTTGATCTCTGCCCCGCTGATGAGCACGGCCTCGTTGGAGCTGATGGCGTTGTCATCGGAGGAAAGGTCCAGCGTTCCGCCGCTGATGGTGACGGTGTTGTTGGCCTTGATGGCCTTGCAGCTTTCGGAGAGAGAATCTCCCGTGGTGTTCACGGTCAGCGTGCCGCCCGTGATGACAAGCTCCGTCTCCGCGGAGATCCCGTCTCCCTTGGAGTTGATGGAAACGCTGCCCCCGTCGATCTGGACAAAGCCCTTGCCGTCCTTGTTCTGGGAGGTGGACTTGATGCCGTCGTTCCCGCAGGTGATCGAAACGCTTCCGGCCTCCACGGTCACGCTCTCCGAGCCCCTCAGCCCGTTGTTCGCGGCCGTGATGCTGATGTTTCCGCCCTCGATCTTCAGGTCGTCCTTGCAGGTGACGCCGTTGTTGATATAGCCATAGATCTCCAGGGAGCCTACCCCTTCGAAGTCCACGTCGTCCTCGGCGAAGATGGCCCCGCCGTTGGCGTTCTCGTCATGGGCCTCCATGTCTGCCTCGGTGCCGGAGACGATCCGGTTGCTGGTGCCATCCGGCAGAACGATATGGAGCTTCTCCGCCTGCAGCACATAGATGGCCGGTGCGGTGAGGCAGGTGATATCGGCGTTCTCCAGATAGAGGTATACGGTCCCGGCGGTATCGCCGGTGTTGATCACGATCTGCCCGTCGTCCAGCTTCCCGGTCAGGTGATAGTCTCCCTCGGCGTTGATGGTGATCACGTTCTTGTTGATCACAACGCCCTTCCCGGAATACTTCGCGGAGTTGCCGGTCAGTTCGATCGCCGGCGGCGCGGATACGGATTCGATCTCCGTGCCGGCGGATGTGGATGCGGAGCCGCAGCCGGCGAACAGCGTGGCCAGCAGGACGGCGATGATGCATATGGAAAGGAATTTCTTCATTCGGGTTCCCTCAATTCTTCCGCTCTCGGCGGAAAAGTATGACTATAATAAACCATAATTACTTTAAATTCAACTTAAACCGCGCCCCTTGCCGAAAAACCCGCCTGTTGCTATAATCATTTTACAAGTTTTTAAAAAATCGCGGAGCGGAAAAACTATGAGAACAGTTGCGGTGATCGGCGCGGGCGCCTCGGGAATGATGGCGGCCCTTACCGCCGCGGAGAACAAAGAGAACAGGGTGCTGCTCTTCGAGCGGCAGCAGCGGGCCGGCCGGAAACTGATGGCCACGGGCAACGGCCGCTGCAACCTCAGCAATACGGAACTGACGATACAGAACTACCACGGGGCCGATCCCTCCTTCGCCTCCTTCGCGCTGGAGGCCTTTCCCCCGGAAAAGGCGCTGGCCTTCTTCGGCTCTCTCGGCCTGCTTACGGTCCGGGAGCCCTCGGGCCGGGTCTATCCGCTTTCCGATTCCGCCAACAGCGTGGTGGATGTCCTGCGCTTCGCCTGCCTCTGCGCCGGCGTGGAACTGCTGGCCGCCTGCCCGGTCCGGTCCGTCCGCCGGGAAGGGGACCGCTTCCGCCTCGCCGCGGAGGAGCAGAGCTTTCTCGCGGATAAGGTGATCGTGGCCTGCGGCGGCCTTGCCGGCGGAAAGCTCGGCGGCGTCTCCGACGGCTATGAGCTGCTCCGTTCCCTCGGCCACACGCGGACCCCGTTGGCGCCGGCCCTCGTGCAGGTCACCACGGACCCCGAGTATCCCCGGGCGCTCAAAGGCGTGCGGGCGGATGCGGAGCTGAAAATTTCCTGTGAGGGAAAGCAGCTCGCCGTCAGCAGGGGAGAACTGCAGTTTACGGAGAAGGGCCTCTCCGGCCCCGTTACCTTTGAGGTCTCGCGGGCAGTCTCCTCCCTCGGCGGAAAACCCGCCGCGGCGCAAATCGATCTCCTCCCGGACTATACGGAGCAGACCGTGCTCGCAAAACTGGAGGAAAAAGCTTCCCGTTTCGGTGCGATCCCGGCCGAGGAGCTCTTCACGGGCATGCTCCACAACCGCCTCGGAAAGATGCTCCTGAAATACGCCGGCCTGCGCTCGCAGAAGCAGCTTTCGGAGCTTTCGAAGGAGGAACTTGCCTCCGCCGCGGCCGTGGCAAAGGACTTTCGCCTGCGGATAAAAGGCACCGAAGGCTTTGAAAGCGCCCAGGTCACGGCCGGCGGCATCCGCACAGAGGAGTTCGACCCGCGTACGCTGGAGAGCCGCATTGTCCCCGGCCTCTTCGCCTGCGGCGAGGTGCTCGACATAGACGGCGACTGCGGCGGCTACAACCTGCAGTGGGCCTGGGCCAGCGGAAGGCTTGCCGGGAGGTTGGGCGGATGATCCAAATCAGAAATCTGCGTCTGGACCCCGGCGGGGACGAGAGCAGGCTCAAGGAGCTTGCCGCTGCCAGGGCGGGAACGGACGCGTCCCGCATCGCGGAGCTCAAGATCCTCAAAAAATCACTGGACGCCCGCAAAAAGGGCGATATACATTATGTGTATTCCGTCGCCGCGGAGATCAAGGGCGGCGACAGGCAGATCCTGAAACGGAAACACAAGGACGTAAGCGCGTATCAGAAGAAAGAATACCGCATACCGGAATATCCGAAGGACGCGCCGCGGCCGGTCATCGCGGGCTTCGGCCCTGCGGGGATGTTTGCTGCCCTGGTGCTTGCCCGCGCCGGTGCCCGGCCCCTCGTGCTGGAGCGCGGCGCCTGCGTGGAGGAGCGGACAAAGGCCGTGAACGCCTTCCGCAGCGGCGGACCCCTGGACGAAAAAGCCAATGTCCAGTTCGGCGAGGGCGGCGCCGGCACCTTTTCCGACGGCAAGCTCAATACCGGCATCAATGACGAACGGCTCTTCTGGGTGCTGGAGCAGTTCCATGCCCACGGCGCCCCCGAGAGCGTCACCTATGACGCCAAGCCCCATGTGGGCACGGACATCCTCGTCGATGTGGTCCGCTCCTTCCGGGAGGAGATCCTCTCCCTCGGCGGGGAGATCCGCTTCCATACCCGGCTCGACGGACTGATCACTTCGGAGAGCAGGCTCTGTGGTCTGAAAGTGAGCGGCCCGGAAGGAGACTATGAGTTGCCCTGTGAGGACCTGATCCTTGCCATAGGCCATTCCGCACGGGACACCTTCGAAATGCTCTTCCGCAGCGGCATCGCCATGGAGCGCAAGCCCTTCTCCATGGGCGTGCGCATCGAGCACCGGCAGTGCGATATCGACGCGGCCCAATACGGCGACCCGGACCTTGATCTTCCTCCTGCGGACTATTCCCTGAACGTCCGCCTGCCGGACGGCACCAGCGCCTATACCTTCTGCATGTGCCCCGGCGGCGAGGTCATCGCCGCGGCCTCCGAGAGCGGCGGCGTGGTCACCAACGGCATGAGCAATTCCGCCCGCGATGGGGCCAACGCCAATTCCGCCCTCCTCGTCACGCTCCATACCGAGGACTTCCCCGGCGAGGGTGTCCTGGCCGGCATGCGCTGGCAGCGGGAGATCGAACAGCGTGCCTTCGCATGCGGCGGCGGCAATTATCACGCCCCCGCCCAGCTCCTCGGCGATTTTCTGGAGAACCGGCCGAGTGAGGGCCCCGGAAAGGTCACCCCGTCCTACCGTCCCGGCGTCACCTGGGGCGAACTCCGCCGTGTGCTTCCCGAGCGAATCACCTACGTCCTTGCCAATGCCATCCCCGAGCTGGGGAAAAAGCTCCGGGGCTTCGATGCGCCGGACGCGGTCCTCACCGCGCCCGAGACCCGCTCCTCCTCGCCCGTGCGAATCCTCCGGGAAGAAGACCTCTCTTCGGAGCTGAAGGGCCTTTATCCCTGCGGCGAGGGCGCCGGTTATGCCGGCGGCATCAGCTCCGCCGCCGTGGACGGCATGCGCTGCGCCGAAGCCGTGATCCGGAAGCATAGGAAATGACAGGTTGCCCGGAACAAAGAACAGGAACCGTGTTTTCACGGTTCCTGTTTTTTATCTTCTGCCTCTTACGGCCGGTAGATATTCCATTTTTCTTTCCCGCATCGGGAGCATTTATAGAGGTCCTTGTCCGTCTGGGGATATTTCAGGCAGGCGTTGGGCGTGTTGCAGAAGTTGCACGCATAGTCGTCGTTGGCGTACACCGTGGAGCACTTTCCGGTCCCGTATTCCGTCTCTTTCCGGACGAACTGGTAGTCATGGGCCTCCCGTTCTTTTCCGCAGGCGCTGCACCGCTCCGTGCAGCCTTCCCGGACCCAGTCGTGCAGGGAATCGTCTGTCCGCGTTTTCCCGCAGATCGAGCACGTCTCCGTGCATCCGTTCCGGACCCATCTGTGGTTCTGATCCCGCTGCTCGCCGCACACCGTACACCTGCAGCCGTCCCAGCTGTGCACCGGCGCGGTCTTATAGCCGCACTCCGCGCATTCCTCATAACACTTTCCGGGAACATTCTCCATCCGGTGCTGCCGTTTCTCCGTTTTGCCGCAGCGGCTGCATTTCCGGACGCAGAGTTTTGTGTTCCCTCCGGGATAGGTCCACCGGTGTTCCTCATCCCGTGTCCTGCCGCAGATCAGGCATTTGCAGCCGAGCCATTCGTGGCCTTCGTCCCGTGTCTCGCCGCAGCGGACACACTTGCACCGGTCCCATTTGTGGCCGGTCATCTTACAGAGCAGATTCATTTCCTGTTCTCCTCACCGCTTGTTCTTTCACGCATTCTGAAAAGCGCCGCATCAGGATCGCGGACATCCCGCTTTGTCTGAATGGATTATACCATACGGTCCGGAATTCCGGAAATGTTTTCTCCTGTTCGTCCTCCGGAGATCTCCTACAGAACATAAAACAGGATGCTGACGGATTGCAGCAGGCTGCCCAGAAGAACAAAAAGGTGAAAGATGCTGTGGAAGTAGCGCCGTTTCTTCCCGATCCCGTAAAGGACCGCACCGGCGGTATAGGCGATGCCGCCCGCAAGCAGCCACAGAAATCCGCTCATGCCGACCGTTCTGATCGTCGGCCCGAGCGCGATCACGATCAGCCAGCCCATCGCGATATAGCAGGCCATCGAGACCTTTCCGAACTTTTTCAGGTCGATGGCCGTCAGCGTGGCGGCGGCTGCGCCAAGACCCCACTCGCAGCCGAAGACCGTCCATGCAAGGGCCGGATACACCGGCCGGATCGACACCAGCAGGATCGGCGTGTAGGTCCCCGCAATCAGCGCGTAGATCGTGCAGTGGTCCAGCACCTGCAGCACGCGTTTGCCGGTGTTGTCTGCCAGCCCGTGGTACACGCTGGACATCGTATAAAGCCAGAGCAGGGTCGCCCCGTAGATGCAGCAGCTGACGACCGCCCATGGATTATGGTGCTTTGCAGAAAGAACGATCCCGATGACGAGGACCGGCAGGCTGATGGCCCCTCCGACGATATGGGTGACCATATTCATGATCTCCTCGCCGTGCGTATAGCCGGGAAGAATCCGTTTCCGAAGCGGGATCCGATCCATTTTGCTCTTCCTCCGTTTACAGGGTAAAGGAACCGGCGCGCTGCGTGAAACAGGGCGCCGGTTTGGTTTTTCTCATGCCGTGAAGCGGCTTCAGCTGTTCTCCATCAGCTTTTTCAGTTCTTTTGCCTCGGCTTCCACGTCCTTTTTCATCTGACGGACGGCGTCGTGGTGCTCGGCCTCGGCGCGGGCGCGGTCGTGGCGCATCTCGCGCTCTACGTCGTGGAGTTCCAGCTTCTCGTCGGCGGCCTTTTTGATCTCCTTGGCCTCGGCCTTGACCTGCTTTTTCAGATCATCGAGATCCTTGCGGCTCTGTTTGGCCGCTTCCTTGATCTCATCCCGGAGCTCCTGTTCCACTTTCTTATAGTCTTTCATTTTCAGTTCCTCCATTTCTTTGATGCGGCGGTAAAAGGTGTTCGGCTTCAGATCCAGCCGCGCCATGGCTTCCCGTGCGGTGATCTGGCCGCTCTGCCAGAGCGCTACGACGGAATCGAACAGACCCCCGTCCACGGCGATCGGCTTGCGGCCCTTGTACCGGCCTTCTGCCTTTGCGCGTTCAACACCGTCGCGGCGGCGTGAGAACAGGTCCGATTCCTGCAGAGCCCTGCACAGCGCGAAAAAGGACGTTCCCTGTCCTCCGCGTGTATCGATGCCTTCCCGCAGGCTGACAAAGTCCGCGCCGCGCCAGCCGATCTCCGCAAGGACGTCCAGCAGTTCCTTCCCGCTGTCTGCGAGCAGGGCGAGACTTTCGGCCTCCACGCAGTCGCCCGGCGCCAGTTCCTCAAGGACGGACGGCAGATCATTCAGTTCCTCGATGCGGACATTTTTCATCCGGATGCACCCCTTTCATCGTTATGCGCGCATCATAGCACAGAAGAAAAAGCGTGTCAATAGGTTTTTATGAATTATGAAACATTTCATAAATCGTTCAAATTTATTTGAAACACAACATCGCGGCGCTCCCTGCAGACGCATATAAAAAGGCCGTCCCGACAGGGACGACCTTTTTATGCTGTTTCTTCCTCCTCCCCGCTCGCGTCGGGATCATATTCCAGGATGTCTCCCGGCTGGCAGTGCAGGGCTTCGCAGATCGCTTCCAGGGTAGAGAAGCGGATCGCGCTGATCTTTCCGGTCTTCATTTTGGAAAGGTTTACGTTTGATACGCCGACCTGATCTGACAGGTCCTTGAGGCTGATCTTGCGATCTGCCATCACGCGGTCCAGCCGCAGAATGATCTTTCCCATTTCTCTTACCTCAGAGCGTCTCGTCCGATTCCTTCTGCAGCGCTTCCCCATAACGGAAGACATAGGACAGGAAGAAGATGATCAGCGCCGCGAAGACGAACCAGAGGCCGAAGCTGTAGTTAAAGGTTATTCCGGAGACGATCTCCCGGTTCACGATCTTGTCGAGCTGATAGGCGCGCAGCTCGAATACGGAAGTGATCATACCGCCGATCTCGGCGATCGCTCCGGTGGCCAGCACGGTCCATCCGAGCTTGCGGATCTTGTCCGCCATGCCGCTGGCGAAAGGCTGTCCTTCCTTCATCGGCGCCAGGATCTCCCGCAGGACGCGCAGGCAGTACCAGACGGCAGCCGCCGTCAGGATCGCTCCGATCAGCATCACCACGATGCTGGACTTGATCCTTGCCATGTCCAGATAGGAGGACATGTCGCCGGACAGCTTGAACTGCAGCTCGCCGACCGTCAGATTGTCAGCGCTTGCGATGACCTTCTCCCCGAAGATCAGGGTCAGCGGGATGAAGACGGCAGAGACGATGACGCCGGCAGCGGCAAATCCCTGCAGGATCTTTAGGATGCGGTCGATGATCGTTGCATTCTTGATGAGTTTCTTGTTTTCCATGAGGTGTTCTCCTTCGATTTCGATAAAGATTTAATGTTTATCGTTAATTTCGAGAACACTGTATCATGGCGATTATCATTTGTCAAGTATAAATTATCGTTTATCGTAAATATTTTTTCGAGAGTCGTTTTCCCGTTCGGGCTTGGCCCGATGAAACGGCAGATCCGCTTACTTCAGCACCGGGTTCACGTACCGGCCGCGCTCGGCGGTCTTCTTGCCGTATTGGATGGCCGAGACCGGGCAGCGGTTGATGCACCCGCAGCACTTGAAACATTTCTTTTTCGTCCAGGCAGGGCGGCCTTCGGCCATTTCGATCGCCCCGGCAGGGCAGATCGAGGCGCACTTGCCGCAGCCGATGCATTTTTCATCCGCATAAAAGGCTTTCGTGCCCATAAAGGCGTGATAGCCTGCCAGACCGATCATTCCTGCCTGTGCGCTCCCTCGGATGTCGTTGCCCTCGCGCCTGTCGATGGCCTGCCGGATGGTGGCAAGTTCTTTCTCCGCCGCCTCCAGTTGCTGTTCCATCTTCTCCGGCGAATCGATATCGTAGAAGAGCAGCGCGCCGTCGGGCACGACCAGCGCATCGACCCGCTGCAGCTCCAAACCTCGCTTCTTCAGCTCGCTCTTCAGAAAGCCGCCCGCCGCGCCGATGCTCGCCCCGCAGGGGATGACGGCGTAGACGAAGCCCGCGTTCTCCACGGTCAGCTTCCGGACGAACTCCAGGACGGGGTCGCTCACTGTGTAGAAATATACGGGGAACACGAAACCGAGCTTTTCGTTTTCTTTCAGAACGTAGGAAAAGGTCTTGCTGCGCAGGGCCTCGACGATGGAGATGATTTCCTCGCCCTCCTCTGCCAGCTTCTGCGCGGCGAACAGGGAGTTGCCGGTTCCGGTGAAATAAAAGATCATGGCGGATCCTCCTTCAGATAGCCTGAACACTTTAAAGATATCGTATCAGAGGGAAAATATCCTGTCAAATATCGGTCGGCTTGCTTATCAAAAGATAATGGTGAAAAAAGAAAAGGCTCTCACATTTCCAAACTGGGGGATGTGAAGGACTTGTTTTATATCTAAACGTTGCATCTGTAACACAGTGCTCATTTTTATTGAAACAATAGTATAGGTTAGGAAATAGACAGGATAGATCAGTAAAGAGGTCAGAACAGGAAAAGAGCCGTCTCGAAAGAGGCGGTTCATTTTACGGTATTTCTCAGAACAGAATCAGAGCCCGGCGGAGCGGGTCTGATTCTGTCCTTTTCAAATGATACGGGGTGCAGCGCAGAATATCCCCGTTGACAAACAGAGCGTTTTCGAGTAGATTATGAATGCAGGTGCGAAAATTAAAAAAATTTTCAGTTTCGGAAGTGAGTTTGTGAACTATATCGAAAGACCGGAATATTTGCAAAGGCTCTTTGATCTTATGGGGACCCCGGACATCAAGATTATCACAGGAGTAAGGCGCAGCGGAAAGTCTGAACTGATGAAGGCGTTTATCAGCAAAATCACTGAAATACAGCCGGACGCCAATATCATATTCGTGGATTTCTTCGATCTGAAATACGAATCCCTTAAGGAATACCATGCGCTGTATGACTATATTGAAGGCCGTTATGCCAAGGGAAAGCAGAACTATGTATTTGTGGATGAGGTGCAGCTCTGCGAAAAGTTTGAGCTTGCCATTAACAGTCTGCACACTTCCCGGAAATATGATCTTTATATTACCGGTTCAAATGCCTTCCTTCTGAGTTCAGATCTTGCGACGCTGTTCACAGGAAGATATATAGAGCTTCATGTTTTCCCGTTCAGCTTCGCAGAATTCTGCCGTTACTTTGCGGATGAGAAGGACACCGCAAAGCTTTTCGATGAGTATGTGATAAAGGGAGGCTTGGCCGGCTCCTATGAATACCGCACAGATAGAGACCGTACAAACTATATTCGAGATGTTTACGACACGATCATCAACCGTGATCTGGTCACAAAGTATAACCTTCCGGACACCACGACCCTGGAGCATCTGGCGGATTTTATGATGGACAATGTTTCAAGCCTGACCTCCCCTAACAACATCAGCGATACACTGACGGCAAACGTGGTGGTTACGAACCATAAGACCGTTGGCAATTATATAAAGTACTTATGTGATGCATTTGTCTTTTACGGTGTCCGCAGATACGATATCCGCGGCAAAAAGTATCTGAAAACCTCCGTCAAGTATTATCTGAGTGATACAGGATTCCGGTTTGCAAGACTCGGCAGAAGAAATCTTGACTATGGCAGGATGTATGAGAATATCGTTTGCATTGAACTGATGCGGCGGGGATATGAAGTTTATGTCGGAAAGCTTTATCAGAAAGAAGTGGATTTTGTAGCAATCCGGGGGAACGAGAAAGTATATATCCAGGTCAGTGACGATATTACTCGCCAGGAGACTTTTGAGCGGGAATATGATCCGCTGCTGAAGATCAAGGATGCGTATCCAAAGCTGATTCTGGCGAACACCCGGCATGAGACCTATGACTTCGAAGGAATCAAGATACACGACTTGGCGAACTGGCTGCTTGAGAAGGATTAAGCAAGTAGGGTTTTTTGAAGGAAACAGGCAGATAAAAAGGAAAACTGCAAAAGAAATTAAAGAGCCGCCCCGAAAGAGGCGGTTCTTTTTCCATTTACGGCACTTCTCAGAACAGGATCAGAGCCCGGCGGAGCGGGTCTGATTCTATCCTTTTCTAATGATACGGGTTGCGGGATTGTATTACTGGAATTGCTGCTTTATTTAAGCAGGGATTAGTGAAACCGAAAGCATATAGTTCGAAAAAAGGTAGAATTCTACCTTTTCTGCGACTCAACTGTTGACATGACGTGTCGTGTGGAATTATTATGCCCGGAACAGAAGATATTACCGATTGGAATTCTGCCGCTTATTACCAACGATATCTCTTTTCCGGCGATTTCCATTTCGGATCCTTCGTGTGTTCGCGTTTGCCGAAATACGGATCTTTAGCACAGACGGTCGGATCATACCAGTCTGCCTTGGCGCTTGCCCACTCGATCCATTCTTCGCTTTCACTTCCGGAAGCTTTGACCGCCGCAACATAGTCTCGGATCTTACAAGCTGTTGCATAATCATCCGCAGCGTTGACAAGCCCTTCCGTGTAATCGACCTCCTGATTGTACCTTTCCCGGATCTCCGCTGCCTTGCGGCGCTTCTCCTCCTCTATCCGTTCTTTTTCCTCCTTTTCCAGTCGTGCCAGCCGGACCGCATAGGAGGCTTCATAAAACGCGATCATGATCTCGCCGATCCGGTCTTCCAGCACATAGGATCTGCAGTCCGTGAACCTGTACTTCCCGTTGACGGTCAGTGTCAGTCTGCCGTTCCAAGGATGCTCCCACTTGGGAATATTCGGTTTCGATGCCCACGAATACTTCCTCTTTTCCTCTTCATATTTCAGAAGCTGAAGCTTTTCCGCTTGGGTCACTTCATGCGGGATCTGATCCTGTCCCTCCGACATGGTGAAAGGAACGACTTCCCCGTTGACCTGAAAAGCAAACTCATACGTCACGGAAGCGCCGAACGGAAGCATGCCTTTTATGAGCGCATCCAGAATATGGAACGCTCTGGGAAAGGATTTGGGAGACATAGTATCCGCCATCAGCGGCTTTTCTCCTACGAATTTTCCATAGCGGAACGGGCCCTTTTTTTGCTGTTCCGGCCAGTTCTCACATTTTTCTTTCTGTGCGGAAATATCTTTATACAGTCTGGAACCCGGCCCGGCGACCCGTAGCTTGCTGGCAGCGTCTATGACTTTGAGCCGGTCATCTTCCCTCAGAAATGAGAGGGCGGAATCCTCTATATGCAGGGTGCGTGCCTGGCCGGTTTTCGGTTTGTCTTCATTCGGCGGTGCTTTCAGTTTAGGCAAAGCCGGCTTGGATACTTCTTTTCCTGCCCGCAGTTTTGCCCAGTATCCTGCCGGAGGCAACGGAACATCGAGCTTTTTGCAGATCTTCCGCAAATTGACATCGGACATCTGGTACCGCTTGGCTACTTCTGTGACCGGATCTGCCCACACTTCCTTATACAGCTTCTCCCGATCATATTTCGGGGATGTTCCCTCACGCCGGATCTCCAGTTCAATTTTATCTGATTCTGATACCGGAATGCTTTCTTCCGCGATGATCGTATCGGTTTCCTTCTGCCGGTCCTTTTCGGGAGTCAGCAGGATCGTCTCTGTTTTGGAAGAAGGCAGTGGAGTTCTTTGAACAGGCCTGTTGAACTCCAGTTTCGTCCAATACCCGGACGGAGGGACCGGAATGCTGTTCTCTTTGCATATTTTCAGAAAACGGGAGTAAGAAATCTCATATTTCTCCGCCACCTTCCGGGCTGAATCTGTCCATATCTCATCATATAATGCCTGACGGGTGATTGCTGTTCCTCCTTTGTCTGCCAATGCTTTCACCTCCTCCGTTTCATTTTTCTGCTCAAAAAGGCTGTCAAATAGTTTTATCCCTCCGATCCCCCGTTTTCTTTTAACAGAAAAAGCAGGTCGTGCTTAATTTCTTCAAAGCTTTTGACGATCGCTGTGAGATTGTCTTCGATGTTCTGTACCTGGATCTCGTTGATCCTGCCGTACTTATATGCAATAAGCCGCTCGGGGACGATCACATAATGCCAGGAGTTCGAGTAGTTGTCTTCGTCATTCTTGACTGCAAACCCGATGGGAAGCAATGCGTTTCGCATCCCCAGGGTTACCGCAAGAGGAGAAATCCCGAGATACTGTGCCGCCGCCTGTATGGTGACTCTTTTCATTCCCCGGATATCGTCATCCGTATATCTGCTCATGCCCTTCACCTCCTCCCGTTGAGCATCTCCTTGATCATAATAACAGGTACTGATTTGCCCTTCAAGAACATTGCCTGCTCATGCCCGGGATAAAAACGAACTTAGCGGTGAAAGACCAAAAAGCCTTTTTAGTTTAGGCCGGGGCCTCGGTCCTCGCTGCCTGACTTTATGCCTGCCGCGCCGAATAATACCGGTATACAATACCTATCAAATAACAGGAAGGGAACCGTCTCGAAAGAGGCGGTTCTTTTTCCTTTTACGGGGGGAGAATGATTGTTTCCGGATGTGATATCATTGGCGTGATGACAGGCATGCGGGCAGCGGAAACACAACATGTTGTGGAAATATAGTTGAATAGGCGTCTATAAACACAATATATTGTGTTTCTGCAATTGACATACCCCGGTATCCGGATATAGAATGATGTCGAATGAAATGCCCGTTGTGGTATCCGGTTCAAAGATCAGAATGTGGAGGTATTTGATGAAGAAGGTTATCGACTGGAATGCAGTGAAGAACGATTATGTGACGGGAACCGTGAGCTACAGGAATCTCGGCTCGAAATACGCCATCTCAAGCAGCAACATCTCCCGCCATGGCCGCAGGGAGGACTGGCCCGCCCTCCGTCAGAAGTATCAGGAGGAGCTCGTGGCACAGTACGCCCGGCTCGCGGCGGAGCGGGACGCTGCCTACGTGGCCGAGATGAAGGAGAAGGTCGTCTGCTTCAGCCGCATCCTCGCGAAAAAGATGGAGGAGACCTTGAGCTATGACGAGCCCTTTGCTCCGCGGGATCTGAGCATGCTGCAGAAAGCCCTTTCTCTCATGCAGGGCAATCTGGAAAGCTTCCTTTCCTGTGACCGGAAGGCCGATGACAGGAGCCTCAACGTGGTCTTCGTCAACGGGGACTGGGAAAATGAAGGATCTTGAGCTTTTCTCTCCCTCTCCCAAGCAGTGGCAGTTTATCAACGACCGGCACAAATACCTCGCCTTCGGCGGCGCCAGGGGAGGCGGCAAGAGCCATGCCGTCAGGCTGGACGCCGTCATAAAGGCCCTGAGTTGTCCCGGCATAAAGATCATGATCGTGCGAAAGACCTACCCGGAGCTTACCTCCAACCATATCCGCCCCATGCTGGAGATGCTCCGCTGCGGCACGCCGGACGCTGTCGCCCGCTATAACGACCGGGACAAGACTCTCACCTTCCCCAACGGCAGCCTCATCCTCTTCCGCTACTGCGACACGGACCGCGACGCGGACAGGTTCCAGGGCACCGAGTGCGACGTGCTCTATGTGGACGAGGCCACCCAGCAGCCGGAGGAGCGGATGAAAAAGCTCACGGCCTGCGTCAGGGGCGTCAACCCCTTTCCCAAGCTCATCCGCTATACCTGCAACCCCGGCGGCGAGGGCCACGCCTGGGTGAAGCGGCAGTTTATCGACCGGAAATACAGCCCCGGCGAGGAGCCGGACGAGTATTGCTTCATTCAGTCGAATGTCTTCGACAACAAAGCCCTCCTGAAGGCCGACCCGGATTATCTCCGCCAGCTCGAGGCCCTTCCGCCCGCGTTGCGGGAGATCTGGCTCCACGGCAGGTGGGATGTGTTCCGCGGCCAGTTCTTCGAGGAGTTCCGCCTCGAGCCGGACCTGCACCTCGCCCGTGAGCGCGGCTGCGCGGACAGCGCGGATGTCCTCCGGAAGGAGTGCCGCTTCGTCCACGTCATCGAACCCTTCGATCTGGACAGGGGCCCGCAGGCGAACTGGACCGTCTTCCGCTCCTATGATTTCGGCTATAACCGGCCCTTCTCCGTGGGCTGGTGGGCCGTGGATTTCGACGGCATCCTCTACCGCTTCCTCGAGCTCTACGGCTGGAACGGCACGCCCAACGAGGGTCTGCGCTGGACCGCCGACGCGCAGTTTCGCGAGGTTGCGCGCATCGAAA
The DNA here is from genome assembly GCA_017434755.1 of Oscillospiraceae bacterium. Classification (GTDB taxonomy): domain Bacteria; phylum Bacillota; class Clostridia; order Oscillospirales; family Oscillospiraceae; genus Limivicinus. The sequence goes on along the minus strand of JAFRER010000007.1, from coordinate 5,517 downwards.
GGGAGCATCCGTGGCTGAAGGGAAAGCGCATCGAAGGCGTTGCGGATCCTTCGATCTGGGACGCTTCCCACGGTGAGTCCATCGCCGAGACCGGGTTAAAGTACGGAATTTATTTCAAACCGGGCGATAATGCGCGCATTCCGGGTTGGATGCAGTGCCATTACAGACTGCAGTTCGATGACAACGGCTTTCCCGGCATGTATGTCTTCAGCAACTGCGAGGCCTTCATCCGCACCATCCCCCTCATGATCTACGATGAGCACTGCCCCGAGGACATGGATTCCGATCTGGAGGACCATGTGGCCGATGAATGGAGGTATGCCTGCATGTCCCGCCCGATCCGTCCCGTGATCCCGCCGAAGCCGGTGCACCTCCTCATCGATCCGCTGGAGAAGAGGAAGACCTTCCTCAAAAGCGACCGGATCTGGATGCGCTGAACAAAAAACGGCAGCACGTGCAGTGCTGCCGTCGACGGGCAAAAGCTCAGGATTCCCGTGAGCTGATATGGGAAAGGAACAGGAACATCGGCATCATCGAGCCGAAGGCGTCGGCCAGGATCTTCGGCAGCTCCGGCGAGAGCAGGTCTCCGCCGAAATCGCCGTGCCGGCTGAGGGAAAAATGCTTCTTGTTGTACCATTCCGCGGTCCGTCCGGTCTTCTCGGCCTTCGGCCGCTTGTAGTCCTCGCCCTCCAGCTTCAGTCCCGGCAGGGCGGCCATCTCTTCCGCCAGCCGCTCAAAGGCCGCGGGGTTGGCGTCCACGGTCTTCCGGAAACGCTCCATCTCCTGCGGATAGCCCCAGTAGCCCATGCCGTAGGCGTAGGAGGCGGCCCGGATCTCGAACCAGAAGGCGGGGCCGTCATAGTCCGGATCGTCCGATGTCCGGTCCGGGATGATGGTGAACCACATTGCCTCCTTGTAGGGCCCTCTGCCGAAAAGCCGTCTGGCGTCCCGGTAGATCCGGGAGACGTGCACCCGGAAATCCGTTCCCGGAAGCCGCTCGCTCATCAGGGCATAGGTGTCCGCCGCCAGTGCCCGCAGGGGCTGGTTCAGATAGGTCTCGAACTCCTGCTTGTGGGCGTTGAACCAGGGCCGTTCGTTGTTGAAGGCCAGTTCCCACAGAAATTCGCTCGTCTCTTTGGAAAATCCCTTGAACATCTTTCAAAACCTCGCTTTGCGCCGATGATTCTACCACATGCGGGAAAACAAATCAATCCGGACGGAATCGGAACATCCGTATGGCTTTATTCTGTACATCAGCACGGCTTTATGATATAATAATACATTATTTTGTATGTTTTCATACCGGAACGTTTAAGGGGGCTTGTGCGTGAAGATCATCATAGCCGGAGCGGGCCGCATCGGACTGGCGCTCACCAAGGTGCTTTCCGAAGAAGGGCACGACATTACGCTCATCGACAGAAATGCCGATATCATCTACAATGCGTCCAATACATACGATGTCATCTGTGTGGAAGGCAACGCCACCATAGCGGAAACGCTGATCGAGGCGGGCGCCGAGACCGCGGACCTTCTCATCGCGGCAACGCAGCAGGACGAGGTCAACATGGTCTGCGGTATCTCCGCCAAAAAGCTCGGCACCAGGGAGGTCATCGTCCGTGTCCGCGAGACGGAGTACATGAAGCAGAGCGAATTCCTCCGGAACGCGCTGGGCATTACGTTCATCATCAATCCCGAATACGAGTGCGCCAAGGAGATCTCCCGAATCCTGCGCTTCCCCAGTGCCGCCAGGGTCGAGATCTTTTCCAAGAGCAGTACCGAGCTTGTGGAGCACCGCGTCCGTGAAAACGGAAAGCTGGACGGGGTGCAGCTGAAGGATCTGGAGCGCCTCTTCCGGGCCAAGGTCCTGGTGGGCGTCGTCAAGCGGGGCGAGCAGGTCTTTGTCCCCAACGGCGATTTCGTCCTCAAGGGGGGCGACACCCTGGAGATCACCGGCCCCTCCGGCGAGGTCCGCAAGTTCTTCATCTCCGCCGGGGAATACCGCCGGCCCATCAAGGACGCCATCATCATGGGCGGCGGCCGGATCAGCGTGTACCTGGCCTCTCTGCTCATCGATTCGGACATCGACGTCACCGTCATCGAGATGGACAGGGAACAGTGCGAGCGCTTCTGCGATCTCGTCCCGAAAGCCACCGTGATCTGCGGCGACGGCACCAGCAACGAGGTCCTGCTCGAGGAGAACATCCATAAGACCGGCGGCTTCGTTGCCCTCACCGGCGACGACGGCGACAACATCGTCACCTCCCTCTATGCGGCCAAGAGCGGCGTGGAGAAGATCGTCACCAAGGTCAACCGGGACCACTATTCCGAGATCATCGACAAGACGGTCCTCGAAAGCCTGGTCACCCCCAAGAACGTCATCGCCCAGCAGATCGCCCGGTATGTGCGTGCCATGGACAATTCCCAGGCGGGCGGTATGGAATCCCTCTACCGCATCGCCGACGGCAAGGCCGAGGCGCTGGAGTTCAAGGTCAGCGAAGGCTCAAAGTGCATCGGCATCCCGCTGAAGGATCTGAAGATCCGGAAGGATATGATCGTGGCGGCCATCATCCACGGCTCCAAGGCCCATATCCCCAACGGCTCCTCGGTGATCGCAGAAGGGGACCATGTCATCGTCATTACGGCGGCCGGAAGGCTCAACGATCTGGACTCCATCATTGAGGGATCTGCCGGATGAACTACCGAATGATTAGCCGCGTTCTCGGCTACGTCCTGCTGATCATAGCGGCGCTGATGCTGCTGCCTCTGATCTGCGGCCTGTGGTACAGAGAGAACGTCCTGAATTTTGTCATAACCATCGGCTGCACCGCGGTCCTCGGCTTTGCCATGACCCGTGTGAAGCCCCGGAGCCAGGACCTTTTCGCCAGGGACGGCTTTGCCATCGTGGGCATCTCCTGGCTGCTTATGTCCCTTCTGGGTGCCCTGCCCTTCGTGATCAGCGGGGACATCCCCAGCTATGTGGATGCGGTGTTCGAGACCGCCTCCGGCTTCACCACCACCGGCGCCTCCATCCTCAATGACATTGAGGGACTCACGAGAAGCGGCCTGTTCTGGAGAAGCTTCACCCACTGGATCGGCGGCATGGGCATGCTGGTGTTCCTCATGGCGATCATGCCCATGAGCGGGGAGCACTCCATGCACATCATGCGCGCCGAGGTTCCGGGACCCACCGTCGGCAAGCTCGTTCCCAGAGTCAAAAAGACCGCCATGATCCTCTACGTGATCTATCTCGGCCTGACGGTCCTGGAGGCCATCCTGCTCCTCTGCGGCGGCATGAGCTTCTTCGATGCCATCCTCCATGCCTTCGCGACAGCGGGCACCGGCGGCTTCTCCACGCGGGGCGCCTCCATCGGCGCCTACGGCAGCGCCTATATCGATATCGTCATCACCGTGTTCATGATCCTCTTCGGCGTCAACTTCAACCTCTATTTCCTCATGCTCATCGGCAAATTCAAGGACGCGCTGAAGAGCGAGGAGCTCCATGTATATCTCGGGATCATCGTTTCCGCGGCCGTGATCATTGCGGTCCTCATTGCAAAGATCTACGGCGGCTTCTTCCATGCCCTGCGCTATTCCTTCTTCAACGTGGCCACCGTGGTCAGCACCACCGGCTTCGGGAACGCGGACTTCACGCAGTGGCCGGCCCTTGCCCAGGCGATGCTCGTCGCCATCATGTTCATGGGCGGCTGCGCCGGCAGCACCGGCGGCGGCATGAAGGTCTCCAGGATCATGGTGGTGTTCAAGTCCGCCTTTGCCGATATCTCCCAGATGATCTTCCCCCGCAGCGTGAATGTCGTGCGGCTGGATAAGAGAAGAGTCAGCTCCGAGACGGTCAAGGCCTGCAACACCTACTTTGCCATTTATATGATCGCCCTTCTGCTGACCACGCTGCTCGTCTCCGTCGACGGCTTCGACGTGACCACCAACTTCACCGCCGCCGTCTCCTGCCTGTCGAACATCGGCCCCGGCCTCTCCCTTGTCGGACCTGCCGGAAACTTCGCCATCTTCTCGGACTTTTCCAAGATCGTCATGACTGTGGCCATGCTGCTGGGCAGACTGGAGATCTACCCGCTGCTGGTTCTCGTGATGCCGGCCATGTGGAGGAAAAAATAAGAACAAGAACACAGGGCCTGAAAAGGCCCTGCGTTGTTACTTTTCATAAAATTGAGCGGAATTGAGACCCGCTTATTGCAATGGTTAAGCAGGAAAGCTATAATCTCTTTCATAAAAAAGTAACGGAGGAATTGACCATGGTCGTAAGCGTCAGACCCGAAAACATGAAACGCATCAACACCCCTGAACTGGCGGAAGCTTTTATCGCCGAGCAGATCAAGGCCCTGCGGGAGCAGATCGGAAATAAAAAAGTCCTTCTTGCCCTCTCCGGAGGAGTGGATTCCTCCGTTGTCGCGGCGCTTCTGATCCGTGCGGTGGGCGATCAGCTCACCTGTGTTCATGTCAACCACGGCCTGCTGAGAAAAGGCGAACCGGAGCAGGTGATCGAGGTCTTCCGCAATCAGATGAAGGCCAACCTCATCTATGTGGACGCGGTGGACAGATTCCTCGATAAACTCGCCGGCGTTTCCAATCCCGAGACCAAGAGAAAGATCATCGGCGGAGAATTTATCGATGTCTTTGCCGAAGAAGCCCGCAAGCTCGACGGCATCGAGTTCCTGGCACAGGGAACGATCTGGCCGGATATTCTCGAAAGCGAAGCAGGCATCAAGGCGCACCACAATGCCGGCGGTCTGCCGGAGGATCTGCAGTTTGAACTGGTGGAGCCTGTCCGCATCCTGTTCAAGGATGAGGTCCGTACCGTTGGAAAGGCGCTCGGCCTGCCCGACAGCATGGTCTTCCGTCAGCCCTTCCCCGGCCCCGGACTCGGCGTCCGCTGTGTCGGCGCCATCACCCGCGACCGCCTCGAGGCAGTCCGCGAGTCCGATGCCATCCTCCGGGAGGAGTTTGCAAAGAACGGGCTTGAGGGCAAGGTGTGGCAGTACTTCACCATCGTTCCCGATTTCAAGTCCACCGGCATAAAGGACAACAAGCGCACCTACGACTGGCCCGTGGTCATCCGTGCCGTCAACAGCGTCGACGCCACCAGCGCGACGATCGAGGAGATCCCCTATGCGCTCCTCGGCCACATTACCGGCAGGATCCTCTCTGAAGTGAAGGGCGTGAACAGAGTCCTCTACGATCTGTCCCCCAAGCCCGTCGCCACCATCGAGTGGGAATAACTAACAAAACCCGCAAAGCCTTGAAAACACTGGGTTCTTGAAACGGAAACAGGGCATTTGATAGCAAGTTGATAGCAGATACCAAAACCGGATTTACTTTGCTCACTCCCGTATAGCGGGTGGCTTGCGGGTAAATCCTCCATATCCTAAGAAAAAGGTCTTGCTGACTTTCACCAGTCGGCAAGACCTTTTTTGCTATTTGTCTTTTCTCTGTTTCTTCAATCCTTTTATCAGAGCATCGCTTAATTCCTTCGAGGGGACTTTG
>JAFRER010000027.1 GCA_017434755.1 Oscillospiraceae bacterium | reverse complement strand
TGTATATCCTTTCCATGAGCGCCGCCGCCCCGAAGGATATGCCCCAGGCGCTGGTGTTCCTGATCGTCACGCTGATCCTGGCGGTGGCGTCCATCGTCGTCAGCGTGCGCGTCTGTGCCAGGGCGACCACCCTGGTACAGAGCCGCATCTCGATCCTGACGAACCATTACAGCGAGCAGCTGGCCAATATCAAGTTCGTAAAAGCGTCCAACGCCGAGCAGAAAGCGATCGAAAAGAGCTATGCGTTTATCGAAAGCCGCTACAAAGCCGCCCTGTACAACGCATTTGCGACAGGCCTGCAGACGCTGTCCAACAACTTCACGTATATCATCGTCTACTCCTGCGCATTTCTGGGCGGCATCGTGGCGATCACCGCCGGCGCCATTTCCGACACGACGCCGATCAGCGCGGTATATGCCTTTGGCATGGCCCTGGAACTGACTCTCGTGGCGATCATGACCTTGCCGAACTACTTCGCCTCCACCGTCGGCGGCTCGAAAAAGCTGGCTTCGATCCTGACGATGCCGGAAGAAAATGTAGAAAATGGCGGCAAAATGCCGGAGCAGACCGGGGATATCCGGCTGTCGGATCTCTCTTTCGCGTATGAAGAGGCCCCCGTGATCGACGGCGTTTCAACCATCATTCCAGCCGGGAAGGTGACGGCTATCGTCGGCATGAACGGTTCCGGCAAATCCACCCTGGTCAAGCTGATCGACCGGCTCTATCCGATAAACAGCGGCAGCATCTGCATCGGGGAAACGGACGCGGCGGATGTTTCGCTCAAAGCCTGGCGGTCCCGGTTCGGGGTCGTGTCCCAGAGCCCGTCTCTGTTCGCGGGGACCCTCCGCGACAATATCGCCTATGGGACCGGCCGGGAGATTCCGGAAAGCGAATGGGCTGCCGTCATATCGGCGGCGAATCTCGGCTCCGTCCTCGCCGCCCATGAGGGAGGCCTCGACTACATCGTCGGCATCGACGGCACAGGCCTGTCGGGCGGTGAACAGCAGCGTGTGGCGATCGCGCGCGCCATGCTGAAAAACCCCGATATCCTGATCCTGGACGAAGCGACCGCAAACCTGGATCCGAATACCGAAGCCGAAGTCAAAGAAGGTCTGGCTGCCCTGATGCGGGGGCGCACGGTGATCGAGATCGCCCACAGCGCTTCCGCTATCCGGGATGCGGACAACGTGATCGTTCTGGACAACGGCCGCATCGTGGCTTTCGGAACGCCCGAGGAACTGCTCGAAACCAGCCCGTTCTACCGGAAACTGATGCAGGAGGGTTGATGTTGCCTCCCCCACATAAATACCGGCAAAGGTCTTTGCGCCTTTCGTTAATGGTAAGACAAGAGTGCTACGATTGGGTTCCGAAGAAACCGTAATGGTCGGTTCACTCTATCCTTGTTGCTTCCATACCGAGAAAATACTTGGAACGCCGCTGCCTGCGCGTTCGCCAATATCAATAAGATTAAACATTTTCATCATCGTACCGTTACGAGGATCAGAAACGCCGCCGGATGCGAGACACCGATAAGGAAGTATAGAAATAGCTTTATCGGGTTTCATAGTAAGGGCAAAGAATTATCGGAGAAAGATGCATTTTTCTCCGATTTTTTATATAACCGTTTTTGACGCGTTTTCATATAGCGGATATACAGACAATCCTTGACTGTCTTTTTCATTTGGGGTGCATTCTTCTTAGAACCACTGTCACGACATGCGGTCGCAGGCGGCTAGTTTTCTTCAGGGGCGATGCCGTCAAAGAAGGCGCGGTAATACGGTTCGTTTTTCCTGAGGATCGCTTCGATGCCCGTAACAAGTTTCTCATCGTCAAGGTACGCCGTGACAAGGGGGGAGAACCGTTTGTGCTCCTGGGCAATGATCTCCCGAACGGTCTCGGAGAAATTCCCGACTTCCTGATCCACCATGCAGGCGATAACGGCGACCACATCCGTCATTTGGCGATAGGGGGAATCGTTGCGGACATATGCTTCAGGGTATCCGCCGAGGCCGTTATACCAGCGGTGATGCCCGAGCGCCACATCGGCGAACCGTGCTGTCGAAGCGCAGCGGGCGAGGTCGTCAGAACCTGCCGTCGTATGGAGCTGGAATATCCGGTCCTCGGTTTCGAACAGGTTGCGCGTTTCCAGCGTGCGCGCCATGTTGAGCTGTATGAGGCCCAGGTCGTGATAACGGCCGCAGTCTTCGGCGTAGGCCAGTATGGCTTCCCGCCGCTCTGCTTCATCGGCGCACTCCTGCAGGAAGGGAAGATCATCGAAAAACGCGGGTTCCGAAGCAAGGATCGTTACCGCAAAGAGCCTTGTTATCGCCGCCGCCTGTTCGGCGCGGATCGACTGGGCTCCGGCAAAACGCCGCATCAGCTTCTGCAGGACATCTCTGAAAGGCATCGCTTCGCTGATCTCATGATAGCTCGTCATGACAAGGCGGATGATGTAAGCCAGATAATCCGTGTTTTCACCGAGGGGGCAGGCCATCAGGGTCCGCATCATTTTGATGTATGCGTTTTTCAGGACTTCCCGGTGATGCGCAGACTCTTCGGCGGCGGGATTGTCCCGCAGAAGGCGCCCGTAATAGATGGCCAGCTGCACGTTTGCATACAGACCGGAAACGGAAAAGTCATTGTAGGGGGTCTGTTTGATCAGATGCTCCATGCGGCCCAGCGTCGTTTCCAGATCGACGAAACCGCAGCTGTATTCCATCTCATAATAGGGCCAGAGCCACCGGATGTCGGGGTTCTCCGCACCCTCCTCCACCTTGAACACCTCATAGCAGGCCTCGAGGATCGCTTCGAGCTCCTGCTTGGAAAGGTTCCCTTTGGAGAGCGTCGAGCGGTTCGCGCTCATCTGCTGGGTCGTGCGGCGCAGGAACGTATCCCACGGGAGGGAAGGTTCCAGCTCACGGTAATAATCGTCCTTGATGATCTGCAGCACACGGGACGTGACAGCGATGCGGCGCTTGCGGTCGCCGGAGCAGATGGCGATATTTGCGAGGGCGCGGATGATATAGCCGCGCGTTTCGGCGTCCGGGATCTCCTCGAAGAACTTCATGTAGGAGCCGGCTTCCGTGAAGATCATCTCGTTGCGGAAGCGGAACGGGCCGGCCAGTTTTTCCCTGACGCCTTCCACCGAGCGGTCCAGATAATAGAGCCCCATCCCAAGCTTGTACAGCTGCCGGATGATGCGGGCCCGGTCGCGCTTCACCCGGTACAGGCTAAGGAGCGCTTCGTGGATGGACACGTACACCCCGCAGTCAAGATTCGTCTTCCAGTCCATCAGGGCATCCGCGAAGGCGATGAGTTCGTCGATGCGGTCATCGACCGTTTCATACAGTTCGTCCAGCGCCGGGAAAAGATACCGGTTCAGAAGATCGATGTTCTCGCGCTTCAGCTCTGCCATACGCCGGCGGTTGGCCTTCTCGGCGGTGTACCAGGAAGAGAAATCCGTTCTCGGCACACCGTAAAAATCCCCGAGACGCATGATCTCGCGTGTGTTTTCGATATATCGCTGCTGATAGGCCTGCATTGTCGTTACTTCCTCACAAGATCTGCCGCAGCACCTGCATCAGGAGCGGGATGTCGATCGGCTTGGCCAGGTGCCCGTCCATACCGGCGTCCCGTGCTCTTGCGACATCCTCGGCAAAGGTGTTTGCGGTCATAGCGATGATCCGGACGCTGCCGGCGTCTGCCCGTTTGCTGGAACGGATCGCGCGCGCTGCAGCATAGCCGTCCATCACAGGCATCTGGATATCCATAAGGATCAGGTCGTAGTATCCCTCCCCGGCACTTTCGAAAGCTTCCACAGCCTTGCTGCCGTCCTCGGCGGTGTCTACGGAGGCGTTCGTCATGGAAAGGAGCTCCAGCGTGATCTCCCGGTTGATGATGTTGTCTTCGACAAGCAGGATATGTTTGCCCGAAAGATCGGGGGAACCGGAGGCCTGTTCCTCGCCGGCTGCGGAGGAAAGCGCATCGTTCAGCCCGTTCAGGAGCGTTTTCCTGAAAACGGGCAGGGGAAGGAAATGACGTATACCGCAGCGGTTCGCCCGGTATTCGATCTCCTCCCAATTATGGTCGCCGATAAGGATCAGGGCGAGCTGGGGGAACGATTGTGACAGGTAGGAGGCAATGTCAAATACAGAACCGGAACCCTCGTCCTTTTTGCCCAGGATGACCGCGTGGAACGTTTCCCCGCGGTAATCGACATCGGTCAGAGCCTGAATGGCTTCCGAGGACGAGCTGACGATCCGGTGATCGATATCGCCTGCACTGAGGTAGCGGCGGTAGATATCCTGCTGCTCCCGGTCGGCCTCGATGACCAGGACGTGCTTTCCGGCCAGGGCTTCGGTATGCAGGGGAAGCTCGACAACCCGCAGGGGGATCCGGACAGTCACGGAAGTCCCTGCCCCGAGCTCGCTTTCGATCCGGATGGAACCTTCCATGGCGTCGACCAGCTTTTTGACGATGCTCATGCCGAGACCGGTCCCTTCGATCCTGGAGATAGTCGAAGAAGATACCCGCTCGAAGGGGTCAAAGATGCGGTCGAGGAAGTCGGGGCTCATGCCGATGCCGTTGTCTGTGCAGCTCAGGCACAGCGTACAGCGGTCTTCCTCCATCTCCTCGGTGACGGCCACGGTGATATTCCCGCCGTCGTTCGTATACTTGACCGCATTGCTGATGATATTGACATAGATCTGCCTGAGGCGCATGGGGTCGCCGCGCAGGGTCTCTTCGGGCATGTCGTCCACCCTGAACGTGAACGCGTGGTTCTTCTTGGCCATCTGCGGGCGGATGATCGTCAGCGTGTCATGGAGGAGGTCGCTCAATGAGAACTGTTCATCGGATATCTTCATCTTGCCGGAATTGATCCGGGACATATCAAGGATATCATTGATCAGCCCCAGCAGGTGGGAACTGGCGACATCTATCTTGTTCAGCGCGTCCATCACGCGCGCTTTTTCATCGATATGTTTTTTGGCAAGGGCCGTCATGCCGATGATCGCGTTCATCGGCGTACGGATATCGTGGGACATGTTGGAAAGGAACTCTTCCTTCGCCGCGTTCGCGTTTTTTGCCTCGGCAAGTTCCGCGCGCAGCGACTGGACCGTTGCGTCATCCGACAGCAGGAGCGTCGTCCCGTCCGACAGCGCCAGCCGTTCCGTCACGTCAGCGCTCTCAAACTCCTTCGTTTGAAAGACGATCTGTCCTTCCCCGTTGATGATCGCGAACTTCCTTGCCATGGCAGATGCCTCCTTTGATAATACCCTGATTATTATAATACAGAATAATTCTGCAGAAAACAAGGAAAATCGGGGAGAAGGCCATGCACGGAAGCCCGGAATGGGCGTTACCTGCTATGCAATCTGCCGAAAATGTGGCAGGATAGGGATGTAATGTGTTTCAATGATGCCCTTCTCGCACACGATTGCCCATCTTTCACACGATTACCCATCTCGCACACGATAGCTTTTACGAAAATCGAGAAAACAGTAGAAACAAGCCTGTCAGAATGATCTGACAGGCTTCGTTTTTGCTGTTTCGAAGACGTAATCGTGTGAGAGATGCCGAAAAGGCCTAGATTGTATGGGCTTTTCAAAACCCCCGGGGGCAAAAAGAAAGACGCTTACTTTGTATCAAAATAAGCGTCTTAATATGGTACGAGTAGTGATAACGGATTCAGCGGCGAACGACCATATTCCAGAGATAGAAAAAGAGTATACTGTAAAATGGTATTATAAAGGATTCTTTGAGCGTATCTCAAATACTCGACAACCGCCTGAAGGAATTATCCAAGGGCCATGCCGCATCCCTGGATTTCGTATTGCCACGGATCCTTTTTTGAATTCTTGATTTAGCGTTAGGTCGATCATGGAGCCCTCAATAATATACACATACTCCCAGAAATCATGGATCTGAGGGCCTTCGGAAGAAGTGTCCGCATATGGTTCAAATTCCGCAACATGGATGAGGCCAACCCCATCCGCTGCCCTGGCGAACACATAATGGGAGATCCCCTTACGACCGGTGGGCTCAAGCGGAAGCTCGGTATAGTCAATAAACTCCATGGATTCGAAAGCGTATGACATGCCGTTAACCTCCTATGCTAAAGAAATCCGTTTTCAAGAAAAAGCGGAAGCATCCGATTCAAAACCGGAACGCCGACTGTTGAAAACAACGCTTGCAAAAAACTTGATTACTGATGGCTGCACAAAAACATCAAAACCAATACGACCCGGAGTTCCTGCTAATCAAACTCCGGGTCGCACCGTCAGGAGGGGATTAGTTATCCGTTGATCAGCTTCATGAAGGACTCGGTGAAGCCCGTCATGTTCTTGAAAGCGATGTGCAGGGTCAGCGCCCGCACGATCACGCCCTGGATGTTGATCACGAGGCCGTTGTTATGGCCGTCCATGTACTTCTTGTCGTTGCAGACGATCATGGGCAGG
>JAFRER010000026.1 GCA_017434755.1 Oscillospiraceae bacterium | reverse complement strand
TTATTTCTCGCGCCCTCTCCCCGCGGAAGAGTTTGAAGTGTTTATTGCTGAGAGGAAGGAGATCGAAGCGCCCGCAGAAGCAGCGAGCAGCCTGACAAGAAAAGACAACTATACATATAATGCGCTCCACGACTCTCTGACCGGGCTCTATAACAACAGTGCCTTTGAGATCCTGTTCCATGACGCAGACCAGGAGCACATTGCCCTGCTTATCGCCGACATCGACGACTACGCCGAACTCAGGAAAAGCCGGGGGCGGGTATACGCAGACAGCCTGGTTCGCCGCGTGGCGGAAGTTCTGCGAAGCAGCTTCCGCTCGGTAGATCATATCTGCCGATTGAAAGAAAACGAGTTTGTCGTAATCATGTCAAGGATCACCAGCGCGCAAAAAGAACTGGTCTTCTCCAAAATCGAGTCTGTTACCCATGCCCTTCGGGAAGGAACGGAGGAACTTTTGCCTGTCACGCTGAGCGTGGGCATCGCCTTCTCCGACCGGGAGCAGCCGGGTGGAGACATCTTTCAGGATGCGGACAAAGCGCTCCGGCGGATGAGAGAGATCCGGCATTCCGGCTATGCGGTATATTGATCAACAACGAGAAAGGAAGAAAGAAAATGACGATCGACGATCTGAAAACCTATGGTGCCAATACGGAGGAAGGGCTCAAGCGCTGCATGAACAACGAGGGCTTTTATCTTCGGCTGGTGAAGATGATCCCGGGAGACGCGAGCTTCCCGAAGCTCTATGACGCCGTTGAAAACGGCGACCTGGATATTGCCTTTGAAGCCGCGCATGCGCTCAAGGGCAGCGCCGGCAATCTTTCTCTGACGCCGATCTTTGCTCCGATCAGTGAGATCACGGAGCTTCTCCGCGCGAGAACGCAGACGGATTATTCAGCGCTGATCAATCAGATCCGCGAAGCCCGGGACGAGCTGGCACACATCTGTGAGGAATAATCACTTTCTTCACTGATTTCTGCGATCCTGCAGCAAATAAAGGCATGTCCTCTGCAGGTATCCTGAGAAAAGGAGCCTGCGGAGGCGGGAGACGTTTGAAAGAAGGATGGGTTTCGGTATGAAGAAAGCGCGGATCGCCATTGTCAATATCGCGATCATGGTGGGAATACTGATCTTTGTCATTCTGTATTCCAGCTATGAAGGCAAGGCCGCACTCCGCCGACAGGTGGAGAGCTTTGTGAGCACCACCGTCGCGATGGAGCATGTGACGGAGAATTATATGGCGGGCGAACAGCACATCTGCGACGTGTGGGCGCGCTATATCAACAGCAAGGGTATGAGTATCGAGGAGGCCGCCTCCTTCATCCGCATCTCTCATGTGACGCAGACCGCCTCTGCGCATATCGTGTATCTCGATACGCTGTCCGGTCTGTCTACGAGGGCAAGGCAGGATGCCGCCGACGACTATGCCGTCTCTTACGGACGGATAGGTCTTCTGAACGATGTGAGCTGGATCAATGATATCGGGAAATCCGTCAACATTTCCCGCGCCTATACAAACCCGGTCAACGGGGAACAGTCCATAGCCTTCTGCAATTATGTCACGCTTCAAGATTCAGAAACCGGCGAGCTCCGTGACGCCGTGCTGCTGCGCGTGCTACCGATCGCGGAGATGGCGCAGAAATGGATCTTCCCGCAGGAAGGGTTTGAAAACACCGAACTGTCCATGATTGATGCGAACGGCGATTATATCATCAAGGGCCATTCCTTCAAAAATTCCAGTTTCTTCGAGTTTTACAGGTCTTACAACACCATTGATCCAGCCTCCGCGCAGGAGTTCTTTGAAACCATCACGTCTTCGACCGGCTCCTTTACTATGCTCAACTCCCGCGGGGAGAAATGTATCCTCGCCTATACCCCGGTCGACGCGACAGGAGGATGGACGCTTCTCAGCTTCATGCCGATGAAGGATCTGCGCGTAAATACCGAAAACTGGCTGTTGATCGGCGTTATTTCCGCAGCCCTTCTGCTCCTCTTCGTGTTTGACCTGTCTGTCATGCTTAATTTCAATAAGAAGCTCCAGGCGGCGGCCAGAGAAGCGGCCTCGGCGAACAGGGCAAAAACCGATTTTCTCTCCACCATGTCGCATGATATCCGCACGCCGATGAACGCCATTATGGGCTTGACGACCATTGCGGAGAAGAATCTGGGAGACACGGAATCGGTTGCAGATAACCTTCGAAAAATCGGCCTTGCCAGCAATCATCTTTTGTCTCTGATCAACGACATTCTGGATATCTCCAAGGTGGAGAGCGGCAAACTGAATCTGAGCCCGCTGACATTCTCCATCGTCGATACGGTCGAGAACCTGGTCAATATCTCCCAGCCGATGATCAAGGAAAAGGATATCAACTTCAGCTTCCGGATCAATCGTATGGAAAAGGAATACCTGTATGCCGATCAGCTGCGCTTGAATCAGATCTACATCAACATCCTTTCCAACGCGATCAAATACACGGGGCCTGGCGGAAGCGTCAGCGTAGATATGCGGGAGGAGGAAAGCGAAACGCCCGGCTGCGTCAAGCTGACCTACGTTGTTGCCGATACGGGCATGGGAATGAGCCCCGAGTTCATGGCGAAGATGTACGAGCCCTTCTCCCGTCAGACAGACAGCCGCGTCAACACCATTCAGGGCACCGGTCTCGGCCTTGCGATCACGAAGCAGATGGTGGATCTGATGAACGGCGTCATCGACTGCCAGAGCGAGCAGGGCAAAGGCACAACTTTTACCATTGTTTTGGATATTCCGGTCGCGGACAAGCAGCTCGACGACATGCATCTCGAGCCCATCGACGTGCTGATCGTGGATGACGACGCAGTCCTGCTGGAGACCGCCGTGGACGCGCTGGAGTCTTTGGGCGTCAATGCAGAGAAGGCCGAAGACAGCATGACGGCGCTGGGAATGATCCGGCACCGCCAGGAGTCCGGCAGGCAGTACGGCGTCGTGATCCTGGACTGGAAGATGCCCGGCATGGACGGCGTGGAAACGGTAAGACGCATACGCTCGGAGATCGACGAGAGCATCCCGATCCTGCTGATTTCGGCCTATGACTGGTCCGACATCGAAGACGCGGCAAAGGAAGTCGGCGTAAACGGCTTCATCAGCAAGCCTCTTTTCCGCTCAAAGCTATATGATAAAATCAATGAGCTGCTGGGAATAGAAGCAAAGGCTGCGGAGCCGGAGGATGATTACTCCGACCTTGCCGGGATGAGCATTCTCATCGCGGAGGATAACGACATCAACTGGGAGATCATCTCCGCCATGCTGGGGATGTTCGGCATCGTGACGGAGCGTGTGGAGAACGGTCAGATATGCGTCGAAAAGATGAAGACAGCGGAACGCGGAAAATACGCCCTTGTCTTCATGGATATCCAAATGCCGGTCATGAACGGACTGGACGCCACGAGGCATATCCGCGCGTTGGAGGATCCGTGGGCATCCTCTATCCCGATCATCGCCATGACGGCGGATGCCTTCTCAGAGAATGTTACAGAATGCCTGAACGCCGGCATGAACGGACATATCGCAAAACCTGTAGACATCAGACTTGTCATCAAAGAGATTCGCAGAATCAAGGAGGAAAAGAAATCATGAAAAAGCTGATCTGCATCCTGTTAGTCATTTGCACAGTCGTTTCACTGGCTGCCTGCGGCGGCAAAACGCAGGAGGAGACGGTCACGGGATTCAAGCCGGCTCTCGACACCAATACAAGCTGCAGCATCACGGTAGTCGGAAGCTATGACAACTTTGAGGCGCTCGAGGCGGAATTTGACCGGTTCAACGAGTTCTATCCGAACGTGCACTTCAGCTATGTGAAGTTAGACGACTACAGCAACACGCTCGGCACCGCGCTGGAAGGCAAGGACAAACCCAACATTTTCTTCACCACCGCCTCGATGATCGGGAACGAAAACTACGATCCGGTATTTGCCCTTGCGGAGGATCTTGCGGATCCGGCACTCGGTCTGGATCTGGACTGTATCCGTCCCGGTCTGATCAACCATGACGCGGAAGGCCATGTGCTGATGGTTCCGGTTTTTTCCAGGTCCTATGGCATGCTGGTAAACAAAGCCCTGTTCGAAAAGGAAGGGCTCGACATTCCGACCACATGGACGGAGCTGCTGGCTGTGTGCGAAGCGTTCCGAGCCAAGGGTTACGGCAGCCCCATGATGGGTTACAGTCTCAAATCGACGAGCTGTTTCATGTACACGGTTGCCTACCCGCTGTTTGCAGCCACGCTTGCCGAAAACCCGGAGGCGCTTTCGCTTGCCGTTGAACTGGACCCCGCGGCGGGAGAATACATGCGTCCGGCCCTGGAAGCGGTGGAGCAGCTGATCCGGAACGGCTGTGTCGATCTTGATGCGTGTGATATGATCGAGGACAACTATACCAAGGTGATCCTGCGCTTTTTTGAAGGCGATGTGCCGATGATGATCTGTGCCGGGGATACCGTATCCGGGACCAGAAAGCGGGAGAGCCAGTCTGAGGCCTTCATCAATGCGCCTTTTGATTACACGTTTGCCCCGATCCCCTTGACGGAGGAAGGCGGATATTTTATAGACAGTCCTTCTGTGGAGTTTTCCGTTAACAAGAGCTGCGATGATCTGGAGATGACAAATGAATTCATGCGGTTTCTGATTTCAAAGGCGGAGCTAAATGAGATGGCTTCTGTGAAGCGTTTGGTAACGCCTACCACGGATCTGTCCTTTGACTCGGTTTACGCCCCCTTCGGGCAGGTGCCCTCAAACCGTACCATTTCCCCGGAAGTGCTTGGCATTACGGATGCTCTCACGGCTCAAATACGAATTGCTGCGTTCCAGGTCGGGAAAGGCGAGATCACCGTGGATGAAGCCGTAACAATGTACGGAAGCTTTGAATGATCGACACGCGAAAAGTATCCCGGCGGCGCCCCTCACGGACGGCGCGTCTGATGCGGACGCATAGCGTTTTTCAGGCAGACCTGACGGGACGCGAATCCCGTCGGGGGACGTCAGAGCGCAGGCTCTGTCCGGGGCGACGTGAACGCTGATGAAGTGTATGCACGAAAAGAGGCGGATCATGGCGAATAAGGTTTTCCAGATGAATGATCAGGCGGTGTTTATGATCCGGGAGCTGGGCGGACACATGCCCGGAGGTTTCTTCATTTACAAAGCCGAAGAGCCGGGAGAGCTTCTCTATGCAAACAAGCCTGTCTTTGATATCTACGGCTGCGACGATCTCGAGGATTTCAAAAAGCTGACGGGCTATACCTTCCGGGGCATGGTGCACCCGGAGGATTACAGCAGCATCTCGGCCTCCGTTGCGGAACAGATCGACGCCAGCGATGACAACATGGACTATGTGGAATACCGGATCATCCGCAAGGACGGCGCCGTCCGACGGGTGGACGACTACGGCCACTATCTGGAGACAGACGCTTACGGTGGGGTTTATACGGTCTTTATTTCCGACATCACGGAGAAGCATGAACGGATCGTGTCGGAATTGGAAGGTCATAAAGCGACGATCGTCACATTGAATGAGACCATCGGCAGGATGGACGCTGATCACCTCACTTTCAGCAGCGTCGCACAGGCTCTCGCCGGGGACTATTTCAGCATTTATGTGGTCGATCCCGACACAGAAGCTTTTGTCGAGTACAGCTCCTCAGAGGAGTACAAGAATCTGGGTATCGAAACGCAAGGGGCGAACTTCTTTGAGTTGAGCCGCAGAAACATAGAAGCATTGATCTATCCGGAAGATCGAGATCGCTTTATGGCGGTTTTTTCCCGTGAAAGGGTACTGAAAATCATCGAACGGGACGGCCACTTCACGACAAAATACCGTCTTATGCTCAATGGCATTCCTACGTATGTCAGCATGAAGGCAACTCTTCTGGAAAACCGGAACGAACGCCGACTGATCATCGGCCTCACCAACATCGACGCCCAGATGAAGCGCGAGGAGGAATTCCGGAAACATATGGCGGATGCAAGAACCCGCGCGAAAAACGATTTTCTTGCCAACATGTCCCATGATATCCGCACCCCGATGAACGCCATCGTGGGTTATACGAACATCGCCAAAAGCCATTGGGATGAGCCGGAGGTCGTAGCGGACGCGCTGGATAAGATCGGTTCCTCCAGCCATTTTCTGCTCTCTCTGATCAACGATATTCTTGATATCTCCAAGATCGAAAGCGGAAAAATGCAGCTCAGCTTGGCAACCTGCGATCTCAGAGATATTTTCCGGCGTATCGAGGATATTACGGCGCTGCAGGCGAAGAACAAGTCCATTACGATCACCTATTCGCACGACACAGTACATCATTACAAGGTAATGGCAGACGACCTGCGGATCGAGCAGGTCCTGATCAATATCACCGGCAACGCCATCAAATACACGCCGGAGGGGAAGAGCGTCGAGCTGATCGCGGAAGAACTCGGAGCGACAGAAGACAAAAAGATAAAATATCGCTTCATTGTCAGAGATACCGGCATCGGTATCAGCAAAGAGTATTTGCCTCATATATTCGAGAGCTTCACACGTGAAGAGAAAACAACAGTAAACCGCGTGCAAGGCACGGGCCTCGGGCTTGCGATCGCTGCAAGAGTCGTTGAAATGATGGGCGGTGTGATCTCGGTCAAAAGCAGGCCGGGCGAGGGCTCGGAATTCACGGTAGAGCTTGCTCTGGAGCCCTCCGAGCCGGACGATGATACCGCAGAGCCGGACGAGATGCTGCAATCCGTTCTGAACGGCAAGCGGGTCCTGCTGGTCGAGGACAATGCGATCAACGCGGAGATCGCCACCATCATACTTGAGCAGTACGGGATCGTGGTTGACCACGCCGAAAACGGCCGGATCGGCGCAGATAAAGCGATGACTGCCGAAGCCGGCTATTACAGCGCCGTGCTCATGGACATTCAAATGCCGGTCATGAACGGCTACGAGGCGACGCGGGCCATCCGGTCATTACCGGGTGAGTATTACAGGACGCTTCCCATCATCGCCATGAGCGCGAACGCCTATGACGAGGATATTCGGGCGAGTCTGGACTCCGGGATGAACGCTCATATCGCCAAGCCTTTCCAGCCTGACGATTTGATAAAAACACTGTGCCGGTATATAGTCGATCAGTGAACACGAGCTATGCGGACTATGAGAGGATCATCGGACAATAAGCAGACGGAGGAAAAAGCATGAAGATCAGAAAGAATACGGCGTTTTTGACATGCACCGCAATATTGCTGTTCCTCGTCCTGTCGCTCAGAGTTCCGGTTCCGATAACCGCAGCGGCTGCGGGCCACGAGGGAATTACCGTCCGCGTTGGCTATTATGAAAACGAGGTTTTCCAGGAAGGCGCACAGGAGGGCGCTGTCAAATCCGGCTACGCTTATGAGTACTATCAGAAGCTCTCGGAGTATACCGGATGGCAGTATGACTATGTTTACGGCGAATTCGGAGACCTGTACCAGATGCTTCTGGACGGCGATATAGATTTCCTCGCGGGTCTTGCCTGGCGGGAGGATCGTGAGGAGATCATAGGGTATCCGGACGCGGCTATGGGCAATGAGACATATAACCTCGTTAAGCATGACGCCGATGAGGATATAACCGTCGCCCCCTCTACGCTGGACGGGAAAAAGATCGGCGTCCTCGACAGTGCAATGGCGGGTGTGCTGCAAGCGTATCTGGAGGAGCATGAGATACAGGCTGAAATCGTTCTTTTCCGGGACTATGAGCCCCTTTTTGACGCTTTTGACAACCATGACATTGACGTTATGGCCGCGGAGGGAGACGGAGCATACGGACGGCCTAACGCAGAGCTTTTATATGCGTTTGGTGCTTCAGACTATTATCTTTGCGTTGCGAAGTCGCGCCCGGAGCTGTTGACTGAATTGAATGAAGCGCAGGCGGAGCTTGCGGCGAATGAGCCGAACTATATCAACTCGCTGCGAAGCAGATACTATCCTGTCAGCATTTCGAGCCGAGCCTTTTCCGCGGACGAGAAGCAGTGGCTCACCGAGCACGACAAGCTGCGTGTGGGTTATCTGAATCACTATCTCCCATACAGCGATACGGATAATTCAGGGAATGCGACCGGGATCATCAGAGATATTGTTCCGCGGATGCTGGATGAGCTCGGGATCAATCATGTCACCGTTTCTTTTATCGGCTATGACAGCTACGACAGCATGATCACCGCCCTTGGCGCTGGAGAGGTCGATACGGCTTTTCCTGTGGGCGGCGGGCTGTATTACTCTGAGGAAAGCGGCATTTTCCAGTCCACCCCCGTTGTATCTGCTGCCACGGAGTTGGTTCACCGCGGAGAGTACACGGAGGAAACGACAGCCCGTTTCGCGGTCAATGAGAACAACCGCATGCAGTACTACTTCGTGCTGACCCATTATCCGGACGCTGAGATCGTTTTCTATCCCTCGATCGACGACTGTCTGAAGGCGGTCAGCGAAGGAAAGGTGGGCTGCACCACCCTGAACGGACTCAGAGCGAACGATATCCTGCGCAACAGCCGCTACAGCGGCCTTGCCCTGCTCCAGATGACGCACGACGACGACAGATGCTTCGGCGTTCAGATCGGTGACGCAGGATTGCTGCGTCTTCTTAACCGTGGGATTAACGTGCTGGGCTCCGATTACGCGCAGAATCTTGCGTTCCGCTATACGGATCAGTTGTATTCCTATTCCGTATGGGACATGATCCGAAACAACATGGCCCTCTTTGGCAGCATTATCCTCGGCATCGCCGCTTTGATCATCCTGTTTCTCGTTCGCGACGCCAGAAGATCCAGGCGGGAGATCCAAAACAAGGAAAACGCCCGGGTCGAACTGGAAAAGGCGAATACGGAGCTGGCTGAGAGCCAGGCGGCGAAGCAGCGTGAGCTGGAGGAACGGCTTGCACTGCAGGAGGAATTGTTGGAGCAGCAATCGCGCCGGGAGCAGCAGGACAAGATGATCACCGCTCTGGCGTCGGATTATCGTTGCGTATATCACGTCGATCTGGATCGTGACGATGCTGTCTGTTATCGAGAAGATCCCACAGACTCCGAGCAGACGAAAGAAGGGATCCACTTTCCGTATCATGAACGCTTTGTCTGGTATGCAGAGCATTGTGTCGCGGAGAACTTCCGCGAAGGTTTCCTGCGCTTCATCGATCCCGAGCACATACGGTCGGCTCTATCGAACGAACTGATCATTGCCTATCGGTATCTCGCCCAGAGAAACGGGAAAGAGTATTATGAAATGATCCGTATGGCGGGCGTGCGCCACGCGGAGGATCGCGACGACAATATCGTGCATGCAGTGGGCCTCGGCCTGACCGTCATCGACGAGGAAATGCGCCAGGCGATGGCAAAAAACCAGGCGCTGGCGGAGGCGCTCAGCGCAGCCGAGGAAGCAAATAAAGCCAAGACGGCATTCCTGTCCAACATGAGCCACGAGATCCGCACGCCCATGAACGCGATCATCGGTCTGAACAATATCGCGATGAACGATCCCACGGCAAGCGATAAGGTCAAGGAATACCTGACCAAGATCGGCGAATCCGCCCAGCATTTGCTGGGGATCATCAACGATATCCTGGACATGAGCCGCATCGAATCCGGCCGCATGACCATCAAAAAAGAGGAATTCTCCTTTGCCAAGGCGCTGGAGCAGGTCAACACGATCGTCAGCGGCCAGTGCCGGGACAAGGGTCTCGTTTACGACTGCCGCATCACCGGGAATGTGGACGATACCTACGTCGGCGACGCCATGAAGCTCAAGCAGGTGATGATCAACATTCTCGGCAACGCGGTCAAATTCACCCCGGAGGGCGGAACGGTCCGCTTCGTGATCGAGGAGGGGCCGCGCTATGAAAGGCAGGCGACGCTTCGCTTTATTGTCAGCGATACCGGCATCGGTATGAGCAAGAAGTTTCTGCCCCGGATTTTTGACGCCTTCAGCCAGGAGGACTCTACCTCCACCAGCCGCTACGGCTCGACAGGCCTGGGCATGCCGATCACCAAGAGCATCGTGGAGCTCATGAACGGCCACATTGAGGTAGAAAGCGAAAAAGGCAAAGGCACCGTGTTCACGGTGACCGTTACGCTGGGCGAATCGGAGAGAAAGAATCTCCAGATCGAAGAGGATGATTTGGTTTCCAAAGATATGAGCGTTCTGGTGATCGACGACGACCGGATCGCGCTGGAACACGCGGAGATCATTCTCGGCCAGGTGGGTGTAAGCTGCGATACGGCGGAATCCGGCTGGGAGGGCGTGGACAAGGTCCGCATCCGTCACGGGCGTCGGGAGGACTATGATCTGATCCTGATCGACTGGAAAATGCCCGAAATGGACGGCGTCGAGACGACGCGGCATATCCGTGAAATCGTCGGTCATGATACGCCCATCATCATCCTTACGTCGTTTAACTGGGATGAGATAGCGGATGAGGCCAAGGAGGCCGGCGTAGACACCTTCGTGTCAAAGCCGCTGTTTGCAGAAAACGTGATGGACGAGTTCCGGGAGGCTTTCCGGCGCAAGCATGAGGCGCTGGAAGAGAAAACAGCGGACCTGAATGGCCGCAGGGTACTTCTGGCGGAAGACGTGGCGGTGAACGCCGAGATCATGACGATGGTGCTTGCCATGCGGGAGATGGAGGTCGATCTTGCGGAAAACGGCAGGGTCGCCGTGGACCTGTTTGAAAGCCATGAGCCGGGCTATTACGACGCGATCCTGATGGATATGCGCATGCCGGAAATGGACGGGCTCGAGGCAACGCGCCATATCAGAGCCTCTGATCACGCCGATGCAAAGCGCATCCCGATCATTGCCCTCACGGCCAACGCTTTCGACGAGGACGTTCAACGGTCTCTGCAGGCCGGACTGAACGCGCATCTGAGCAAGCCCATCGAGCCGGAGCTTTTGTTTACGACGCTGGAAAAGCTGATCAAGTAAAGAAATCATACAGCCGGTACATTCAAATGCCGCCGGATAATAAGGCACAGCAAGAAAGCACGATTGTCTTTCTTGCTGTGCATTTTTCTTTTTCAGTTAAAAAAAGTACAATGAAATCAGATGAAATGGTGGACCAACACCCCTTATTGGTGAGGGCCAACACGTTTCATCTTTTATTTTCTGGTATCTTCTTGTATCTCCAAACTTCTTTGATTCTCCCATTTCGTATAAGGATTAAATCACAATCGAACGAGGAGCTTCTCCTCATTCTAGTTATACAGGGGACTGAAAATGCCGGATAGTATAACCGAATTGGATTGTGTTCTAAAAATGAAATACATGTGCCGGTTGCCGGTGCCAATCCGTTATTACTATTCGTACCATAGAAGGACTCTAATTTGGATACAATAAGGGTCCTTCTTTTTTGCACCCCTCCCAAGTGAATAAACCCTTATACTATAGGCTTTTTCGGCTTCTCGCACACGAATATCTGTTCAGGCAATCTCACAATTCATGCTCATCCTGACATTTTTCGACCGTTTGCAGCAAAAATCCCATCCCGACCGACTCTGAAATCGTGTACGAGATGGGGGTAATCGTGTACAAGATGGGAGTAATCGTGTGCGAGAAAGGGGTATTCGTGTGCGAGATGGGGTAATCGTGTGCGAGATAGGGTAATCGTGTGCGAGATAGGGTAATCGTGTGCGAGATGGTCAACGCGACAAACAGGAATTTGTCAGTATCGGTCTCCATATTCCTTTCGTGCTTCTGCCGTCCATTTGGAGATGAAATCGGTCTTTGCATTTGTATAAGCATCTCGGTTATGTTCATATTGCTTCCAAAGCCGGAGCTTCAATGTTTCATACTCTTTTGCCACAACAGGATGCTCATTCAAATAATCACGGAAGTACAGTTCATCATTGTCCCCGGCGTATCGCAGATGGATATGATATACCTTGTCCGCAAATCCATTTATAGAATATCCCTTATTGAGCGAGATTCGTTTTGACTCGGAGGACATGATGATAAAACCATTCTGTTCCAATATCCGGGCCATATCTCTCATGTCAGCGCTTTGAGAAATCTCAACCATCACATCAACTATATTCTTGGCCCATATTCCCTGAATGGCGGTGCTTCCGATATGACTGATCCGGACAACAGGCTGATTGGCTAAGAGTCCTGTCAGCGTTTTCTCGATCTCATTGAAGTTATCTTTCCAGTGGTCATCGTGCGCCACAAGAAAGATGGGAAACAATTCCCACAACTCTTCCAATGCCATTTCTGATAAATCTTTTCCCATGCCAAAAGCCTCACAAATCCCGAGTTAGCAGCATCTCGACAAACTTGGATTTGTCTATTTGATCAGAATGCAGTTATAACGAACGACTGACCCATCAGGATAATCAATGATGCTTTTCTCCTCCGAAAAGCCGCATCTGCGGTAGAAACCAATTGAATCCTCGTCCGTCTGCGCTTTAATTCTTCCTATTCCTTCCAACTCCATTGCGTTTAAGATCAGCTGTTTTCCAAATCCCCGACGTCTGCACTTTTCAGACACGGCGATTCCGATAATCTCTGCAGCTGCTTCTGAAAGCTTCAGAACCATCATGCCCGTTTTCCCATTTCGATCTACACATACAAAGACTTTCACCGAACAATCGTGAAAATAGCCTTCCATCAGTGCTTTATAGTCCTCGTATGTG
Source organism: Oscillospiraceae bacterium (assembly GCA_017434755.1). Classification (GTDB taxonomy): domain Bacteria; phylum Bacillota; class Clostridia; order Oscillospirales; family Oscillospiraceae; genus Limivicinus. The sequence goes on along the minus strand of JAFRER010000026.1, from coordinate 2,164 downwards.
GAATGATACATGCAGGAAGCATAGATCGAGAATGCTTCTTCCGATAGCAGCCAGTCTGTTTCTTCGCATACAACTTTCATGACTGTCCTCTAAACGCCGATTTTGCGTCATCCCGACAAACTGGAATTTGTCTTTAGTCCGTCACCGCGTCAAAACCGTTTCTCCAGAATATATGTGACATGTCCCTTAGGAACATCCTCCCATGCACCGATTGCCGTATAGCCGTTCTTTTTGAAAAACTCCACGTTCCAATCAGTTGCCAGTTCGGTCTGGGCGAAATATGCTCCGCGTTCTTTCGCTTCACGTTCTGTTTCGGCGAGCAGTTCAGAGCCTATGCCCTGATTCCGGTAAGGCTCTTCAACCCACACCATGTCAATATAAAAATGATTCCATCTACCAACACCTGCGAAGATTGCAGCAATCATGTTGCCGTTTTCATCCAGTGCTTTTTTGTTGAGCGGTATCTGCTCGTTACTGCGGCCTGCCTGCGATGTATCGTAATCTTTGAGGCCTTGGCGTATGATCACTGCATCCTTCTCGTCTCCCTGATTGATCTCAAAGCACGCAGAGAGATCCTTTGAAGGAACGTATTCCTGAACGGGACGATCAAGACGTTTCAGGAAATCATAGAGTTCATGTCCTCTCGGGAAATCCCTGGTAATTCCGCACATCTTATAACCGTGTTTCTCGTACAGCGGTCTGGCCTGAAAATCGAACGTGCCGATGATCATCGCATAACAGTTTCTTTTTCTTGCGGTTTTTTCGGCCTCTCGGATCAAAGATGAGCCAAGGCCCTTTCCGCGGTACTTCTCATCGACCCACAGAGTAAACAGACACGCAAACTTCCAACTTTCAATCTCCATGATACATCCGGCAATGATATTTCCTTCACCATCGGTAATCTTGAAAACAATATCTTCATCTTTTGCGCCTTCTTCAGGAGGAACTATGGAATAGCAAAACGCATCAAGCTTTTCCTCAATGTAATCTTCGTCCTCCTCGACACACGGTATTATTTCATATTTCATTTTCATATTCTCCATATAATTCGAATGAAAAGCATTTCGGCAAACGGGAATCTGTCTGACAGATTACCCTTACAACTTTTTGCAAGTGTATCCGCCGTAGCTTATCGTGCCTTCTTCGAATTTGAACACGACCGAATACCACCGTTTGACTCCGAACTCGTTCCCGCCGAGCGGGAAAAGCTTCCATTCCCACGAGCGTCCTGTATCCGTCATGAACCTTGCGAAAAGCTCGCCGTCCTTCATGAAGACTTCGTCGATGAAGAGATCGTCGTCCGGCTTTTCGTATTTGCCGCAGAAGACTTCCCAGCCCGACTTGTCCGGATCCTTCTCCGCGATCTCCTCTATCGCCATCACAGGCTCCGGCTCGCTGCCGCAGGCTATCGCGTGCATCCCGGGCACCAGCGTTTTCATCGCCCGGCCGTCGATCTGTTCGCGGCAGGAGAGCTTGATTATGACCTTGTCCTCGTCGATAAAACGCTCGAACCACAGCGAGTATCCCGGCCAGCCTCCCGAGTGATCGACTATGAGCCCGTGCTCCGGGTCGTTCATTATATCCCAGCCGTAACCGTAGCACGTCGGGCCGATCTCGTCGTCATCCAATCCGGGCTCCCCGTTGTTCAGCAGCGTCGGCGTATACATCTCCGCCTGCTCTTTGAGGGTAATGATCGAACCCTCTCGCAGCACGCGGTCCCAGCGGAAAAGGTCGAAGATATTTGAGTGCACGAGCCCGTCGCCGTTCACGCCGTCCAGCGGCACGACGTCGTTGTTATCCGGGTATGCAGAATCGTCGGGCAGAACGTAGCGGCCGTCCTCATACACCATGCCGAGCGCAAGATTCGGAACCTCAATACCGTCCTTTCTGCGGTGGTAGACCTTCGTCGAGGTCATGCCCGCGGGGATGAATATGTTCTGCTCCAGGAATTCCTCAAAAGGCATGCCGGAGAACTTCTCAATGATCTGCGCAAGAACGCAGTAACCGGTGTTGCTGTACTCCCATTTTTCGCCGGGCGCGAACTCGGCCTCTTCGCCGCTCTCCATCAGGAATCGAATCATGATATCGTTGCCGGGGATATTGCCCTCCGCTTCCGCCGTCTTTTCGATCCACTCCTCATAATCGGGCAGACCGCCCGTGTGCG
>JAFRER010000025.1 GCA_017434755.1 Oscillospiraceae bacterium | reverse complement strand
TTAATCAAAGGGTCCGGGGTTCGATTCCCCGCCGGGTCACCACTCGATATGCAGGTGTAGTTCAGTGGTAGAACTTCAGCCCTCCAAGCTGACTATGTGGGTTCGATTCCCATCACCTGCTCCATATACGAATAATTAAGGTCCTTAACAGGACCTTTTTGTATATCACATCTTTTTTATCGGATGTCTTATGACCGTCTTAAGCTTATCAGGCGTGACTTTTCTAGGATCGCTTAAGTATATCTCGTGATGATATCGCTTATCACTGATATCAAGTTCATAGCCGCTTTCCTTCATATATTCATGCATGAGCTCAACGGTAGCCGGTTCTTTGTCATAGCTGCCCAGATGCATGCACTGTACACACAGGCCTTCATCATAGGTAAAGAACTCGACTTTGGAGAAATCCTGTTTCTTTTTCTTGGTAGCTTCTTCTATGGCCCAGTCAAAGTCTTCCTCGGTCACGAAATCCGGAAGTCTGATGACGGATATGAAACTGAACTTTTCCTTATGACCGTAGTCTATTCCCTTTATTCCGCCCTGCCACCAGAATCCTTCCAGCGGCGGTACGACGTATTCGAAGTAACCGTCTATCTTATGGCTCCCCTTATAGCTCATCTTGATGGTGAAGGCTATACCGTATAAAAGACCGATACTGTTCTTGTATTCTCCGTTTTCCTTGTTGGGATCGCCCTTGCCTCTTACCGCGATATAGTTTATCTTCGGTATTTTTACGATACCCGGTTTATCCTTAGGCATGTAGAATTCCTTGTATTCCTTCTTGTAGTCAAAAGCCATGATCAGTCCTCCAGTTTCTTAAACAGTCTGGCATTCCAGAATTCCATTCCCAGTTCTTCAAGATAGAAATGAAAGATGGCCTTCCAGTTCCTGGTGGCCGTACTCAATACGATATATTCAGCCTCGTTCTTTACTGCCTTTTCGGCATATTCAAAGAGACTGCTGCCGATGCCTTTTGACCTTTCTTCCGGTATCACATAGATCTCTTCGACTTCAAAATAAGGCGTTCCTTCCGGCATGACCGAGGTCATGTTCTCCGACTGGAAAGTCCTACCGAAAAGATAACCGATGACTCTGCCATCTTCTTCGGCCAGGAAGATACGGTTGCCTTCGATGTCTTCCTTTCCGTTAGCCCGGTAGCCGTGGCAGCTGTTTTCCTTTTCCCAGTTTATGGAAAGATCGATCAGCTGTTTCAGTACCTTATCATTAAGTTCTGTTTCGTATATGTTCATTTCTTGTTCCTTTATATTCATGATCAGAACAGGGAAGTCTGTTCGCCATCCTTGATCTCTCTTTTATATGCTTTGATGATGTCTTTCATTTCATGGAGTATGCCATACCTGTCACATTCGGCCGCAAACATCCTATAAAGACGGTCGCAGTCCGGAATCGGACACATATAGCTGTCTTTATAATATCTGACGTATTTCTCTTTCAGACCCGGAAAGTGTTCGTCCAGTTTATCGTAATAGTAGTCACGCTGATTCTCTCTTAAGGTCATGCCCATATAGGAATGGATGAATCTGGCTTTATTCTCATATGCCAGTCTGACCAGCTCCCTGATGTCTTCTTCCTTGTCGGTGATAAAAGGCAGGACCGGATTCATCATAATGCCCGCAAAGATCCCGTTTTCATTGAGCGTCTTTATCACTTCAAATCTTCTGGATGATACGCATACACGCGGTTCAATGATCCTTGAAAGATCATCGTGAGGTGTGGTTATCGTCAGCTTAATGATGACGTTGTTCTTAGCGTTTATCTCTTTAAGCAGGTCAAGGTCTCTTAAGATCAGATCGCTCTTCGTATCGATGGAAACACCGAAGCCGCATTTCGAAATCAGCTTCAGGGCACCTCTGGTCTGTTCATGCTGTTTCTCTTGAGGATTATAGGTATCGGACATCGAACCGATACCTACGATGCCTTTTTTCTTTTTTCCGGAGAGATCCTTATCCAGTATCGCCAGTGCGTTTTCCTTGCCTTTGGGAACGTCAAAATCATCGATATGGTAACAGCTGCTCCTGCTGTCACAGTAGATACAGCCGTGAGAGCAGCCCCGGTAAAGATTCATGTTATAATCGACGCCATACCAGTCATCACCGTATTTCACTTTTGACAGTATAGTCTTGGCCTGAACGAATTCCATTATTTTTCCGCATAGCCGTAAAGATCATTGCCGCCGGTGGTATGATTTACCTTATCCAGCCAGGCATTCTTCACGTAATCAAGTTCCAAAGTAGCATCCAGGAGTTCCTTCAGCTGTGATGCGCTCTTCTTTTCAAAAGTAAAGACGTAAGCACCAAGAGACTTCAGGGAAGACTTCTTATGGCCTCCGATGAACTCTTCATAGACTTTGATCATCTCTTCCGCATCACCTTCATTGAATACGACTACTATCCTGTTACCGGCATATTCACTGCCATCTACGATTACCGTATCGGAAGCTCTGTTTATCTTCAGCCTTCTCTTTATCATCTCTTCTCCCTTCTCTATCGAATAATCCTTGAATATCTCTTTTATATCTTCTTCCTGCCCTTCAGGTGAATATATGTCTTCACTGCCGCAGCAGTACAGCTTATCGTCACACAATACGAATATATGGGCATCATCACTCAGGAAAATACTGTTGAGTTTATCATCACTGATGACTCTCACATCATCCTCTCCATACAGGAACAATGATGTAAGTTCATCACCAGAGTATATGGGATACAAGGCAAGATCAGCTTCCTTAAACTCTCCGTCTTCATAAGCATATACGCTTATTCCGTCACCTATTTCATCACCCTCTGTAACGTAAATAGAGGCCTCTTCCGCGATGTTTTCATCTGCCTGAATATTCTTGCTGCTTAGGGTATTTAAGCCTCCTGAACAGGCTAAAAGCAGGGCTAATAAAGGGCATATCAAAAACTTCTTCATACTCTTACCTCCCTTTCAATAATTATATCAAAACAAAGGATGCGTACTGTTTATGTACGCATCCTGATCGATTTAATGTTCACCTGAATAAGCAGAAGGTATTATTTTCTGCCGGTATCAGGTACAGGTATCTTGCCGTGCTTATCAAGCTTGATGGTCTTGGTAGCGGTATATGTATTGCCGTCCAAGGTCACCGTAGCCGTGAATGTGCGCCAGCCGTCTTCGGTTTCCGTCGGCAGCTGCTCTGTCTTGGTCACCGTAGCCGGTACGACTTCCTGATGATCAGGATCGTTGCCGCAGGTGAAGGTAGCTGTCGCCTCGGTATTGCCGTTGGACCACTGCCACTGCGGTTCGCCCCAGGCATGGCCGATACCTTCGACAGGGGTGTTGATCTTTTCACTGAGATCGAGGGCATTGTTTCTTTCCTTGGTTTCCGTAACGATCTCAGAATCCTCACAGAGAGCTTCGAATTCGATCGTAGTGATGACTTTACCTGCTTCGATACCATCAAGGTCAACAAAGGCAAATTTGATCTCGCCGTTTTCCTGATCGATGGCGATCGAAATGAATCTTGCATCTTCGGAATCGTCCTTATAAGCTACCTTATCAGGATCATAGGTAATGGTGTATAAACCGTTGGTAGCTGTGGCTTCTTCGCTTATCGTGATAGTAACATCACCTGAAGCAGCTACTTCGGAACTTACCTTCTTCAGTACGGAACCGACAGGAGCAGAAGCCTTCTTGACCAATGATGGGACATAATCCTTGACAGAATTCAATGAACCAAAACCAGCTGTCGTTGCCTTGGTAGGAGCGGAAGCAACGGTCTGAACCTTATCCGTAGCCTCGTCTGTTTCGTCATTATTTGCGGTTTCTTCCGCTGCTTCGCCTTTGTCTCCGGTCAGATCGATCTTTTGATCATCAAGAGGTTTTAAAGAAGCATTCTTAGAAACAGTTCCATTTGTCCAGGCATCACTATCCTGTTCCTTAGCGCTATCGAAATCATTATTGAACAGTGTTGAGAGGTTAGTGGCTGACGGAAGTCTGCCGACGAACGTTGCATCAAATTCGGTTTCTTCGCCTTCATAAGAGCTGAGGTCAACATAGTATATTGCCTTAGATGTATTATCGGCGATAAAGACAGAATCCACTGAAGTCATGGAACCGGCATGTGTCATAGAGTATGCCGTTGCATCATCGCTCATCGTCAGCCTGTTGATCTGACCTAATACATCATAGTAAAGATGCGTGGCACCTGCCTCATCAACAAGGATATACAGAACAAACAGTGCTCCATCATCAGTCAAGGCATAAATAAGGTAGTATTCATCGCCATCCTCTTCGTATACACCTGCATAGGTACCGGCGACGAAATTGGCCAGACTTGTCAGATTCCAGCTATTGAGACTGCCATCTTCAAAGAACAGCAGCATCAGTCCTGATTCAGTGAAACCGCCGACCGTACAGTGGAAAACCTCTCCTTCTTCTGTTCCATAAACATAATCAGGAACATTAACGGCATCGATCAAAGCATAGTTAGGATTGATCTCAAATTCGAAATCCTCATCAAGTTCAATACCGCTGTCGGTTATTTCGTATCTGTCGAATATATTATCGGCGTCATTACCATAGATATAGTTGCCGCTCTGGCCGCCACCCACAAAGACACTTTCTGCTTCAGCTATCGGATCGATGCTCATATCATTGAGATCGATCTTGACGAAGTTGACGGTTTCTTCTCCGCTTTCAGCATCCTTTCCTGCTACCTGAGCATATACATAAGCATCCATCGGATTGGAATCAACTACGTTGATCGTTGCGGTTCCATAGACTGCAGGAGTCTTGTTAGAGAATGCATAAATGGTAGTTGAACCGGTACCAACAGCTTTTACGGTACCGTTCTGATCGACGGTAGCTACATCTTCATCTTCTGAAGCCCAGGTCACTGTTCTGTCATCTAAAGTGATCGGTGATACGCTGGCATAAAGATCGGTGCTTTCCTTGACGTTCAGAATGAGCGTATCGGATGCCGGAGTGATCGTTACTGCGGATGCTACATCAGGATTATATTCGACCTGGATATAATCCTTAACGTAGATATATACCGGTAATCCTCCGTATAATTCAACGTTTTCACCGGAAAGAGTGAGGAACGTCTCATAGTCCGGAAGGTAAGTTATGTAAAGACCATTAGATGCTACGAGTCCGCCTTCTCCATAAGTCCACAGACTGCCGTTATATGATGCCGGTCTGTAGCCGTCGCCCAAAGCCTGTAAATAGCCTCCGTCGGCCTTATTCACTAAAATATATCCTAATGAATTATAGTCATAAGCTGTCCAGACCATTTCGTCATAGACATAATCGCTGTCGATGTAAATGCCGTTTTCTTCATCCTCATTTACCAGTGAAGGAGCTTCGATAGAATAGTTTCCGCTTCCCTGGCTGTATAAGGCATAAGCATCACCGGCTTTATCAGTGCTGGCGATAACATACTCGTCACCATTTGAAAGCTTATCGGTCAACTTATAAACGGCTTTAGGAACAGTCATGGTTCCTTCGTTTATCTTTACAAGAACAGCCTTTTCATTGCCGGCATAGTCAGCCGCAAAGACAGCGATCGCTACATCATCATATTCACTTACATCAAACTGATAAGTTATTTTTTCTCCTGCTTCAGACTGGCCGATATCAAGAGGATCTGCATAGTCGTAGAGATATTCACCGTCAGCAGACAGGATGGCAAGCATGGAAATGTACTGATTATCGGTTACGGTGAATGTTAAGACACCGTCTTCCAAGATGAAGTTGTCTTCATCGAATTCCGGAGCAGTATTATCAACAGTGAAGGTATAGCCGATATATGCGCCTTCTCCCAGTTCGCCTTCAGCCAGCAGTTTGCCGATCTCATCAGCAGATACGGAACCCTTTTCAGAACCATTCTCCAGCATCAGTGAATAGTATTCAGGAATTGCGAAGTAACCTAATGTGAAACGGTCGCCTTCTTCAAGACCGAACTCCGATACTTTGGCATTTACGGATTCTTTCTTTGTTTTGGCATTCTGCCATGAGCTGCCACTGCTGTAGTACCATGGTCCTTCTACCTGTTCCTTAAGATTACCGTTGCCGACGACTGTTCCGTCTTCCTTGATGGCTACCCAGCCTGCTGTACCTGCACTTCTGATCAGGGTGTAATAGAACTTGCTGACTGTCGTGCCGTTGCTTAAGGCAAGACGATCTGACGGGAATTCGTTCTCGATCAGATACGGATTACCGGTATATTCACTTGCAACTGTAGACCCCGGATACTTGACCGTCATATAGTTGGTTTCATAATCACCCATATACGGCTCTTTTTCTGAACCGTAATAGCCGTCTATCAAAGAGAAGCTGTCAAACATCGAGGCATCAGTCCAGCTGCCATAGAAGCCGAATAACGGGATGCTGTGCTCAACATCAAGGAGTACTCCTTCTTCAGTAGCGACCGGAGAAAGAATGGTGAAACCTTCAACATAGGCACCACCGGCGTTCTCTTCATCAAGGGTTTCCTTTTCAGAATCGGATAAGGTGATGGTCACAGTCACTTTGGAATTCTTGTGAGCAGGTACAAGTAACTGTCCTTCCTCTACGCCGATCTCATCTTTGATCCATAAACCAAGCAGGTAAGCATCATAAGTGGTGAGGGAATCATCATTGTCCATCTCACCTGCCGGCAGATCATAATCTTCACCGTCTTCGATACCGGTCAGATAATCAAGGATTGCCTGAACATCGGCATAATCGGTCGTGCCGTCTTTATTGACATCATGACCCAGAAGAGGTGGAAGTTCAAATTCATATTCAACATCCCCATCCAGTTCCCTGGTGCTCTGTAACATTTCACCATTAGAAATGGTTTGGGTAAACAGATCTGTATCAAGTTCGTAAACGATATCTTCATCAGAGATATTGTTTGCGGTAAATGTATAAGTATAAACGCCTTCTCTCTTGGCATCCTGGCCAAATTCGGCTTTGACTTTACCGTCAGCTGCTGAAGCAGTTGCATCATCGCCCATCAGAATGAAAGCATTGGCTCTGACAGCTTTACCGACATCAGCCAGACCGGCACCCTGCTGCAACAGTGAAACGTATTCACCGTTGTTTTTCATCGGTGTTGCCGTTGACATCAGCAAACTGTTGATGAGATTACGCTGTTTAAGATCCTTGCCGCTGGCTTCCTTTGCCAGATCAAAGATTGTCTCGCCTTCGTCGCCATCACGCAGATACTGGCCAAGAACGCCGGCCATACCGGTTATATGAGGAGCAGCCATGGAAGTACCGGACATGCTCTCATAGTATTCATCGGACAAGCCGTTTACTGACCAGATGTTACCGCCAGGTGCGGTGATCTCAGGCTTAAGCAGTAAAGCACCGGAAGTTCCCCAAGAAGAGAAATCCGAGATCACTGCATCTTCTCTTGTACCGACAAGTTCAGATTCAATGACGCTGACTGCTTTGACCGTACCGGTATAGTATGTGTAACCGTCGGCTTCGGCACTTGTGGAATTTTCCTTGATGGTTTCGGCATCAGCCAGCGTGATGAAAAGCATCGGGAAAGAGCCTTCATAATCATCCAGCTGCATTCCGCCTAATGATTCTTCTACATTATCGGCAACTATCAGAATAGCCGGAGCATAAGGGATAGCGTTGTTTCCCTTTACAAAGAAACTGATATCACCACGGTTAACGATAACGACTTTACCTGCCAAAGAAACGACTTCATTTACAGCAGCATAATCATCGCCATCTCCAACATTGTCGATATATACATAATCATAGTCACCGCCCATACCGGCCATCCAGGCACCGTTGGTCGTGCTTTCGTTATAGAAGACCTGCTGAGTACCGTTAAAGTACAAAGGCATACCGCTGGTACCGACGTTGTCAGCAGAAGCAACGGTCAGAGAGTTAACGAATGAACCAGGTGAACCGCCGGTATCGAGATTTACGTCTTCAGCATAAAGATTGTAATGTTCATCAAGATGATCGGTCCAGGCACCGGCATTACCGGCAGAAATGGCTACCACCGATACGCTTGCCGGCAGGGAATCCATGATCTCCTGATAGGTTCCGGCCATAGCAAATCCGGCAGATCCCGAACCTAAAGAAAGGTTGATCGAATCAGCACCTAAAACGATGGCATCTTCGATAGCTGCCATGTAGTCTGAATCATAGGCACCGCCACCGGCACCAAAGACCTTCATGGTGATGATCTGGGCATCAGGTGCTACACCGACTGCATAAACGACATCACTGGTAACAGCTTCTACGAATTCGCCGCCGACCTTAACATAACGGTTGGCTGCAGCGATACCGGAAACGTGTGAACCGTGTTCGCCTTCATCATCGTCCTTATGATCGGTTTTATAGTTGTCATCTACATAGTTATAGGCATAAGGTATCTTGTAACTCTTATATGTCAGCTGCGGATCTATTGCAACGTTCAGCTGATCTTTTACAGCTTCAACGTCATCGGCAGTCATAAGAACGGATTCGTCATAACCGCCCTTTTCCAAAGAGTATAAAAGGCCGTCGCCTGCGAAAGAAATATGATCCTGGTTGGTGCCGGTATCGATGATGGCTACCTTTGAACCAACACCGGTATAACCGTCAGCCCAGGCTGTGGTCGCACCTACCATATATTCGGTAGTGAAAGCCGTATTCGGATCGACCGCATCATCATCAAGCGGACGGTACAGCGTTTCGACTTCAACGCTTTTTACACCATCGAGTTTTTCGACCTGTTCAATATCATCTTCGCTCAGATTGACAGAAATGATGTTTGCGGCTAAGGTAAGATTCCATTCAACTTCCAGAGTTTTACCAAGTTCGTCTTCGATCTTTTCTGTCATCTTTTCCTGCTCGGATAACAGTTCTTCACGGTAAGCGATAGCATCCGGATCTTCGGCTACCGTTTCCGCATCGAACAGGGATAATGTCGACGGATCTTCAAGTACGATAGAAACTCTGACAGTCTTTGAAGCAGCGCTTCTCTTACGTTCGTCAGAATGTTTCTTGTATACGATATCTTCTTCTTTATCGGCTTTTCCGAGCTTTGATACATGAAGCTCACTGGCATCATAATCATAAACTTCAGTCACCGAACCGCTGCCGTCTTCTCCTTCGTAGGCATCATCACCTTCCGCAAATATTGAAAGGGTATTTGATACAACGAGGAAAAGAGCCAGCAGAATTACCAATAGTTTTTTCATTGGCTTTTTCATATAAAGTCCCCCACTAATAAGCACGATAAAAAGTGCTTTATTAACTTTTATTGTATATTATGACTGATATCAGTTTCAATAAATGAAAAGACTTTCATAAAAAAGCAGAACTGTCATCGAACGCTTTGTCAAAGGCTTTTCCAATCATAGCTGATACCTTAAAATATAAGTATGAAAGCAGATCTAACGGAAAAAGAAGCCGAGTTTCTCGGATACCTGAAAAAAGCCCTTCGCTTCTCTAACATCAGCATCCGTCAGAAGATCAGCATCGGCGAACTTTATGATGAAAGAGAAGACATCGATCTGGTCCTCGGGAGCAGCGAATATCTTCTGAAAGACGTGCTGATCGATTTCGTACTGTATAAAAAAGGAAGAGCCATCGCCGGTATCGAAATAGTCGATGAACCGGAAGAGTTCATGAATGCCAGAGGCGAGAAGCTGATGAAGGATTACATCTTCAGGACCTTCGGCTATGAATTCTTCAGAGTGGTGAATATGGATAAACTCAAGGATGCGGCTTATATCATCAAAGACAAGATCAGAAATCTCTAAAGAAAAACGGCTGCGCTGAGGCGGGTGCTCATAAGAAAGTTTTGATTCAATACTAATTTGGGGTGTCTGTCTGACGTGATTGGCAAAAGAAATCCCGGTCTGTCGATTTTATAACAGACCGGGATTATCATTGTCCCGACAAACTCGGATCTGCCGGGTTGTTTTACAGAAACTGCATTTTACTCATTATTTTCACTCACATTTTTATAAAAAATGATTTCCAGCGGTTCATCGGGCAGCACCAACGCTCCCCTGTCGGTATAGCCGAGCTTTCTGTAAAAGAATTGAGCTTCTTCATCCGACTGAGTTGAGGTCAAAACAAACCCAAAGCCCTGCTCCGCCATTTCACGCTCCCAGAACTCCACCATTTTTGTGCCGTAGCCTTTGCCTCTTTGATCTTCGGAAAGGTACAGCAGATTCATAAACGGGATGTTGTCCCAGAACAGGTTGAATCTCAGCCAGCCCTCGTATTCACCGTCGATGAACAGGAGTATAATCCTTTTCATCGCGATCGCATCCTTAAGCACTTCCTCCGAGACGTCATCGTCGTACTCCGCAATCATTTCAAGGTCGCTTGGTTTGGCATATCGTATCTCCATATTTTATCTCCTTCCGTGACGTTTTTTCGGTCATCCCGACAAACTCGATTTTATCGGGTCGGCTTTACTGTGTCAGCTTTCGTATTGCAAATTCGGCATATCGTTTGGCAAGGACGTCGTCATAGACGACCTCCGCGTTTTCGGAATACTCGCGCAGGGCGTCCGCGATCAGCGGACGGTACTCGGCGGGCAGGCGTCCGAGCGCCCAATCGCCGCCTTCCTTTTTTGAAAGCACCAGCCCCTCTTGCTTATAGGCAAGAACCCTTGCAAGGTTCAGGATCAAATACATGGGATATTCCGTTATTTCCTCTGCGGCACCTTCAACATCGAACCAGATGGAATCCATATAATCGACGCTCGGAACCTCAGCGAACACGTCTTCGATCGGCGCACCGTAAAGGCACTTTCCCCTTTTGTTGATGATAGTAAAGTGAGCCGCGAGATCTTTATCCGTGCCGTTCATCTCGCGGATATACTCATCGGGAGCTTCTTCAAACCATTCCAGATGGCCTGCTGAAAAATGCAGCTCATATGGTGTGGGATAAACAAAGGGCTTGCAAACCTCCCGCAAAACGATACTCATTTCAATCCCCTTCGCGGGGCCCAAAGCGTTGTGCTCGACCGTCATTTCTATGTATGCTCTTTTGACGGTATCCGTCAAAGGCTGTTCGACCACGATGATCAGGTCGATATCGCTCTTTTGGGGATTAAAGCATCCCATAACCAAAGAGCCGTGCAAATACACCCCGACTAGATTATCTCGCAGGATCTCCTTTGATTGTTCGACAAAGCTGTTGATCAAGCTGTCTGTCTGCAGCGATTCCATATGTTTCCCTTTCTAAATGCCCGATGTGCTGATATAAGCATACCACACATCGCCCCGGTAAACTGGATAATGTTCGTAATTGCTCCCGGGATTCTTCCGGTTTCGCAATATCTGGTCGCTATGCGAGCTGAAATGTTCCTCAGTACGCTAGGATTATTTTAACTAATAAGTTCAAGGTCATCCTCCACAGGTGCGCGAAAACAACGAGTGCAGCATATCATAAAAAGCATTGTTTTTCAATAACTCGAAATATGTAAAAGGAGCAAAATCCCTTCGTCATACAATCATGAAAACAGAAAAAAGAATACTATCTCTGAAGAGCGATACTCATTTTCGCAAAAAAAGAGTATAACAGAAGCGTGAAAACGCGCAGCTCGCACTTGTGCGATCATAAGGGTTTGGGATTATCCCAACAAGCCAGGTTTGGCGAAAGCTGTTCCGAGCCGGATCGGAACACTGCTCGCCAAGTTCTGGAACCGTCCATCGGTACACTGCTCGCCAGTTACCGAGGTAAGGACGGTTCCAGACGAAAATCTGCATAATCTTACGGGTATGCCCTGCTTGCCAAGTACTGAAGGTCTGTCAAAGCAGGATGTTGACGCCTGAAACCGTCACCTGCTTTCTGGCGTATTGACAGTTCAAACCCGTGTTGGTATATTTGTATCGGTCCTGAAAATGGATCTTGGGGGAATCGGGTTCATCCCGATTCGTTGCCGGTTCTCTCCCCATGACGGGGTGGGTTATCGGCTCATATAGAGTATCTGTCGGATAGGATAGATACAGTGAGCTGCATTTGGGCAGCCACCGGCTGTTTGATTGCCGGGTTACATAGACACATATCGATCAAGGCGGACTCTTAGGGTTCGTCTATCGGTGCGTTTCTATGTGACCCGGCTCTTTTTGTCCGGAGAAATAGAAAAAGGAGAACAGCCAAAATGAGAGAAACAAGAATCGACGAGTCCGGTCACATCATGGTGAAGAATCTTTCGGCTTATTGGATCCCGGAAATTCGTGTGGAACGCGAGATCCACGGAACCGTCTACACCGTATCCGGCAGTTTTGAAGGAAATGAGTTTCTGCAAAAGAAGCTCACCCGCATCCTGCTGAAAAATGTGGAGGATGCCAAATGACAAACGAGAAGAATTCGGTTATAATGGCACCAGCCAATCCTGTGCAGACAGTTGCCCCTGAAAAGGAGGAAACAGAAATGTTAAGGGCAACTGATAAAATCACAGCATTATACTGCCGTCTGTCCCAGGAAGATGAAAGACTTGGCGAGTCGCTTTCCATCGAAAATCAGAAACGCATCCTCGAAGCATATGCAAAGGAACATCGTTTTCCGAATCCGGTATTCTTTGTCGATGACGGATACAGCGGAACCGACTTTGACCGTCCCGGCTTCCAGGCCATGCTGAACGAAATTGAATCTGATCATGTAGCAGTACTTCTGACAAAAGACCTTTCCCGTCTTGGACGTAATTCCACGATGACGGGGATGTTCATCAACATCACTTTTGCAAAACATGATGTCCGCTATATTGCCATCAATGACAATTTCGATTCTGCCAATCAGAACAGCGTGGACAATGACTTCGCCGGGATACGGATGTGGTTCAATGAGTTCTATGCCAGGGACACCAGCCGGAAGATCCGTGCCGTCAACAAGGCCAAGGGTGAACGAGGCGAACACCTCACGACTAATCCGCCCTTCGGATATATCAAAGATCCGGAAAACCCCAAACAGTGGATCATCGATGAAGAGGCTGCAAAAGTAGTAAAATACATCTTTGATCTTTGTATGGAAGGCCGTGGACCGATGCAGATCGCAAAGCAGCTTCGGGAAGAAAGGGTCCTGACGATCATTGCTTACACGAAGCAAGCCGGAAGAAAAATGGATAGGCCAGCACCTGCAGATCCGTATAACTGGAATGAAAGCTCGGTAGTGAACATTCTGGAAACACGGGACTACACCGGATGCACAGTCAATTTCAAGACTTATTCCAATTCCATCTGGGATAAGAAAACACGGACGAATCCCATCGAAAAGCAGGCAATCTTTTACAATACTCATCCGGCGATCATCGATCCGGAGGTGTTTGAGAAGGTTCAGGAAATTCGATCACAACGTCATCGTCGGACAAAGACTGGCAAATCTCATATGTTTTCCGGACTGATCTATTGTGCGGATTGTAAATCCAGAATGTACTACTGCACCACAAGCTACTGTGAGGAACGTCAGGATCATTTTGTCTGTTCCAACTATCGGAGCAATACGGGAAGCTGTTCGGCCCATTTCATCCGCGCGGTTGTTTTGGAAAAGATGGTTTGGGAGCATCTTAAAGAAGTCATCTGGTATGTAGGCCACTATGAAGGTCATTTCAGGTCAATCATGGAGGCTAAGCTTCAGGTAGAGAGTAAAGAAGCTCTCAGGGTAAAGCGGAAGCAGCTGGAAAAGGATGAAAAGCGCATTCAGGAACTTGATCGTCTGTTCATCCGTCTGTATGAGGACAATGTCGCATACCGGATCAGTGATGATCGCTTCACTATGATGAGTCAGGCCTATGAGAGCGAACAGCGTGATCTGAAAGCGGAAGCGGAAGTCTTACGGCAGGAAATCGAAACACAGGAACAACAGAACCAGAATCTTGAACTGTTCATTCAGAAGATCAGAAAGTACGTAGAGTTGACGGAATTAACACCCTACGCAGCTCATGAGCTGATAAAGGCGATCTATGTCGGAGCTCCTGATAAAAGCAGCGGAAAACGCCGCCAGAGCATCCATATCTGCTATGATCTGATCGGGTTCATCCCGCTGAGTGAACTGATGACACAGGAAATGGCATGACCCGAAGATCATGCCATTCCTGGAAACTATAAAACTTTCTTACGAGGGGCGGCCTTTTCCGGTCCGTTTTATTTACCTGATCCGATAATCGGGGAAATACTTTTCGACAAAATCGATCTTATCCACGCGGAACTCGCGCCCGCGCAGATAGTTCAGCAGGCCGGCGTCGGTAGGGAAGTCGAAAACGAGACGGTAGGAATAGAGCGCCTGCCCCTTTTCGTCGTAGCCCTTGTTGAAGCGCTCGCTGCCGTATTTCCCGTCGCCCAGCAGCGGCCAGCCCGCATAGGCCATCTGTGCGCGGATCTGATGCGTGCGCCCCGTCAGCAGGCGGCACTCCACCAGCGAGAGAGCGCCGGAGGAGACGAGCGTGCGGTACTCCGTCACGGCAGTGCGGGCGCCGGGCTCGCTCTTTTGTTTTATGTAAACCTGATTGCGGCTTGCATCCTTGAACAGAAAGTTCTCAAGCCTGCCGCTCGCCGGCCTCGGGCGGCCCTGCACGGCGCAGAGATAGTATTTTTCGATCTCCCGGTCCCGGATCTTGTCGTTGAGGATACGCAGCGCCTCGGCGTTTTTCGCGGCGATGACGATGCCGCCCGTATTGCGGTCGATGCGGTTGCAGAGCGCGGGGGCGAAGGCATTCTCCTCGCGCGGACGCCACTCCTCCTTCTGGGCGAGATAAGCCTGAATGTTGGCGATGAGCGTGTTATAGTCCCACACGCCCGCGCTGTGGCACAGCACGCCCGGCTTTTTGTCCGCAAGGAGGACGTTTTCGTCCTCGTACACGATCGAAAGGCGCGGCGTACCGACCTTGAGATAGGAGTTCTCTTCCCGCGGCTTTTCAAAGAATTCGTCGTTGATATACAGCTGCAGCACGTCGCCCTCGTTCAGCCGCGCGTCGCGCCGGGAGCCCTTGCCGTTGAGCTTGATGCGCTTGAGGCGGATATACTTCTGCAGCAGCGATTCCGGCAGCAGGGGAACGGCTTTCCCGACAAAGCGGTCAAGCCGCTGACCGGCGTCGTTTTTCTTGACAGAGAGCTCTTTCATGGTCAAACCGCCCGATAGAAAGTTTTTTATCTTTTGGCATTATACAATACAAAAATATGGTTGACAAGTCCCGAACTCTCAACTATAATATCAAGGCTGACGTTCTCGGCTGAGAACCATCCGGGAACAGGCACGCGGCCATGTGAGGTGCAAAATGAAATTCAACCTGCGCGAGATCATCGAGATCCCCGGCAGCGGCAAGGATTTTTCCTGTGAGCTGAGCACGGAGAGTCTGGATTTTCCTTCGATCGTGCGTTATCTCTCCGCTCCGCACGCCGAGGGGCGGATCTTCAACGAGGCGGGCGTCCTTCGTCTGAAGGGCGAGATCAGATCGGAGATGCTCTGTATCTGCGACCGCTGCGCGGCTGAATTCGAATGCGCCAAAACGACGCCGCTCTCCGCGGTCATCGTCGAGAAAAACGACGACAACGCCGACGATCCCGAGCTGTTCTTTCTGGACGGCGACGAGATCGACCTGGAAGAGATCCTTTCCACGCTCTTCATCCTGGACATGGACAGCAAGTTCCTGTGTCGGGAGGACTGCAAAGGGCTTTGCCCGAAATGCGGAAAGAATCTCAACCTCGGTCCCTGCGGCTGCGGGAAAGAGATCGATCCAAGATTTGCTGTGCTTGAGCAGCTTTTGGATAAAGACTAACTAAAAACATAGCTGCTCAGAACAGCTGCAAGCAGGAGGTGTCAACATGGCAGTCCCGAAAGGAAAAGTATCGCGTCAGAGACGTGACAAGAGACGTTCTTCCCATTGGAAGCTCACGCCCCCCAGCATCGTAAAGTGCCCCAACTGCGGCGCATTCTGCATGCCCCATCATGCGTGCAAGGCCTGCGGTCAGTACAAGGGCCGTACGGTCATCAATGTTGAGGAAAGCAAGTAAGACTTTGTGAAACGAGGAGAGGGCGACCTTTCCTCGTTTTGCACTTTTCTGTGGAGACGAGGTGAGGCAGACGGAAAACCGCATCAAGGCGATCGATCCCACAAGCCCTCTGCTCGGCCGGGCAAAGATCGGCGAGAGCCTGGTGTCGATCAACGGCAATCGGATCGTCGATGTGCTGGACTATAAGTTTTTCGCTTACGACCGTTCTCTTTCGGTCGTGCTGCGGCGCGCCGACGGCACGGAGCACAGCGTGCACGTGCGGAAGGCCGAGGGCGGCGATCTGGGGCTGGAGTTCGAGAGTTATCTGATGGACCGCGCGCGCTCCTGCGCCAACAACTGTGTTTTCTGCTTCATCGACCAGCTCCCCGCGGGCATGCGTCCGACGATGTATTTCAAGGACGACGACGCGCGGCTGAGCTTTCTGCTGGGCAACTACATCACGCTGACCAATCTCTCACAGCGAGAGATCCGGCGCATCATCGATCTGCATATCAGCCCGATCAACGTCTCCGTCCACACGACGGACCCGGAGCTGCGCTGCAGGATGCTGCGCAATCCCCGCGCGGGGGAAAGCATCGAGGTCATGCGCCGTTTTGCGCAAAGCGGCATCGTGATGAATTGCCAGATCGTCTGCTGTCCGGGGCTGAACGACGGCGAGGCGCTCGATCGGACGATGCGCGAGCTTGAGGAGATGTATCCCGGCGTACACAGCGTTTCTATCGTCCCCGTTGGCCTGACGAAGTATCGCGAGGGCCTCTATCCCTTGACGCCCTTTACGCGCGAGCATGCGGCGGAAACGATCGCGCAGGTCACCGCTTTCGGCGACCGCTGCTTGGAAAAGCACGGCACGCGCATTTTCTTCTGCGGCGACGAGATGTATCTCAAAGCGGGCGTCGAGCTGCCGGAGGATGAATTCTACGAGGAACATACCCAACTGGAAAACGGCGTGGGCATGATCCGCCTGCTGGAAACCGAGTTCCGCTCGGCGCTGCGGCTCTCCGACGGCGTGGACGGCGCGCCCTTTTCCATCGCCTGCGGTACCTCCGTCGCCCCGTTTTTCGAGAAGCTCATTGCCGCGGCGAAGGAACGGTATCCCGCGCTCTGCGGCCGCGTCTATGCGATCGAAAACGACTTTTTCGGCCGCAGCATCAACGTCTCCGGTCTTGTCACCGGCGGCGATCTGATCGCGCAGCTCAAGGGCCGGGAGCTCGGGGAAAGACTTTTGATCTCACAGAACATGCTTCGCCGCGAGGAGATGGACTTCCTCGACGACGTCAAGCTGTCCGAGGCGTCCGCCGCGCTCGGCGTTCCGATCTATCCGGTGGAGCAGGACGGCTTTGCGCTCTTCGACGCCATGGCGGGCGAGCTGCCCGCGATCAGAGCGCCGCGCGAAAGCGTCGACGCCGGAGAGTTTTATCAGTACAATCAAAACGGATAAGGGGGGAGAGGGAAATGTCCAAACCACTGGTCGCGATCGTCGGCCGCCCGAACGTGGGCAAGTCGATGCTCTTCAACCGTCTTGTGGGAAAACGCCTCTCCATCGTGGAGGATACCCCCGGCGTCACCCGCGACAGGCTTTACGCCGAATGCGAGTGGTGCGGGAGAAAATTCGATATGGTCGACACCGGCGGCATTGAGCCGAGCACGGACAGCGAGATCCTGCTGTTCATGCGCGAGCAGGCGCAGATCGCCATCAACGCCGCTGACGTGATCGTGCTGGTCGCGGATATCCGCACCGGCGTGACCGCCGCGGACAAGGACGTGGCCAATATGCTTCTGCGCTCGCGCAAGCCGGTCGTCCTGGCCGTGAACAAGGCGGACTCCACCGGCGCGGAGGACCCCGCGGTCTACGAGTTCTACGAGCTCGGTCTCGGCGATCCCATCTCCGTCTCCGCCATCCACGGCCACGGAACGGGCGAGCTGCTCGACGCATGCATCGCCCACTTCCCGCCGCAGGAGGAAGAGGAAGAGGAGGACGACAGCATCAAGGTGGCCGTGATCGGCAAGCCGAACGTCGGAAAATCCTCGCTGATCAACCGCATCCTCGGCGAAAAGCGCGTGATCGTCAGCGACATGGCGGGCACGACGCGCGACGCTGTGGACACGCCCTTTGAAAATGACAAGGGCAAATATGTGTTCATCGACACCGCGGGGATCCGCCGCAGGTCGAAGGTCGACGAGCGGGTGGAAAAGTTTTCCGTCATGCGCGCACAGCTCGCCATCGAGCGTGCGGACGTATGCGTGATCATGATCGACGCGCGCGACGGTGTGACCGACCAGGACACGAAGATCGCGGGCCTGGCGCACGAGGCCGGCAAGGCCAGCATCATCGTCGTGAACAAATGGGACCTGGTCGAGAAAGAGACCGGGACCATGGAGAAGATGCGCAGGGACATCATGCGGGATCTTTCGTTCATGAGCTACGCGCCCGTTCTCTTCATCTCGGCCATGACCGGACAGCGCACGGACAGGCTTTTCGAGCTGATCAATTTCGTCAACGACCAGAGCAGCATGCGCATTTCCACCGGCATGCTCAACGATGTGCTCGCCGACGCGCAGGCGCGCGTGCAGCCGCCCACGGATAAGGGACGCCGCCTGAAGATCTACTACATGACGCAGACGGGCGTGAAGCCGCCCAACTTTGTGATCTTCTGCAATTCGCGCGAACTCTTCCATTTCTCGTATCAGCGCTATATAGAAAACCAGATCCGAAATGTGTTCGGTCTGGAAGGAACGCCCATCCGCATCGTGATCCGGCAGAAGGGAGACAAGGAATGAAATACTGGATCTTCAGTATCCTCACCGCGGCGATCGCATACTTCTTCGGAAGTCTCAGCACGTCGGTGCTTGCCTCCAACTTCGTGTTCCGCAGCAATCTCCGCCGTCTCGGAAAGGGCAGCGCATGGATCTCCAACTTCCGCCGCGTATACGGCGTCAAAGGTTTCCTTAAGCTTGCGCTGGTCGAGCTCGTAAAGGACGCGATCCCCATGATCGTCGGCGGACGCCTCTTCGCCATGAGCGGCAATGCCGAGGTGGGCCATGCGCTGGCGGCCTTCTGCCTGGTGCTGGGCCGTGCGTATCCCTCGCCTTACGGCTTTCGCGGGAGCTACGCGACCGCGGCGCTCGTCATTGGGTCGATGTTCATCAGCTTTTCCGTCGGTGCGGCGGTGCTGCTTATCTGCGCGCTTGTCACTTGGGCCACGCGCTATCCCGCGCTCGGCACGCTTGCCGGAGGGATCGTGCTCGCGGTGGCCGGCGTTTTGGTCATCGAAAACGATCTTGCCGTAAGGCTTTGCTTTTTCATCGCCGTGCTTGTCCTGATCCGGACCGTTCCCGCCATTGCCCGCATCACGGCAAAGAAAGAAGAACGGCTGAGCCTGGAAAAGGATATCAGCTACAAATTCGACGAGAAGATCTGATCGGGAAACGAAGGCCGCAGAGAAGCTGCGGCCTTCACCTTATAACGGGCGGATAAGGAAATCTGAAAAATCCTTAAGAGCGCGCCTGCATGCTGTAAAAAAACACAAATTTGTTGTATAGTATGGTCGGAGGAAAAAATTACTTGAAACTTTTTCCCATGATCTGCGTCTATACTATTGGCCGCGAACCGGTGAGAAAGGAGGCACTGCGCATGGAGCACGCCGCTGCAACGCCGGAAACAGAGAAAGAAAAACGCAGGAAGCTGATCCTTCTGATTGCCATGCTGCTCTCCCTCGCCGTGCTGATCATCTCGATCGTCTTTCTGGCGAGGATCAAGGGCTGGGCCGGCGGAAGCGAGAGCACGAGCCTGCTGAGCATCGTCGACAGCGAAACGCCCGCGCCGGAGGACCGGCAGCAGACGCTGAGCTTCATCGACGACGAGCATATGATCGACGAGCGCTGCGCCGCCGACCTGGAAAGACTGCTGAGGGATTGCCGCGGCGCGGGATTTGAGCCCGTGATCACGGCGGCCTACCGCAGCGCGAGCGAGCAGAGAGAGCTCTTCAATATCCTCGCCGACAGTTATATGGAAGAGGGGGCGGACGCGGAGAGCGCAAAACGTCTGGCGCAGAAAAAGATCCCGCTGCCTGGCCACAGCGAGCATCAGCTCGGTCTGGCCGTGGATCTGGCCGACGGCCGGGAAGACGATCAGGCGCAGCGCGAGCTGCAGGAATGGCTTGCGGAAAACGCCTGGGAATACGGTTTCATTCTTCGTTACCCCGAAGGAAGGGAGCGCATCACCGGCCACGGCTTCGAGCCGGAGCACTACCGCTTCGTCGGCGCCGCCGCCGCCAAACAGATCCACGAACTCGATCTGACGCTGGAAGAATATGTATCGATGTTCTATTCCAGATAGAAGTTTACATAATATTAAAAGCCCGGGAGTCATTCCCGGGCATTTTTTACAGCAGCTTGAGCAGCAGGAGGACGGCGAAGCAGGAGACAGCGCCCAGCAGAAAAGGGATCAGACCGCGCAGAAAGAGGGGCTCACGCTCCGGCACATGCTCCGAAACATAGGAATGGGCCGCCTGCCTCGCCTCCCGCATCAGCTGCCTGCGATCCACGCCGCGGCGGGTAAAGAGATCATCGCAAAGTATGAATATTGCCTCCTTGAAATACTCGGTATTCGGTGACTTTACGATGATCACGTTGCCCGCGCTTCCCTGGATCACCTCCTTTTCAGCTTTCTCGCGCCGGCCTCTGCGGCGGCGTTCGAAAAACGCGCTGAGGCCGTTCAGCGCCGCCTTCAGCCGCCCGATCATGTCCGCTCCTCGACACGCACCGTAACGACGGTCATATCGTCGCTCCCTCCGTAGAGGCGCTCCGCCTCGCGCAGCGTGTTTTTCGCCAGCGTCTTCATGTCGTCGTGGCCGCGCAGCAGCAGGTTTTTCACCCATTCGTCGTCCCCGTCCGCGATCACGCCGTCCGAGGCGATGAGCGCTGTGGAGCCGGGGCAAAGCTTCATGCGCACGACGTCGGGCGCGGTGCCTCCGCCGAGACTGAGGCCCGCGGCCAGAGACTCGCCGCGGATGCGCCGCACGCTTTTGCCGCTGTGCACGTAGGAGGGCGCGGCGCCGTATTTGTAAAAGCTCGTCTCGCCGGAAAAGAGGTCGATGCACATGAGATCGACCGTTGCAAAGCCCCAGTTTTCCCCGTCGCGCAGCAGCAGCGCGGAATTGAGCAGTTTCATCGCGGCCGCGCCGTCCGCCCCTGAGCGAAGAAATTTTTCCAGTATCGCCACTACCTGCGCGCTGTCGCGCGCCGCCTCGTCGCCGGTGCCCATCCCGTCGGAGAGGATGACGCACAGAACGCCGAAATCGGTCTTGAAATAGCTGCCCTTGTCTCCGCTCACGCGCTCGCCGCGTTTTTTCAGCGCGGCGATGCCCACCGAGACGGCGAGCGGCTCGGCCTCCAGCACGGTCAGCCGCGCGTCGGCCGCTTCCGCGCCCTGCGGCAGGCAGACGCGCACGCCCAGGACATGAGAGAGCGTATCGAGACAGGCGTGGTCGGAGAGCAGGGGGGCGAGGGAGCCGCTTTCCATCGTGGCGTGCAGCCTCCCGCGTCCGTCGCGAAACACCGATACCTCCGCGTCGATCTCAAGCGATTTGAGATAACGCGCAAGGCGCTGCTCGGCCAGCAGATCCGAGCCGTTGACGCTCCCGAGCTCGGCTGCGACGCCTCCGAGGAGCTGCGCCATATCCGCGTACTGCCCCCAGGCGACGCTGCGGTTTTCCTCCAGACGCGTTTTGAGCTCACGGCGGTAGTTGAACGCGCGCAGCTCGGCGTTAACGGCGGAGACAAAGGCGCCGAGCGCTGTGCAGCGGCTGCGGAACCAGCCGGGGACGTCCTCCTGCGCGAGAGAACCCTTCTTCCGCATCGCCAGCGTCGCGTCGTTGAGCGCCGAGAGCGTGTCGACGTATTCGGCGTTCCAGCAGCGGTTTTTGTTGACGCAGCGCACGCATACCCGATCGGCCGCGCGATCGAAAACGACGGCGGCGTCGGCGTCGTTGACGGGCTCGGAGAGGCTTTTCTCGACGATGCCGTACAGCTCGCCGTATGCGTCGGAAAGCGCCCTCACACGCGCGGCGACAAAGCGGCGCAGATCGCGCTCTCCGCCGCCGTGTCCGCTCTCGTGCAGCAGCATGCCGATCGCGCCGAGAAAGCGGCCGGGAAGCAGAAAGAAGATCACCGAGGCGGCAAAGGTCTCATACAGCAGGGAAGCGGATAAAGACGGGTCCCATACCCCCGCGGCGGCGAGAGCGGAAGCCAGCACGAACGAGAGCGTGAAAACAAGACGGCTGTGGCGGCTGAAAACGCCGGAGAGGAGGCCGGAGAAAGCATAGGCCATCGCAAAAAAGCCCGCTCCGCCGGAAGCGAGATCCATCGAGATCCCCAGCACTGTCCCCGCGGCTGCGCCGGTGAGCATCCCTCCCTTGAGCGCGGAGGCCATCAGAACGATCAGCGAAAGAGCCCTGCCGACGGACAGCAGCCCGAAAAGCCGCAGCGGCACCAGACTCATCAGCACGAGCGCGCCAAGCACCGTGCGCGAGACGCTGCGCCGGATCTCGCCGTTCTCGGACAGATCGCCGTCCGGGCGCAGGGCAAACCGGCAGAAGTAGCTTGCGGCGAAGACGAGCGCCGTCTCCAGCAGGAGAGCGGAGACATCTGCTCCGCGGGCAGCGGAGAGAGAAAAGCTGCCCAGAAAGGCCGTCAGCGCCGTGAGGATCGCCGCGGCAAAGGGCATAAAAAGGGGACTGCGGCTGAAGCTGAATTCCTGGAAGATATAACCGGCCGTATAGCAAAGCGCAGCAGCCGCCACATAGCGGATCCCCCAGCCGAGCCCGCCGCCGAAAAGATAGCCGGCCGCCGCACCCAGCAGGGCCGCGGCTCCGCTCAGACCCGTCCCGGCCGCCGCGGCAAAGGCGACGCCGAAGGGGGCGCTCCCGTCCGCGATCCTTACCAGAGCGAGCACAAAGGAAAACGCGGCCGATATCGCGCAGCGCAGCGCCGTCCGCCGCCTTTTGTCACGCTCCGTCCATACGGCGATCCGTCCGAGAACTCCCGGCGCGCCATGCTCATCCATCCTCATCGCTGTCCTCCAAAAGTTTACATAAGGTGATGATTATTATAATTATGAAATCCGGAAAACACAGTCGGACGGCGCTGTATTATCCGGTTTTTTTCAACGGGAAAATACGGGGAAATGCCGGATGAGCGTTCGGCCGCGAAGAGGGGCAAATCAGCGCGGAAATCCTTGCACAAGCTCCGCGGCCGTGTTAAAATATTTAAAAAAATGATTGGGAGGCCGACAGGCATGAGCAGGATCGCCGATATCGCGCTCGCCCCTTCGGGCGAGGTCAAGATCAACTGGGTGGAGCGCAACATGCCCGTCCTGCGCTCGCTGGGAGAGGACTTCAGAAAAACGCGTCCCTTCGCGGGGCTGCGCGTGGCGCTTTCCGTCCATCTGGAAGCCAAGACGGCCTATCTCTGCCGTGTGTTCGAGATGGGCGGAGCGGAGATGTACGTCACCGGCTCCAACCCCCTTTCCACGCAGGACGACGTGGCGGCGGCGCTGGCCGCCGGAGGCATGCAGGTCTTTGCCCGCTACGGCTGCACGATGGAGGAATACGAGGCCTGCCTCTGCAGCGTGCTGGAAGCGGCGCCGAATATCATCATCGACGACGGCGGCGATCTGGTCAACCTGATGCATACGAAATACGCCGGCCTCATCCCGCAGGTCATCGGCGGCTGCGAGGAGACGACCACCGGCATCCACCGCCTGAAGATCATGGCGCGCGAGGGCACGCTCCGCTTCCCGATGATGATGGTCAACGAAGCCGATTGCAAGCACATGTTTGACAACCGCTACGGCACGGGCCAGTCGGTATGGGACGGCATCATGCGCACGACCAATCTGGTCGTGGCGGGCAAGCACGTCGTGGTCTCCGGATACGGCTGGTGCGGCAAGGGCGTGTCGCTGCGGGCCAAGGGCCTGGGCGCGAAGGTCATCGTCACGGAGACAGACCCGATCCGCGCGCTCGAGGCCGTGATGGACGGCTATGAGGTCATGCCGATGTCCCGGGCCGCCGCGTTGGGCGACATCTTCATTACGGTCACGGGCTGCAGCGGCGTGATCACCGCCGAGCATTTCGACAAGCTCAAGGACGGGGCGATCCTCTCCAACGCCGGCCATTTTGACGTCGAGGTCGACATGGCGGCGCTCGAAAAGCTTTCCGTCAGGAAATATGAAGCGCGGCACAATATCCAGGGCTACGTGCTGCCGAGCGGGAAAACGGTCTTTACGATCGCCGAGGGGCGGCTTGTGAACCTGGCCGCAGCCGACGGCCACCCGGCGGAGATCATGGACATGAGCTTCGCGGTACAGGCGCTGAGCGCGGAATATCTTGTCAAAAAGCGCGGCCAGCTGCCCAACTCGGTGATCAGCTTCCCGCGCGAGCTGGACGAGGCCGTCGCTTTCCGCAAGCTCCGGGCCATGGGCGTGTCCATCGACGCGCTCAGCGACGAGCAGAAGCGGTATCTGGGCGTCTAAATCTGCAGATGCGAGACCCTTGAAAGGGGGATTCAGCTTGGAAGACGAAGAAAAAGCCGTCGAGCCGATCGTTTACGAGGATCTGGTTGACAAGCGAAACGACGAGCTGATGGAGCTGCTCGAGGACAGAAACATGAAGCAGCTCCGCGACCGCATGAACGAGATGCAGGAATTCGACGTGGCCGAGTTCCTCTCCTCGATCGAGGACAACCGCATGCCCATGCTTTTCCGTCTGCTGTCGAAGGAGCGGGCGGCGGAGGTGTTTGCCAATCTCGAAGCGCCCGATCAGGAACGCATCATCAACTCCATCACCGACTCGGAGCTGGCCGGGATCGTCGAAGAACTGTACGTCGACGACGCGGTCGATATGATGGAGGAACTGCCCGCAAATGTCGTCAAGCGTGTGATGCGCACGGCGACGCCGGAGACGCGCAACCTGATCAATCAGTATCTCCACTATCCCGAGAACTCCGCCGGCTCGATCATGACGGCCGAGTATGTGGACCTGAAAAAGTATATGAGCGTCAAGGAAGCCTTTGCCCGCATCCGGCGGATCGGCGAGGATAAGGAGACCATATACATCTGTTTTGTCACCTCCGCACACCGCAAGCTCGAGGGCATCGTCACAGTCAAGGATCTGCTGCTGGCCGATCCCGACACGGTCATCGAGGACCTGATGGACCGCAACGTCATCTACGCCGTCACGACCGAGGATCAGGAGAGCGTTTCGGAAAAATTCTCGGACTACGACCTGATGGCGCTGCCGGTCGTAGACAAGGAAAACCGTCTGGTCGGCATCGTCACGGTCGACGATATCATCGACGTCATGGAGCAGGAGGCCACCGAGGATATCCAGCTCATGGCCGGTATGACGCCGTCCGATAAGCCCTATCTGCGTACGCGCATCACGGAATTCTGGCGCAACCGCATCCCCTGGCTGCTGTTTCTGATGCTCTCGGCCACCTTCACCAGTATGATCCTTACCTCGTTCGAGGACATGCTCGCCGTGCAGGCGGGACTTGTCGCCTTTATCCCGATGCTGATGGGCACCGGCGGCAACTCCGGCGCCCAGGCCTCCACGGCCGTCATCCGCAGCCTCTCACTGGGCGACGTCGAGCCGCGCGATGTGCTGCGGGTCATGTGGACGGAATGGCGCATCGCCTTTCTCTGCGGCTTGACGCTCGGCGTTGTCAACTTCGGGAAAATGCTGCTGGTGGACGGAATGCTGCTCGGCAACGCCAACGTGACCGTCGCCGTGGCCGCTACCGTCAGCCTCTCGATCGTGTTCATCGTCATGTTCGCCAAGGTCGTCGGCAGCTTTCTGCCGATCGCGGCGGAGAAGATCGGCGTCGACCCGGCTGTCATGGCCAACCCGCTGATCTCTACGCTGACCGACGCGGTCTCTCTGCTGATTTATATCTACGTTGCCAAGCTGATTTTGAAGATCTGAGGGGAAAAAACCATGCAAATGTCCGCGCTGCTGACAAAACTCGCTTTGTTTGTGACGGTGATCCTCATCGGCATGTTCGGGGCAAAAAAGAAAATACTCAAGGCGGATTTCAACCGCGGTCTGACCTGGCTGGTCATCAACGTTTTTCTGGTGGCCTCCATTTTCAGCTCCGTGCTCTCGATGGACGCTTCCAGCCTGTCCGCAAAGGAGTTCGGCACGATCATGCTCCTTTTATGGGCGACCTATCTGCTGACATACCTGATCTCAGGTATCGTGATCCGCCTGCTTCCGATCAAGGGGGACAGGGCGGCGCAGCTCGAGCTGCTGATGAGCTCGGTGAACACGCTGTTCGTCACGCTGCCCGTCGTGGAGACGATCTACGGCCCCAAAGGGGCGTTCATCGTCGCGCTGGGCTGTATCCCCTTCAACGTCCTGCTTTTCACCTATGGCATCGCGCGCCTGCGCGGAGGCGGGGAGGGCGGCTTCCGGCTGAAGGACATTCTGTCCACGCCTCTGCTGGCTACGATCGCGGCCACGCTGCTTTTCCTTCTGCGCGTGCCTGTCCCGGCCGCCGTGAAGGGGATCCTCTCCTCCGTCTCGGCCGCGACGGTCCCGCTGTCGATGCTGCTGGTCGGCTCCTCGCTGGGAAATGTCGAGCTGAAAAAAGCGCTGCGCGACAAGAGCATGCTCTTCCTGACGGCCGAGCGCTTCCTGCTCGCGCCCCTGGTGACGTTTCTCCTGATGAAGCTCGTCTGCCCCGATCCGATGCTGCGCAACATCATGGTCATCACTGCCGCCACGCCCAGCGCGATCATCGTCACCGCGCTGAGCCTGCAGAACGGAAAAGACGGGGAATATCCCTCCGAGGGGATCCTGCTGACGACGCTTCTGTCGATGATCACGCTGCCGATCACGGTCTATCTTATCCTGTAAGGAGCTGAAACGGATGCACGTTCCGCTCGGCGCGAGCCAGACGATCGAACTGCTCTCTTTTGACGAGGCGCTGGCGGCCTCCGGCCAAAGCGGCGGCTACGACAGCGATTACTGGCTCTACGTACCGGACTTCTATACCGAATACCGATATATCCTGGGCACGCGGGGGATGAACCCGCTGATCTGTATCGGCATCAACCCATCGACCGCGGCGCCGGACGATCTGGACAACACGCTCAAGTCCGTTTCACGCATCGCCGCGCACAACGGCTATGACAGCTGGATCATGTTCAACGTCTACGCCCAGCGCGCGACCGATCCCGACGACATGGACCGCGAGCTCAACGAGGATCTGCACCGTGAGAATATGCGGGCCTTCGCGTACATACTCTCTCAGGTGGACCGAAGCAAGCGGCCTGCCGTGTGGGCCGCATGGGGAACGATCATCGAGAAACGGCCTTATCTCAAGGACTGTGTGCTCGACATGCTCTCCGTCGGCCGCGATTACGGCGCGGAATGGCTCTGCGCCGGAAAGCTGTCGAAAAAGGGGCATCCGCATCACCCGCTGTATCTGAAAAAGGACGAGAAAGTCAGAGCGTTTGATATCGACGCCTATCTGGAGGCACTATGAACGATAAGCTGAGGATCGCCGTCTGTCAGCTCCGTACGGAGCTTGACGGTGCGGAGACGATGAAAAAAGCCGCCTCCTTCGTGCGGCGCTCCGCGGAGGGCGGCGCGGATTTTGCCGTGCTGCCTGAGATGTTCAGCTGTCCCTATTCGGGCAGATACTTCCGCCGCTTTGCCGCGGAGGGCCATGAAAAGACCGTCGCGGCCATGTCCTCCTGGGCGAAGGAGAACGGCGTGTATCTGATCGGCGGCTCTGTCCCCGAGACGGAGGAGGGGCGGCTGTTCAACACCTGCTTCGTATTTGACCGCGCGGGGAAACAGATCGCGAAGCACCGCAAGGTGCACCTTTTCGACGTGGATATCCCCGGAATGCGCTTCCGCGAGTCCGCGACCTTCTCCCCGGGAGAAGAGATCACGGTCTTTGACACGGAATTCGGGAAAATGGGCGCGGCGATCTGCTTTGACGTGCGTTTTCCGGAGCTGTTCCGGGCGATGGCCGCGCGCGGGGCGAAGGTCGTCTTCCTCCCGGCGCAGTTCAACATGGCTACCGGCCCTGCTCACTGGTCGGAGACGCTCAAGATCCGCGCCGTAGACAACGAAATCTTCTTCGTCGGCGCCTCGGCCGCGCGCTATGAGGGCTTCGACTATGAGTGCTGGGGGCATTCCGTTGTATACGACCCCTTCGGGATCGCGCTTGCCGCGGCCGACGAGACTGAACAGATCATCTTCGCGGACATCGACCTCGGCCGCGTCGACGAGGTACGCGCTCAGCTGCCGACCTTCCTGCATCTGCGGCGCGACGTTTACACGGTGGCGGAATGAGGATCGCGGAGGAGATACGAAAATACGCTCCCTGCTGCGAGCAGGAAGCGCGTGACAAGGCCGTGATCCTGGAATATCTGGAAAAACACCGGAAGGACGCGTTTTCCCGCAGCGATCCCATCGCGCACATGACGGCCTCCGGCTGGATCGTGAACCGGGAGCGGACAAAGGTCCTGATGGTCTACCACCGTATCTACGATTCCTGGTCATGGACCGGCGGGCACGCCGACGGGGAACAGGATCTGCTTGCCGTCGCAGTGCGGGAGGCGCGCGAGGAGACGGGGCTGCGGAAGGTGCGGGCCGTCAGCGAGGAGATCTTTTCGATGGAGGTGCTCACGGTCGACGGGCATGAGAAGCGCGGGGCTTACATCCCGAGCCATCTGCATTTGAACGTGACCTATCTGCTGGAGGCGGACGAGAGCGAGGAGCTGCACGCCTGCGAGGAAGAGAATTCCGACGTTCGCTGGTTCACGCTGGACGGTGCGCTGGAGGCCTCGACGGAGCCGTGGTTCGTCGAAAGGATATACAAAAAGCTCAACGATAAACTTAAAGAGGAATAAAAACAGCTTCGGCAGGATCTGCCGAAGCTGTTTTTTTATGATGCCGGAGAGAGGATCATTCCTCGTGGACGGCGCTGACGTCCTCGAAAAAGGCGGTGCGGACGAGACCCATGAAGATCGGCGCAAAGAGGATGAACGCGATATAGAGCAGGACGAGCGCGATCATAAAGATCCATCCGACGTAGGGGATCTGGCCGAGAAGGCCGAGAACGAGCAGCGCGACCATGAAGGCGACGACGATCAGAACGTCTGCGCCGAACAGCTTGCCCTTGTAGCCGTCGGTCATGCGCATGGATTTGCGCAGCGCCTCGGTGGCCGTGATCTCCTTGTCGGTGAGCAGAATGTAGGGAACGAAGCAGTAGGAATAGTATTTGATGATGTTCATGATGGGAACAAAGCCCCAGATGAGCGTCCACAGCTCCATCCAGCACATGCCGGCGCCGTTGCGGACGACCTCTTCCCTGCGGAAGCCCTGGAACAGCTGCTCGGAGCGCACGTCTTTGCCGTGGTAGCCGTCGAGCAGTACGCCCGTGAAGCCCAGAGAAAGCACAAGAACGATCGGGATCGTGATGAGCGGGACGAGCGAGCCGAGGGAGAAAACAAGGCTTGAGATGAGAAGATAGAGCAGGGAGAGACCCCAAAGGCGGATCGGTTTCTTTTTGAGCACGTTGAAAGCTTTGCGGTAGAACTCGAGGATGCCGCCGATGGCGGGCTTGGTTTTCACGTAGACCGGCGCCGCGGGAGGAGGAGTTTGCTGCTCGGCCGACTGATACCAGTTGGCCGCGGGCTCTTCCTTCGGAGCGGCCTCTTCGGCCGCTGGCGCGGCCTGTGCGGGAACAGGCTCTTCGACCGGCGCGGCGGAAACCGGCGTTCCGCAGACGGGGCAGAATTTGGCCTCACCGGGGATGGGGCTGCCGCAGTTTGAACAGATCATGGAAAGGCACCTCCTGAAAAATATCTGTCCTTACTATAGTACGAAAGCGATCTTCTTTCAACACATTTCGTCAGGTTTTTACGCTTTGTTCAGAACAAAAAAGAAGATCCTGTCTCTCGGCAGGATCTTCTTTTCGTATTTGACTGCGTCAGCCGCCGAAAACGGAGAGCAGGAAGCCGGCCGCGATGGCCGAGCCGATGACGCCGGCCACGTTCGGACCCATGGCGTGCATCAGCAGGAAGTTCGACTTGTTGTAGCGGCGTCCCACGTCCTGGCTCACACGCGCTGCCATCGGGACCGCGGACACGCCGGCCGATCCGATCAGCGGATTGATACGGCCGCCGGAGGTCTTGTACATGATGATGCCGCCGACGAGGCCGCCCGCCGTGGAGATGGCGAAGGCAACCAGACCGAGGATGATGATCAGGATCGTTTTGCCGTTGAGGAAGTTCTGCGCGACCATCGTCGCGCCGACAGAGGTCGCGAGGAAGATCGTGACGATGTTCATCAGCGCGTTCTGCGCCGTGTCGGAAAGGCGGTCGGTCACGCCGCACTCGCGGAAGAGGTTGCCCAGCATCAGGCAGCCGATCAGCGGCGCGGTGGAGGGGAGGAGCAGGATCACGAAGGTCGCGACAAGGATCGGGAAAACGATCTTCTCGGTTTTGCTGACCTCGCGGGCCTGTTCCATCTTGACGACGCGCATCTTCTCGCTCGTCATCAGCTTCATGATCGGCGGCTGGATCATCGGGATCAGCGCCATGTACGAATAGGCCGCGATCGCGATGGGACCCAGCAGCTCCGGCGCCAGCTTGGAGGTGAGGAAGATGGCCGTGGGGCCGTCCGCGCCGCCGATGATGCCGATGGAGGCCGCCTGCGGACCGGTGAAGACGCCGGAGGCGATCGCACCGAAGAAGGCCACGAATACGCCGAGCTGAGCCGCGGCGCCGAGCAGCAGGCTCTTGGGATTGGCAAGCAGCGGGCCGAAGTCGGTCATCGCGCCGACGCCCATAAAGATCAGCGAGGGATAGATGCCGGCCTTGACGCCGATGTAGAAAAAGTCAAGCAGACCGGCGTGCGCCATGATCGTGCCGTAGCTGTGGTAATAGGGGCTCGTCTCGTCGAGGAAGGCAGCCCAGAGCTCCGGGTGATACATCGCGTTCTCGCCCATGCCGATGAAATAGCTCAGGTTTGAGAGCAGGCAGCCGAAGGCGATGCCGCACAGGAGCAGGGGCTCAAATTTCTTGGCGATGCCAAGATACAGCAGAACGAAGGCGATGAGGATCATCACAAGGTTCTTCCAGCCGCCCTCCGTGAGGAAGAAGGCCGCGAAGCCGGATTCCATCGCGAGCTTCTGCACAGTTCCCAGTATATCCATCCAAGGCCCTCCGTTACGCGATCACGACGAGCGGCGATCCGGTCTCGACGACCTGGCCCTTGGAGACCGGGATCTGAGCGATCGAGCCGGCCTTGGGAGCGGTGATCTCGTTTTCCATCTTCATGGCCTCGAGGACGATCAGCACGTCGCCCTCCTTGACCTTCTGCCCCAGCGTGACGTTGATCTTGAGGATGTTGCCGGGCATCGGGCTCTTGACGACCTCGCCGGCGGCGAGAGCCGCGGCTGCGGGCGCCGGAGCGGGCGCTGCGGCGAC
>JAFRER010000006.1 GCA_017434755.1 Oscillospiraceae bacterium | reverse complement strand
GGTGGCGAGCTGGTCCTGGAAGGGCTGCGAGGGGAAAAAGACCAAGGTCACGGTCTATGCCTCGGGCGCCGCGGCTGAGCTGATCGTCAACGGCAAGACCTATGGCAGAAAGAAAACCAAAGAATACAAGGCGGTCTTCCCGAAGGTGATCTACCAGCCGGGATCCATCACCGCCATCAGCTATGACGCAAACGGTGCGGAGATCGCAAGGGAGACCATGCGTACCGCGGAAGGTGCGACAGAGCTTTGCCTCCGTCCGGACAGGACCGCGCTGCGCGCCGACGGGCAGGATCTCTGCTATCTGGCGATCGACCTCACCGACCGGGAAGGGATCACTAAATCCTCGGAGGATGTACCCGTTACCGTGACGGTGAAGGGTGCGGGGAGCCTGCTGGCTCTCGGCTCTGCCAAGCCGAACATGGGAGAGTGCTTTACCGAAAAGACTCATACCACGTATTACGGGAAGGCGCTGGCCGTGATCCGCGCGGGAGACAGCGCGGGGAAGGTCCAGGTCAAGGTCAGCACGCCCAGCGTGGCGGAACAATGCGTGGAGCTGACTGTGAGGTAAAAGGCCAGCGACTCGCCAGGCATTGTTGATCGCGAGCAATCCATGAGCTCTTCCATGTCCTTATGAAAAAGCGTCTCATGCCACGGTGTTTATCTGTGGCATGATTCAAATGATTCTTATTTTATGAAAGTGAATCACCTCCACCCGAAAGTGATTCATTGTATCAAAGTACATGTCCTTTGCCAGTAGAGAGCATTCCTTCTATGAGGATGCTCTCTTTTGCTTTGATAAAAGGGCTTGACACCCGCATTTACATTTGATAAAATATATTTGTATCAAATGTAAATGGAAGGAGGAGCCATGGAATACGATTATCACGAGGCGATGAAGCTTGCAAACCAGATCTGTTTCCCGCTCTACGCCGCCGCGAGAAACGTCACCGGGCTCTATACGCCTTATCTCAAGCCCCTCGGCCTGACCTACACGCAGTACCTCGTTTTTCTGGTGCTGTGGGAACAGGACGGCGTCTCCGTCAGCTGGATTGGCGAAAACCTGATGCTGGATAACGGCACCCTCTCCCCCCTGCTGAAGAAGCTGGAACAGGAGGGATTTATCAAAAGGCGCCGCAGCGCTGAGGACGACCGCGTTGTGGAGATCTTCCTGACGGAGGAAGGCCGCGCCCTGCAGGAAAAGGCGAAGGATGTTCCGCTTCGGGTGGCCGGCTGCATCGACCTTTCGGAGGAAAAGACTTCCCGGCTTTACTCCCTGCTCTATGAGCTGCTGGAGAATCAGAAAGAAAAAATCATTAAAAAGGAGATAGAAAAATGAAGACCGTTTACGATTTCACCGTGAAAGACAGACAGGGCAGCGACGTCAGCCTGTCGGAGTATCAGGGCAAGGTGCTGCTCATCGTCAACACCGCCACCGGCTGCGGCTTCACCCCGCACTACGAGCCCCTTGAGGCCATGTACCGGGATCTGAAGGACAAGGGCCTTGAGATCCTCGACTTCCCCTGCAACCAGTTTGCCAACCAGGCCCCCGGCAGCGACGATGAGATCCACGATTTCTGCACCATCAAGTTCGGCACTGAGTTCCCGCAGTTCAAGAAGATCGATGTCAACGGCGAGACCGCCGATCCCCTTTACGCTTTCCTCGCCTCCGAGAAACCCTTCACCGGCTTCGGCAAGGGTGTGAAGAACGCCATGCTGAAGAAGTTCGCCGATATGAACAACAAGCAGTACGGCGACAAGACCTACATCGGCTGGAACTTCACCAAGTTCCTTGTCGACCGCGAGGGAAAGGTCATCGCCCGTTTCGAGCCCACCGTGGACATGAAGGACGTCCGCGCCGCCGTTGAAGCCGCACTGTAAGCGGAAAAACATCTGATTGAGGAGGTCATGACCATGAAGATCGCCGTACGTTACTATACGAAGACCGGCAATACCAAAAAGCTCGCGGAAGCCGTTGCGGCAGCCGTCGGGGCCGAGGCGCTTCCCATCAGCGAACCCGTCGCGGAGGCGGTAGACGTTCTCTTTCTCGGAAACTCCTGGTATGCTTTCAGCATCGATCCGGAAGTGCGCGCATTCCTCCGCACGCTCGACAAGAACAAGGTCGGCAGGATCGTCAATTTTGGTTCGGCCGCCATGCTCAACTCCACCTGGAAAAAGGTGAAGGCAGAGGCGGACAAGGCCGGAATCCCCATGGATGAGCGCGAGTTCCACTGCAAGGGCGAATTCAAGGGCATGCACAAAGGCAGGCCGAATGAAGAAGACCTTGCCGCGGCGGCCGCCTTCGCGAAAACGATTGCGGAGGAAACCCAGACGTGAAGGACATCTTGGAAATACAGGCTGCCGGCGAAGCCGATGCCTCCCGTGAAAGAACCATTGTCCGCACCAGCATCATCGGCATCATCGCCAATGTGTTCCTTGCGGGATTCAAGGCCGTGATCGGCCTGATGACGAACTCCATCGCCATTGTCCTCGACGCCGTCAACAACATCTCCGATGCCGGCAGTTCCCTGATCACCATCGTGGGAACAAAGCTGGCCGGCAAGGAGCCGGACAAGAAGCATCCCTTCGGCTACGGGAGGATCGAATACCTGAGCGCCATGATCATATCCGTGATCGTGCTGTATGCGGGCATCACCTCTCTCGTGGAATCCGTCAAGCAGATCCTTCATCCGGAGACGCCGGAATATACGACCGTATCCCTGATCATCGTGGCGGTGGCCGTGGTCGTAAAGATCCTGCTCGGCCGCTATGTGAAGGGCGTGGGCGTGAAGGTCCATTCCGACTCGCTCGTAAACTCCGGGGAGGATGCCACGCTGGATTCGATCATTTCCGCCTCCACCCTGGTCGCCGCCTGCATCTTTCTGCTCTTCGGCGTGTCGCTGGAGGCATGGCTCGGCGCGATCATCTCCCTCGTCATCATCAAGTCCGGACTCGAGATGCTGCGGGACACGATCTCGCAGATCCTCGGCGAGCGCAACGACGTTGAGCTTGCAAAGGCCATCAAGGAGACCGTACTCGCTTTTCCGGATGTGAACGGCGCCTATGATCTCGTGCTGAACAACTACGGTCCGGACACCTGGAACGGTTCCGTCCACATCGAGGTACCGGACACCTACTCCGCTTCGCAGCTGGATCAGCTCATCCGAAACATCCAGATGAAGGTGTATGCGGAGCACCGTGTGATCCTCACAGCCATCGGCGTGTATTCCGTGAACACCACGGACCCGGAGGTCATCGAGACGCAGCGGAAGGTGCTGGAGATCGTCCGTTCCGTCCCGCACGTGCTGCAGATGCACGGTTTCTATCTGCTCAAGGAGGAGAAAGCCATGCGCTTTGACATCGTGGTCAGCTTCGATGCGAAGGACCGCAGGGCCGTGTACGAGCAGGTGGTGGCCGAAGTCCGGAAGGCTTTCCCGGGTTATGCGCTGCAGGTCGCCATGGACACGGATTTTGCGGAAGAATAAGCTTTCCGCTCTACAGATGCAAAAAAGGACCGCTCCCGGATGGGAACGGTCCTTTTGCTGTCGGTCTGTCTATTCGTTCAAAACGAGTTTCGCCCGCTGCAGGGCGATCACGATCAGCGGGATGAGCACGATGTGAAGGATGATGCCGGGGATCGCATTGGTGAAGGCCCCGGCCACAAAGGCCGACATCGGGAAAGACGAGCCCTGCAGGCCTGCGAACACATAGCGTGCGATGCCCCAGACGATGCGGCCGCACAGCATGCCGATGATCAGCGTCACGTAAATGTAGAGGATCTTCTTCGGCAGCACCTTATACAGGATGCCGCTCACGGCGCCGTAGGTCGCCAGTTCAAAAGCCATGGCGCAGGCTCCCGGAAAGATGGCCGGCATGCCGAAAAGGACCGAACGCATCAGCGGCGCGATGAAGCCCACGGCCAATCCCCAGGGCCATCCGCAGAGGAAGCCGCAGAGGAACACCGGAATATGCATGGGACTGAGCGCCTGCCCGATCTGCGGGATCTGTCCCGTCAGGAACGGGAGGACCATGGCCAATGCAAGGCACACCGCGGCATAGCACAGTTTCTTCGTATTCCTGCTCATAGTTTCTTCTCCAGTTCTTTCCGAATCTCGGTCACGCTCCTGCCCTGCTCACGGGCAATGCGCGCAAGATCCTCGTATTCGATCTTTTCCTTGTCGGTGCCGTATCCGTGCGACCGTTTCACTCTAACCGTACCGTATCGTGTGTCCAGGCAGTTCTCGCTGCGTTCCAGCACGTATCTTTCACTCTCCATCCTGCGTATGCCTATGGTGGAGGTATATTTGAACAGTTCGGCGGCCAGCCTGTCGCTCTCCGGCACGTCGCAGATCACGCAGATCATGATGCCGGGGCGGTTCTTCTTCATGCCGACCGGGACGGTAAACGCATCTCTCGCGCCGGCCTCGAGCAATCTTTCCAGCGCAAAGCCGATGTCCTCGGCGCTCATGTCGTCCACGTTGCAGGAAAGGATACAGACCGTATCCCTGTTATCGGCCGTCTTACCGAGAAAAGCGCGGAGGCAGTTCGCCCGCTCGAATTCTTTCTTTCCCATGCCGTAGCCAATCTTCCCGACCTCCATGGCGGGCATATCCCCGAAACGGGTGACGAAGTGCTTCAGAAGCGCGGCGCCCGTCGGCGTGCACAGTTCCCCTTCTATCCTGCCGCCGTAGATCGGTACTCCTTTGAGGATCTCGGCCGTTGCGGGAGCAGGCACCGGCAGAACGCCGTGGGCGCAGCGCACCGTGCCGCAGCCGACGTGGACCGGCGAGGAAAGGATCGCATCGGGAGCAAGTTCATCCAGTATCATGCAGACGGCCGTAATGTCCGCGATCGCATCGACCGAGCCGACCTCATGGAAATGGATCTCCGGCACGGGCTTTCCGTGCACCTTGCTCTCCGCGTCCGCAACCAGGCGGAACACGGCGAGAATGTCATCTTTCACGGGGGCGGGAATGTCCATCGAGCCGACACGCTGCTCTATATCCCTGAGTCCGGTGTGACCATGGACATGTGCGTGTTCGTGCCCGCTGCCCTCTTCGTCGCCTTCGATCCGGACATGCATCTGCGAACCGCTTATCCCGTTCCGCTTTACGATCTCACGCTCATAAACGACGCCCGGCAGTCCGAGTCCGTTCAGTCTGTCCAGCATCCGCTCCGGTTCGGGAAGCAGTTCCAGCAGGGCCGCCGCGAGCATGTCCCCCGCCGCGCCCATGCCGCAGTCCAGAAAAATGGTTTTCATCGGTTCAGCACCTCCGAAAAAGAATACTTAGTCTGAATATGGAACCGGACGATGCGGAAGCTGATCCGCACCGTCCGATATTGATTCTATCACAGGGCATAGTTTTCTTCAAGTATTATAATAATATCTGTCAGCCCGGCATCCGGTATCAGCGTCCGGTCAGGCTTTCATACATGATATCCGCGGGGTCGATGACAGGCAATGCGGTCAGCGCCGAGAGTTCTTTGATGAAATAAGGGAAGTGCGTGCAGCCGAGGACGATCGCCTCGCACCCGTTTGCCTCGAACATCCCGCACATCCGGCCGAACGCGAATCGCTCCGCGATCTCCGCGGGATCTCTCCCCTGCTCGACAGCTTCGGTAAGCTTCAGATTTCCGATCCCGATGACGGTCCCCTTCCGGTTCACCGCCGTGAAGCGGTCCTCAATCCCCTTCGTGCACTGGTTGTTTGCCGCCAGCACCCCGATCGTGTCATACTTTTCGGCGATCCGGCCGTAGGCGGACATGGGCGTTACGGTCAGCACGCCGTACTTATCGGATATGCTGTCGAAATCCACGGAGGATGAAAGCGAATTGCAGTAGACGAAAAAAAGCTCCGTTCCGTCTCCGATTGCCTTGCGGTAGATCGTTTCGATATAAGTCTGTTTTTCCTCTGTCCCGGAGATCTGGAACAGATGGCATCCCCGCGGATCTGCTGCGCAGGGATAGGAAAGCGTCCCGATCGAGGGATCCTTCCGATGCAGGTAATCCACGCCCATCCGGGTATCCACCGGCGTGCCGGCTATCACAGCAACCTTCATGCTCCGCCTCCTTTCTTTTTCTTTAGTATAACCACAGGAAAACGATGATTTCAATTGATTCTTTCCCGTACAAAAAGCTTTGGATTTTTTACCAATCTTTTCCCGATCCGGAGGGTAAAGTTCGTCAGAATTGTGGAAAAAGAAAAAAACAGTTGACGAACGCGGAACGCCCAGCTATGATTTGCTTATCAAAAACGAAAGGAAAACGGGCATGATTTTCGGATCCCGCAGCATGATGATGGAAATGTGCATGGGCATGCGTTGCATGCGTATGTCTGTTCGTGCTGCCTTATCCGATCCGCTTTCCAGATGATCTTCCGATCATACTGTCATCTGCCGGGAAGCTCTTCGGAGCTTCCCGTTTTTTGTTTTCAGGAGGAAGAAAAAGATGAAAAAGCCTGTGTTTTATTACCTGATCCGTGACCGAATGCCGGGCCGGCGAATGCCTTCGGGCATATGCTGCAGCTGAATCACCACATGCCCTTCTGACAGGGTCACATCACATATAAACAACAACAATTGATCAAAGGAGTAATAAACATGAAAAAAATAATTGCCGCCGTCATCGTTACGGTCCTCATATTCACTCTCTGCGCCTGCGGAAGCAGCAGCTCCAAATCCATCACCATCGCCATCCCGAATGACACCACCAACGAGGCCAGAGCGCTCCTGCTCCTTGAGGATCTCGGATATATCAAGCTCAAGGACGGTGCCGGCATCACGGCCACGGTCCTGGATATCGCGGAAAACCCGTACAACATCAAGTTCAACGAAGTCGAAGCCGCGCAGCTTGCCAACGTTCGCAAAGACGTGGACTTCGCCGTCATCAACTGCAACTACGCCCTTGAGGCGGGACTCAACCCGTCCGCCGACGCGCTGGGACTCGAGGGTTCCTCCTCGGCTTACGTGAACATCCTGTGCGTGAAGGAAGGCAGGGAGAACGAACCCATCGTCCAGGCTCTTGCCGCCGCTCTTCTGAGCAAACAGGTGGCCGATTACATCACCGCAACCTATGACGGCGCCGTGATCTCCGTTGTGGAGGATCCCACCGACGGCTTCGATCCCTCGATCGATTACGAAGCGCTGAATGGCGCCGAGATTTCGGTCGCCGCCTCCCCAACTCCCCATGCTGAGGTGCTTGCCGTTGCGAAGGACATCCTTGCCCAGAAGGGCATCACCCTCAAGATCGTGGAGTTCACCGACTATGTCCAGCCCAACAACGTTGTGGAAAGCAGCGAGATCGACGCGAACTATTTCCAGCATGTTCCCTATCTCAATGACTTCAATGCCCAGAACGGGACCCATATCGTCTCCGTGGCCGGCATCCATGTGGAGCCGCTCGGCATCTATTCCGGAAAGCTCACCAGTCTCAGCGAAATCAAATAAACTGCGGTCCTGACCGCAAAGATCAAAGGCGGGAGAAACACCCGCCTTTGGGAGGATAACTTGCAGGATGATAGAGATAAAGAATCTCTCCAAAACTTACAAAACAGCCGACGGTGCCGTTGAAGCCCTGAAGAATGTGGATATTTCGATACCGGACGGCGATATCTTCGGCATCATCGGCATGAGCGGAGCCGGCAAGAGCACGCTCGTGCGGTGCATCAACATGCTCGAAAGGCCGACGGAAGGGACTGTCGTGATCGACGGCACGGATATGGTGCAGCTCGACGGGAAGGCGCTTCGTGAGGCCAGAAGAAAGATCACGATGATCTTTCAGGGCTTCAATCTGCTCATGCAGCGCACCGTGCTGAAGAATGTGTGCTTCCCGATGGAGCTGGCCGGGATCCGGGGCAGAGAGGCCGTGAAAAGAGCGACGGAACTGCTCGAGGTGGTCGGTCTGGCAGATAAGGCGAACGTCTATCCGGCTCAGCTTTCCGGCGGCCAGCAGCAGAGAGTGGCGATCGCCAGAGCGCTGGCCACCTCGCCGGAGGTCCTGCTCTGTGACGAGGCCACCAGCGCGCTCGATCCCACCACCACGCGTTCCATCCTCGATCTGCTCAGCGAGATAAACGGGAAGCTCGGCATCACCATCATCGTCATCACCCACCAGATGAGCGTGGTCGAATCCGTCTGCAGACATGTTGCGATCCTGGAGAACGGTACCGTAGTAGAGCAGGGTGAAGTGGGCGAGGTGTTCTCCAACCCGAAGACGGAAGCGGCAAGAAAACTCGTCTTCCCCGAGGGGGATACCGACCCCGTCATCGCGCGCGACAGCGAGGAGGTCTTCATCCGGGTGGTGTTCAACGGCGCCAAAGCGACGGCAACCCCGCTGATCGCCCAGCTGGCGATCGACAAGGGCATCGCCGCGAACATCTCCTACGCGTCCACGAGAAGCATAGGAGACGGCTCCTACGGTTCCATGCTTCTCGGTATCACGGGCGGGCCGGAGAACGTGCAGACTGCCATCGACTATCTGCAGCAGATGCCCGGCGTGATCGCAAGGGAGGTGCCCGTGAATGTTTGAAAACGCTTTTACTTCCGAGGCGTGGGAGACCGCGGTAAAAGTCTTTCTCTCCGAGTTCCCGCTTGCCATCTGGGAGACCGTGTACGTGACCGTTCTCTCCACCTTCTTCGCCATCCTCATCGGCCTTCCGCTCGGCGTGCTTCTTGTCGCCGGGGATAAAAACGGCGTTCTGCCGCTGCCGTCCTGGATCCTGAAGACCCTGGGCGTGATCATCAATCTTCTGCGCTCGGTCCCCTTCCTCATCCTGATGGTGCTCGTATTCCCGATCACGCGGACCATCGTCGGAACGGTCGTTGGCACTCCGGCGACCATCGTGCCTCTCGTGATCGCTGCCTTCCCGTTCATCGCGCGGCTCACCGAGAGCAGCCTCCGGGACGTCGATCCCAATATTATAGAAGCGGCTCAGAGCATGGGCGCCTCGCCGCTGCAGATCATAACCAAGGTCATGATCCCCGAGAGCATCCCCTCGCTGCTGTCCAACGCCACGATCGCCATCACGACCGTCCTCGGATACTCCGCCATGAGCGGAATAATCGGAGGCGGCGGTCTGGGAAAGATCGCCCTGAATTACGGATACTACCGGTATAAATACCTGATCATGATCTTCGCAGTCATCCTGCTTATCCTGCTGGTCCAGCTGTTCCAGACCTGCGGCACGAAGCTCGCGATCCGCTCGGATAAAAGACTCAAAAACAAATTGGAATAAGAATAAGATCAAAAAACGGGCATCTGAACGATGCCCGTTTTTCATGCCCTGTATGAAGCCGTATCTGCTCTGCAAGAGCGCAGCCCGATCATGTTATTATCCTGTCCACCAGATACGGGAGCGAGAATCCGTTTACGGAAGTTCTCTTTTCCACGATCGCCGCGAGCATGGTCTCCGGCTGTGTGAAAAAACGGCCGTGCAGCCGATCGATCCCCAGTTCCATCAGTGCCGGGCAGCAGCTCACGCTCGGCCCTGTCAGGATCACCTGCGCGTTCCGGCTCAGTTCCAGCAGCCGCGGAAGGGTTTTGTTGATGGCCGCGCTCCCCGTTATGATCACGAGATCGCAGAGCGGCAGATAGTATTCGCTGGCACTGTCGGGCAGGGTATCCGGCTTTTCCTCCCGGTCCATGACATAGAGCTTCTTCACGCAATCGAAGTCCTCCGCAGTCATGTTCCCGTGGCCGATCATCTTTCCGACCATGCCCACGGTCCTCCCGCGCAGGTCAAGACCATCCAGCGTTTTTGCTTCCTGCTTTACGAAGTCCTCCGCGCGGCTGTTGTAATACGCGTTCACCGCAGC
This sequence comes from Oscillospiraceae bacterium, assembly GCA_017434755.1. GTDB lineage: Bacteria > Bacillota > Clostridia > Oscillospirales > Oscillospiraceae > Limivicinus. Next base: position 152,076 of record JAFRER010000006.1, on the reverse strand, counting down.
AAGAGCCTCGCTCGCCTCCTCCATGTTCCAGGACATCAGTGCTTTCCCGGCCTCGGTCAGGGGCAGGCCGGTCATATCTGCAAACATCCGCGGCACGGTCTCTCCCGAGGTGTGCATGGCGACACCCGTGCTTCCGTCGCTGAGCACGGCGGCCGTCCAGGAGACGCCGTGGACCAGCCGTGCGACGGTCAGCCCCTCAGGCAAGCCTCTCTGAAGGATTTCGTAATACTTTGTTCCGACCATATCCGAGCCTCCGTTTCCTGCGGGTCTTTCACCTTCAAATGTCATCATAAGCGCACCGGAGCGTGCCGTCAATCCCCGGCAGAAGGCCTATCGAAGATTCTTCGTGAACAGCGCGCGGATGGCGTTGAGCACGGCCAGCACCATCACGCCCACATCCGCGAAGATCGCCAGCCACATATTGGCGATGCCCAGCGCGCCGAGTACAAGGCAGATCAGCTTCACCCCGATAGCGAACCAGATGTTCTCATAGACGATGCGCATGCATTTTTTTGCGATACGAATGGCGAGGGAGATCTTCTTCGGATCATCGTCCATCAGCACCACGTCCGCCGCCTCGATGGCAGCATCCGAGCCGAGAGCACCCATAGCGATGCCCACATCGGCGCGCGTCAGCACCGGTGCGTCGTTGATGCCGTCGCCCACAAAGGCCAGGACGGAGCGCTCCGGTTTTTTCGCCAGCAGCTCCTCCACCGCCGCGACCTTATCGCCCGGCAGGAGCTCGGCCTTCACCTTGTCGATGCCGATCTCCTCTGCGACCGCTTCGCCCACCTTTTTCGCATCTCCCGTAAGCATGACGGTCTTCGTCACGCCGGCGGCGTGGAGAGCTTTGATCGCCTCCTTCGCTGTGGGCTTGATGATGTCGGATATGAGCAGGTGTCCGGCATAGGCGCCGTCCACCGCCACATGGACGATCGTTCCAAGCTCGTGGCAGTCTATGTATGCAATGCCGAGGCTGTCCATCAGCTTCGTGTTCCCGCAGGCGACCAGCCTGCCGTCCACCAGCGCCGTGATGCCGTTTCCTCCGATCTCCTTCACATCGGAAACGCGGTCTGTGTCGATCGTTCTTCCTGAAGTGTCTGCCTTTTCCGCGGGGTCTCCGTCATCCCGGAAGACTGCTCCGTCCAGCCAGGCTCTGCGTATGCTCAGGGCTATGGGATGCGTGGAGTACAGCTCCGCATGGGCGGCAAGTTCGAGAAGCCCGTCGTTGTCCATGCTGCTGTGATGGATGCCGTTGACTTCGAACACGCCCTTTGTCATCGTACCGGTCTTGTCAAAAGCCACGGTCTGCACCTTGGAGAGAGCCTCCAGATAATTCGAGCCCTTGACGAGCACACCCTCCCTGCTCGCGCCGCCGATTCCCGCGAAGAAGCTCAGCGGGATGGAGATCACCAGCGCGCAGGGGCAGGAAATGACAAGGAAGGTCAGCGCGCGGTAGATCCAGTCGCCCCAGCCGGGAGCCTGTCCCCGCAGGAGGAGGAACAGTGGAGGAAGTACTGCCAGCGCCAGCGCACTGATGCAGACAGCAGGGGTATACACACGGGCGAAGCGGGAAATGAAGGCCTCGGAGCGCGATTTCAGCGAGGTCGCGTTCTCCACCATATCGAGGATCTTTGAGACCGTGGACTCTCCAAATTCCTTCGTAGTGCGCAGCCGCAGCAGGCCGCTGAGGTTGATGCAGCCGCTGATGACCTCGTCCTCCGGCCGCACCTCGCGCGGGACGCTCTCGCCCGTGAGGGCGCTGGTGTCCAGCGTGCTCACACCCTCGACCACCACGCCGTCGATGGGGATCTTCTCCCCAGGCTTTACGACGATGACGGTGCCGATTTCCACCTCATCTGGATCCACCTGCTCAAGCTCCCCGTCCCGCTCCACATTGGCGTAGTCCGGACGGATGTCCATGAGGGCGCTGATGTTTTTCCGGCTTTTGCCCACGGCATAGCTTTGAAACAGCTCGCCCACCTGATAGAAGAGCATGACGGCGATGGCCTCGGTATAATCCCCGCTTTTGTTGATGAGCGCAATGGCGATAGCTCCTATGGTCGCAACGGCCATGAGGAAATTCTCGTCGAATACCTGTTTATTCCGGATGCCCTTTCCCGCCTTGAGCAGGATGTCGTAGCCGACGGTGAGATACGGGATCAGGTACAGGAGGAACCATAGCGGCTCGTGCACCTTTTCCCCGAAGGCTTTCACGGCAAAGTGCAGCGCGACCATCAGCACCGCGGCTGTAATAATGCGCCAGAGCATCTTTTTCTGTTTCTTCGTCATGATATCACCTTTGAAAAATGCGTATGACAGAATCATACGCATTTGCAATGTTCCCGTTATTCCTCTCAGAGGTAGATCTCGCAGTCGTCCTCGACCTTTTTGCAGTTTTTCAGCACGTCCTTCATCACGGCCTTGGGATCGGCACCCTCCTCGAATTCCACGTTCATCTTCAGCGCCATGAAATTGACGACGGCGTCCTTCACGCCGGGCGTCTTCTTCGCGGCGTCTTCCATTTTGCTGGCGCAGTTGGCGCAGTCCACTTCGATCTTGTAGCTCTTCTTCATATCGATATCCTCCCTTCAGCAGAACGATTAAGCGTTCGTTTAATCTTATGGTCGCAGTATAAGCAGAGATAAAAAGGATGTCAACGGGAGAAAGCAAAGCTCTTCCGAAAAGGCGAAAAGTGTTTCCGAAAAGGAGGATACGGGTTCTAATATTTAAAAAAGCTTCAGGATTATGTTCTTAAAACACCACTTTTTGCTGTATGCATGCAAAAAAACAGAGGATATATAAAAAACCATCCTTTCGCCCGGTGTTTTGAATTTCTGTTGCCTCGAGGATCGCGGCATGATATAATATAAGTAATTATGATATATTCTGAAAAAACCCCGGGAGGATCCTGATGAAGATAAACGTCCGCGAAACCGTCATTCGACTGTTTCTCCTGTTCGTCGGCCTCATCATCGCGCATCTGGGCGTGACGCTGTTCCTGCTGGCGGACCTCGGGGCAGACCCCTTCAATGTGCTCATCCAGGGGCTCCGTCGGCTCGTCATGCGGATTGGTTTCTTCCCCACCCACGGCACGGTGCATATGGTCATCTGCTTCCTGATAGTCATAGTGCTCCTTATCGTAGACAGGAGCTATGTTAAGCTCGGCACGCTGGTCTGCATGTTCTGCGGCGGTCCGATCATCGACTTTTTCACCCTCGTGCTGCGTGGCCTCGGGATCGGTGCTGCCCCTCTCGTGATAAAAATAGTCGTTCTGATCATCGGCTGCGTCATCCTCGCCTCCGGCATGTCCCTTGTCATCCGCTCGGAGGCCGGCACCGGACCGAACGATCTCGTCGCCGTGGTCATCAGTGACAAAACGAAATGGCGCTTCGGCATCGTCCGCATCGCGACGGACGTGTGCTTTGTGCTGATCGGCTTCCTGCTCGGCGGGAAGTTCGGCGTCGGCACGGTGATCTGCGCTTTTCTCGTGGGCCCGGTTGCGGAATCCGTCATGCCCTTCTCAGCCCGCATCGTGAAAGCCTGCCTGAAGAAGGCGGGCATGGATTCATAAGAAAACAGTAAACGAAATAGTAAAGGAGTTCTTAACATGTCAGCTTCAAAAGTATGGTTCACCGATTTCCACGCCACCCCTAATGAGACACTCCCCCAGAAACTGCACCGGCTCATGAAGACCGCCGGATTTGAGAACATCGACTTCACGGACAAATATGCCGCCATCAAGATCCACTTCGGCGAACTGGGCAACCTCGCCCATCTGCGGCCGCAGTATGCCAAGGTCGTTGTGGACTATGTCCGCCAGCTCGGCGGCAAGGCTTTCCTCACCGACTGCAACACCCTCTACGTCGGCAGCCGGAAAAACGCCCTCGACCATATGGACACCGCCTACCTCAACGGCTTCTCCCCGCTGCAGACCGGCGCCCACGTCATCATTGCCGACGGCGTCAAGGGCACCAACGAGGCCCTCGTACCGATCAATCTTCCCCTTGTGAAGGAGGCCAAAATCGGCCAGGCCATCATGGACGCCGATATCGTCATCTCCCTCAGCCACTTCAAGGGCCACGAGGAGGCCGGCTTCGGCGGTGCGCTGAAGAACCTCGGCATGGGCAGCGGCTCCCGCGCCGGCAAGATGGAGCAGCACTGCGACGGCAAGCCTCTGGTCGACCCCGGTCTTTGCATCGGCTGCGGCTCCTGCGCCCGGATCTGCGCCCACGGAGGTCCCGTCATTGAAAACGGAAAGGCGCACATCGACCACAGCAAGTGCGTCGGCTGCGGGCGCTGTCTCGCGGTCTGCCCCAAAGATGCGATCGAGCCGGAGGTCTCCAACTCCGCGGAGGTGCTCTCCTGCAAGATCTCCGAATATGCCTACGCGGTGGTGCACGGCCGCCCCGCCTTCCACATCTCGCTGATCTGCGACGTATCCCCCTTCTGCGACTGCCACGCCGAAAACGACATGCCCATCATTCCGAATGTCGGCATGCTGGCCTCCCTCGACCCCGTGGCACTCGATCAGGCCTGTGTCGACCTCTGCAATAAAATGCCCGTGCTTGCGGGAAGCCGCCTCGACCGGCACATCAAGTCCTTCTGGAATGAGGACAGCAACCACGAGTACTTCCACATGAACCATCCGGATGCTGAGTGGGAGCCCGGCCTCATCCACGGTGAGGAAATCGGCCTGGGCACGAGAGAATATGAACTGATCAAGATCTGAATCACAGCCATGAAGGCCGGTCCGTGAGGATCGGCCTTTTTTGTGCGGAGTATTGAATCCTTTGCTTTTCCAAAGTATAATCATAAAAAAGCAGTGCTTATACCGGCTGCCCTGCTCATCCCGGAAAGGCCTTCCCCTATTGTGACGAAAGGGAAAAAGCATCTATGGAAAACGAAGAAAATGTGGTCCGGCTGGCGAAACCGCAGAAAAAAGGTATCCTGAAGCTCGTGTTCAGCAGGTTCATCCTGATCTTTCTCCTGTTTGCCCTTGAGCTCGCCATGCTGATCTCCGGCTATTTCTATCTTGCCGACAGATTCCCGAGCATCATCTATATCTGGAGGATCTTCTCCCTCGTGATGGTGCTCTATCTGTTCAACTGCAGCATGGACAACTCTGCGAAGCTCACCTGGATGCTGCTCATCTCCATCCTGCCCATTGCGGGGACCGTCTTCCTGCTCTTCACGCAGACGAATGTGGGGCACCGGATGACAAAGAAGCTGCTGCGCGAGCAGATCGATCTGACCAGAACTATCCTTCCGCAGCCGCAGGATGCCGCCGATGCGCCGGCGGACGACCCGTCCGGCTCGTCAGACCTGAGCACATACCTCTGCCGCACCGGCTGCTTCCCTCTTTTCGGTCATACCGCCGTGACCTATTTCCCCAGCGGCGAGGAAAAATTCGCGGCCATGCTGGAGGAGCTGGAAAAGGCAGAGAAGTATATCTTCATGGAGTATTTCATCATTGAAGAGGGCTACATGTGGGGAAAGATCCTCGACGTCCTGATCCGAAAGGCAAAGGAGGGCCTCGACGTGCGCGTGATGTACGACGGCATGTGCGAGATGTCCACCCTGCCTGCCGATTACCGGAAGCTGCTGGAGAAGGAAGGGATCAGGGCAAAGTCCTTTTCCCCCATCAAGCCCATCCTCTCGTCCCAGTACAATTACCGTGACCACCGCAAGATCCTGGTGATCGACGGGAAGGTCGCCTTCAACGGCGGCGTCAATCTGGCGGACGAATACATCAACCGCATCGAGCGCTTCGGCCACTGGAAGGACACGGCCGTCATGCTGAAGGGTGAAGCTGTAAAGAGCTTCACGCTTCTTTTCCTGCAGATGTGGAACATCGGCAGCAAGGAGCCGGATTACGAGCGTTTTATCAACAGGCAGACCGATGCGCCGGTCAATGCCGCCGGCTTCGTGATGCCCTACGGAGACAGCCCGCTGGACGGATACAAGGTCGGCGAGGCGGTGTATATGGATATCCTGAACCGTGCGGAGAGCTATGTGCATATCATGACGCCCTATCTGATCCTCGACGGGGAGCTTGAGACGGCGCTCCGCTTCGCCGCACAGCGCGGGGTGGACGTGAAGATGATCCTTCCGGGCATTCCGGACAAGAGCCTCCCTTATGCTCTTGCCAAGTCACATTACAAGGCGCTTCTCGCCGCAGGCGTGAAGATTTATGAATACACGCCGGGCTTCGTGCACGCGAAGGTTTTTGTCAGCGACGATGTGAAGGCAGTGGTCGGCACGATCAACCTCGACTACCGCAGCCTCTACCACCACTTCGAGTGCGCCACCTACCTGTACAAGACTCCCTGCATTGCCGACGTGGAAGCCGATTTTCAGCAAACACTGGCGAAATGCCGCGCCGTGACGGAGGAGACCGTCAAAAACGAGAAATTCACCCGCAAGCTTGTGGGCACGCTTGCGAAGTTTATCGCGCCCCTGCTGTAAAAAAGATGCGGCATCCGCCGCAGGGAGGATATAATGGAAGAATCATCAAGAAGAGAAAAAGCGATGGCCCTGCACCGGCAGGGATACAACTGTTCGCAGTCCGTGGTGCTGGCCTTTGAGGACCTGCTTCCCCTTGATCAGGAGCCCCTTGCCAAGCTGAGCAGCTCCTTCGGCGGCGGCATCGGCGGCATGCGGGAAGTCTGCGGCGCGGTGAGCGGCATGGCCATGGTGCTGGGCTTCCTTTACGGGAACGCAGATCCCGCGGACAGGGCCGCCAAGGGCGAGCATAACGCGCGAATTCAGGAGCTTGCCGGGAAGTTCCGGGAGCGGAACGGCGAGATCGTCTGCAAGAGGCTGCTCGGCCTCGAGCCTGTGCCGGGGAAGGAACTCAAGAAGAGGCCCTGCGGCGAATACGTGGGCGACGCGGCGGAGTTCCTCGAGGAATACATCTCCGCACACAGCTGAGGGACTGTTTCTCAAGAGCTTGAAACGGGGCCGCGAAAAACGGCCCCGCACTTCCCTTTCATGCAGAAAAAACTGTTGACAAGCACCCGCTGCTCTGTTAGAATACCTTACGCTGTTCAGGCAAATATTTGGCGGCATAGCTCAGTTGGCTAGAGCATGCGGTTCATACCCGCAGTGTCCCCGGTTCGAATCCAGGTGCCGCTACCAAGGCGCAGCGTAAACTGCGCCTTTTCATACGGCCCGGTGGTCAAGCGGCTAAGACACCGCCCTTTCACGGCGGTAACACGAGTTCGATTCTCGTCCGGGTCACCATCATAAAAAGCCTTGCATCCGCTGCGGTGCAGGGCTTTTCTGCTTTTCTGCGCATGACCTTGCCATCGGGGCGGGGCCTGTGCTAAAATGTTCTGCGGTGAAAACACTATCTGTAAAGAACGAGGTGCTGATATGAGCAGAGCCGACGAGATATTCATCCAGAACTGCCGCGACATTCTGACCAACGGCGTCTGGGACACGGACCGGGAGGTGCGCCCCCGCTGGGAGGACGGCGCTCCGGCGCATACCGTAAAGAGATTCGGTATCGTGAACCGCTACGACCTTTCCGAGGAGTTCCCGATCCTTACCATCCGCCGCACCTACTGGAAGAGTGCGATCGACGAGCTGCTGTGGATCTGGCAGAAGAAGAGCAACAACGTCCATGACCTCCGCGCCCGCGTATGGGACGCATGGGCCGACGAGAACGGTTCCATCGGCAAGGCCTACGGGTACCAGCTCGGCGTGAAGCACCACTATCCCGAGGGCGACATGGACCAGGTGGACAAGGTACTCTGGGACCTGAAGAACAATCCCGCCTCGCGCCGCATCATGACCAACATCTACACCTTCGCGGACCTGAGTGAGATGGCGCTCTATCCCTGCGCCTACTCGATGACCTTCAACGTCTCCGGCAAAAGGCTCAACTCCATCCTCAACCAGCGCAGTCAGGACATGCTGGCCGCAAACAACTGGAACGTGGTGCAGTATGCGGTTCTGACGATGATGATGGCGCAGGTCTCCGGCTTTGAGCCGGGCGAGTTCATCCACGTGATCGCGGACGCGCACATTTACGACCGACACGTCCCGCTGATCGAGGAGATCATTGCGAACGACCCCAAGCCCGCGCCGAAGTTCCTCATCGATCCCGCAGTGAAGGATTTCTACGCCTTCACGAGAGATTCCTTCAAGGTGGAGGGCTACGAGTATTCCGAGTTCACCGCCAAGATCCCGGTGGCGGTATAAGGAGGCAATCATGGAAGCTATAGTAGCAGTCTATTCCGACTGGGGTATCGGCAAAAACGGCACCCAGCCCGTGGTGCTGAAGGCAGACCGGGCCCACTTCCGCGAGATCACCGCTGGCGCCGCGGTCATCGTGGGACGGCGCACATTGGGCGATTTCCCAGGCGGCAGACCGCTCAAAGGCCGCCACAATATCGTCGTAACACGGCAGGATATCGAGATCGAAGGAGCCGAAGTGGTGCACAGCACGGAAGAGGCGCTGGCAGCCGCAGAAAAGCAGGAACGCTGTCTCGTCATCGGCGGTGCGAGCGTTTACCGTCAGTTCTTCCCCTTCCTCGACACCGTGCATATCACGAAGATCGACCTTGCGCCCGAGTCAGACAGCTGGTTCCCGAACCTCGACGAACTCCCGGACTGGGACTGCGAGGCCGGCGAATGGCAGGAGGAGAACGGCCTGCGCTACTGCTTCTGCACCTACCGCAAGCGCACGGACTGATCCATTGTTTTATGAGCCATTGTTTTTTCACATAAAAAGAGCCCTGCATCGCAAAACGATGCAGGGCTCTTTCATTTGATCGTTCAAATATTATGTAAACTTGTTCGAAAATGATCAAAGCACAGCGGCGGGGCTTTTACGCGTCCGGCTTCACCCCGTCATCGACGGAATATAGCGTCAGGCAGCCGGAGGAGTACAGTTCCCGTAAACTGCCGTCAAATTTAAGCAATTCCGGAGTCTCCTCGTCCACAGTGATATCCGTACGCTTCAGATAGTAGTCCGCTTGGGAGAGTTCGTGGCCGTTGACGCCCATCTTGAAGCTCATCCTTTGGGTGACAAGATACAGCAGCCGGGGTTTGTAAAATGTGACCTCGCATTCCCCGGGGATTTTTTCCCGGATATACCGGTACATCTCCGTGCACTCCACGGAGAAAGGCGAGGGTTCTTCCCGGACTGGAGGACCTTCGCCGCGCAGCATGCCGAAAAAGCTGCCAGAGCAGGAGGTGGCAACATTCACGGCGAAAAGGATCCAGACGCACACCAGACACGCGCATTTCAGTACACTGCAGCTCCTTGTCTCCCTCTTCTGAAGCCGCTCTCCGAGCGCAAGCAATCCGTATCCGACGTACAGCAGGATGATGTGCAGCACGGGATAGCAGTACCGAAGTCCCTGCGTATACGGCAGCAGGATCACGCCGATATAGGTGCCGGCCAGAAAAAAGAAATACGGGATCTCCTTTCTGCTGGCTGTCCACAAACCAAGCAGGAAAAAAACCGCCGCGATCCCCCCGATAATGAGCCGGACAGGACGAGGAATCCATTGTCCGAACAGCTTGGAAAGCCAGCCAATAGTAGTAGAGGCGTAGTGCCAGATATTGCTCAGGATCATTCTGAGGGATGTCTGGGAATAATCACTCAGATTCGAAGTCGCTTTCGGGAACAGCAGGCCGTTGAAGATGAGCATGAAAACAGCCAGGACCACCCAGGGCAGCAGCGCTGTCAGCACACGCCGTCCGCGCGGAGGCGTTTTTCGAAGCCGGAGAAGGCACATGAGAGCGATCGCGATGCAGTAAGCAAATCCGCTGAGTCTGACATAAGCGACCATCCCCATGCTCAGACCGAGCAGGATCCCGAGAAAGACGGCTTTTCCGGCTTTTTCCTCCTCGAATGCATCAAGGAATGCTTCCGTCATGTTGAAGGAGAGAAGCAGGAAGAAGAGAAAGACCGAATCGGAATACATGGAGTCCACCAGGTTCAGCATCAGCGGGTTGATACAGAACAGCACGCTGAACAGGAAGGACAACCAGGCCGGGAGGCGCCGACGGTAGAAGACATACAGGATCGCCGCGCAGCCGGCCATTGCCAGAACGGAGGGCAGTTTGTACAAAAAAAGCGTGGAGAAAGTCTCCCGGTCGAAGCCCGCCAGACGGTAGACGAGCGAGAGGATGACCGGATATCCCATGGCGTAGATCAGGGTGCCGTCCGCCTCCTTCGGCAGAGGGGTGGGGTGGAGGAAGGGATTGAGGTGCGCCTGTTCGTCCAGGCGGCCCTCCGCCAGAGCGATCCCCTGCGTGATATAGGCGGCATTGTCGTCTCCCCAGTCGGTGTCGTTGTTCAGGTTGGAGACAAGCACCAGGAGGGTCAGTATGAAAGCAAGGACGGCAGGCAGCCATTTTTTCCCGCGCACGCTTTTTGCCATGGATCTCCCCTCCCGATCGTTAGAATTGAACAGTTGATTATATCATATCATACAAAAAAAACGTAAGCAAGACGCGGGGGACCCTCACCATTCCGTTCAGGACAACGAATGGCTCCTGATCTCGGATTATCCCGGATCCGGACAAAACTGAATCATTTATATATCCCCCGCATGATAAATTCCATACGGCGGCCGTATGGAGGAAAGCACATTCCCTTCTTGACAGCACCTGCGGGCCGTGCTAATCTTTTTCCATAATAGAAAAGTGTTTTTTCGGACCGTTCTGCGGTGTCAGGGGCATTGTGCCCCCTTAAGGCATCGGAGAACGATTTTTTATTCCGGAGGAAACACTTATGGCCAGATTCATATTTGTCACGGGCGGCGTGGTCTCCGGCCTCGGCAAGGGGATCACGGCGGCATCGCTCGGCCGGCTGCTGAAAAGTCGCGGGCTGAAGGTGGCCGCGCAGAAGCTCGACCCGTATATAAACGTGGACCCCGGGACGATGAGCCCCTACCAGCACGGGGAGGTCTTCGTCACCGAGGACGGCAGCGAGACCGACCTCGACCTCGGGCACTACGAGCGGTTCATCAACGAGGACCTCAACAAATTCTCAAACCTCACCACCGGCAAGGTGTACTGGAACGTGCTGAACAAGGAGCGGCGCGGCGAGTATCTGGGCCAGACGGTGCAGGTGATCCCGCACATCACGCAGGAGATCAAGGACTTTATCTACAGCCTCGAAAAGAAGACGGAAGCGGACGTGATCATCACGGAGATCGGCGGCACCACCGGCGATATCGAGAGCCAGCCTTTCCTTGAGGCGGCCCGTCAGGTGGGTCTGGAGCGCGGAAGAGAGAACACCCTCTATATCCACGTGACCCTTGTCCCCTTCCTGCACGGCAGCGAGGAGCACAAAACCAAACCCACGCAGCACTCCGTCAAGGAGCTGCAGGGCATGGGTATCGCGCCGGACATCATCGTGCTGCGCTGCGACGAGCCGCTGGAGCCAGAGATCTTCCGCAAGATCGCCATGTTCTGCAACGTAAAGCCCGACTGCGTCATCGAGAACATCACACTCCCCTCCCTCTATGAGGCGCCGCTGATGCTCGAGGAGCACAACCTTTCGGGGATCGTCTGCCGCGAGCTCGGCCTGAAAACGAAGGAGCCGGACCTGGACGACTGGCGCGAGATGGTCGCGCGCATCGGCTCCCTTGAAAAGACCGTCACCATCGGGCTCGTGGGTAAATACGTCCAGCTGCACGACGCCTACCTCTCCGTGGCGGAGGCCCTGCGGCACGCGGGTTACTCCTTCGGCGCGCATGTGGAGATCCGCTGGATCGACAGCGAGAAGATAACGGAGGAGACGGTCGATGATCTGCTCGGCGGATGCGACGGGCTGATCGTTCCAGGCGGCTTCGGCAGCCGCGGCATCGAGGGCATGATCGTCACGGCAAAATACGCGCGGGAGAAGGACGTCCCCTACCTCGGCATATGCCTCGGGATGCAGGTGGCAGTGATCGAATTCGCCCGGAATGTCTGCGGTTTCGCGGACGCAAACTCCGGTGAATTTGACCCGCTTTCACCCCACAAGGTGATCGATTTTCTGCCCGACCAGAGCGACGAGGTCTCCAAGGGCGGCACCCTGCGTCTCGGAGCGTGGCCCTGCCGGATCGAGCCGGGAACCCGCATGGCGGAGTGCTACAGCGCTGAGCTCATCTCCGAACGGCACAGGCACCGCTACGAATTCAACAACGATTACCGCGAACTGCTCTCCTCGGCCGGGATGACACTCTGCGGCATCTCCCCCGACGGGCATATCGTGGAGGCGACCGAGTACAGCGACAAACGATTTTTCGTCGGGGTGCAGTTCCATCCCGAATTCAAGAGCCGCCCCAATCATCCGCATCCGCTCTTCACCGGACTGATCGAGGCCTCCCTGAAAGGAAGATGACCGGATATGCAGAAGATCCTGATCCTTGATTTCGGCGGTCAGTATGACCAACTGATCGCCCGGCGAGTAAGAGAACTGCGCGTTTATTGCGAGGTGCATCCGCATGACATGCCGATCGAGGCCATTCGGGCCTTCGATCCGCTGGGGATCATCTTTACCGGAGGGCCGGGCAGCGTGTATCTGCCGGATTCGCCGAAGCCCGATCCGGCCGTGTTTTCACTGGGCGTTCCCGTTCTCGGAATCTGCTACGGATGCCAGCTGATGGCGCAGATGCTGGGCGGAGAAGTCACCGCGGCACAGGATGCGAGCGCTCGGGAATACGGCAGGACCGTCACCCGCTTTGATCCAACATGCCCGCTTTTCCGCGGCATCGGCGAGAAGAGCGTGACATGGATGAGCCACGGCGACTATCTGTCAAAGGTCCCCGCCGGCTTCTATCCCGCGGCCAGAAGCGCCGCCTGCCCCACCGCCGCGATCTGCGACGGAGAGCGCCGCTTCTACGGCGTGCAGTTCCACCCGGAGGTGGACCACACCGAGAGGGGCCGGGAGATCCTGCACAACTTCCTCTACCGGATCTGCGGCGCGCGGAGCGAATGGACCATGGCGGACTTCCGGACACGGACCGTGAAAGCTTTGCGGGAGGAGATCGGCGACGGAAGGGCCCTGCTGGCCCTGTCCGGCGGCGTGGATTCCTCGGTGGCGGCGGCGCTGCTTTCAGAGTCCATCGGCGAGCGGCTCACCTGCGTGTTCGTGGACCACGGGCTTATGCGCAAGGGCGAGGCCGACGAGGTGGAGGCCGTCTTCTCCAAACGCAGGCTGAATTTCATAAGGGTGGACGCGAAGGAGCGCTTCCTCACCCGTCTGGCCGGCGTCAGCGACCCCGAGACGAAGCGGAAGATCATCGGCGAGGAGTTCGTACGTGTGTTCGAGGAGGAGGCGCGCCGGATCGGCGGGGCGGACTTCCTCGTTCAGGGCACGATCTACCCGGACGTGATCGAGTCCGGCAAGGGAGAGGCCGCCGTGATCAAGAGCCACCACAACGTGGGCGGGCTGCCTGAGCACACCGACTTCAGGGGGATCGTCGAGCCGCTGCGGCTGCTGTTCAAAGACGAGGTGCGCCAGCTGGGCCGCGAGCTCAGCCTGCCCGAAGCGCTGGTCTCCCGCCAGCCCTTCCCCGGCCCGGGACTCGCCATCCGCGTGATCGGCGAGGTGACGGAGGAAAAGCTCGCCATCCTGCGGGAGGCGGACGCCATCTTCCGGGAGGAGATCGGCCGCGCCGGACCGGAAGTCAAGCCCTCGCAGTACTTCGCCGCCCTTACCAACGTGCGCTCGGTGGGCGTGATGGGAGACGGCCGGAGCTATGACTACGCCATCGCCCTGCGCAGCGTGAAGACCGGGGACTTCATGACGGCGGAATTTTCCCGCCTGCCCTGGGAGCTGCTCGACCGGGTCTCCGTGCGGATCGTGAACGAGGTGCGCGGCGTGAACCGCGTGTTCTACGACATCACCTCCAAGCCCCCCGCCACAGTGGAATACGAATAAAAAAACAGCAAAAGAGCCGCCGGAATGCCCGGCGGCTCTTTTATTTAGGAAACAACATTGTCCCGGCTTTGATCGCGGATAAAAGGACGGATGGGATTCAGAACTGTCCGAAGCCGTGATTTTTGTCTCTGCGACGTTCTTTTGTGAGCCGGATCAGTTCTCCGGCTCTGTCCGCCGGAGCGGGATAGTCTAGCTCAACCATACCGGAGGCATTGATGATCTCCGTTTCCATGTACCGGGTCACCCGCGGTATATTCACTCCGTAATTCAGATGGGTATGGCCATGGATCAGGTATTTCGGCCGGTATGTTTCGATCAGGCTGACAAGCGCCTCGAATCCGCGATGGGCGGGGCTGTCCATATCTCCCAGCCCTTTCGGCGGAGCATGCGTGACCACGATGTCCACCCCGCCGGCTTTTTTTATGCTGCGGGACAATCCGGCTATCCTGCGGCGCATCTGTTTTTCAGTGTACTGATGCGGCCCGTCATGATACCAGAGGCAGCCGCCGAGTCCGAGGATTCGAACGCCGTTGAAGATCACCAGATGCCCGTCGATATTCTCGCAGCCCTCCGGGGGGAAAGACGCATAAGACCCGTCATGATTGCCGTGGACATACAGGAGCCTTGCGCGGCTCATCGTTACGAGGAACGTCAGGTAGTCCGCTTTCAGGTCTCCGCAGGAAAGGATGAGATCATAGGTGTCGAGCTTTCCCGGAACATAGTAATCCCACAGACCCGGTTTTTCTTCATCCGAAACTGCAAGTATCTTCATGTCAGCTCTCCGTTTCGGGCGGGATGCGTTCCCGGTGGACGCCCAGCGCGCGGACAAGCCCGCGGGAAAACGGCAGCAGCTCGCCGTATTCGGGAATATGCCCCTCAACGGCGTCCATAAGCCTGTCCATCTTCAGTATCTCGAGCGAGGAAAGCGGCACCGCGCCGTCCGAGATGATGGAGCCGTCCTGCGCGGTGATCTTCTGTGCAAAAATATCAAAATCGCCGTTTTTCAGTTTTCCGGAAAAGATCTCGGCCAGCCTCCGCACACCTTCCGGTACGAAGTCCGAGAGGGCAACGTCGATCACGCCCAGATCCATGCCCCACCAGTAGTTCACGGCCTGCTCGTTTTTATCCGTGCTGTTCGTGAGGACGGCACGGACGATGTTCTCATAGAGCCTTCCCCACATCCAGACCGGCGAGGCGATGGGCGTGAGTCCGCCCGCCTCATCGATCATAAAGATGCCGATATAGCTCTGGTTCAGATTCTGAGGGTCCGGCGTCGGGATGTCGCGGTTCGAGATCACTTTCACGCCCTTTTCCCGCAGTTTCTTCACGCAGTCATACTCCGTGGAGCTCCATTCCAGAAGGATCCTCACCCGGGGATTGGTCATCCTCGCGCCGAGCGCAAAAGCGTTTACAGCAGCAGGCACTCCCATGATCGGGTATGAACCGATATAGCCCACAAGGTCGTTATCCGCCAGGGCCCCCGCGATCATTCCCGTGATGAATTTGCCCTCGTAGATGCGGCAGTAATAGCTTTTCACGCTGGAAAAGTGCTGGCAGGCAGAGCAGTTGTAGAAGCGGATCTTCGGATGCATCACGGCGGCCTTGAGTGTAACATCCAGAAGCTGCGGCGTTGCGGTGAACACCAGTCCCGCACCGTCCGACACGGCGGCGTCGATCAGCGTCTCGGCCTCTTTGGCCGTGTCCGCGTGGAAATAGGTCTTCACGGAAATACTGTCGCCGAGGGTTTCCGCGAGATAGTTCATCCCCTCGACATGACCGCGCGTCCACGGGCTTTTTTCCGTGTCGCCCTGGCAGATGAGCGCAATGTTCAGATTCTTCGGGGATGCGGAGATCAGCTTGGATATCACGCTCTTTTTCTTTTCCTCTTCCGGCGCCGTTTTAACCGTGATCGCTTCGGATTCCGACGAGGTCCGGATATCCTGCCAGAGGCCGGCAAGCGCCTTTTTTATCTCCGGAGAGGACATGGCAGCCAGCTGTTCATACGGATAGACCTTCAAAAACAGCAGCAGCGCGTTCTCAGCGCTGAGCGAGCGGTCCTTGGCGCTGAGGGACTGGAAGGCTTCCCTGAAGCGGCTGTATACCGAAACGAATCTCTTCGTTTCCGATCCGGACCACTCTTCGCCCCCTTTCTTCCCCAGAGCGAAGAGTAGCTTCGCATAGTCTCCGGGCACGGTGAACTGAATATCGTAAACATGGGAATCCCTGTAGAAATCAAGAAACTCGTAATAGGCGATCTCCCGGGGACTGTTCTTTTCCGGCGGAAGCAGGCGCCGGACCTTCGCGGGGATCCTGACCGCACCGAAATAGCGCAGAACGCTGACCCGCTTGTGGCCCTCTCTGACATAAAAATCCCCGAGGTATTCCACACATTCGATCGGATCGTGTATTCCCGTATCCGAAAGATGCGCTTCACAAAGCGCGATCCATTTTGAAGCGAACTCGCTGCCCGCGTCCGGCAGCGGCATGAAGGACGAAGAGAACACGCCCGTTCTCCCGGCCGAGACCGTGCCGATGATGCGGTCGGCGGGGATCTCGACGATCGGAAGCACAGTCCCCGCGGTGTGAGAGGCAGCGGGAAACACTTCTTCCAGCACGGCGGGATAAGGAGACAGGCCGTGGCTTTCAAGGTCTCTTATCTCTTTGTGTCCGAGGCTTTGGGCTTTCAGATAAACTTCTCTTGCATTGATCCGTTCCATACCGGCGATCCTTCCGAGCAGAATGATTGCAGACCACTATACTACTGAAAACGGCAAATGGCAAGCGGGCACTCACCGCCGGCACCGACATATGCAGCAGCCGGGAAGCGTTCAGCCGCAAATGCCGTGAGGCCCGGGACCCGGTGCATCAGGATGCAGTTTCCCGAACACATTTCTTCTTTCCACTGGCAAAAACGTCTTCCGCATGCTAAACTGTAAAAGAACATTAACAGAATAACCGGCCGGGCAGGCGATCAGCCCGTCCGGCGGAGGAAGCATGAAACAGGAATTCGAACGCTTCGACATGAAGAAGCCTCCCGTTCCCACAAAGTGGTATCTGCAGCCGCTGGAGTGGATCCTCAGCATACCGGATCTGGAGAAGCACCGCAACATCCTCACGCGAAAGGGCACGGAGGCGCTCAGGCCGCCCTACGTGCTGCTGTGCAACCATAACGCCTTCATGGACTTCAAGGTGGCCACCAAGGCCGTGTTCCCCTACCGGGCAAACTACGTTGTGGCGATCGACGGCTTCATCGGCCGGGAGGGGCTCCTGCGGAGCATCGGCTGCATCTGCAAGCGGAAGTTCACCAATGACCTGACCCTGGTACGCCAGCTGAGAAGGGTCATCGAAAACGGCAACATCGCCGTGATCTACCCCGAGGCCCGCTACTCCCTGTGCGGCACCACCGCCGTGCTGCCCGAATCGCTGGGCAAGCTGTGCAAGCTGCTGGGCGTGCCGGTGGCCTCATTGATCTGCCACGGGCACCATGTAAACTCCCCCTTCTGGAATCTGCGCGACCGGGGCGTTGCCCCCACAGAGGCGGAGTTTTCGCTGCTCTATACGGCGGAGGAGCTCAGCGACGCCACCGTCGACGAAGTGAACGGGAGGATCCTCGAAACGTTCCGCTACGACGATTTCGCCTGGCTCAAAGACAGCGGCATAAAGATCACCAAGCCGTGGCGGGCTGAAGGC
Source organism: Oscillospiraceae bacterium (assembly GCA_017434755.1). GTDB lineage: Bacteria > Bacillota > Clostridia > Oscillospirales > Oscillospiraceae > Limivicinus. Next base: position 134,492 of record JAFRER010000006.1, on the reverse strand, counting down.
CTGCACAAGGTGCTCTACCAGTGCCCCGCCTGCGGGAAGGAATACCGCATGAGCAGCGCAGGCGCGCAGCTCCGCTGCGGAGCGTGCGGCAAGAGCTGGACCATGGCGGAGGACGGCAGCCTCTCGGCCGACAGCGGGGAGACGGAGTTTTCCCACATTCCCGACTGGTATGAATGGGAAAGGCGGAACGTCCGCGCGGAGGTGGAGGCAGGGACCTACAGCACGGGCGAGCTGCCCGTGACGGTAGACTCGCTGCCCAACGCGAAGAAGTTCATCCGCCTCGGCGAGGGGACCATGGTGCACGACATGAACGGCTTCACCGTAAGGGGAACGGACATAGACGGGGATCCCTTTGAGATGATCAAGCCGGTGCCGAGTCTCTATTCCTGCCACATCGAATACGAATACCTGGGCAAGCACGGCGACTGCGTGGACCTGAACACGCTGGAGGACACCTGGTATATCTATCCCCACGACTGCGCGTTCGCCGTGACCAAGATGGCCCTGGCCACCGAGGAGCTCTATTTCGCCCACCGCCGCGCCATCGGGCGCCCCTGCAAAGAGGGCTTCGCCTGAAGAGGACATAGAACGGCCTGCATCTTTCCGATGCAGGCCGGTTTTTTTATTTTAAGATCCTTCGACTCCGCTTCGGGCAGTTCGCTTCCAGCGGCTCGTCCCTCGCTGTGCTTGAACTCGCCGGGAAGCTGTTGCGGCCGTTCGGTTGACCCCAAATCAAAGATTTGGACCGAACAGGCTCCGCTCAGGATGACAGGGAGGGAAGATCCTTCGAATCGCTGCGCTCCGCTCAGGATGACAAAGGCGGGAGTGCAAAAAATGCATCTTAGCGGCGGAAAATGCATCTTGGTGCCCAATTGCTTGCAAAAGTCCGAAAAGCCGATAGAATGGCCCTGCAATCTGAAAAGGACAGGTGAAAACAATGGGTCTGATATTGTTCGTGCTATTCTCCGTACTGGAGATCGTTCTGGCCGTGAAGGGCCGCGGCAAAGAAAAAGAGAAAAAGGTCTGGCTGAAAAACCGGCTGTTTGTCCGCCTGGCGGAGATCGCCGTCGTACTGATCGCGCTGCTGCTCCCCTTCGGGCAGAAATGGCGTCTCGTGCCCCTGCTGGGCTTCCTGGCGTTGCTGGCGCTGATCGCGCTGCTGAAGTGGCTGGGCGGCCGCAAAAAGGAAGGCACTGTTAAGAAAACCGGCACCGCCGTCTTCAACTGCGTGTTCAGCATCCTCTTCATCGGGCTGCTGCTCGTGCCGGCCTTCGTTTTCACCGGTTACAAGGGCCTGCCCGTCTCCGGCGAGCATCCGGTGGCCGAGGTCTCCGCGATCCTGATCGACAGCTCCCGGACCGACTCCTTCGAGCAGGACGGCAGTTTCCGCGAGGTGCCGGTGCACTTCTACTACCCCGCCGACGCGGCGGAGGGCGAGAGCTTCCCGCTGGTGGTGTTCTCCCACGGCGCCTTCGGCTACTACCAGAGCAACACCTCCACCTATATGGAGCTGGTGAGCAGGGGCTATGTGGTGGCGGCTCTCGACCACCCGCACCACGCCTTCTTCACCGAAGACACAGCCGGGAAGACCGTACTCGTCGATACGGGCTTCTTCCGGACCGCTATGGCCGCGAACGGCGACCCGAACGACAACGCCGAGGCCAACCTTAAAGTCTTCCGCGAATGGATGGACCTGCGCACGGCGGACATGAACTTCGCTGTTGACACCCTCGAGGCAGCCGGCGCATCCGGCTCCCTCGACAGCGCCTGGTATCTGCCGGCAAACGACGCCGAAACGATCCTCAATGTTCTGAAAATGACCGACTTCACGAAGATCGGTCTGATGGGCCACTCCATGGGCGGCGCCACCGCGGTGCAGCTGGGCCGTGAGCGCAGCGACATCAGCGCCGTCATCGACCTGGACGGGACGATGCTGGGCGAGTACACGGGCGTGGAGAACGGAAAGCTCACTATCCGCGAGGAGGCCTATCCCCTTCCCGTGCTTGAATTCAACAACTGGGAAACGTATAATGACCGTAAGGAATATCTGGCGCAGGGCGGCCGCTACCCCAACGACGAGGTGATCCGCGGCGCGGCCGAGGGCTATGCCGTCACGATCCGCGATACGAAGCACATGGACTTCACCGACCTGCCTCTGCTGTCCCCCTTCCTCGGGAAGATGCTGGGCAGCGGCGAGCGCGGCTGCGAGGAAACGATGACCATCGTGAACACGCTCGTGCCGGAATTCTTCGATCACACGCTGAAAGGAACAGGCGCGTTTTCCGTGCAGGACATCTACTGATCCGCCGGCGCGCCGGGTCAGACCATGGACCTTAAGATCAAACAGACCGGTGCGGGAGAGCAGGAATATGTTCTGATCTGCTGCCGCGCCGTCACGGAGGAAGTGCGGGAGATCGCGGCGTTCGTCAAGTCCCGGCAGGGCAGCCTGTCCGGCGTGCGGGACGAGAGGCAGTACGAGGTGCCCCTGGCCGAGATCTACTACATCGAGTCGGTGGACGGGAAGACCTTCCTCTACACGAAGGAGCATGTCTACGAGACGCCGTCCCGCCTCTACGAGCTGGAGAGCCTGCTGCGGGCGAAACACTTCCTGCGGGTCTCCAAGTCCATGCTGCTGAACCTGATGAAGATCCGCTCGATCCGGCCCGCGCTGAACGGGCGCCTCACCGCCGTGCTGCAGTCGGAGGAGGAAGTGATCATCTCCCGCAGCTACGTCAAGGATCTTCGGTCCGCCCTGAAAGGAGAGTGACGGCATATGGCATTCAAACAGTTCATGCTCCGTATCCTTTTGCTGTTTTTCACGCTTACCACGCTGATCACCTTTGCCATATATATTCTGGGCTCCCTCTTCGCCCCGGAGGCGCAGTTCGGATATGACAGCCTTCTCTCCCCCATGTTCTACGCCGCCTGCTGCATGGTCCCGAGCCTCGTGATGTGGTCGCGGAAGGAGCTTTCGCCCCGCGGGATGATCCTGCGCAAGGTCCTGCAGTTTCTGCTGACGGAGGCCGTGATGCTGGGGCTTGCGTTCGCCATCCCGGTATTTGACACCTCCCGCCCCGCCGTGGTGCTGGGGATCGCCGGGAGCGTGCTGGTGATATTCGTGCTGGTCTTCCTGTTTTCCTGGGCAGTGAACAGCGCCCAGGCGAAGCACGCGAACGAGGAGCTTCTGGCCTTCCAGCGGCTGCACGGGACGGATGAGCAGGAGACGTAAAAAGCAATAAGATCCTTCGACTCCGCTGCGCTACGCTCAGGATGACAGGGGGGGAAAAGATCCTTCGACTACGCTCAGGATGACAAAGACGGGAGTGCTGAAATGCACTCCCGTTCTCTTTATTTCAGATCCTTCGACTACGCTTCGGGCAGTTCGCTTCCAGCGGCTCGTCCCTCGCTGTGCTTGAACTCGCCGGGAAGCTGTTGCGGCCGTTCGGTTGACCCCAAATCAAAGATTTGGACCGAACAGGCTCCGCTCAAGATGACAAAGACGGATCAGCCCAGTACAAAATCACAGTACCGGTCCATCTCCTCTTTCGTTCTGAACCGCGCGATATACACATAGCGTCCCATAGAGGGCCAGTCGATCGGCGGCATCTCCTCCTGCAGCACGATGTCTTCGCCGTAGCGGGCCATGATCTCCTCGTGGGTATGGGTGAAGACATGGCCGTCCTTGCGGGCGGCGTAGGCACAGATATAGCGGTCCTCCGATTCCGGGAGGAGCCTCTTTCCGAAGGTGACCATTTCCGCATAGATCCGGAAAACGTCTGCCGACCGGGCATAATTCATCAGATCGGGATCATGCCCGCCCGCGGGGCGCATGTTGACCTCCATCACGGCATAATCCCCCGCTTTTCCGATGCCGTCCATGTCCTTTGCCAGCTGAATGAACTCAAAGTGGACAAAGCGGCTGTCCACACCGAAGGCCCTGACTGTCCGCCTTCCCAGATCCAGCAGCTGCGGAGGGACTTCGGCTGCCGCGTAAATGATGATATCCTCGTCCTTCTGCACCGAGTCGAGGACGGGGGCATAGGTGCTTGAGGATTCGAACAGCGGCTCGCCGTCCGGGCCGATCACCGCGTCGTAGGTGCAGATATCCCCGTACAGGAATTCCTCCATGACATAGGGTCCGTCCGGAAGCTCCTCGTAAAACGCGGACAGTTCCTCCTCCGTCTTCAGCTTCTGCGCACCGTTTGCCCCCACGCCGATATCCGGCTTCACGATCACGGGATAACCCGTCTGCGCGGCGAAGGCCCGCCCGGATGCAAGATCCGATACGATGTGCTGGCGCGCGGTGGGGATGCCCGCCTTGAGGAAGACTCTCTTCATTTCCGACTTCCGGATCAGGGTATCGATCCCGGACTCCCGGGTGCCGTGGGGAACGTTGAAATCCGCGCGAAGCCGCGCTTCCATGGGGAGCCAGTATTCGTTCAGCGATTCCAGCCAGTCCGCCCGGCCGTAATGGTATACGAAATACGCCACGGCGTGGTATACCTGTTCATAGTCTTCCAGCGACTGAACATAGTAATACTCCGTGAGAGCGCTCTTCAGCGGACCGTTCAGGGCATCATAGGCAACATCTCCGATCCCGAGCACGTTCACGCCCAGTTCGCTCAGGCGCTCGCAGAAGCGTGTGCAGGTGACGGGATAGGCCGGCGAGATAAAAATGAAATTCATGGCGGACCTCCGTAAACGCCGATCAGGCAGGCTGCGCAAACCGAATGCTGCGGAATAAGAGAGTTTTATTGTATCATGAAACCCGGCTGTCAGCAAGGATGATACGGGCAAGATCCTTCGAATCGCTTCGGGCAGTTCGCTTCCAGCGGCTCGTCCCTCGCTGTGCTTGAACTCGCCGGGAAGCTGTTGCGGCCGTTCGGTTGACCCCAAATCAAAGATTTGGACCGAACAGGCTCCGCTCAGGATGACAGGGGGGGGAAGATCCTTGGACTCCGCTGCACTGCACTTAGGATGACAAGAGAACGGGAGTGCGAAACCGCACTCCCGTTCTGTTTTTCTGTTCAGCTTCCGATCACACGCCGAAGAGCAGGTCGCCGTAGGTCGGGAAGGGCCAGCGGTCGGCGGCGGTGAGGGTCTCGGCCTCGTCGCAGAGCTTGCGCAGCGCGTCCATATCCGGGATCACCTTATCGCGGATGAAGAAGGCCTGGGCCGTGATGTCGCCGCTCTCGCCTTCCGTGATGCATGCGGCCAGCGTCTCGATGGCGGCGTCGATCCCGTCGGTCAGCTCGGCAAGACGCGTCAGGGTCTTCACCTCGCAGGCGCAGGGGGCGCCCGGCATCACCGATTTGGACACGCCCAGCGCGGCAGCGAGCTCGGAGCGCCAGCGGATGACGGCCGGCAGGATCTCCCGGCGGGCCATGTCCACCATGGTGAGCGCCTCGATGCGCACGGTGCGCACGTAGTTTTCCAGCGAGATCTCATAGCGGGACATGATCTCCCTCTCAGTGAAGATCCCGTGGCGGATGAGCATGTCCACGTTCTCCGGGTGCAGGACGGCCTGCATCGCGTCCGGCGTGGTGCGCAGGTTCAGCAGGCCGCGGACCTCGGTGGCCTCCCTGATCCAGGAATCGTCATAGCCGTTGCCGTTGAAGAGGATCCGCTTGTGGGCGGAGATGTTCTCCCTGATCAGCTCATGCAGGCGCGTGTCGAAGTCCCCTTCCCCGCTCTCCAGCTGATCGGCGAACTGCTTGAGCGCCTCGGCCACGGCGGCGTTGAGCATGATGTTGGCGCAGGAGATGGAATCGTTGGAGCCGACCATGCGGAACTCGAACTTGTTGCCGGTAAAGGCGAAGGGCGAGGTCCTGTTGCGGTCGGTGGAGTCGCGGGAGAAGAGAGGCAGCACGTCCGCGCCAAGGCGCAGGGGGCGCTTCTCCGCTCCGATGTAAGGCGCGTCCTTCTCGATGGCGTCGAGCACGGCGGTGAGCTCATCCCCGAGGAAGATGGAGATGACGGCCGGAGGCGCCTCGTTGGCGCCGAGACGGTGGTCGTTGCCCGCCGAGGCGACGCTCAGCCGCAGCAGTCCCTGATACTCGTCCACGGCCTTGATGACCGCCGTGAGGAAGACGAGAAACTGCGCGTTCTCATAGGGCGTGTCGCCGGGGCTGAGCAGGTTCACGCCCGTGTCGGTGGACATGGACCAGTTGTTGTGCTTGCCGCTGCCGTTCACACCCGCGAAGGGCTTTTCATGCAGGAGACACATGAGGTCATGCTTGCGGGCGACTTTCTTCATGATCTCCATGGTAAGCTGGTTATGGTCGGCGGCCACGTTGGTCACCGTGAAGATCGGGGCGAGCTCGTGCTGGCACGGGGCCACCTCGTTATGCTCGGTCTTGGCATAGATGCCGAGCTTCCAGAGCTCCTCGTTGAGCTCCTCCATAAAGGCCTTCACGCGGGGCTTGATGGCGCCGAAGTAATGGTCCTCGAGCTCCTGGCCCTTGGGGGGCTTGGCGCCGAAGAGCGTTCTGCCCGTATAGATGAGGTCCTTCCGCTTCAGGTACATCTCCCGGTCCACGAGGAAGTACTCCTGCTCGGGGCCCACGTTGGTGACCACGCGTTTGACGTCCGCGTTGCCGAACAGATGCAGCACCCGCAGCGCCTCCCTGTTCAGCGCCTCCATGGAGCGCAGCAGGGGCGTTTTCTTATCCAGCGCCTCGCCGCCGTAGGAGCAGAAGGCCGTGGGGATGCAGAGGGTCTTCTCCTTGATGAAGGCATAGGAGGTGGGGTCCCAGGCCGTATAGCCCCTGGCCTCGAAGGTGGCCCGCAGGCCGCCGCTGGGGAAGCTGGAGGCGTCCGGCTCGCCGGTGATCAGCTCCTTGCCGGAGAACTTCATGATCACGTGGCTGTCCGGCGCGGGAGAGATGAAGCCGTCGTGCTTCTCGGCGGTGATGCCGGTAAGCGGCTGGAACCAGTGGGTGAAGTGGGTGGCGCCGTTTTCAACGGCCCAGGCGCACATGGCGTCCGCCACCGCGTTGGCGACAGACAGGTCAAGCTTCTTGCCCTTGCGGATGGTCTCCTTCAGGCTGTGGTATACATCGGCCGAAAGCCGCGCGCGCATGACCTTGTCGTCAAAGACCATGCTTCCGAAAAGTTCCGGTACAGTACTCATTTGAAGTTCCCCCTTAAAAAGATGATGCTGCCGTACGGCAGTTGGTGCGGCAGCCGGGTATCGTGAACTGGTTTTCAACGGAAAAAGAGTATCACAAACGCGCCGCCTTGTGAAATACGGGATAAATTCGCAGAATCATACGGAAAACATATTTAATCCGTTAAGTCCGCATCCGCTCCGTATGGTGCGGGGCCTCACTTGCCGCTGGCGCCGTAGTTGGAGAGCACCCTTGCGGAGGGATCGTCCACCTTGCAGCCCTCCCAGTCGGGGTTCGGCATCCAGAAATCGGCGATCATCTCCGCCTGGCCGGGATAGTGCTTCTCGAAGATGTCCCGGTAGAGCAGGCTCTCCTTCGTGAAGGGCGGGCGGTAGGAATACTTTTTGCAGCCTTCGCGGAAGGCCTCGTCGCTGTACACCGTTTCGGCATACTCCTTCAGGTCGTCCACCATCGAGTGGCCCACGGCGTCGGAAAAGGCCGCCTTCTGCCGCCAGAGGATCTCGTCCGGGAGGATGCCGTCCTTCTCGAAGGCGTGGCGCAGGAGGTATTTGCCCATGCCGTAGGTGTTGATCTTGAGCTTCGGGTCGATGCGCATCACGTATCTCACGAAGTCCAGGTCGCCGAAGGGCACCCGCGCCTCCAGCGAGTTGACGGAGATGCAGCGGTCGGCCCGCAGGACGTCGTACATGTGCAGCTCGTCGATCCGCTTCTTCGCCTCGGTCTGGAAGGCCTCCGCCGAGGGGGCGAAGTCCGTGTACTTGTAGCCGAAGAGCTCATCGGAGATCTCGCCCGTCATCAGCACGCGGATGTCCGTGTTCTCATGGATGGCCTTGCAGCACAGATACATGCCCAGGCTGGCGCGGATGGTGGTGATGTCCCAGGTGCCGAGCATGCGGATGACCTCGTCCAGCGCCTCGAGCACGTCCTCCCGCGTCATGTGGAAGGCCGTGTGCTCCGCGCCCATGTAGTCCGCGGCGATCTGCGCGTATTTGAGGTCGATGGGGTCGATGTCCATGCCGATGGCGAAGGTCCGGATCTTGCGGCCCAGCAGCTTTGCCGAGATGGCGCAGACAAGGCTTGAATCCAGCCCGCCCGAGAGCAGGAAGCCCAGGGGCGCGTCCGCGTCCAGCCGCTTCTCCACGCCGGCGATCAGCTTCTCGCGGATGTTCGCGCAGATGGTTTCCAGATCGTCCGGCAGGTATTCGTCCACGGTGGTGAGATCGGCGTAACGCACGAACTTTGTGCCGTCCCAGTAATGTCCCGGCGGGAAGGGCATGATCTTCCCGCACAGGCCCACAAGGTTCTGCGCCTCGCTGGCGAAGGCGATGCTGCCGTCGGAAAAGTATCCGTAATACAGCGGCCGGATGCCGATGGGGTCCCGCCCCGCGATCATCACGTCCCGCTCGCCGTCATAGAGGATCAGGGCGAACTCCGCGTCCAGAACTTTGAACATGTCGAGCCCGTACTCCTTATACAGCGGCAGGAGCAGCTCGCAGTCGGACCCGCTGGCAAAGGTATAGCCCTTGGATTCGAGATCCCGTCTCTGCCTGCGCCAGCCGTAGAGCTCGCCGTTGCAGACCACCTTGTTCCTGCCGAGGCTGAAGGGCTGCATGCCGCTGTCGTGCAGCCCCATGATGGCGAGACGGTGAAAGGAAAGAAGACCGTCTCCCGCTTTCTCAAACCTCGTATCGTCCGGCCCGCGGGACCTGGTCCGCGCGAAATACGGCCGGATCTGCTCCTCCGAATACAGCGGCGAGGAAAAACCCATTACACAACACATGAAAAATGCACCTCCGGATAAAAAAATCGGCAGCTTCTCCATCCCAAAAGGACGGAAAGCTGCGCATCCGTGGTGCCACCTTTTTTACCGCCGAAGCGGTCACTCGTCGGGATCTGACAATCCCCTGCCCCTTAACGCGGGGTACACGGCTCCCCTACTCGCAAAACGCTTTGGGTTCGCGGCTCCGAAGTGTTCCCGTTCGAAAGCGCCCGTACCGGGCTTCCACCGCCCCCGGCTCTCTGTGACTGCATTCTTTCGCGGCCTGTCTTCCTCAACGCCCTGTCAAATATGTGGGAAGCATAGCATACACACCCGGAAAAAGGAAATACATATATTATACGCATTATCATATATCCCGCATATGGCTCGAAAAAGAAAGAAAATTATGTAAACCAGCCTAAGCGATATAAAGGGCAGAGGATAACTCCCCTGCCCTTTGTCATTTGCTCCGCTGAAACCGACCGGACGCTTTCAGGTTCTCCCGTCCACCGCGGCGCTGATCGCCTGCGCAACGAAGGCGTTAAGCGTTTCGCCCCGGCTGTCTGCTGCGGCGGCAGCCCTGCGGTGAAGCTCCGGAGAGACGCGCACGTTGAACACGCCTTTGTACGGCTTTTCCGGGTCTTTCCCGAGATCTCTGCAGAATGCAAGATAATCGTCGACCGCCTGCCGGAACTCCTCCTCGACCCTGCCGGGATCCTCGCATTCGAAGTTCACCAGATCGGCGATGCCCTCTATCTTCCCGTAGAGTACCCTGTCCTCCGCGCTGAATTCGACCTTTGTCCAATAGCCCTTGTATTCGATCATATTATTCTTCATCGATATCTCCGTTCCCCCTGAACGCGGCCAGCAGCTGCCGGACGGCATACAGCTTCATAACATCGCCGGGATGCGGCTTGTGCAGAAGGATCTTGCGGCCGTCCCGCTCGCGGCAGAACAGGACCCTTGAGCCGGAAGTGCTCCCTTTGCTCATTTCCTTATATCCGAAGCGGCCTGCCAGCGTCCGCGCCTCCGTGAATGTGTAATCGGACGGAAGGGCTTTGAGCCTCTCGATCATTTTTTCCTCTTTGCTCATATGTGCCTTTCTTCCGTAACTGACATTCAGTTACATATACTATAGCATTCTTTCCGGTTTTGTCAACTCTGCTTTTCGGGATCCCTGCCGCTCATTCGCCTGTTCCGCCGGCATGGTGCTTTATTCCGAGGTGCTCCATCGCCCACACCATTCCGTAGTCGTACATGCCCTTGAAGTTTTCGTTCATCTCTATCGGGTCGAATCCTCCTCTTCGGAGCACTTCCATGAGAACATCTCTCAGCAGGAACAGATGCTTTGCCAGCGCCTGCGCCTCCTCTGTCTCATAGGGCATACCCAGCCTGTCATGGACATGCTCATCCATGTAGTAAAGGCCGCGGGGCCTGCAGAGGATCTCCACGATATTCCCCTCGGGAAGTTTCTTTCCGTTCTCTTTCCAGAGCAGGACGGCACCTATCCCCGCATAGGCGCAGAAGACCAGCGTGTTCCTCACGATATTCTCGCAGGTATAGAGCCTGCTTTCTCCGAACTCTTTCAGTTTCGCATACATCTCCGACGCGACTTCGGAGCTGATGCTTAGGATCTCCGGGATAAAGTCGAGAGGTCCTATGCTTTCGAGCATGGTCCCGTCGGGTCCGACACGGGCGAGTCTCGGCGCGATAGTGTCTTCCAGTTCCGTGTTCAGCAGTCCTCTGTCTATATCCCTGTCGGCTTTTATGGTGCCCATATTGAACAGCGCTATGAAGGAATTTCGCAGCTCCCTGTCATAATCGGTCCCGTCATTGCCGCGGTTGTCTTTGTATTCCAGATATGCGGTGAAAAGGTCCTTTCCGGTCTCATAGCCTTCGCGGATCCAGGCGGTGTATTCATCGGGAACCTTCGGGACGTCCCTCTCGTCTGCGGCAGGGGCATCGAATCTGAAGAGCAGCACGCCCGTCCGCCGGTAAAAGTCATACGCCATGCCGATGGCAAACATATAGGCCGCGGCATTGAACATCTTATTGTTGAAATCCTCGAACACATACTTCTCTATGTAATTGAAGAGTTCCCTTGTGAGCTCGATCCCCACGTCCGTTTCCACATAGTGGAGGCCGAGGTACTCATCCCGGGCGAATACTCCCTTTCCCACGGCGCGTATGACGAGCGCGTCCGCGGCATCCTTCGGGAAGTGCGTATGAGAGAACGCCGTTTCCTCCGCACCGTCCACCTTGAAGCGGACAGACGAATCGACGCTGAAATCCATCGTGCCGACCTGTCCTTCTTCGTTGAGGGCCATGGTGAAAAAGCCCGCGCAGCTGTATTCATCCATCATTGCGACCACGGCACAGGGCTCCCCCGCCGCATAGGAGGCATTGCCGCTTTCCGTTATCTCCGCAGGCCAGACATGGATATACGTATCCTCCCAGTGGTCGGAGATATCATGAAGGATCGCACATATCGCCTCTTTTCCGCGGGCGCGCTCCTTTCCTCTGCTGAAATACACGCAGTCCTCCGCAATAAGAGGAAAAAACAGTTCGTTCCTGTGTTCGTTCACACTGCCCGCATAGGCTTTTATTGCATCACGTACTGTCATAAAAATACTCCTTTCCGTCCGCACATGGCTGCTTTTACTCTGCAGACCAAGTGTAACAGAAAGGAGTATGGAACTGGTCGCTTTAAAGGCGACAGCTCAGAAGCGGCTTCCTCCGAGGATCCTCTCCCCGAGCGTATACAGCACTTCGTTTACCGTGTCGAGATCGCAGCAACCCTTCATGAAAAAATACTGAAGAAGGATATCCCGTCTGCTGCTTTCCGAGAAGCTGTATCCTGCGCGGGAGAGAAGGTCTGCCGCTTCGTCAAAGCTGAGCCCGAGCGCATAAGCCAGCGCCAGGCACGTGTCGCGTGAAGGCTTGTATGCCGGATCGTTCTGCATCTTGGAGAACAGTTTCCGGTCGATCTGCGCCGACTTGTACAGGTCTTTGGATGACATGTTCTTCTCCCCGGCGTGCTCCAGGAGCTTTTCCACAAAGGTCTTTTTCCTGTGACGGTTCACGAACTCCTTTGCTCTCTGAACGGCGCTTTTGTCGGAGAGATCGCCCATCACACTGTCGAGTTCGATCACCTCGGAGCTCTGAATGCTGTATCTGTATTGCGATTGAGAAAAAGCGGTTCTGCCGGGCCTCTCATCTTCCCGCGACGCATAGGGTTTTGCTGCGTTCGCAGCAAGGCGCTCCTCGGCATAGGCCTTTGCAAGCTCTGTCAGCTCTCTCAGTTTTTCTTTGCTAAGCAGACTCATGCTCTGTTTCTCCTCTTCATTCAAACCCATGAAACATCGTCCCTGCCCTGCTTTGTGCCTTTCGTTATTCTTCCGCTTTATTCAGACTGTTCGCAAGGGGACCCGCCATCCGGTTCGTCACGGTCCCGTTCATTTTTATCCAGGGATAGAGCAGGCCGTTCATCATCCGCAGCCTTGTAATATCCTTGCTACTTCCGACCGGTATCTGAAGCCTCAGTTCCGCTTCCGGGAAACGAACCCTGTACTGCTGTTCCAGCTGCTCAAACATATCCAGGATGAATAGCGTCGTGCATGCGGGAAAATAGGAGAAAAACTGCGACAGTGTCACCTTGATCACAGGCTCCGCCTTCATAGCGCAGCACTCCGAAAGGCCCTTTCTGCCCAACTCCTGAAGTATCTGTTCTTTCAGCTGTTCAGGCAGCTGCGGGAAGATATCCGGTGTAATGACCTTGCCTTCGATCTGGAAAATCTGCGAATACCTGTTGCCTTCCTCCAGAGCCGACTCTTCAAGCGAACGCAGCACCGCAGCCGCGGCAGGGTCCTTTTCCGCCTTTTCGTATACACGAAGAATCCCGTCGTAGCATCCGCTTTCCCAGCTAATCTTTCTTTCCATGGCAAACTCCTCTTTTCCGTTTCTGTTTTCCGGTTTTTTCTGTGTCTTTCGTGTTCATGCGTTCGGGCGCCAGAAGATCCAGGCCGCTTTGGTGAACACCGCGTCATCCACCATGCCGTCTGCGTCCGCTGAAGCGGGAGAGAAAGCACCAGCCGCGGCTCATGCCGCTCATCTTCCGTCAGGCCTCCGGGACGGTGCGGTTGAAGTGCTTCTGCGCATTCAGGAGGTCCTTTTCCGCGGAGATGCCCTCGATGCGGTTCCATTCATTTTTACTGCCGGCATAATACACATCCTTCAGAGACTGACACGAGCCGAAAGCGCTGTTTCCTATTTTCTTCAGACTTTTCGGGATAACAGCGTACGTGAGTTCGCTGCATCCGTCGAAGGCCCTGAATCCCATCTCCGTCACGCCATCCGGAATATTTATGCTTTTCAGGCTGCGGCACATGGCAAAAGCACATGCTCCTATGCTTAAAACGCCGTTCGGTATCTTCACGCTCTTCAAGGTGCCGAGCCGGAAGAAAGCGCCGACTCCTATGCTCGTCACGCCTTTCTCCATGATGACCTTTTCGATCGGATCGTCCTCCCATGGCTTCGGATCAGAATCATCCCTCGGATCGGTAGCATACCACGCCATCCTCCCCGTGCCGAATATGCGCAGGGTCGTGCCGTGCAGTTCCCAGTACAGATCCGGGCCGCATTTTCCGCTCTTTGTTGCTTCCATATCATCGGCCCCTTTCAGCGACTTCCTGAAGTGCTTCCGCGCCTTCAGGAGGTCCTCTTCCGCAGAGATGCCTTCGATGCTGTTCCACTCATCCTCGCTTCCGGCATAATACACATCCTTCAGGCCCCAGCACGAGGCGAAAGCCCATTTCTCTATTCTACTTACGCTTGCCGGGATCGTCACTTCCTTCAGCCCGCGGCACTCCGAGAAGGCTGAATCCCCGATATGTGTCACACCTTCCGGAATGACCACTTTTTCAAGGCTGCTGCAGTCTGCGAAAGCCCTTTTCCCGATCCCCGTCACGCCCTTTTTTATGATCAGGCGCCTGATATCAAGGGGTATCCATGACTTGGGCTTAATATAGACTCTCATCTCCCCGGTATTGATCTCACGTTCCGGCAGCTCGTGATCATCCATCTCACCCATTCCGGAGATGATCAGTGCCCTACCTCGGAGTTTCCATGTAAGCTCCGGGCCGCATTTGCCTCTTTTTTTGTTTTCCATATCATCGGCTCTCTTTCCGAAAGATTTGCATATTCATGTCTTTAGGCGTTCGTGCGCCAGAAGATCCAGGCCGCCTTGGTGAACACCGCGTCGTCCACCGTGCCGTCGGCGTCCGCTTCCTCGCGCGCCGCAAGCAGGAGCCGTTCGCGGATCCCGTCCGCATCCCTGTCCTCTGCGAAGAAGAAGCGCATCATATAGTCCGCCATCTCCTCCGGGGTCCGCCTGTCCGACCAGTTATAGTCCGTGTACAGGACCTCCGGCTCGAAGCCCGCCTCCCGGACCGCCGCGATCATCGCCTCGCAGTCGGCCTGCGGGTCGTTCAGCGCCCTGCGCGGCTCCATGCCGATCCGGCTCATCAGGCCGTCGCGGAAGGGCTGCCGCCAGTCGCTGAAGCGGGAGAGAAAGCACCAGCCGCGGCTCATGCCGCTCATCTTCCGGACGGTCGCCGCGTCGTGCACGGCGGGAGACATGGTGCAGACCGCAAGGTCGAAGCCCCCTTCAAAAACGGGCTCCTTCCCCGTCGCCTCGCTGAAGTCGCAGCGGTATACCGTCCACGGGGTCCTGTACCGGGCCATGTTCTCCGCGGCATGGCGGAGCATCTCGTCCGAGATGTCCGTCAGGGTGACGTCGCAGCCCAGCTCGGCAAACAGGGTGCCGTACCTGCCCACACCGCAGCCGATGTCGATCACGCGGGCCCCGGGCCACAGCATGCCCCTCTCCGTCCAGAAGCGGAGGAGCGCCGCGTTATAGTCGCTTAGGCCGAGGTCGAACACCCGCCGGTATTCCCCCGCGGCACGGTCCCATCTTTCCCTTTCGTCCATCCGCTCCTCCTGTTTTCCCGTCATCCGCATCACGCTCCGGCGGGGATCCTCTTTCCCCGACAGTATACCATATCCGGGGGCAGCATGCCAGCTTTCACAGGATGCTCCCGCGTATTTACAATTCGTTCTCAAAGCGGGGGCGGGATGTGCTATACTGATGCCATGCAAAAACAAATACCGGACCGAAAGGAGGACCAGAATGGATTTCAGAAGCACCAAGGTGAAGGACTTCTTCGCGGACGAGCGGAAAGCCGCCATCGTCAAGGAGCTCGCCCCCAACCTGCTGAAGTACCCGATCAAGCTCTTCAACAGCAAGACCTGCGGTGAGATCTTCGACCTCGTCGTGAAGAAAAAGATCGTTCCCGAGGAAGCCGCCAAGGAGATCGAGCGGAGAGTAAACGCCCTCTGAGCGCGCTCCACGAGCGGAGAAAGCGAAGGACCGTCAGCCGAAAGGCCGGCGGTCCCTTCTTTTACAGGGGTTTTTCCCCCTCCCGGAAAAAAGTTCGGGAAACTTCGATATTTTGATTGTTATTTTACCTGTTAAGTGCTATCATAATACCAGAGTTCGATCGTACATATTTGGAAGCGATGTTACCTCCTTTTAAGTGCTCTCGGCAGAATGGGAAAGACGGGTGTTTTCACCCGTCTTTTTCTTTTTTCCCCTGTCATCCTGAGCGCAGTCGAAGAATCTTTCCACGGCTGCACATTTTTCCGTCCGTTTTATGGGACAGTCCGTGTGTTTTTATATAAACGAACAGTGAGCGAAAGGAGGATCAAATCATGAGGATCAACAAGGAAATACAGGAAACAATCGACAGCCTTATCTCCTCGATCGAGTCGACACCCTGCAAGTCAGACACCGTTACCACTGCTGATGTCCTGCGGAATGTCGGGGACATTTTCTACAGCCTCTTCCCGGAGTATCCCGAGGTCCGTGACGCTTTCTGCAAAGCAGCCGAAAAGAACGAGAAACAGTAAGGCACCAAAGCAAACAGGAACGGAAGTATCTTCCGTTCCTGTTTGCTTTTTATCTCACGCTTAGCGTTATAAAGGTAACATTGCTCTTGTTATTATTGATCTTGATCGAGGACCTTTTTGAATATATAATAATTCAATAACAGCGAATGCAAAGAGAGGTCTTCATTATGGCGCTTCAAAACAACAGCATTATGCCGATCAAGGAATACTTAAGTAAAAGGCTCTACATACCTACATATCAGCGTGAATATGCTTGGGAAGAAACAGAACTTGAAGATTTTTGGGCTGATCTGGAAGCTTCTGTTTCTGATAAGGACTATCACTTTTTTGGGCAGATCGTTATTCATAACGAGAATGATTCAAAGCTTTTTATAATTGATGGACAACAGAGATCTATCACCTCTGTGATATTTCTTAGAGTCTTATCTAAGTTTTATTCTGAAAACGAATTGATCAAAGATACTGATGATGCTGATGCTATGGTTCAAGATATTGCCTCTCTAATTGGGCGAAAGACAAGAAACAGCAACGATCTTCATCTGGTGCTTGGTAATGATGACAAAGATTATTTCATTACCAACATTCAGACCGGCTATCCGAATCCAGTTAACAAGCAGAAAAAGACATCTCAGGAAAGAATGAGAAAGGCTTTTCTGTTTTTTGAGAACAAAATAAATGAAAGAATCAGCAACATCGATGATGAAGTGGATCTTTTGGATGAGCTGGATCTCATCAGTCATACTTTCATAGACAACTTTAAGGTTCTTTATATGGAAGCAACGAAACTGAATGAGGCTTTCATCATTTTTGAAACCCTTAATGCCAGAGGAAAAGATCTGGAAACCGCAGACCTCTTGAAGAATTACCTTTTCAGCAAGGCCAATGATGTAAAAGAGGCAGAGAAAAACTGGACGGAAATGATTAGTGCACTCGATGGCATAGATCCGACAAAGTTCATCCGTCATCTCTGGAATTCCCGACAGGATTTTACAAGAGAAAAAGACCTGTACAAAAGAATTATTCACGTAATCAGCACTCCGAGGCTCAGCAAATACTTTTCCATTCAAATGGCTTCGTTTGCCCCGGTTTATCACGATTTGTCAAGTCCTTCGGACTGCGACTATTATACAGATGAAAGGCTGAAAGCAAGTCTAGTAGCATTAAAGGATCTGAAAGCAACAACCTTTTATCCTATCGTTCTTGCTCTGGAGGCCAACAATTACAGCGAAGCCGATATTGCAGATGTCGTTTCTACCATAGAAACTCTTGTTTTCAGAAACTTTGCAATCGGAGGATTGGTTTCCAACGCCGCTGAAGTGGCATTTGCAAAGACAGCAAAAAGAATATTTGACCAGAAACTCGTTGACAAGCATGCTATTCAGGCTGAGATACAGGAAAACATGATGCCCGATGATCAGTTTGCCCAGCAGTTCAAGACTTGGAAAGCGAAGAACACGACATACGATAAGACGGCTGTACGCTATATATACAGGAAAATCCATTCTTATCTCTGCCCGACAAGTGAGGTAGTAATAGACAACAACAAAGTTCATATAGAGCATATCATGCCGCAGAATCCGGAGCATTGGACTGAAATATCTGAAGAGGTTCATACTGAATATCTTTGGCGACTCGGCAACCTTTCTTTGCTTGATGCAACGCTAAATAAGGAAATGCAAAACAAGCCTTTTGATTTTAAACGTTCATTTTTTGCATCTTCACAAATCAGACCTAACGAGGAGATTGCGCTTCAAACCAGCTGGGGCCCTGATGAGATTGATGCAAGACAGGCTGAATTGGCAACGTATGCCCTAAGTATTTGGAAAAGGGTATGAAAGTAATGAAAGATTAGAAAAGGAGATTGATTATGGCAAGAATTGATTGGAAAAATATTAGACGCATTGATAAGAATAAGAACTCAATTCATACCCCTGTATCCGCCACTTATACTGTTTTTGAAGAAGATGGTGAAAAGTATCTTCAAATCGACACATATGGCCGTGAGCAGAGAGAGATTCCCGGAAAAATAAGCCAGTCCATTCAGTTGTCCAATGATGACGCAAAGAAACTAATGATACTATTAACTGAAGAGTTTTTATAAACTAAATATACTTTTCCAAAAAGCAACGAGCAACTTTCTGTCCGTTGCTTTTTATATCAGCCAATATATAAGCTAATAGTAAATCTTGAAATCATCAAAGAAAACATTTATAATCATTAGTTAACGGAGGTGAAGCGCATGATGACTGTAAGCGAACACATCAAAGTGCTGTGCGTCAGGTGCGGCGTAAGCGAGGCAGAGCTTGCAAGGAGACTCGGGAAATCCCCGCAGAGCCTGAATGCAAAGATGAAAAGAGAATCCTTCACGGTCAGCGATCTTGAAAAGATAGCTTCAGTTCTGGGCGTGAAGTTTGAAAAATACTTTGTGATGAACAGCGGGGAGAAAGTATAAATGGATACTGTTTTTAAACTCGGAGAACTGTTCTGCGGGCCGGGCGGCCTCGCATGGGGTGCTATGAACGCAGATGTCCCCGGCATGAAGATAGAGCATGCCTGGGCAAATGACTATGATTATGATACATGTCAGACGTATATAAGGAACATCTGTCCAGACGATCCAGAGAGTGTTTACTGCGAAGACGTACATATGCTGGATCTTGACAAGCTCGGCCCGATAGATGCTCTTGCCTTCGGCTTCCCCTGCAACGACTTTTCTGTTGTTGGAGAGCAGCTCGGATTCAAAGGGAAGTTCGGGCCGCTGTATACATATGGCATAAGTGTCCTGCTACAGTACAAACCGAAATGGTTCCTTGCGGAAAATGTCGGCGGGATCCGTTCTGCTAACGATGGTATTGCATTCAAGCGTATCCAATCCGATATGAGAAATGCAGGATACAGAATCTGCCCGAATCTGTATCATTTTGAAGATTACGGCATCCCCCAGGCAAGGCACAGAATGATCATTATAGGTATACGAGAAGACCTGCCCTACGAGTTCAAGATCCCGTCCCCTACAGAGTATCCGGCGAAGAGTTGCCGCGAAGCAATTGAGAACCCGCCGATTCCAGCTGATGCGCCAAACAATGAGATTACGAAGCAGTCTGCTCAGGTGGTTGAACGGCTGAAATATATCAAACCCGGTCAGAATGCTTTCACAGCAGATCTTCCCGTAGAGCTACAGATAAAGACACGGACGAAGATCAGCCAGATATACAAACGCCTTGATCCAGACAAGCCTTCCTACACGATCACAGGATCAGGCGGCGGCGGAACACATGTATACCACTGGTCTGAGAACCGTGCCCTCACTAACAGAGAACGTGCAAGGCTGCAGACATTCCCCGATGATTTCGTATTCGAAGGCAGTAAGGAATCTGTAAGAAAACAGATTGGCATGGCAGTTCCTGCACAGGGAGCAAAAATCATTTTTGAAGCAGTGCTGAAAACATTTGCCGGAATAGAGTATCCTTCAACAGAAGCAAGCCTTTCATAAAGGGAGTGAGGAAAACATGCCGTATCAACACTGGTTTGTTTCTCGTCAAAAACGTCAGCTTACGACAATCCTTCAGGCTTTGGTTGCGTACAGTGATGTCTGCGTGGGAAAAGAATGGAATCTGGAATTGCAACTTGAATTCGAAGATGTTCTTGGTGGCAGAGAGATAACGGAGCATGGATCACTTCGCGCAAGGAGAGCAGGTCAGGGCGGAGGCGGTACCAGAACTCTTTTCAAACAGATGAAGGATTTGGGTCTTGTATTTCTTGAAGATGAGAACAGGAAGTGCAGACTGACCATTATAGGTGAAGAAATTGTCAAAGCAAATGTTAGCTTTGTAGAGGCTATGCGCCTTCAGCTAAGAAGATATCAGTATCCTTCTGCGGCAACATGGTCGGGCACAGGAAGCATTAATCATAGTATTAAGGTACATCCATTCCAGTTTATTTTTCGGCTTTTGCGCGATCCCAGGCTAGAAAACATGCTGACTATGGAAGAAATGTATGGAATCGTTATTCACAGGGCTGTCTCAGATTCTGCTGAGGTATTTGAAGATGTAGTTTCCCACATTCTACGTTACAGACAGAACGTCACAGAAGATTTCATAAATGATACTTCTACTAAAACGTACAGTAATATTGCCAATACTTTCTTTAACTATATAAGTCTAACCCAGTATGTTGACAGAGGTTGGCAAACAATCAGTGTTCGCCAGGGAAAAGAAGCATCCGTCGATTTGTTTATAGAAGATAATCCCGCATTTATTCCTCATCCTGAACTCACTGAAAACTATCTTCGGCAATACGGTCGTGGCCATATTGCTATGGACAGGCGCAACTTCAACAGGGAAAATGTTCAGTCTCAAAGAGAAATGATTGAGACGCGCATTCGTCGCGAATTTGTTCTTCTGGCTTTAAGAATGCCAATCACAGACATTACATCGGAAATAGTTGAAAAAGTGTCTAACAACACAGGGGTTGATGAGAGAACCGTTGAGAGGTTTCTGATCCAGAACTATCCCCACGGCAATATCGATGACTTTTTCCTCTCCTACCGTGAATTGGCTCATATGGGTACTTCAGGCGCGCGAGATTTTGAAATCGCAACATGTGAATTGTTTAAGAATGTTTTCCATATGAGAGCAGAGCATGTAGGGCCAATTGGAAACACTCCGGATGTGTTCATCGCTTCAGAAGAGTTTGGATACTGCGGTATTATTGATAATAAAGCTTATAAAAATGGGTATAGCATAACCGGTGATCATAAACGTGTGATGGAAGATGTTTACATACCTAGTTATAAGTCTTATGGACATACTGAGCTCCCGCTGGCATTCTTTTCATATATTGCTGGTTCTTTCGGTTCTTATATTAACCGACAGCTATCTGAAATCATTCTTGATACAGGAGTTCGCGGCTCTGCAATGCCTGTGGACATTTTTATTAATTTTGCTCAGGATTATGCGGAAAAAGGATATAGTCATGATCAGATTCGCGACATTTTCAGCGTTAATCAGGAAGTACAGTTATCAGATTTAAACAACCTGGAAAGCACTTCAAGTTTCTATATTGCTTCATCCCCAGAATATGAAAAAGCCGCTATACCCCAAACATCATACGAAAGCATTAATTGATAAAACTGTGTAAAAAATGTCAGATAATCATTCTCCAGAAAGCCGTAGCCGAAATATGGCTTCTATAAAAGGACATGATACAACCATTGAAGTACAGGTTCGGAAGTATCTGTTTTCAAAAGGCTTTCGTTTCAGAAAAAATGATAAAAGATATCCCGGAAGGCCGGATATCGTCCTTCCAAAATATCATACTGTGATATTTATCCACGGATGCTTCTGGCACAGGCATCCTTTCTGCGGATATGCTACGTCGCCGAAGACGAATGAAGAATACTGGCAGAAGAAATTTGAGCTCAACTCAGCAAGAGACAGGAAGAGCATCGAAGAGCTTGAAAGCATGGGCTGGCATGTTATAGTGATTTGGGAATGCGAACTGACGAAGAAACGTTTTGAAGAAACTATGCAGAGAGTGATAAACGAACTGAGTTCAGTTTACGTTGAAAACAGATATTATGTGTAAAACAGCCGTGTGAACAATCACACGGCTGTTCTTCTATCCTCTTCTTACGTATTCCCCAACAGGACTCTGTCTACCTCACGCGGTGTCAGTTCCCTTCCGTACAGTTCCAGAGTTGCTGCCTTGATCTCGAGGCATCTCAGGAAGAAATCACGGTATTCCGGATCAACGTCTTCTATGCGGAAGCTCTCCGACTCTCCCCTATCCAGCGAAACCAGTTTCCTTGCCTCCCGGCTTGCGATGCTGTCGTAAATATAAAATGCGGCCGGGCAGTGGAAATGCAGATACTTAGCTGCGAGAGACCTTTTCTCAAGTCCGGTTATCTCATAAAAAGCCTTCATAAGCAAATGATGTGTGCTAAGGATAAGATCAGCCGCGTTCTCGTCAGGACATTCCGTGGCGTTGATCTTCTCCAACCTGCTGTCGAGTTCGTTGCTGATGCTCGTCATCTTCGGAGCAACCACATCGTGGTAGAAATCCCCGGAGAATCCGTCCGCGTTCTTTCTCCTCTCGATGGCGGCGGCATAGCTTCTGCCAATCAGCCACACCTTTGCAGCTGCGACGTCCGGATCGTCATGCTTCGGATCCTCCCGGCACATCCTGTAAAGGATTCCGTTTCCATACTGCCACCTGTCCCTGCTCCGGGCGAGAAAGGAATCCATTCTGTTCGTGAACGAGGCAATATCCCTGATCATTCTACAAGGCCTCCAATGGTTTATACTATGATCATTGTATCATTCCCGCATCGTTCGGGCAACACTCAGCAGACTCTATCAGATTCCTCGCTAGGGCATGCCGTCACGGACTAGTCACGAACCGGTCACGGATGCGTCACGAAAACGATACGACCCGTTGACGCAGGTCAGGATAGTATAGGTTAGTATAGGTCAGGTCAGTGCATCTGTCCT
Source organism: Oscillospiraceae bacterium (assembly GCA_017434755.1). Taxonomy (GTDB): domain Bacteria; phylum Bacillota; class Clostridia; order Oscillospirales; family Oscillospiraceae; genus Limivicinus. The sequence continues at coordinate 112,146 of JAFRER010000006.1, read as the reverse complement.
CTGTATACGACTTGTATACGACCTGTATCCAATTTGGATCCAAAATGGATACACAGGTAAGGATAGTATAGGATAGGTTAGTATAGGTTAGTTAAGTATAGGTCAGTATAGAACAGGAAACAGACAGGATAGATCAGTACAGAGGGCAGAGCGCTGTTGCGGACCAACGGCGGGTGTGATAGGATACATGTGTGCGAAAAATCGGTCTTTGGAGATCTTTTTATGAGAAATGCAACAGCATCAAACCCGAACAAAGTTCAGTTAAACAGATTGTGGTGGTATCTGCTGCTGGTGATCCTTCTGTCTGCTTTTTGCTATATCACCCTCAACGTGTGGCTGCTGCCGTATTCGATCGAGCACAGCGAAACGGGAAAAATGACAGCCGGTTATCTCCTGTATGCGGCAATCGGACTGTTATTCTCAACGCCGACGCCTTTTGTGGCGGTGCTGATCATTTCCCTGTTCATTGAAAAGACCGGTCTCCGGCAGATGTTCCGCGACATCTTCCGCACGGAGGACAAGCGGAAGACCATCCTGATCACAGGCGGGTTCTGTCTGCTCGCTTTTGTTTACGCGATCCTGTTCGGAACGCCCAACGGCTCGCCCTGGTATATGTTCCCTCTCGGTTTCCTGATCATGATACCGTTTGTCGGCATCGCCGAAGAAACCGGCTGGCGGGGCCTGCTGCAGCCGGAACTGGATAAAAGGATGCCGTATCCGTTTTCAGTCCTTCTTACCGCCGCGATCTGGTTCGTCTGGCATTTCCCGGTGTTTACAGACCCGACATCCAACCATTACGGAGACAGTGTCATCGGATTCGCCATCACGATCTTTATCTGGGCGTTTGCTTTGGCAGCGATCTACAAATCGACAAAAAGCGTGATTGCCTGCGCGCTGTATCATACTTTTATCGATGCGATCGGCGCGGTATATGACTGGAACGCATTATTTGACGGCTTTCCCGGAAGCACAGCGGCAAATGTCCACAGAGTTATCTGGCTGACAGCATCCGTTGTCTTGTGGCTTGCAGCGGATAAGAAAGAAAGGCAGCTCCATGAATCCCGGCAAATCGCAGATCATGAGGATAACGAAGATGAACTATAAGGTAATTGACAGAGAGACCTATTATAGAAAAGGTGTGTTCCGTCACTTTTCGGAAGATTGCAAATGCTCGACTTCCATGACGGCGAGGATCGATGTGACCGAACTTGCTGCATATTCCGGGAAGACCGGGACAAAGTTTTATATCAACTTTCTTTATATCCTTTCAAAGGTGCTCAATTCACGCGACGATTACAGAATGGGTTATCTCTGGCAGACTGATGAACTGATCTGTTATGACGTGATCAATCCTACGCAGTATGTTTTTCATGAAGATACGGAAACCTGCACTCCCGTGTATACGGAATACGATGAGGACTATGAAAAGTTCTATGCTGCCGCATTGCGGGATGTTGAAGAGGCAAAAAAGACGAGAGAATACGGATTGGATATGGCGAACCACCCCAACTGGTTCGATGCGTCGTATATATCGTGGCTTTCTTATGACGCACTGAATGTCGAACTGCCCGATGGTCATTTGTTTTTTGCGCCGATCATCAACTGGGGAAAATACAGGGAGGAAAACGGCAGGCTGGTCATGCCCGTGACCGTTCGCCTGAATCATGCGATCGCCGATGGTTATCTGGTCGCAAATGTTTTCCGTCTCCTGGAGAAGGAAATCAAGTCTTTTACCGGGCTATGACCGATAGATCTATTATATGGGAGGAACAGAACATGGCTAACAAGCAAAGCAGATTCGAAGTGATCTACAAAGACGGAAGCGCGTGGCTTGAATCCGGCACGCGCCAGATCATCGTGGATAAAGAGACCGGTGTACATTACCTTGCCTGGAAAGCCGGTTACGGCGCCGGCATCACGCCGCTTCTTGACTCCGAAGGAAAAGCCGTCATTACGAAGAAGGAGTGACAGACAACGAAGATCGAATGGGAAGACGGATCGGAGATCCGGGTAAAAGCTGCGGACGGCAAAGCGGTGATATCGGCGAACAGAGAAGGATTGCTTTCGCTGGCAAGGCAGCTTCTGGCGCTTGCCGACGGCGTTCCGGGCGATCACATCCATTATGACGAAGACAATTCGCTTGAGCCGGGATCATCGGAAATGATCATTGAACAGGTCCCGTGAGTTCCGGTCCGGCAAAGGGATCCCCGCGGCTCTCCCCTGTTGCCGATTCCCGCGCCGGATGCTATACTTTTTTCATCAACTGATTTGAGGAGCCGATCATGAAAAAGATCATCATTCTCATCCTTGCGCTGTCCCTGTGCCTCTCCCTGGGGGCCTGCGGCAGCAGCACGACCACCGCCGCACCTGCCGAGACGCCCGCCGCTGTAGAGCCGGAAGCGGTGCAGGAGACTGAAGCGCCCGCGGAGGTCTTCCCCGCGGAATATGAGCCGTTCCGGGCTGCGCTGGACGCCCTTGCCGGGGAGGACTACGAGGGAGCTCTGGCGCTGATCGAGGACATGAGGCCCGAGCCCGAGCCCCTGCCCGTTGAGGAAGTGACGATCACAAAGGAGAATTTCTTCGATTATTTCGAGTATATCGATATTCCGGATATCTATCTGAGCGGCACGCACAGGGACTCTTCGGGAAAGATCACGATGATCCTTGTGCTCTCCGGCTTCTACCTCAAGCCCGGATATGCCGTGGCCGAAGAGCGGCTGGACGACTGCCATGTAGGGATCGGGCTCAAGTATCACAGCCTGTATTTCATAGGCAACCAGGGCATAGACGTGGATCTTGAAAACCGCAGCTACACCATCACCGAACGGCCCAGGGAGTATTCGCTGAAACAGGATATGCTGGCGGGACGCTATTTTCACTATGCGGAGAACGAGCCCGCGATGTACGGCCTTACGTTTCCGAGCACTCCCGTTCTGAGCGACGGGAAAACGCAGTTTACCACGATCAACGATCCGGAGAGCTTTGAGCTGCTCTCCGCCGAGGGCACGCTGTATCTGACCGTTCTCCCTGCGGATGACGGAGGAGACGCCGCGCCCCGGAAGACCGTTGAAGGCCTGCCGGCGACGTATGAGCCGTTCAGGGATGTTCTGGAAGCTCTTGTCAACGACGACTTCGACGAGGCGCAGGCCCTGATCGAAGAGAAGATGCCCGAGCCCGAGCCCATCCCCAGCGTGGAAGTGACGATCACGAAGGAGAACTTCCTCGATTATTTCGAATACGTGGACATTCCGGAGCTCTATATCCAGAACGGCACGGAACGGGACGCCAAGGGAAACATCACAAGGGTGGTGGTGCTGTCCGGCTTCTACCTCAAGCCCGAATATACCCCGGCCGAGGATAAGCTGGGCGACTGCTATGTGAATGTCGGGATCAAGTGGAGGCTGCTCGCGTTCAAAAACAACAAAGGCATCCAGGTGGATCTGGAAAACCGCAGCTACACCGTGACCGGGAAGGAGAGCTTCCACCGGGATTACGACGATATGATCAACGCATGGCTTCTGAGCTATCCCGACGAGGCTCCGCGGTACGGCATGATCTTTTCGGCCGCCACGATCCTGAGCGACGGGAAAACGCAGGAGACCATGATCAAGGATCCGGATAGCTTCGAGATCGTCTCCGTTGAGGGACGGCTGTTCCTCTGCGAATAAGAGCGGAATACTTCCGAATAAAAAAAAGACGCAAGCAATTGCGTCTTATTTTTTATCCGCTTTGCCGTAACCGAGCTCCTCGAGGCGTTTCAGGATCTCCTCCCTCATCCGCCTTATCCGCTCCCTTGATTCCTCCGGCGTAAGGCTGTGATCATATCCGCTTTCCTTGCCGGAGATGATGCCGGAATCGTCGTTCAGCCTGAACTGCGACGCGGCATGCAGGATCTCCCTCTCCGTAAGGACATCTGAGGTCCCGTCCGGCCGGACCAGACCCTCCGTCAGGATCGCGTAGGCCTTTTTGTATTTCTCTATGCGCGCAAAGTCGGCATCGGTGGGAGCCGGGATCCTCGACAGGTCCATGTTGTGGGTAAGGTCGGCCAGCTTCACCCGCCAGGCGACCGGGTCATTCTTTACCCCGGCGACATATTCGAAATAGTCCACGCCGGGGCGGTGCGTGAGAAGATCCACCGCGGCCGCGATCTCGTCGCCGAATTCCGCCCGTATCTCCTCAAGGGTGACGTCCGTGTCCTCCACCGTGTCGTGCAGGAGGGCCGCGACCTTCGCCGTTTCGTCCTCGATCATGGCCGCCACCGCACGGGGATGGGTCATGTACGGGAGGCCGGCCTTATCGGTCTGCCCTTCATGCACCTTCGCGGCGAACGCATCCGCTTTTTTCACCAGGTCGTTCATCGTATCCGCCTTCCGTTCCCATAGAATAACAGGATCATTATAACGCAGATCTCCGCAAATGTCACGGGCGCGGCACACCATCCGCGTCTTCCTCATAAACCGGCTCGTCCCACTCGTTGTTCACCCACTCGATGATCAGTTTTTGGTCATCCGTTTGTTTCAGCTCTTTTGCGGCGGCAAGGATCTTCTTCCGGTTATCCAGTATTTTGCCCATCAGATCAGCCACGAGCTTCATATCCCGCGGGCTGAAGGGCTCCCCGTAGTTGAGCAGCTCGTCCGCTTTTTCGACCACCAGCATGTGCTGCCGCATGACCTCCGACAGGAGCCTCTCGCTGTATTCCTCGATGAGCAGCGACCTCTCGCTCACGAGGCTCATGGGGACATCCCGGCCGGGCTCTCTGACGTGGCCTGCCTGAAAGGCTTTCTTTTCCGCGACCCATCCCTCGCGGGACGCTTTTCTCTCGAGGTGCTTCAGGTTCACGTGGTGCTTTTCCGCCAGCGCCTTATAGGAAATATCCGAGATCTTGTATTCCAGCTTTATGGCCGGCCAGTCAATGATCCGCAATGTGCCGTTCTCCTTCATAAGCTTTTGCCGTTATCCGATCCTGTGAGCTTTCCCCGCCGTCTCCGCGCGATGCGGGACCTTCTCATGCTCATCATACACTCTGGTCACGGTTTCCTTCTCCCCCCGTCACGCCGCTCCGCGGGGTACATCTCCATAGGAGGCCCCGCAGAAAGCTTCTTGTGCTTTCGGCCGGTCCTGTGCTATACTTCTGCTGAACAGAAACACGGCAAACACATCCAAACATCAAACGGAAAGAGGACATCCGTATGAACAACTACGTGTATTATCTGCTGTCCGGCGTCGGCTACAACCTGTTCTTCCTCGGTTTTCTCGTCATAGCTTTTCTCCTCGCGTGCTTCCGGACGAGGGGCTGGCTGATCCCCTTCGCGATCGGGATCGTGTTCCAGATGATCTATCTGCTCATCATGCTCCGCTCCGCCTCGCCCTACGCGAGCTTCGTTATGAACGGGCTGATCGTGGGCGCCCTGCTGTCCGTTGTGTTCGCGCTTCTGGGCGCGCTGGTATGCAACGCGATCTATAAGCACCGGACCGCCCGAGCTAAGGCCATACGGCAGGCCGCGCTCGAGGCGGAAGCCGCCAAGGCCGCCGAAGCGGCGGGGGAGCCTTCCCCCGAAGCGGAAGGGACCGGCACGGGATCCGCGGAATAAGAGAACGTATATATTATGTTAACCAAAACAGGGAGGACCTTGCAAAAGGCCTTCCCTGTTCACGTTTTCGTCATGAACGGCGGATGTGCGGGTGGTATGATACCCGCAGTCAGATACAGGAGGTGCAAAGCCATGAAAAGAACGATCGCATTCATCCTGCTGCTGGGGATGCTCGCCGCCCTTTCGGGCTGCGGGATCCTTCCGTCGCAGATCTCCCCTTCCGGGAAGCGCCCCGCTGTGCCGGAGCCTGCGCGGACGGCATCTCCCGTTCCCGCGGCGACTCCCGCTGCGGAACCCGCACCGGAGGAGACCGCTCCCGCTGAGGTGCAGCCGGAACAGTACGTGTTCTCCGAGGAGAAGGCAAAGGCGGAGAAGGTCTATGAGGGGGACGGCATCGAGATCACCCGCTATGATTTCTCGCTCTATGACGGGAAAGACGTTATGCTGGTGGAGCTCTGGTACGACCTTGTGCAGCTGAGCGGCGAGCCGTACCGGTATGTCGGCGTGAACGACGAGCTGCGCAAGGGTCTTGCGGACTATGTCTACAGCCTCAACAACTCGTTTGTGCAGGACACCATCTCCTATGCGGAGGAGCTGAAGGCCTCGGCCGAGACCGAAGGCTGGGGCTGGGTCGCCTTCACGAACACCGTATCCGCGGATGTGAAGGAGTTTGACGAGGACATCTTCAGCGCGGCGCTGTTCACGGACTGGTACATGGGCGGGGTGCACAACATTGACGCCGAATGCGTGAACTACGACCTGCAGACCGGGATGCCGATCACACTGGAGAAGATCGCCTCGACTCTCGGCAGCGGCACGGATCTGACGGAATTCATCCGCGCGAAGGCGAACGCGGCCACCGTGGAGCGGGAGATGGAACCCAAATACCCGACGGATCTGCGGCTGGAGGACCTTGAGTTCTATGTGGAAAACCGGGAGCTCGTCATCTATTTCAACACCTACCAGATCGGCTACGGAGCGGACGGCTCGTTCCCGGCGCCGACGGGGATCTTCCTCGGCGGGGAGCAGGGCGCGGCGGCGGATGTACGGGGCCGGACCTGGCGCAGCGAATACACCCTGCAGAACTACTCGCTGCCGGTGTTCTCCTGGACGGAGGAGGAAAACGCAGGCTTCGATACTTCGAGCTGCGTTCTCTCCCGCGAGCTGACGCTCGGGACCGACGGCAGCTTCACCGCCCTCGGCGCGGACAACGGCTTCGGCCAGCGCAGCAGCGTAACGGGGACCTTCTCCTTTGACGAGAGCGGCAGCACGGTAAGCTTCAGCTACACCGACACAAACGGCCGGCAGCAGAACGCCTCCTATGCTCTTGCGCGGATCGGCGACTGCATCCAGCTGACGCAGCTGGGAGCGGACCTCTTCGGCTACGGCTCGCCGGTGCTGACGGTGTTCACGATGGAGGGCTGAGCGCCTACAAGCTGCATTTGCGGGACGGCTTTTAAAAATTATGTAAACCAAACAGACAAGGCAGACAGCAGAGGACTTCACCGGTCCCCTGCCGTTTCATTTTCCGCTTCCGGCGGGCGCCGGATCGCTTGTGCTGCGCAGGGCGGGATGGTATAATCTTCGCAGAATACAAGACTTGCTGCATCCGAGGTACGCTATGGTCAAAAAACGCCTGCTTCCCATCCTGCTGGCGGTGCTGCTGGCAGTTTCGCTCGTGCCGCCCGTCCGGGCCTCCGCCGACGAGGGCTGGTCGGACGCTTTCCGCGTGTTCGTCACGGATCCGGCGAACGAAAGCACCTATACCAACGAATACTTCCCGCCGGAAAACGGCGTGGAGCCGGGTTTCTGCCTGTATGACTTCGATCACGACGGCGAGCCGGCGCTCCTGGCCTTCAACGGCAGTCCCGCCCTCGCCGGGCGCTACGTGACGGTGTTCACGCACTTCTTCGGCGTTTCGAGCGTGGGGCAGATCGGATTCCGCGAGTGCCACCTGTACTATGTGGACGATCCCGCGTGGCCGGGCCTGTTCTGCACGGACGGGAACAACGGCGTGTTCCGCACCGTGTACTACGAGCTCAACGGCCGGACCCTCACGGAGCGGGAGGTCCCCGACAGCGAGGTGAAGGGCTATAAGAACTATCTCACCTTCTACTCGCGCTCCCAGATCCTCAGCATGGGCTGGGACAGCTTCTTCAGCGTCACGGCCGGCACGCAGATCGCCTCCGCCCCGAAGGCCGAGGACCCGGCTCCCGCCTTTGACAGATCCGACAAGTCCTGGCCGGCGGTATACGGCAACTTCCTTCTGAACTACGAATTCCTCAACACGGATCTGGAGTTTCTCAACACGGACCTCACGGACGGGCAGGCGGCTCTCGGCTACGCGGAGCCCGGCTTCTGCCTGCTGGACATGGACCGCGACGGCGTGCCCGAGCTGATCGCCTTCAACGGCGGGCCGACGCAGATCACGGCGAAGACCTTCGTCTTCTCCTGCGTGAACGGCGAGGTGCTCTTCCGCGGCTCCGCCGGCGAGCAGCCCTACCGCTATGAAAACTCGCCCTATCCGGGCTTCTTCTGCCGCCTCAGCACCGGCACTTCCTTCACCGTTACCTACTACGACATGGGCGACGGGGAGTTCGTGAGCATCCCCGTGATGAAACAATCGATGACCGCCGGCGGCGGCACGGACAAGCAGCAGCTCACCCGCGACGGGGAGCTGTTCTCCTGGAGCCAGGACGAATCAAGCACGCGCCTCGTGTTCTATTCGCTCCGGCAGATCCGCGCCATGGGCTGGCCGGCCTTCCTCAACACGCAGCTCTGGGACCAGGCGGGGCAGACTCTCGGCACCCCCGTGCAGATGAGCGCGGAGCAGCAGTACGAGGCGAACATCTTCCTCTCGAACTTCGGGGAGCAGGCCGTTTTCTCCCGCCGCCGCTTCGACACGGACTGCGCGCATTTCACCTATCTGGACGATCTGGTGGGCTTCGCGCATCTCTGGTGCGCCATCAACCGTCCGGATGCGCTGGGCGTGAACCAGACGGCAAGAGGTGCTTACTTCACACTGCCGTTCTCCGAGGCGGCCGAGGTCTGGCAGCGGTTCTTCGGCTTCAGCTTCACCCAGCAGGAGGCCGCGCAGTATCCCCGCTCGACCTATCTCTACGAGAACATCTACGGGCCCTATCCCAGCTTCTACGACAGCGGCATGTTCTGGTTCCCCGCCGCGTCGGGCGAGTCGTACAACCGGCTGAGCATCGTGCGCAGCATGGAGGACCTCGGCGACGGGACCTACCGCCTGCTTTTCGATATCTACCGGCTCGACATCATGGAATATCATAAGACCGACGGCGTTGACACCGCTTTCTACAAAATGGACGCCGGCACCGCCTCGGGGGACGGACGCCTCACGCTTGAGCACTCGGGCGCTGCGGTGGTGAAGCCATACAGCTATAACGGAAGGCAGAGCTGGCAGCTGCTGCGCTATCAGAGAGGCGTGAACGTGCCGTCCTGGGACCTCAGCGCGGGCGGCGGGCGGACAGCCGGCGGTGCAGCCAGCGGCGGAACGGGCTCCGGGCAGGACGGCTCCGCTGTTCCGGGCGGCAGTCCGGACACAGGCTCCTCTGCGAGCACCGACTCTGCCCCGGCCGGAAGCGGGAGCACGGAAACCACAGGCGGCGCAAAGGCTGAAAAGGGCGGCTTTGCCGCACGGATCGGGCGCCTTGCCGCAGGTCTGCGCCAGCACCTGCTGCTGATCCTGCTTATCGTGTTCCTCCTTGCCGCGCTGATCGCGCTGCTCATCATCCTGCTGACGCGCAGGAGCCGGAAAGAGCGCGCGAAGGCGGCTCGCCCCGTCCGGCAGGCGGAACGGGCCACGGCGGCGAAAAGCACGGCTGCTCCCGCCCACACCGCGGGCCGTCCGCCGGCCGCCGCGCCGCTCCCCGCCTTCTCCGACACGCGCTGCTGCATCTGCGGGCAGGTGCTGGGAGAGGACTTCAAGGTGTTCCTCCGGGCGAAGGACGGGCGCGAGTCCCGCGTGGATCCCGGGTGCTACGGGCAGCTGAACATCCTCCGCTCCGGCGAGGATGCGCAGGAGATCCGTCAGGCGCAGGCCTTTGTGCGTTCGCGTCTGGGCGGCGTGGATCCGCTGATCGCCGAGCGGCTGACAAAGCTGAGCGACAGCGCCGACGAGTATCTCGCCGGCAGATGAAGCCGCGGCGGCCTCCGGGCGTTTTTGAATTATGTAAACCACACGCAGAAAGAACAAGGGCAGAGGAACGTTCCTCTGCCCTGTGTGTTTTCTATGGGACGGGAGCTTATTCTCCCATCATGTCGTTGTAGATACGCGCCTCGGCCTTGCTGATGAACTTGTTCAGGCTCTTTTCCACCACCGGGTCCGCCGTGGCGATATAGTGCTTGAGGTATCTGTTCGCATTGTTGAACTGATTCATGTCGGTCCCGGAGGCGAGGATGAACATGGCCGTGTGGCACTTCTTGCACAGGCGGGCCTCCACGCCGTAGGGATGGTCGAACAGCTTCACCTGCTCCTCGTCGAGCGGCTTGCCGCAGACGCAGCAGCGATCCTCGGTGACGGAACGTCTCGCGGGAGGCAGCCGGGAACTGTCCGTACTGTCCACCGGGGCCTGGGCCGGTCCCTTCGGCTGGGCGGGAGCGGCCTGGGCGGGACGGTGTTCCTCCGGGAATTCCTCGACCTCCGTGGCCACGGTCACCGGTACCGGCTGCACGTCCGCCGGTTTTTCGGTGCCGCAGTTGGTGCAGAAGCGGCTCTGGGGGCTGTTGGACGTTCCGCAGTTCGGGCACTTCCAGCCCTTCGCGGCCTGCCTCTTTGCTATTTCCGCCTTGAAGGCGGCGGTGCCGGACGCTACGCCGGAGGAGACCTTTGCGGCCGCTTTTCCGGCGCCGACGGAGACCTTATTGCCGACCTTCGCCGCGCCTTCCTTTATATGCGCTCTCGTTTCGGGATCCGCCACTTTGTTGAAGGTCTTTTTCGCCCATGCGCAGACCTTGTCGACCGTGGAATCCACCCAGGGGATCTTCTTGCGCATCAGCACGAGCACGGCGATCGCAATGATCGGAAGCACCACGAGAAAGATGACAAGGAGGGTGGTGGCGGTGCGTTTTGCCCTGTTGATCTGCGAGGAGACGCCGGTAATGGCACCGACAGCCTCAACTGCCGAAATGCTGTCCGGCTTCTTGCCTCTGACATATTCCTCGCCGTCGATGAAGATGGACTTGCCTTTCTTGCTGAAGCTCAAGGTCTCTTCGGCCTCATAGCCATAAAAATTGGCTTTTAAGGTGATCTGATCGCCCTTGATCTTGTACGTGCCGGACGTATCAAAGCCCCAGGTGGTGAACGTGACCTTGTTTCCTTTGAACGTAAGGGCATCGTATTCGGAGTAGTAATCATCCACGGGCACATAGGTCCCGCTCAATTTTCCCCCGCAGCCCGCGAGCAGGCCAACAAGGATGACGAGCATCAGCAGTACGGCTATCTTCTTTTTCATTTCGGCGGCCTCCGTGAACGCAATAATTTAATGCTTTATCATTATAGCAAGGCCGGTATCCGAACGCAAGAAAAATCACCCCTTTCCCGCATTTCTCCGCAGGCGGCCTGATCTGTGTTATGTAAACCAAACGGGGGGCAAAAACCAAGGGCCGAGGAGCGATCCTCTGCCCTTGTGTCTGTTTCCGTATTCTCTGTGCGGCTGCAGGCCGGTCACTTTTTGTCGTAGTAGAAGACCACCGTCTCGGCCATGGCGGGAAGGGCGTTCGGGTCGGTCACCTTGTCGCGGTCGCGCACGTAGTACTCCACGCGCAGCCGGCCGTCCTCCTGCAGGGTGATGGTCATCTGGAGCAGGTGGTCCCAGCTGCTGCCGCCGGAGGTCCCATGGGTGTGGATGCCGCCGTGCAGAACGAGGCGGGCGCCTTCCCAGGGGCCGGTATCGGTGGGGATGTCCCCGCTGTAGACCTGGCGGCCGCCGTCCAGATGGTCGTCCAGGTGGAGATAGCTCTCGATGTTCGCCGCCGTGAAGGACTTCGGCCGGAGCTCATGCAGCTTGTTCAGCACCGTCTGGCTCAGCTCCGCCTTCTTCAGCGTCCCGGGCACGAGCTCCACATACAGCAGCCGCTTCTCCCGGAAGCGAATGCCGGCGAAGGCATCGTCCGGCTGAAGCTCGCGGATGGTGAGCTCCGGGAAATCCGCCCGATAGGTCTTGCCGTCGGATCCCGCGGAAGTCTGGCCGTCCCAGACCCATTTGCCCGGCAGATCCGCCCGCGCGGCCTGCCAGTTCAGGAAGTTCTCCGCGGAAGCGATCCGCGAAGCGGTCTCCTTATAGTCCTCCGGGAACTGACGGTAAAGCTCCAGGGCCTTCTCCATCTCCCATTCGCCGAAGTGCTTCTCCGCCACGGCGTACTGCGCGGCCTGATACCAGTCCTTGGCATCCTCCAGGAGGGTGCTGTTGCCCAGCATCCGCTGCAGCTCCGGATCGAGAGCGTCAAAGGCGGAAAGCGCCTCGTCGATGCTCTCCTTCGCCCCGGCCAGGATCTCCGGCACGTCCGCGAGGCTCTCCTCCCCGGCCTCTTTCAGCCTGGCGGGGACCTCCTTCAGGGCGGGCAGGATGTCGCCGAGGGCCTCGATCGTCTCCGACACGGCGAGGACCTCCCGCGCGTCCTCCAGCCGGCCGCTGTTGTTCACCCGGTCGCGCAGCTTCTGCGGGAGCTCGTCGAGGCGGGCCTGCAGCTTTTCGATCTCCTCCGCCGAGGCGGGGATGATGTCCCGGAGCGCCCAGAGCGCATCGATCAGCTCCGTGACGGTCCCGTTGTTCTTCAGGTCCTGCAGTTCCTCCTCGGCCGCAACGAGCTTGCGGGCGTTGGAGACGTTCTTCTTTTCCTTTTCGGGCAGTCTGTCGAAGGCTTTCCGCGCCTCGGCGATCCTGTCCGCGCTCTCGAGGGTGACCTCGCCGATCTCGTCTATGGCCTTCTCCACGGCGAGCACCCTGTCGCTAACCATCCCGCAGCCCGCCAGACTGAGCACGAGCGCGGCGACGAGCAGCAGGCATATGATCCTTTTCATTTCCGACCTCCGGAAACCGCGGCCGGCGGGATCTCCCTCCGGTCCGGCTTTCCATGCTGATAGTGTTTTCTTATTCTATACCAAACTGACGCGCTTGTCGAGCCTTCCCGGAAGCATGCGCGTCTTTTTCCCGCTCCCGGCCGCGGATCCCCGTAAAAACGGCATATAAGCGCAAATTTCCTCTGTTTTTTTCCGGCGCTTATGGTATTATGTTTTTAAGTATTCGACTCAGGCATTCAGACAGGCATGTTTCTGCGGTTCCGGCGGCACGGAGACTATGATGCGCGAGAGGGATGCGCCATGTGGAAATGTGAAAAATGCGGGAAGGAAAATCCCGATCAATACCGGTACTGTATCGGCTGCGGCAGCGAAAGGCCCCGCTCGGTAAAGCCCAAGGCCGGAGAGACGGTGGAGACCGTATGGAAGTGCCGCTACTGCGGGACGGAGAACAGCAGCGAGCTGGAATACTGCTACCGGTGCGGCATCTCCCGGCCGCAGGTAAGCCACCCGGAGGAAGAGGCGAAGGCCGTTGTGAAGCGGAAGCACACCGGCATCCTGATCTCCGTGGCGGCGCTGTTCATCCTCGGAAGCATTTTCCTGAGCCTTTACAAGCCGATCCCCACGCCGCCCAAGCCCACGCCGAAACCAACTCCCGCCGCGACCGCAAGCCCCGAAGCGACCCCTTTGCCCCCGCCCGCCCCGACGCCTAAGCCAACTCCGACGCCGACCCCCGCACCGGCGGACACAGCCCCGCCGGAGGCCGATACGCTGCCGCCGGAGGAACAGGAACCGGACGAAACGCCGCCGGAGGGAACTCCCCCGGAGACCGGGACCGGACAGACCGCCGCCGTCGGCGCGAGCAGCGATCAGGAGCTCGTTTTCACCTATTCGGGCGGCAGCAAGTCCCTCCTGCTCAGCTTCGATCCCGAGACACGCGAGATCCTGTATGTGCGGTCGCTTTCCAAGGGGGTATATGAGTTCAGCTACGAGTTCGTCTATCTGCCGGACGGAAGGCTTGCGACGATTACCCGGCAGAACGCCGAGGGGAAGGCCGCGGTCACCCGCGAGGTCGCCTACACGGACGACGTGCTCTCGGTGGAACGGCGGATCGTCCCCGGCAGGAACGACATGTACACCGATCTGGCCGCAAAGAAGAACTACACCGACACTCTCGCCCTCGGCGGGCATACCGTGGAGCGGGTCACCTTCCCGCGGAGCGGCGAAGGCGCGAACATCTACACGCTTTCCGTCTGGGGCGAAAGCCTTGAGACAGGCTCCGCGAAGGCCGCAGACCGGGAGATCTTCCGCATCTGCTTCGGCGCCGACGGACGCGCGCAGAGCTACACCTACTGCTGGCGCAACGAGATCGCCGCCTTCAGCCAGTACGAACAGTTCGCGGAGGAGACACACTTGCGCGACGAGAACGGCAACTGGTACCACTTCGCCACCCTGCTCACGCTCAAGGACAAGACCGGCAAGCAGACCGGCCTCTATCAGCGCCTGCTGGACGACCCGGCATGGAAGGAGTCCTGAGGGCGATCCTCATAACATTATGTAAACCAAAGCGACAAATTATACAGAAAGGATGATCACCCATGAAACAGTGCGAAACGTGCGGTGCTTTCAACGACGACGGCGCGAAATTCTGCACCTCCTGCGGCTCGCAGATCAGCCAGGCGGCCGCTTCGCCCCAGCCGGAGCCCGCAGCCGAAAGCCCGGTCTATCCGGCCTATGCCGCGGAGAGCCCCTATGCCCCCTACGCGCCCAAAGTGGCCACAAAGAAGGAATTTGTCGATCTGCCCGAAAACGCCCCTCTGAAGAAACAGATCCGGGCCAGCGGCATCATCTGCTATGTCAGCGCCGGGATCACGCTGCTTGCAGCCATCATCAGCGCAAATAACGGCGGAAGCATGATGTCCTTTGTGGATGTCGTCATCCTGCTGGTGCTCGGACTGCTTATCCATCTGAAGCAGAGCAAGGTCTGCGCCATCATTCTTCTCGTCTATTCCGTTATCAATGTTGTATACGGGCTCATCGTATACGGCAGGCCCTTAGGGATCGTGATCGTGATAGCAGGCATCTACGCCGTTTCCAGCGCCTTCAAGCTCGACAAGGCCTGGAAGGAATATAAGGCAAAATAAGCGCGCCGTTTCCTGAAGGAATTTATGCGGGTCCCGCTGAGGGGCCCGCCTTTTTTATGCCCGCGCGCTGCGGCCGCTCTTTCCTTTTCATTCACATAATTTACTCACCATAATTTCCTATACATAATTTATTTGTCATAATATCATTAACATATTTTACTATACATATTTCAGTTACCATCATTCGGTTGACAATGCGTTATCCCGTGCAGTTTCAAGCTCCTTTTTAATGCACTATTCAACATTGTTGACATAATTTTCAACAGGGTGTCGATCGACGGATGCCGCACTATGCAGAAGGCGGGAACTGTGGTACTATGGGAGCGGCAGATACCATACAGGAAAGGAGACTCGCAGCACATGAGCAATGAGAAACAGTCCGCGAACGGCACGCCCGCAGCAGGCGAAATGCAGCCTCTGCCGCCGGGTCTCCGGCTCCATTGGTTCCTCTCGCGCATCTGGCCCGTCATCGAGATGTTCGTCTACGCTTTCTGGATCGTTGGCTTCTTCCTCATGTACCGCGGCCGCTTCAACCTCGCCAACGGGGACGTGTTCGGCCTCGGCTTCGCGGTGATCGGCCTTGTGCTCTCCTTCTTCATTTTCCTGTTTCGGAAGGAGCTTTCCATGCGGGAATACCGCCTTTGCACCGCCAAGCGGCTGGTGTTCCTGCTCGCGGGCGTCAGCGCCTTTTTATTCACGGACTACAGCCACTATGCGGACCGCTTCGTGACCGCCTATCTGCTGCTTATCGGCGTCCGCTTCGTCCTGCGGATCCTGATTCTGGTCTACTATCTCCGGCGAAGAAAACTCTTCCGGAACGGAAAATAACGAAAAACTGCCGCCCCGAAGGACGGCAGTCTTTTTTTATTCGCGGCGGGCGCCGGCAAGCCTCATGCGGAGGGATCGAGGAAGTTGAACCACAGCAGCGCGAGGCACAGCACGGCCAGGGCGACGGCCCACGCGATGCGTCCGGCCTTCTTCCGCTTCTTTGTCTCCTCCTCGCCGAAGGTCCCCTCCGGGGCCATGAGCGTGAGCTTTCCGGCCTTGAGCGAGATGGCCTTCTCGGGGCAGACGTCCATGCACCTGCCGCAGCTGATGCACTCGTGGTCCCCCACGCGCTTGACGTCCATGCCGCAGTGCCGCACGCAATTTCCGCAGCCGGTGCATCTGCCCGTATCCACCTTCACGCCCGTGAGGCAGAAGCGGTCGAACAGACCGTAAAGCGCGCCGAGTGGACAGAGAAAGCGGCAGAAGCTGCGGTAGCAGAAGATGCAGGCGAAACCGATGATCACCATGATCACGAACTTCCTTGTGAAGAACACGCCCAGCAGGCCGAACAGATCCCTGTTCCTCTCGTTGGCCAGCAGGCCAACCGCACCCTCGAGCGTTCCGGCCGGGCAGATGTATTTGCAGAAGGCCGGCAGCGGCAGGCCGCTCTTCAGACCGGCCCACAGCGGGACCGCGATCACGAACACGGCCAGCAGCACATATTTCAGATACGACAGCAGCCGCGTGACGCGGCTCTTTTTTATCTTGTAAGTCGGGATCCTGTGCAGGAGCTCCTGGATCAGGCCCATCGGGCAGAGCCAGCCGCAGACGGTGCGGCCGAGGACCGTGCCGAAGAGCAGGAGGATACCCAGCACGTACCAGCCGGCCCGGTGCCCCGTCGAGGCGAGCGCGTTCTGCAGCGCCCCGAGCGGACAGGAGCCCACTGCCCCGGGACAGGAATAGCAGTTGAGGCCCGGAACACAGGCGTATTTGGCCGCTCCGGTATAGATCCCGCCGTCGATAAAGCCCCGCAGATGCGCGTTATGGAGCAGAGCGCTGTAGAGCTGGATCAGTTTTCTCGTCATTGGCCGGACGGACTGCAGCCGGCCGGTCTTCACATCCGCGTTATCCAAGGCCCACACACTCCGTACAGATCTTTGCCGCCTTGACGAACACGTCCCGTGCGCTCCCGTTGAGGATCCCCGCGATCAGCAGCACAGCGGCCGCAATCAGCAGGACCGTCCGCAGTGTTTTCCCGCCGGGAGCCCTGTTTTCGACCTTTCCGCCTTTCACGGGGCCGAGGCCCTTCTCATCCTGCACGCCCAGCAGCAGCCCCACCGCCGTCATGCACAGGCCGATGAACAGCAGCGGCGCCGCGAGCTTCAGGCTCTCCCCCACGATATGCTGCGAGAAGACAGGCGTCAGCGGATCGAGGGCGTGCGCCTCCGAGCCCGCGCGGTATACGAGGAGCACGGCGACGATCAGCGCCAGTGCCCCCAGCACACACACTACGGACTGCAGGATCAGAAACAGCTTCTTTCTCTTCATGCCCTCTCCCTTTTCAGACTTGCCGTATTTCCTGTCTCTTTCCGTGTATTATCTTTTTTGCCTCATGCTGAAACCATACCACATCTGCAGGCACATATCAACAAAACATGGCATTTCCGTCCGCGCTCATGCCTTACCCTGTGTAGGGACCGACTCCCCGGCGGCCCGCATCGCTGTCATCCCCAGCCTGCTGAGGGATCTTATATCCCTTCTGTCCGGCAGCAATCTCATTGCGCCGGGATCCCCTTCCCAGCCGATCACGTAATGCCGGCTGCTGAGCTTCCGCACCGTCATCCGGTTCCCGCAGCAGGAACAGCAGGCGGTCATCTCCAGCACCTCCGGTTCCACCCGGCACAGATAGTGCGAGCAGGCCGGACAGTGCACGTCAAAACTCTTCATCGTCGTCCTCCTCTTCTTCAAATTCTGTCTTCAAAATTGCCTCTTGCATATCGATCATGCTTATAGTATAATTATCCTATCAAGAGAAGTCAAGCGCACATTTGTCACTTATTAGGAAACTATTTTCCCCGATCTTGTATTTCCGTGGGGGAAAAAGTCGTCTCCCGGACCTGCCGGGGCCGCTCCGGAAACTGTCCGTTTTATCGGACAGTGACCCTGTTTATAATTAAATGCACAGGGAAAGGAGGTCCCCGCCATGTTCGATACGACAGCCAGAGTGACCGCCCTCATGAAGGAGCGCGGTCTGTCCGCTGCGGAGCTTGCCCGCCTCAGCGGTCTGAACGAATCCACGCTGCGGGTGGCGGCGGCGAGGGGCACGCAGCTCAGCATCGCCACCGTGGAGCAGATCTGTGCCGCGCTGGGCATGTCCCTCTCCGAATTCTTCTCCGCGGAGGGCCCCGGCACAGGACCGGCGTGAGGGATGCGCAGCCTGAAAGGAGCCAGCAGTCATGATCAAGAAAGAGCCCGTCTACAAGCCCGTCTATGTGGACGTGAACGCGGATTTCACCACCGACGGCTACGTGCGCCCGCGGAGCATCCAGTGGCGGAACGGAAAGGTCTACTATATCCAGCGGATGATCGACTGGCTCCCCGGTCGGGAGAGCATAAGCGGCTGCTTCTGCGACCGGTACACCGTCCAGATCCAGGGCGAGGTCCGCTATCTCTATCTGCAGCGCACCGAGGAGCACTTCCTCGGCAAGTTCGGCCGCTGGTATGTGAAGGTCCCGGAGGCGCAGGCAAACACGAGCTGGCCTCCCCCCGACCCCGCGCCGTGACATACCTTGTCATCCTGAGCCCTCTGTCATCCCGAGCTTGCCGAGGGATCTCGGGGAAAGATTCTTCGACTCCGCTTCGCTTCGCTCAGAATGACAATTCCCATAAAGAAACACCCTCCCGAATGAGAGGGTGTTTCTTTTCCGTATAAAGGAGCTCATCGATCCAGATCTTCCTCCAGAACGTTGATCACATCCAGTATCTTCTTCCAGGAGATACCGGACTTTTCTTTCTCCATCTGCTGCAGATATTCTGTGTTGTCGTTCAGGCTCCGGGCCCTGACGTAGGCACGGTACCAGCGGCCGAAGGCCTCGTACTGGGAGACATCCACGGCAAGCTCGTCGTCGGCATATTCATTGACGAAGGCGGCGGTAAAGATCTTCTGATAATTGCCCTGGTCGAAGTATTCGTTCATGGTGCTCAGGCCCGTGCTTTTCGAGCCGTTCATGACGTAGCTCCGGATCTGCCTGAACAGCACGAAACTGTTGATGAAAAGGACGACCATCAGCAGGATCGCGATGATCCTCGCAAAACCGATCCATCTGCTTCTTTTAGTTTTCATTGCGCAGCCTCTCATTCACAAGGATCAGGAGCGAGGATTCGTTCATATCCTTTATCCCGGCTATGTCTTCATCCGTAAGTCCCAGATAGTTTTTGAGGAACCCGTTCACCTCGGTATTGATCTTCTCCATATGGAACAGGACTGTTTCGCTGTTGTCCCGTTTGATGAGCCGGGCATATTCGTCCTCATAGTCCACGATGGCCTGGCAGGTCCGGACAAGAGGATCCCCGTAGTTATCGGTGCCGTAGAGATACTGGGTCATGCTGTCGATCATGCGGTTCTGATAGTCCGCCAGATAGGAGATTTTGTGGTAATCTTCGTAGTCGCTGTAGGAGAGGGAAAACTTATCCATGAAAAGGTCCAGTTCGATGTAGTCGCCCGCTTCGAGGAATTCATCCAGCTTGGCTTTGATCCGGGTATCTGACATCCTGCCGGCAATGATCCGGTCGGCAATTTCATAGCTTGCGAAATTCAGCACAAAGACCACAAGGTTTGCCAGGAGCAGCATCACGATGATGAGCAGGATCCCGTAGCCCTTTTTGCTTTTTTTGACCTCGGTGGCGACTTCGCGGCTGGCATTTTCGAACTGCGCATCCAGCTGCTGAAGCTTTTTCAGGTGTTCATGCGCCTCGGGGTTGTGCGTGCCGCAGTATGGGCAGTAGGCGCTGTTAAGGGTGAGCGGTGCGCCGCAGTTTTTGCAGTTGACCATGTCAGCCCTCCTTTATGTATTCCTTCAGCATCCCGGAATCCACATAGCCATAGGAATCCGAACACCTGTCATAGATCTCTTCGACCTCGGAAAGGGAGTATCCTTTTGCTTCCAGCTCCGCGAGCAGAGCATCCCGCATCCCGGCATACTCGTCCCTGTCCACCCGGCTCATGCCGTTATATCCGGTGAAATACTCCGGCATGAAGATGAAATGCAGCATGTTCTGGAATACGTACACGTCAAAACGGTCCGTTGCTTCGATCTTCTGATAGGCGTATTTCAGGGTATAGGAATAATAGCAGGACCAGTTCCGGACGGCATCGGGCTGCTCGTAATACAGCTTTTCCACCGTCTTATAATCCCCGCGCTCATAAGCTTCGTTGAGCCTGTCGATGTTCTCCTCCATCCACACGATCTCTTCGTAGGCCTTCCGGTCGTATTCCGGGTCGTTGTAATAATTGACCTGTGCCGTGCGGGAGAAGACGAAAGCGAGCCCGATGATGACAGCGATGAAGACCAGGGCACGCAGAAAAGAAGACAGGATGATCCGGCTGACCGACTGCTCCACGTTATCCTTCAGACCGAACATGGAGTCGATCAGCGAAGAGACTTTCATCCGGAATTCGGCGTAGGCGCCTCTTTTGTTCATGGTGCCGCAGTACGGGCAGTAGCTCAGCGTGCCGTCGAAGACCGACCCGCAGTTTTTGCAGTTCACTTTGCTCATAAGGACATTCCTTTTCGGTTTTCGCTCCTCAGCCTGCCAGATAGAACGTGCCGCTGGCGGAGATCAGCTCGAAGGCCGGGGAACGGAATGAACGGAATGACGGAGGATCCCGATCCGGATCTGCCGTTACCGTTCCAACATACTATACCACAGTCCCCGCCGAATGTGAACCGCAATCCGAAGCACCGGCTGTGTTGACCTGCCCGCTTTACAGATGCTATAATCCAAAGAAAAAAGCAAAGCAGGTGGCGAATGATGAATACGATCCGGAAAAGCGTTTTTCTGCTCCTGACGCTGGCGCTGCTGCTGACGATGAGCGCCTGCGGCGGTGCAGCCCCGCAGGCCGCGGAGAGCGCCCCCGCCCCGGAAGCGCCGGCAGCCGCAGCAGCGGCAGAGGCGACGGAGGCGGCCGCACCCGCCCCGACCCCGGAGCCGGAGACGAAAGAGGTCACGCTCCTTGCCGAAAAGACGGAAGCGGGCTTCGGGATCTGGCACAAGAGCCTCGTCGGCCCGGTCACGCACAGCGGCGAGCGGATCACCACCTATCACTATGACGAATACGGCAACCCGACCGGGGAGTCGGTCAGCTACCAGAGCGAGCCCCTCTGCGGTTGGCTGCGGGACATTGAGAGCGGAAATGCCGAGGCCGTATTGAACGAGGGCGGCGAGCTCGTTTCGGCCTCCCGGAACGGCGGGCAGATCAAGCCGAACAAATCGGACGAGATCTGGAACACCACGGAGACCGTGTATTTTGAAAACGGCATCCCCGTCCGGGGGGAGCGCATCGCCGATGAGAACGGCTTCAAGGTCGCGGAAACCACGTTCGAGTACCGGGAGGACGGCAGCCTGTTCCGTCAGATCATCCGGACCTACGCCTACCCTTTCTACGACACGATCTATACCTTTGAGGTCCCGCTCGTGCGTTACGACGAATTTGACGAGGGCGGCCGCCAGACCGTATATCACATCGAGAACATCCACAGCACCAAGGACGACGGGAACGGCGGGCTCACGGTGGGCACCATCGGCGTGATGGATTACCGGTGGAGCTTCGACGCCGCCGGAAACCCCGTGAAGATGGAGCGGAAATGGGGCTTTACGAACGAGGCGCCCCAGACGGAGAAGGAGCCCGGCTACCGGATCGTGGAAGGAACGGATCAATGGGGCAACGAGAGACTGAAAGCCATCCTTTCCCTCGAGATGCAGTATGATGCGGAAAACCGCATGGTCTCCGCCCACATGTTCCAGCACGGGGCGATGGATTACAAGGGCATGGGCGGCCGGAAACCCGTTGAGACGGACTTCACCTACAGCTACGATGATCTCGGCCGCATGACCGGCTATGAGACGGTGACGGACGGCAAGACGGAGCGGACGGAATATGAATACGGGGAGGACGGCCTGCTCGCCGTCGCCCGCAACGGAAAGACCAGGACCGCCTTCACCTGGACGGAAACCGACGGGGGCGGGATCGAAGGAGCCGCCTCCAACGAGGATCTGAACGTCTTCCCGGACGGAACGTCCATGACCTTCCGGTCCGATGTGATGCAGGACGACCTGCTCCTGACGGAGTACGAATATGTCCTGCGGCCGTCTGTTTACTCGCTCAAGCCGGTCTTCGTGGAATATGTTACGCAGTATGTGTATGAGACCATGAGCGTCCTCGTTGCCGCCGACTGAGCGGCCGCAGTCCTTTCCCGCGCGGGATGCTATACTAAAAAAACGGATCCTTTCGATCAGAGGTGAGAAACGATGAAGAAAATATCCGGCTGGCTCCTTGTTTTCGGAGCCATATGTTCGGCTCTCGGGTTCCTGTTCAACAACCTGATAGAATCCGAGACAGAGAAAAAGACACCCTGAAAGCGAAATAAAGCGGCAAAAAAGAAGCGGGCCGGCCCTTCTGATGGGTCAGCCCTTTTTTCTTTTTTTTCGTCTTCCCGGCGTTGAGGTCGCTCCGTCACTCCACTTTCTCTTCCTCCCGGATCAGCCAGTCCCATTCCGAGTCGGCGAGGACATAGGTGTTTCCCTCATAGGTGCGGATCTTTATGTACAGCTCCGCCATGTTGATGCGCATCTCCTGCCCGTTGATCTGCGCCCCTTTGTTCCATTTCCCCACGGAATAGCGGCCGATGAAATCCCCTCCGAAATACCAGTCGTTCGTGTGCATTTTGTCGAAGCCGCAGATCAGGCCGAAGTCATCGGCCCGGAACCGCTCCACCGCCTTCAGCACGTTTCCTCCCAGTTCCCGGTCGTTTACCATGACGCCCGCGAGCCAGTCCGAGACATACACGTCCCCGTACCAGCTGTGTTTGTCTTCCCGAATGATCCGGATCATGTTTTTCTTCTCCTTATAAAATACAGGATCCCATAAAGAGAACAAAAGACAGCCTATCGTCGCGACAGACTGTCCTGGAACATTCGGTTCAGCCTATCGTTCAAGCTTTGGCACCTTACCGTATCCGGCAGGTTGTCGTGCGGTCAGCGGGCTTGTCCCTAGCGCACTCTTTATAGGTCGATCCGATTATAGTCTCCAAGCAGCCGGATTGTCAAGAGCTTCCCGCCGGTCCGGTATAACACGCAAGGAAGAACGGAATATTATGTCAACCGAGTGAAGGCAAAAAAAGGAGCGCCCGACAAGCGGGTACTCCTTTTTCTGATACCGTATTTGGTTTACATAATTTCGGTGCGCTTATCCGTTCAGCAGCTGCTTCAGCGTCTCCATCATGGCGGGGACATCGTAGGGTTTTGCCAGATGGCCGTTCATGCCGGCCTCCAGCGCGATCTTCCTGTCCTCTTCAAAGGCGTTGGCCGTGACAGCCACGATGGGTATCCCGGCCTTCTGCGCATCGTCCAGCGCACGGATCCGCTTGGCCGCCTCATAGCCGTCCATCCTGGGCATCTGGATGTCCATGAGGATGACGTCGTAAGTCCCGGCAGGCGCTTCGGCGACCTTTTCGACCGCTTCGGTGCCGTCGAAGGCCATATCGATGGCGACGCCGGTCTCGGAGAGGATCGCTTCGGCGATCATCCGGTTCATCTCATTGTCTTCCGCCAGAAGGATGCGCTTTCCGCTGAAGTCCGGCAGCGGCTCCTCCTCCCCGGAGGCGGCGGGCGCTGCTGCTTCGTCCGCGGCAGGCGGCTCGGATTCATCAGATCCGGCACTGATCCTGCAGGGCAGCTCAACGGTAAATTCGCTGCCTTTGCCTTCCTCCGACTCGACGCTAATCTTTCCGCCCATCATATCCACGATGTTCCTGGTAATCGCCATACCGAGGCCGCTTCCCTGGATGCCGCTCACCGTGCTGGTCCGCTCGCGGGTGAAGGCATCGAAGATCGTCTTGCGGAACTCCTCGCTCATGCCGATGCCGCTGTCCCGGATGCGGAACTCATACACGGCCGTATCCTCGGCGGAGGAGGGCTTCTCCTTCATGCTGAAGCGGATGGCACCGCCTTCGGGGGTGAACTTCACGGCGTTCGAGAGGATGTTCAGCAGCACCTGTTCCAGCCGGAGCCTGTCCGTGACGATGTCCTCGTGCACGACGCCCTCCGTGTCCACCGTAAGGTCGAGCTTTCCGGAGCTGACGGCGGGCTGGACGATGGCCTTCAGGTCACTGATCACGTCGGGCAGATGCACGCTGCCCTCTTCCAGGGTGACCTTTCCGCTTTCGATGCGGCTCATCTCGAGCACTTCGTTGATGAGCGACAGCAGGTGGTTGCTGGAAAGGGAGATCTTCCCGAGGTAATCCTGCACCAGTTCCCGGTTGTCGATATTGTTGGCGGCAAGCGTCGTAAAGCCCACGATGGCGTTCATCGGTGTGCGTATGTCATGGGACATGTTGTTGAGAAAGACCGACTTGGCGCGGCTTGCCTGCTCCGCCGTGGCCAGCGCCTCGGAAAGGGCTCTCTCGCTTTCGGAAAGCGCGGCGTTTTTCGCCTCCATCTCCAGCCTGACCGCTTCCTTTTCGGCGACTTCCTTCCTGACTCTTTTTATCCTCCTGATGAGAAGAACAACGATCAGCGCGGCGAGCGCCAGCAGCACCGATCCGAACAGGGCCATGTGGTCTGCGAGCGCATCAAGCAGGCCGTAGGAATAAAGCTCGCCCGTATAGCGGTAGGAGATGTTCTGCGCGTAATCGCTGCCGAGGATGCTGATGCCGCGGTTGAGCAGCTTCAGCAGGCCCTCGTTGCCGATCTCCACGCCGAAGCAGCTGTCGTCATTATAGATCGACTGGCGGAGGGACAGATCCCCGTATTCCCGGTTTTTCAGGATATCGTTCGCCCGGAGCCCGTTGAGCGTGGTGCAGCCGGCTTTGCCCGCCTGCACGGCGGCGAGGCTGTCCTCGATCGAGGAGCAGAAAAGGACTTCCGCGTTCGGATAATTCGTCCGCACATAGTAATACTGCATGCGGTTGTTTTCGTTCACGGCGAAGCGGGCCGTGGTCTCCTCGCTGAACGGTGCGCGGTAGATCAGCGCGGTGGGCGCCGAGACCACGGGGTTCGACTGATAGATGCCGTTTTCCTCGGAATAATACAGGCCGCCTCCGACGGGGAATGCCGCATCGATCGCGCCGGCGCTCATGTCGGCGACCATGTCGTCATAGCTTTTATAGCCGGTGTAGCTCACCTCGATCTCCGGGATGCCGAGCGCATTCATCATCTGCGGTATCATATCCCGGAGGATGCCGGTGACGTTTCCGTCCGCGTCCGTGGCGCTATAGGGAAGGTAGTTTTCCAGATATCCGATATGGAGAGAGGAATGGGTGTTCATCCATTCCCGTTCCGAGCTGGAGAAGGCCCGCGACGTGACGCTCACGGAATAGTACTTCGCGCGGAGGTTGTTCAGGAAATTGGGTTCCTCCGCCGCCAGGAGCGCCTGGGCGGAATTGAGCTCCGCCAGCAGGTCCGGCCGGTTTTTGTTGACGCACAGATAATAATCCGACGCGCCGAATATGGAGAGCACCTCGTAATCGTCCTTGCCGTAGGCGCCGTCGCTCTCGGCGGCAAGGACATCCACCGCGCCGGAATCAAAGGAGGCGAAAAGCTCGGAATGCTCCGGAAACGCGACGACTTCCGCCGTCACATTGTGGTCATCGAGATAGCGCTGCAGCACGCTGACCATGGCGCTTTCCAGAACGCCGATCCTGCATCCGTTCAAGGTCGCCGGGTCGGCGGTGACGGAATCGTTCCCGCTGCGTTTGACGAGGTAATAGGATTCGCTGCCCATGACGGCTTCCGGGTAGCCGATGATGTCGTCGCGGTCTTCACGCCAGGCAAGCCCGGCCAGCAGATCGACGTCCCCGTCCAGCAGCATCTGGTACAGCTCGCCGAAGCCGCCGTAAACATATTCATATTTCCAGCCCGTGTATTCCGAGAGCTTGCGGTAATACTCGTAGGCATAGCCGGTCTTCACCGCGCCTTCCGCGGCGCCTTCCTGAAAGACCTCGTTCTCGTAATATCCCACGCGGACCGTCTTCACTTCGCTGGCATCCGCGGCGGCAGGGAGAAGCACGGCGCTGATCAGGAGCACCGCGCAGGCAAGAGCGATGAGGCGGATCATCGGCTTCCGGATGCGCTTTGTCTGTATACCTTCCATATGGTTTCCTTTCCTCTGTGCTAAGTCAGCGGGATCGGCATCATGCATTTCTTTTCATCATGCATTTCTTTTAAAGTTAAGTATACCATCGATGGAAACGGGCGACAACCACAAAAGGGAAAAACAGCGGAAAAAGCAAAGGCGGGGAAACTTCCCCACCCTTTTTGCCGTTCGGTTTTCGAAATGCCCGGAACCGCTTCTGCCTTTACCGGATCAGTCGCGTTCCTTCTTGCACTTGATGACCCTGCCGGTCTCCGCGTCGATATCGAACTCGTACTCGAAGCCGCCCATGTAGAACTCGATCTCGTAGATCTTGCGGCCGTGCTCGTAGTCAAGCTCAACTCTCTTCATGAATTCCACCTGATCCTGTCCGGCCTTCACGTGTGCGAGAGCCGCCGCAACGGCCTCGTCCTCGGTGATCATGCCGCCGGCAACGCCTTCCAGCTGGCTGTCGCTGAGTTTGTTCATGTTATCCATTGTATTTCCTCCTGTTAAGTTTTTTATGAAGTCTGTCTGTTTATACGAAGTATAGCATGATTCGGACCGCCTGCACAAGAAAAAAACAGGGCTGTTTATGAAATTATGTAAACCAAATACAGCAACACAAAGGGCATTCCTTCCGGGGTGCCCTGTTTTTATTCTTCGAGGTATTTTTCCATGATCACCATCCGGACATTCGTGATTCCGTTGAACACCGTCGGAACGATGCAGATCTCCTTGTAGCCGAGTTTTGCGTACATGGCCCTTGCGGTCCGGTTCCGCTCGTTCGTGTCGATGCGCAGCTCCCGGCAGCCATTCTTTTTTGCGTATGCCTCATAGAAGGCGACAAACTGTCTCCCCAGTCCTCTCCCGCCGGCGCGTGGAGAGACGGTGAGCGTGTGCAGCACGCACACATGATCGGGATCCGCCTCATGCTCCCACGGTGCCGATGCATACTCAGGCCCCTGAAAGTGATTGATGATCCCGGAGCCGAGGATGCAGCCATCCTCCTCGATGACGAAGAGGTCGTCCCGTGCCAGCGCCTTCCCGGCAACGGAGCGGTCGGGATACAGGCCGCGTATCCAGCCGGTGCAGCTGAGCCCCGCCTCCTCGGCGGTCAGGATCTCGTCGTAGACGGCTACCACGGCGTCCAGGTCTTCGGGTCGTGCTTTGCGTATCATGGTGTCTCCCTCCTTCCGCATGGCATGCTTCCGGCAGTCTTCTGTACCGGTCTTTTTTTCTATTTTAAAACACAATCCGACAGATAAAGCAAGAAAAACAAGCGCGGAAGGTCCGTCAGATTCCTGTGGTCAGAAACCGCGGCGTGTGCTATACTGAACGCGTCTTATGAAAGAGGAGGCTGACGCCATGCCGCTGCATCTTGACTCCATCGCACCCGATATTGGTCCCGCCGCGGAGAATTTCCTGCGGCCGGATCTCATGGACAGCATCGACGATGTGATCTACAGCGAGGACGAAAGGATCCTCCACGTCGCGCATTTCATACTCGATTCCGCCCGCTTCGGCCGTGTGGGCAAACTGATCTACACGCTGCTCCGCGACCCGGATCCGGCGGAGAGCTACGGCATCATTGACATAGACCTCACGCTCTGCACCAAACAGACGCCGAAGCTCCGGTTCCTCCGGAAGCTGCCGCAGTCTTCGGACGCGAACGAGTATTACGACGTGGAAAACGCGCAGGGACAGCGTCTGCAGGTGGAGACGGTGAACCGCAGCAAGATCGCTGGGGAGCTCACGGGCACGGAGCGCTATGTTCATGCCTGCGCCTTTCCCTTCCGGTTCGACATCTTTGATGATATCGACGCGCTCAACCGTGCATTCGGCTGGAATGCGGAGGACGGTGAGGTCGGCGGTCTGTCGGAGACCTTCGCCGCGCCGGCGAGCCTGACGGACGTCCCCGATGAGGCCGCAGACGAGAGCGACGTGTTCTCCATCCTTGCGGGGACTGTCCGGGCAGTGCGGGACGCTTCGATGAGCATTGTGCGATGTCGATTCGACTTTACGATCGCCGAGGTGGAGACAGCCCTTGGAGTCATCCCCGTGGCGCTGAGCGAACGGGCCTTCGATCTGAGCGAACTCGCGCCCGGCAAGGCGGTGTTCATGTACGCCTATGTGAAGGCCGATCTCGCCCTGTTCCAGGACTTGCCGAAACCGGAACTCTGACACGGAACCCGTCCTTTTCCGCTCAGGGAACGTATAAACATTAGTAAACATTAGTAAGAGATCATTAAAAAATAGGAGAAAAACACATGGACAAACTTGAACTCAAGAAAGCGCTGCTTGACAGACTGCCCGACGGCACCGAGCTCGAAGACGGACTGCTCGAAAGAATAGCGGGCGGACTGGCGAGAACTCTTGCTCCCGCCAATCTCGCAAACGGTGTGAAAGGGATCACGGACGGAGCGAAGGACCTGGCCGGAGAGATCAGAGGCGGCCTCGTAAAGAAGTTTCCCCTGGCAGACAGCCTCGCTCTTCCCGAAAAGTTCGCCTCTCTGGAAGACATGGAGATATGGTTTGCAGACAGGTTCAAAGCGAAGGAAGGAACGGAGCCCCTGAGCGGCTCCGGCATCAAATCGCAGCGCTGAGAAGCACGTCCGCATGAAACGGCCGGAACGGCCGGTCCCGGAACAGAAAATGAATACATAAACAACAGCAGCAGGATCCTTCACGATCCTGCTGCTGTATTTTGTCCGTTTTTTCTCAGCCGGCAATATCGATGCCGTTCACCTTGTCATAGATGGTGCTTCCGTTCCGGAAGGCAGCGTATTTTGTGCTCTTCCCGGAGTCATACAGGACGATGGTCACGGTCACCTTGTCCGTGGCCTTCTGATCCGCTCTCTCCTGAACGGCAGCGCTGACCTCCTCCAGAGAGGCTATGAGGCCGTTCCACTTGTCCTTGGCCTCCTTGTTGCCCAGTTTTGCAAGCGTTGAAAGCAGAGACAGCTCGTCGGCATAGACCTCGACGGTCACGCTGTCGCCCCCGTCAACGATCATCTTGTATTTGACCCCGTACTGTTTTGCGGGCGCCGCAGCCAGCTCTTCTATATCCTTCGCAACATCCTGCGCCGTGAACACCGCCACGGTCACCCGGACGGACGCGCTTTTGCCGTCTCCTTCTCCGGCAGTGCAGACCACGGTCGCCGTTCCTGCCTTGAGCGCCTCGATTTTCCCGTTGGCGTCGACCTTCACGACGCTGCTGTCCGAGCTCGACCATGTCAGGTTCTTTTCCGTGGCGTCGGCGGGGCTCACCGTCACGGTCAGCTGCATCGTATCCCGCACATAGAGCCGGACATCCTTCTCCATGATCTTTACGGACGTGACCCCTTTTATGACATGCACCGTGCAGCTTCCGCTCAGACCTGTGCCATCAGTCGCGGTGCAGGTTATGACCGCGGTTCCGGAAGCCTTCGCGGTGACCTGCCCCTTGTCATCGACCGCGGCAACACTCGTGTCCGAAGATGTCCAGGTCACTGTCTTCTCACTCGCGTCCGCGGGACTTATCACGGCACTGAGCCGGGCCTTTTCCCTGACGTTCAGCGTAAGCTCTTTCCTGTCCGGTTCTATCCCGGTCACGGCCTGTCTGACCGTCACATCGCATTTCGCGGTCACGGGGGTGCCGGTGCCCTGGTCCCCGGCCGAAACGCGTATAGTCGTCCTGCCCGCCCGAAGGGCCTTCACGTTCCCGTCCGCGTCGACGGCGGCAATGCTCTCATCGTCCGAGCTCCAGGTGACTTTCCTGCTGTACGCGTTCTCCGGCAGGATCGTGACGCCCAACCTCGCGGAGGCGGCAGCAGGATCAGCAGGCGAAAGCAGCAGATCGATCTCGTTTTCCGATAGGCGCAGTCCGGTCACCGCTGTCCTCACGACGACTCTTACATAGCCGAACAGCGAGCCGTCCGCAGACGAGCAGTATACATAGGTCTTCCCGGCGCTAACCCCTTTGATGACGCCTGAACCGTTCACCGAGGCGACGGCCGGATCAGCGGAGTTCCATTTGAGGGGAGGGATCTCGCTCTCCGTCGCGGCTCCGGCCGGATCGACGGCTTCGACGCTGAATCCGGGCGTTCGGGTCCCGCCGGTGTAAACAACGACTTCCTTCTCGCCGAAGACGATCATCTTCCCGCTTTTTTCGACCGCGCTTGCGAGCTTCCAGTTGAGGACGGCCCATTGCAGGGTGTCCCTGATGCCGCTCAGTATCTCTCCCGATTCCTGCTCCCAGTCAAAGGGTTCGCCGGTCTCCTCTCCGCCGGCCGCGGGATCGCCCTCCCCTTCCGCGAACGCGGGGACCGCGCCGGCAGTCAGGGCAAAGAGCATCGCGGCAGCCAGCAGCGAAGAGAGGAAACGATTTATCCATCGGCTGCCTTTCATTCCATGCCTCCTGCAGTCACCTTGTCTTTTTCTGCATATCCCGATTCTATCAAATCCCCCGCCGGATGTATAGAAAAAAGATTCATTGTCGGTTTTTCGGTCCCGTATGCCTTGTGCTGAAGCGCGCCGGATGGTATAATTTCCGGCAGAGATAAAGCCGATAAGGAGTCCTGTCATGAAAAAGATCCTCTCTCTCGTACTCATCCTGTCCCTCTGCCTCGCCCTCACGGCCTGCGGAGGCGTCAGCACTTCCGCCCCTGCGGCACCCGCACCCACGGAACCTGCTCCTGAGGAGTCTTCCCTGGAAGCGGCGGCGGAAACTTCCACGGAGAGCCTGTCCGAAGAGTCTGCCGAACCGGCGCCCGAAGCCGTCGCGGAGACCGTTCCGGTCTTCACCGTCTACCAGAAGGAGGGCGACTACAGCGATTCCGTCGGAAATGATTATCATTATCTTTTCCGCATCCCCGCCTTTTCCGGCGAGAGCGGCGACACGCTGCGCCTGAACACGGAGACCTACGATTTCTATATGTCCCTCATCCGGACCGAACTGGACTATATTGAGGAAAACGCGGGTCACAGTCTTCTGTCCTACAACGCCGACTACAAATACCATGTGAACGGAGATCTCGTCTCGCTGCTCTGTCATGTCAGCAACGATTGGGGCCAGACTCGCTACCGCGCCGTGAATATCGACGCGGTAGGCCGTGAGCTGAGCCGTGCGGAGGTACTGAAGGCCGCCGGTCTGGACGAGGAGAGCTTCCTCGCCCTCGCTGCCGAGGCTCTCAAAGCCTCTTTCAGTGACCCGGAGAATCTCCCCGAGGCGGCTCGTCCCTACGCCGAGGAGCAGAATTCCAAGACGCTCGCAGAGGACAATCTGCTGAACACACAACTCTTCCTCAACGGAGAGGGGAAGCTGAGCATGGTCGTACGCGTCTTTGTGCTGGCGGGTCCCGACTATATCTGGCGCGTCATCGATCTGTGACGATCCCGGCCCGGCCGGTTTCCCTCTCTTCCGTCCCGCAGAAAGCTTGAAAGGAAGCGTCTCACGGCGCTTCCTTTTTCTGTTTCCGAGCTGTTTTCCGTCGTCCGGATCCGTTCCCGTCCGGCAGCAAACTTTGTTAACATAAAAATAATCGACACGCGTGATATAGTCCTTGTGCTCGGCAGAGATGGATGCTATACTTTACATAATCTCATCCATAAGGAGCCCCGCGTCATGAAAAAACTCATCTCTTTCATCCTCATCCTCTCCCTCTGTTCTGCCCTCTGCGCATGCGGGCAGAAAGCCGCACAAACGGAAGATCCAACGGCCCTCCCGGGACAGTATGCCCGTTACCAGGCACTGATCGACGCGCTGGAGAACGGCAAATATGAGCAGGCCCACGCCATCATCAACGCCATGGATCCCTCTCCTGCAACTCCGGCTCCTACACCTGCCCCGTATGTGGAGTCTGTTAAGATCTTTTACTACACGAACGACCTTACCGGTTCCGATTTTACCATGACTCTCTCGCAGGGCGAGGACGGCGACATCACCCTCAAGGCAGAGGCTTATCCGCTCACTGCCGAAAGTAAGACTTTTACCTGGTCGGTGGACAAGGATGGGATCGTGGAGCTCACACCGAATGAGAACGGCTCGGAGTGCAAGGTCCATCAGGTGGGCGTGCTGGAGACCGGCGTCGTGATCACTCTGAAGTGCGCGGGAGCCACCTGCACGGTGAGATGCATCGCTGTCGAATGAGCTGCGGCTGTTTCCTCCGCCGGACGGCTCCGGATCGTCTGCCTTTGAAGGAGATGCGATGATAAGTGCCGGTGAATTTGAAGCCATTGTCTCGGAGCTGCTGGACGAATTCCCCAAGGAGTTCTTCCGGGAGCTCAGCGGCGGTGTGACCGTTTCAGACGAGGTACTGAAGTCAGACTGGGATCCGGATGGCAACGTCTTTACCATGGGCCATTACCGTTTCTTCTCCGGCGTCCGCCAGATCACGGTCTATAAGGGTTCTTTCGACCGTGTGTACCCGCTGGCAAACGCGGACGAGGCGCGGGATATCCTGCGCGGCATCCTTCGCCACGAGTTCCGGCACCATCTGGAGTACCTCGCCGGCGTCCACGGCAGCGACTCCCTTGAAGCCGAGGACGAGCGGAAAAAGCAGGAGTATCTCGCCGGCATCGGCGGATAATCCTGCTTGTATACGATGATCAGAGAGGAGGCATTTCCATGGGTCTGTTCACACCGATATGGATGAAGCCCGATGCCGATCCGGTGGAGGCCGGAAAGGCGGCAGGCCGCGTGAAGGATCAGGATAAACTGAAGAAGATCGCGAACGAGGCCGTCCACGACCGGGCGAGGGAGGTAGCCGTATGCAGGATCGATGACGAGCGCTTCCTGTTGGACTATGTTATTAACCGGCGCGGTTTTTCCCGCTCCCGGAAATTTGCGGCAGGGTTCCTCTATTCACTGCCAATTCTTTTTGAACTGGCGTCACACGACTTCACAGGCGACCCCGACGGGGCCGTTCTGGCAAACGAGGCGGCGGAGAAGATCACGGACAGGGGCGCGCTGAAGAGTCTGCTCGCCTCCGCGGACAGCCGCATCCGTCAGACCGCACTTGAGAAGCTGGATGACCCGGAGGAATATGCGAAAGCGGTGAACGGGGACAGGAACCTGGCCGAATGGGCCTTCTCGCACATCCGCGATGCAGACAGGCAGAAGGAGCTTCTGTTCAAACTGGACAGCGATCTTACCTTCAGCCGCTGCCTTGCCAAGCTCATCGAAGGAGGTTGGAAGCCGGATGCGGACGAAGTGACAAGACTCATGGAGAAAACGGAGGGCTCCGTTTTCGCGAAATGGGGCCGCCCTGCCGTCATCCGTCTGCTCAGCGACAGAGATCTTCTGGCGGACATTGCCCTGCACGGCGGCACATCCGCCGTCCGTCATGCGGCGGTCTCCCGTCTGAGCGATGACAAGGTGCTGGCCGCGATCGCGCTGAACGGGGATGAAGACATCCAGCTCCGCATGAACGCCTACGAGCAACTGAAGGACAAAAACCTCGTCGACACACGGACTGCCCAACTCCTCAGGCGCGTGGAGATGTCGGACGAGGAAACGCGCTTTGCCGACATCATGTCCGAAGATTCCTATTGAAAAAGACCGGGCCACGGTCCTCCTTATACAAAGCAGGAAGCAGGATGCTTTTCAGCATCCTGCTTCTTTTGTTTTATACGGCTCAATAGCCCCAGGTCACGAGCTCCCAGTCTCCGCCGTCCGTGCGGGCAAGCCACCATTCCCAATCGGTGTATTCCGTGTCCGGCTCCCAGGCGTAGGGGCCGTCTTCCACGGGAGAGTGGAAGTCGCTCTTGAAGCCGATGCAGGCGGTGAAGGTCTTTTCCTCCCGCAGGCTGTTCATCCAGTCGAGATTCTTCCGGTCGGCGCATTCGTCACCGGCATAGCGGATGCTGTGCAGCGCGCAGCCTTCCCAACTGGCGAACTCCTCACGGATCTTGGCGATGGCGGAGTCCATGTCCGCCTTGCTGTAAAGCGCCGAGGCGCCGTAGTCCATCTCAACTTCGTCAGCGGGCTCTTCGGCAGGCTCCTCCTCGCTTTCAAGGCCAAGCGCCTCCCAGGTCGTGGGGCTTATGTTCTTCAGCGTGTCGATCACCACGACGCAATCGGGGTCGATGTACTTCATCACGGTCTCCATCTGTTCTCTCGGGATTGCCACACAGCCGCCCGTATAGGGCTTCACCTGTCCGAGGCAGTGCAGGAAGATCGCCGAGCCGACGCCGGGCTCTCCCTCCGCGTTGTAGCTGATGTTCAGGCAGTACTGGTACTCGCTTGTGTAGTCGATGATGTGCTCGCTGGCATCCGTATTGAGATCCGGCAGGTCCTCTATGCTCACCAGTTCGTTGTAGGCATAGCCCTCGCGCTCGTCACCCGACCAGTAGTGGCTTTTATCCACCTGCACGTATTCCAGCGCGCAGCCGGGGTCTTCCGCAATGCCGAAGGCGCGGTTGAACGAGAAGGTGCCGACCGGGGTCATGCCGTCCCCCTCCATGGTCTTGCCAAGACCGTTTTTCCCGATATAGCCGGGTGTGGAGATCACCTGCCGCCACACGCCCCTGCCGTCCTTCTGATGCATGGAGACATAGGCGGTCGTCTTGCCGACGGCGGCCACTACAAACAGCTGTTTGGCCTTCAGGTCCTTGCCCAGCGAGCTCACCCAGGTCGGAGACTTCTCCGTGGGCTCCGGCAGATCCTCCGCCGCAGCGGTAACGGTGCCGAAGACGGAAAGAAGCATCGTGAGCGCCAAAAGGCATATCAGTGTTTTTTTCATAACAGGTTCCCTCACTTTTCTTACAAAACTTTTCATCTTATTTTCTTTTTATTATTAATTATTATACCACTTACGGCGGGCAAAATATAGACAAACTGTGTAGGATGCACCGCTTTCTTAAAATACCGGGCTTTGGCTCTCAAAAATTATGTAAACCTCTCCTTCGTTTGCAGAGATTGAATTTTCCGGACGGCTGTGGTAAAGTACCTCTCAAATACCAACGGAAAGGTTCCACGCTGCTGGAGGACAGGCAGGCATCATGTTCAGACGAAAAAAAGAAGAAATGCTCTATTTCTGGGTCTCTCTGGGACTGGTTCTGCTTGCCAACCTCATCTCCTTCCAGGGCAGCCGTCTTTTTACGCGAAATCTTTTTCATCATGATCTGACGCTTCCCGCCGATACCGCCATTCCCTTCCTGCCCTGGACGATCGTCATCTATTTCGGCTGCTTCGCGGTATGGTTCCTCTTTTACCGCTTCATTGCCGGGCTCCCGCGGGAGAGGGCGGACCGTTTCTTCTGCTCCAACGTCCTCGGCAAGGCCGTGTGTCTTCTCTTCTTCCTCTTTCTCCCGACAACGATGGCAAGGCCGGACGTGAGCGGGACTTCCTTCTGGGAATTCGCGATGCGCTTTCTGTACTCCATCGATACGCCGGACAATCTTTTCCCCTCCATCCACTGCCTGAACAGCTGGCTCTGCTGGGCCGGAGTCCGCGGGAACAGGGATGTTCCCCTCCGGATACGCGCGGCGGCTCTTTTTATGGCGCTGCTCGTCTGCGTCTCCACGCTCACCGTGCGTCAGCATGTGATCGCGGACGTGATTGCTGGGATCGTTCTGGCCGAGATCGCCTATCTGCTCACCGGCATCCCCGCCGTGCGCAGCGTATACGGCCGGCTGGCGGACCGGATCGTCCGCC
The DNA here is from genome assembly GCA_017434755.1 of Oscillospiraceae bacterium. Taxonomy (GTDB): domain Bacteria; phylum Bacillota; class Clostridia; order Oscillospirales; family Oscillospiraceae; genus Limivicinus. Next base: position 76,613 of record JAFRER010000006.1, on the reverse strand, counting down.
TTCTCGCCCCGCTGTTCGGCAGAGGTACGGGAGATCCATGACCCTTCCTTCCCTTTCATCTCTCAACAGGAAAGCAGGATGCCTTTTCCGGCATCCTGCTTCTTTCTTTTATTCGGAGGGGATCAGGTCTCCTGCACCTGCTCCGGCTCCTTCTTTTTCCAAAGTTTTCCCGTCAGCCTGAACAGCACGGGGTACACGCCGATCACTACGAAGATCACCACGGCGTAGCGCAGTGTGCGGATCACGTAGGCCGGAAGGTTCCCCGCATCCAGCACTTCCTTCGGGAAGGGCATCTTCAGCACTTCGTTCAGGCCGAAGTAGATCAGAGCCCCGCCGATCGTGCGCAGGATGCAGCGGAGGATGCTGGAGGTGTTCTCAAACATCACGAAGCGCTCCTCGAAGGGCTCGGCAAGGAAGAAGCCGAGGAGCATGCCGAAGGAGCTGTAATAGTCGTTGCTGGTGCAGTAGAAGAATCCCGGCATCGAGAGGAGCAGCAGCACCCCATAGAACAGCCAGCGGTTCCGGATCTTCCGGCGCAGCCACGGGATCAGAATCAGAACAAGGATGCCCAGTGCCCAGCCGCAAATCACGTCCGTGGGGTAATGCGCGCCGACATACACGCGGGAGAAGCCCACCAGCAGCGGCAGGAGGATGACCAGCAGCCACAGCAGTTTTCGTTTCTTCTCATGTGCAGCCAGTGACCCGTAGGCGACCACGGCGTTGGTAGAGTGCCCGCTGGGGAAGGAATAGCCCTGAGCGGCGACATCCATGGCGTCCGCCTCCGTGTCTATAAGGCGGAGCAGCTTCACGTTGTATCCGGGCACGAAATACGGCCGCAGCCGCAGGAATACGTTCTTGATCAAGGGGTTCCAGACGTTGGCGACAAGCACGTTCAGCCCGACATACTTGCCGAACTCCTTGTCAAGGCCCCAATAGAGAAATCCCATGATGGCCACAAGCAGCAGCTGTTCGCCGAAAGCCGACAGATTGGACAGCAGCTGAAACAGGAAGCCGTTGCTGCCGATGGTCGCCTGCAGCCACTCCATCAGCCGCATTTCCCAGTCGAAATAGAAAATGGAGCCAAGCGTTTCCGCCATAGTGTAAGCATCTCCTTCTCAGATCTGTTATCCGGTTACTTTATCGGTTATTGTACCTCTTTTTGCTTTGTATTGCAAAGGCTTTTCCCGGAAATCGCTCCGCGTTTTCGGATGATGCGGAGGCCATTCCTCTTTCCCGTCTTTCAGATGCACTCCTCCTGCTCAGGGGATGTCTCCTCAGGGGCTGCTTCCCCGCTCTTCGCCTCCGCCTTGCGCATCTGTTCCTTTGCCAGCTCGCTCATATATCCCGCTGTCACGATGCCGGCGGGCAGCGCCACGATCGCAATGCCGAAGATGGACGAGGCCATCGTGATGATCCGGCCGAAGGTGGACACGGGGTAGATGTCCCCGTAGCCCACGGTGGTGAGCGAGACGGTCGCCCAGTAGACTGCATCGAAGAAGGTATCAAAGGAATCAGGCTCCACGTTGAAGATCACCAGCGCGGAGATGAGGATGTATCCCGCAGCCAGCGCGCAGCAGGCGATCAGCGAGTCCCGCGAGTTCCGCAGTACATTGTTGATGATCATGATGCTCCGCGAATAGCGCATGGCCTTGAAGATGCGGAAAACCCTCAGCGCGCGGATCATGCGCAGGACACGCAGGATCTTGAATCCATTGCTGACGATGGTCAGCGACGGGAGAATGGACACCAGATCCACCAGTGCCATGAAGGAGAAGGGGTAGCGCACGAAGGCGAAGGAGCCGCTCTGCGGGAACTTGTAATCGGCCGTGTACCAGCGGAAGATATAGTCTATGATGAAAATGGTGACGCACACCTTGTCCAGCACAAAGAAGAAACTGTTATCCTGCTTGAACGCCAGCGGGAGCAGGCTGGCGATGATGACGGCGATCATGAAAAAGTCATAGACGGAACTGAGTTTATCGTCCCCGCCCGATTTCTCTATGATCTCAAAGATCCTTTTCCGGCTCATGCTTCATCCCTCTCTTCTTTTATTCCGGAAAAAGTATAACATTCCCGCCTGCCCGCCGCAAGACGTCTTTCGGACAGGGAGACAAATGCGTCGCGCGTCTTGTGCTCCGCGGGTCCGGATGGTATAATTGACCGGTGCAAGTGAAAAGGACGGCCGACGTGAGGCGGGTCTCGCAGATCCGCGCGGCAGGCCGTTTGAAAGGATGATATACATGAAAAGAACAGCTGCTTTATTTCTCGCCCTTGCGCTGCTCTTCCTGCTCTGCTCCTGCGGGCTTTCCGGCAGGGTTCCCGCGGCAGACGGTGACCAAGACGGCGGCAGTAAAAAGCCCGCGGCGGATGCGGCAGATGCCGCCTATGAAGCAAGCCCCGGCTTTTCCGTAAACGGCTTTGTTCTTTCAACTGACGGCGAGCACGAATACACCTATAACGAAATGGGCCTGTGCGTCTCGGCGAAAGACGGGTCCGGCAACATTCTCTCTTTCTCCTACGATCTCGACGAAGCGGGGCGTCCCCTCGTCCGTTATATGGAAAAGGACGGAGTGAAAACCGTTTTTGAGAAATACGCATTCGACGGCAGCGGCGTTCTCCGCACGCTCACCGTATACGGCGAAGACGGCGAAGCGGAAACGGTCTGGCAGTATGACGGCAGCGGCCGCGCCATATCCGGGACGGGTCTTCCGGTCAAGACGCCTTATGCTCCCTTCCTGCCCGGAAGCGATCCCGACAGCATAGAATGGGACAGCAAGGGCAGGCTTGTGTCCGTCTCCTTCCCCGAGAGCTATCCCCTCTCCCTGTTTGCCCTGAATGCTCTTCCTGCCGGGACGGCAGAAGAGAAAATGGACAGCTTTGCGGAACGTCTGGGCGAGGCCGCCGCGAAAAACGGCATGAAAGCGGACGAAAACGGGCTGTATCTCCGCGAGAGGCTTACCGAGGAATATGAGTATGACCGGCAGGGCCGTGTCACAAAGTGGACCTGTACCATGGAGCGAAGCCCCCTGACGGCCTATGCAGAATACGGTGCCTGGGAATCCCGGAAGATCGTGACGGAGGTTTCAGTCACCTATCGTTCGGGTTCCGTATCTTTCCGTTCATCAGCCTCCGGCTATCGCGACGGCAAGTCCTCGGGCGAACCGCTCCGCACCGAATTCGAATACAAGATAAGCAACTCCGACGGGCTGCCTGTCGAGTCCGGCCCGCTTTCCACGGATGTGTACGATGCGCTCGACTGTGCGGTCGGCAGTGCGGAGATTGGCCTGTTCGGCGTCACGTGGCGGGAGGGCCTTGTCAACTATTACGGAGAGCTGCACGGCGGCTTTGCAGGCCTGGACCTCTATTCGAAGTCGTCCAACCTTTCCGCGGGCGGCATGCAGTCCCTGCGGATCACCGGAACGGGGAAAAACGGCGAGCTCATCGAATATACCCTCTGGCCGGATCCGTACGGCAGACAGCTCTGCCAGAAGTTCACCGACGGCCTCTGCACGATGCCCGTCTCCCTTGAGCAGGATATGCAGAAACGGAATCAGTTCGTCATGACGGAGGACCGGGACCTCTTCACATACGTTTCCATCGGGGACCCCTGAACGGACACGGGCCCGGGATTATTCAGAAAACAGCCTCGCAAGGAGAAGCTATGAACGAAGTATCCGAACTGAACTCCGCCGTACAGGACCTGGCAAAAAATCAGGGACCGGAGAGCCTCGCCTCTTTTTCAAAAGTCCTGCGCTCTTATACTGACAAGGGCACATGGGTCTATATGCCCGGCCGGAACGACGGCGACGGCTTTCGCTTCAAGGTGCTGGAGGCCCGTGGAAAGCGCTTCGCGGCATTGTATTCGGATGCGTCCGAGGCGCCCGCCGGTCAGGCCGAGGTTTGCCTTGCGGAACTGAACAGGCTGCTCGACGCGGTGTTTCATGAGTCACAGCTTGCCGGCATCGTGATCGATCCGTTTACGACGAAACTCTGCATGGAGAAGCACTTCCTGCTCAAATGCCTCCTGCACGGCGCCTATCCACCGCAGAACAACGGCGGCGGTGAGCCGAAAAACTGGGGCGACGGAATCCCCTCTTACACGCCGGAGGACCTCATGACTCCGGGTGAGATCCAGAATTTCGCGATCCACTCCGTTCTGGAAAACGACACCCAGCTCAAGCAGGGATATACTTTTGTCTCCGCCTGCGACTTCCCGGGCGCGATGCCGAGCCTCATCCTCGAAAGGGACGGGAGTTTCGTTTTCGTCCTCATAAAGGGCTACACGGGGGAAACTGAGCCGGTGCTTTCGGAGGCTGAGCGCAGCGAGCTGCTGAAGCTCAGCGAACGGTACGGCGCCAGATGCTGCTGGGCAACGGTGGGCTTCGTCTCCGCAGAGCCGGAGCGCTTCGCCGCCGGCCTCGCACTCCGGGGCGATGCGTACTTCTGCCGCTACGAAGGCCTGCGGCAGGTGACGGAGAGCGGATCCTGACAGTATGATAACCGGATAGAGCGCTTTGCAAGGGCAGGAGATCCTTTCGGTCCCCTACCCGCTCTTTTCCGTTTTCCCTTTCGTTCGTCCCGTTCCCGATTGACAGTGGCTTTCCCCTCGTCTACAATAAACGGGATAAAACCGATCATTTGCGGAGGTGCGGCATGTCCGATCCAACAACGAATACCAGAGACCTCGTTTTCTTCTGGCGCGAGGAGGGAAAGTACGGCGGCTTCAGCCAGTGGTACGTGGCTCCCTTCACCGTGGAGGGCATCACCTATCAGACCTGCGAGCAGTACATGATGGCCAAAAAGGCCCTGCTCTTCCGCGATTTCGAGACCTACGTGCTCATCCTGAACGAGCCTGACCCGGCAAAGGACAAGGCATATGGCCGGCAGGTGCGCAACTTCGTCTCACCGCTCTGGCGCAGCTGCAACGCCGAGATTATCTTCCACGCCAACCTCGCCAAATTCTCGCAGCATCCGGAACTCAAGGCCGTCCTGCTGAAGACCGGAAACAGGACTCTCGCCGAGGCCAGTCCCGTGGACCTCAACTACGGCATCGGCTTCGCGGCGGACGATCCGGACGCGCTCGATCCGTCCAAATGGACCGGGAAGAACCTTCTCGGTCAGACGCTGATGAGAGTCCGCGCGACCATTGCCGCCATGGAGCAAAACGGCTGAGCCTGAGCGCGTTCCGCTTCATTTCCCCTTGCAAGAACCCCTCCGCTGAACGTATAATAGAAAAAGCATCAAAGCATCGAAGGAGCCTGTCCCATGAAGAAAGTAATTGCTCTCACGCTGGTCATAGCAGCGCTCTCCGCCCTTGCGGGCTGCGGTGCTCCAGCCATCCCGTCCGTCTCCGGTCCCGCACAGGAGCCCGCCTCCGCCGAGACCGCATCGGAGACTGTCTCCGACGCGGACGGATCTGAAGCCCCCGCTCCGGAGGCCGAACCTGCGCAGACTGCCCCTGCTCCGGCCCGCGAGATCGTCGAGGTGGCAATCACGGCGGACAATTTCTACGATTATTTTGAATTTGTGGAGTTTCCGGAGAGTAAGCTGACGGTCGAAAGGGACCCCGAAGGTCTGCTGAGCCGGATCATAGCCCCCTCGTGCTTCCGCCTCAAGGCAGACTATGAAGTGGCGCCGGAAAAGGCGGACAGCTGCAAAGTCGAAGCCCGGGTGCAATACAACCGCAATGCTTACTATTATGTTGAAAGATCGATCTACATCGATCTTGAAACCTGCAGCTACGAGATCCGCAGAAACGCCCCCAACAAATACTCGTCCACCGTCCATGACGACCAGATCGAAGGGGTCTTTGAGGACGGAACCTACTGTATCTATTTAGGCTTCAATACCGTCCTGAACGTTTCGACAGTCAAAATCATCCAGAATTTAAAGCTCCTCTCCGCCTCCGGCACGCTGTACCTCTACGCATGAGGGCGTTTCCGGACGCCGGCTCCCGCTAAGGCACATAAACATCTTTAAGCTCTTTTCAGGAGAATCTGTCATGAAGCGCGCTTTATCGATCCTCGCGATCCTCGCGGTCTGCGCCGCTCTCTTTCTCCCTCTCCCCGCGGCCTGCGCCGAAAACAGTTATGCCGTGGATTACGCAGACATGGACATCGTTCTCAACAGCGACGGCAGCGCGAGCGTCACCGAGACCTGGAAAATCACCTCCTACGGCAGTTCCTCCTGCTTTTACAAGGACATCTGCACCGACCTCCCGATTGCGGAGGAATTCACTTCCCTCACCGACCTGAGCGTCTTCATAGACGGCACGCCCTGTGAGCCCACTCCCGACACTGAGCAAGTATCCGACTACCATTACGACCGCACGGACGGGAAGAAGGCTGTCACGCTGACCGCCTATCTGCAGACGGGCTTCGGGACCCATGTCTATACCTTCTCCTACCGTCTGACGGACATGGTGAAGCGCGTGGACGGGGATCACGCCCTTTTCTGTTTCCGCCCCGTGTCCGCGAAATTCTCTCCGATAGTCAACAACCTCATCATCCGGGTAACGCCGCCCTCCGACTGCACGATGACCGACCTTTCCCATACCTCAGGCTCGTTTGAGGTATCGGACGGGACCGCCGTCTATCACACGATCGGGCACGAGGGCCTGTTCCGTCTCCGCCTCCGGATGGACGGGGCCGACTTCGGACAGCTCCGGAACATCTCTCTGCGGGAGAGCCGCAGAGAGCTCACACCGGGCGGTATCCGGATCATATGGACGGTCTGCGTCATCCTTTTCCTCTGCATCCTCATGATCCTCAGCCTACTTTTCAAAGCCGGCCCGTTCCACCGGATCCGCCTCGCCTTGAAGTCACGCAGGAGCGGCAAGACCTGAACCGTTTCCGATCAAAGAATAACCCATCCACACACGCAGAGCATCCCTGCAACTTCCGGTTTCCGTTTTCCCCGGCCGTTATGCCGGGGAAACTTTTTTTCATGTCCCTCTTGCGCATCTGCCTCGATTAGGTTAAAATGCGGACATTCTGCTGATAATTCAGGAAGAGGTTTTCAAAATGAAGAAACTCATCGCCCTCATTCTCGTTCTCGCCGCACTTCTTTCTCTCTGCGCCTGCGGATCGCTGCGGAGCAAGCTCGCAGATATGCAGAAAGAGACCGCGGCGCCGGAACCCGAAGAAGCGGCCGAGCCCGTCGTTCTGATCACCGCGGCGCCGGAGACGTCCGAACCCGAACCGGAGCCCTCTCCCGAACCCTCTCCGGAGATCGTCTCGGAATACAGGCTGTTTGCCGAGAACGTCAGCTGGACCGAGGCAAAGGCCCGCTGCGAGGAGGAAGGCGGCCATCTCGTCGTCATAAACGATTCTGATGAGTTCAACAAAGTCGTGGACCTAGCAAGCGAAATGGGCGTGACAGTGGTCTGGATCGGCCTCCACCGCGAGCTCGACATGCTCGTCTGGGAGACGGACGATATCAACGCGGAGTTCTATTATAACTGGGACGTCGGCGAGCCTTCCGAAATGGACGGAGAGCGGGTTGAGGACTATGTGTTCATCTGGAACTGGACCGGCAGAGGCTGGGTCTATAACGACTGCATAAACGACCCTGCCGGCGATTATCCCGAGGTATACCGGAACAATATCGGCTTCGTCTGCGAGATCGAAAAACCGAAAGAGTAAGGCACCGTCTGTATCAGCGGACTTTATAGTTATATAAGCCTCATGAGAATAGAAAACAGGAGCATCTGAACAGATGCTCCTGTTTCTGTTCGGATACTCTTTTCCCCCATGACAGCATCCGCAGCACCGCGCCTTACTCCCCTTGTTTTCTTATGATAAAACAAGAAAATAATTGCTGTTAATTATATTATGTTAACGGTGCGCACAAATAAGAAAGCCCCGCAGGGCTTTCCGTCGTTTCCTGTCTGTCAGTCTTTGTGGTCTCGCCCTCTCTTCAGGGCGCGACAGCCGCCTGAACGTTCTTCACGCCCTCGCGGATATCGGCGAGGATATCGCCGCTGACGGAGTTGTCCTGGTCAAAGAGGATTCCGTCCTCGTCGAGCTCCAGCCCGGCCGCCGCCTGCAGAATCTCCGCAAGGGGAAGGATCCCCGTGCCGGGCGCCACGCAGAAGGGCTTGCCGAGGTCTACCTCCCCCTTCTGGATCTCCTTCAGATGCAGAAGGCGGATTCTGCCGCCGAGCCTCTTCATGGCCTCCACGCTGGACACGCCGGCGTACTCCGTCCAGCCCGCGTCGAGCTCAAAGCCCAGCTCCGGCACGCTTTCGGCAAGGAACTCCATCACGCTGGTGCCTTCGCTCTCCTGCCACTCCTGTGCGTGGTTATGGATCAGCAGCCACATGCCCTCTTCGCGGAACTTCTTCGCCGCGTCGCTTAATGCGGGAAGCAGCTTACGGATATTCGCCACCGAGCCTTCCATAAAGCTGAAGACCGCATACTTGATTCCGTTGTCCTTGCAGAAGCGCAGCAGATCGTCGATCTTGCCGAGCTTCCGGTTCAGGCCCATCACATGCACTGAAACGACTGTAAATCCCTGATCCCGCAGCGTCCGTATGGTCTCGGCCCCGTAGGCGGAGGGGAAGATCCCGCCGGCCACCGGCATCTGCCGGACCACGAAGGCTGATATCCTGTCCACAAGGTTTGCCGGGAAGAGGATGCAGGGCTCCACCGAAGTGATCCCCGCCTCTTTGAGGGAAGCCAGCGTTCCCTTATAGCTTTTGCCGAATGCCGCGCCAAGTCCGAATGTGTTGGTCCCGATCTTCATACCTTTCTCCTCTCATTTCTCTGATCTCACAGGTGTTTCTGAAGTCATTATATGGGTTCCGCAAAATAATGTCAATATTATAATAAATAGTGCAATAACTAAGTAAGCGCTTAAGCAAACAGGACGGCCGCCTGACCTATTCCGGGCAGACGTCTGTCCTGTTTTTGTGTTTTTTACATCCGACAGTGTAATTATTCAACCCATCGGCGGACCGGAAAGTGCTGCAGCGCAAGGCTTTCGCTTACTCTCCGGATTTTTCCCATCGATCGATGTAATTTTTCAGTCCCGGCTGTCCGAGTCTTCCGGGGCGGGGAGTTTCTCTTCCTCCTCCGTCTGCCGGCGGTAGATCGAGCGGATGCTGTCTTCCGCACCACAGAATGGGCACACGATTTTTCGCTCCGCGAAGGTATGGCCGCAGTCAGAACAGGCGAAGCGGATCTTCGGCCCTTCCTCCTGCCGGTTCTTTTTCCCTTTCCGGATACCGCCGATGATCATGGCGGGCACCCCGATCACCGCGGTGATCCCGCCGGCCGCAGCCAGGACGATCTTCGCTGTGAGCCCCGGGGAGGAGCTCTCTTCCGCGGCGGGCGTCTGGGCGGGTTTTTCCTTTATCTCCCGGAAGCGTATGCCGTCCACCACCGCTTTCATCATGTCCCGCCGCTCCGCGGTGACCGGCCCGGAGACAGACTTGTAATTGCACTGCAGGGATATGCCGTTGACGATGGTGGTGTAATAGATCACCCAGGTCGATTGTTCACCGTCCGTGACGCAGCCCTCGGCGCGGACGTATTTCAGGCCCTCGGTGCCGTAGACGGTGATCTCGTCCTCTGAGATCCCCAGCTGCTCCGCGGTGGTCTTGAACGAGCCCGCATAGCCTTTCCGGATATCCTCATCGCTGAGCCTGCCCAGATCGAAGACCTGCTCATAGTTCTCCCCCTGCCGGACAGAGACGATGATCTCGTACGACAGGTCCTTTGAGACCGCGTTTACGTAGATGTCGTTGTTCAGGAAGTTCTGCATCACGCGCGCCTGCTGTTCCTCGCTCAGCTGCCCCCATGCCTCGCCCGTCTGCTCCCTGTCGCGCGTCAGGATGTGGCAGCCGTCGGGCATGGTCACGGTAAAGCCGAACTCATCCACGGGTACCGTGCTTTCCGCCGCACAGGGCACGGCGAGCATCAGCGCCAGCGCCGCGGTAAACAAACTTATAAGCGCTCTTTTCATATCCGCACCTCCCGTACAGGTTTCCTCCGACCGCTGCGCGTCAGTTTTCCGTCGTGTTCGAAGAGTTCGCCGAGCTGATGAGGCTGCCGTCCGGTCCATAGTAGTTTACCGTGATGACCGCGCCCTCGTTCCCGGAATAGGTGGCGTACAGGCCGCCGTACATATAGAAGCCCAACGCCATGAAGCCCTCCATGTATCCGACCTTCTCCGAGCTGAGATGCACATCGAAGACGGTAAGGTCTTCGTTATACGTTATCTCCGTGAACGCGTAGTCGGGGTTCTCCACCAGAGCCTTCAGCTCGTCGTCCATTTTTTGCACGATGCTGTCGAGCATGGCCCGGAGCTGCTCCTTCGTCAGCTGGAAGGTGACGGAGCCATCCTCGTTGAGCTCGGCGGAGGCGTAGCTTTCGCCGACGTTCGTGTCGAGTACGTCCTGCGTCACATCGGTCCCGACGATCTGGGAAGAGACGTCTACCGAAACGAGCTCCGTTCCGTTCACGTTCACTACCCTTCCAAGGCTCCTGAATCGCTCCCACACGGGGTCTTCAGGCTCTTTCTCTCCACCCGCGGCCGTCCCGCAGGCACAAAGGGAAAGCACAAGGGCAAGGAGTACAATGAGAGAAGTGATCTTTTTCATGGTCTGCTCCTTATAGTCGCTTTATACGTGGATTATAGCATCCCCCGCCGCAAACAACAACCATTGCCCGCGCTTCTTTTCCTTTTCATCCTGTCCTCCCCACCTTTATGATAACCGATCCGTTAACTTCATTATGTAAACAAATTACAGTAAAAGGAAGACCCTCCCGGATGGAAAGGTCTTTCCTTTATCTCTCAGCCCTGTCTTTTATCTCTCACTTCAAGGATATCGCCCATGAAGACCCAGTGCGGCTGCCAGACGCCGTTTTCGTCGGGCGGGTACACCTCAGGATGCGCGATGTAATAATCGCACACCTCCTTTGCAAGATCGCTCTTCGTGAACTGATGCTGATAGATCTTGCGGCAGAGGAAGACGAGCTCCGCCTCCTCATAGGTGACCGCCTTCCCCATCGCCACGGGTGTGAGTCCCGCTTCGGCCGCCTTGTCGTGATCGCGGCCTGAACGGGAGCCCATTACTCCGTATGCCTTTCTGTACTGCTCCGGCAGGAAACTCACCGTGAAGCATTCGCTCTCCGTCATGATCTCCTTTGTATAGCGAGAGGGATGGAGATAGACCGTCGCCGTCGGGCCGCTGTGTCCGGGCCTTGAGAAGATCGTGCCGAGGCTGCCCCATGCGACCGTGCAGGAGTTGAAGCGCTCCATGTTCCCCGCGGTCACCAGCGCCCACTGTTTCTCGAAAAGATCGAATACCTTGTATTCTTTTTCCTCGAATCCGCTCATTGTCAATTTCTCCTTTCCGTTACCGTGCCGTCCGCTCACCATGAGGAGGACGGCTCTTCTTTCATGTCTTTTCTTTACGGAACCAGTATAGCATCACGTCAGGAATAACGGCAACAGTTTCCTCACAGGCTTCTCATTCTCCGTATCGTCCGTTGTGTTTTCCACGCACCGGTGGTACACTGAACACACGGGCTGTTTCCCGCTGCCCGGAAGTGGAGGATCTATGAAACAAAGCCTGGCAAAAACCGAAAAGAAGCATCTCCGGAAAGGGCTGCTCGCCAAGCGAAGGGAACTGCCGGATGAATACAGACGCGCTGCCGGAGAGAGCATACAGGAGCAGGTCCTGTCCTCCCCGGAATACGCCGCTTCCCGGAGCTTGTTCGTCTATGTGAGCATGCCCGGCGAGCCGCCCACGGACCGCATCATCCGGCAGGCTCTGTCGGACGGGAAGGAAGTATTTGTGCCCAAGTGCGTCGGAAGGGAGATGCTCGCCGTGCGAATAGACAGTCCTGACGAACTGCGCCCGGGAACGATGGGAATTCCCGAGCCGGAGGACTGCGCGAAGACGAAGACCGCCGGTGAGCTCGAGCTCATCCTCGTCCCCTGCGTATCGGCCTCGGAAGACGGCCGCAGACTGGGCCATGGCGGCGGGTATTACGACCGCTTCCTCGCCCGGGAACGTCGCAACGCCGTCTGCCTCTGCTTCCGCCGCATGCTCTGTACAGACATCCCCGTTGAAGAAAACGATGTCCGCATCCCCCGCGTGATCACGGACTGAGATCCTCCGCCTTTCCCGTCAAAATCTTATGGCAACTATATTATGTTAACAATTCTGATCATAAAAAGGAGCAGCGTGGCCCTTGCCGGTCATGCTGCTCCTTTCCTGTTAACATGAATGCCCTTATGTCACTCTGAAAAACAGGCTCTTCTCATCGGCATACAGATTGGAACCTTCTGCAGGGATCTTTCCCGGTCCTTTCAGTGTTTCCTGGTCGTTTGAAATGATCTGATCAAAAATGCTTTTAAAACCACTTCATCACAAGGCCGACAATGATGCTCAGCACACCGCTGACGCCTATAACGATCCACCCAAGCCTGAAATTACCTCCTGCCCTTTCCTGCTCCTCTGTCTCGAGGTGCATCTTCGCGGGATCGGCCGGGTCATAAAACAGGACCACGCCGCTGCCCACCTCCGGCCGCTCTACGGGGAAGTTCCTCAGCTCCGGGTAATACTTCTTCGAGATCACCGTGTATTCCTCGGCCCCTACGGAGAAACTGACCACGGGGAAATACGCCTTCACCTGACTGCGCCCCCAATTTATCATTTTTGATTCATAGCCGGTTATGATCCCGCCGGCACGGGCCGTTTCGCTCTTGGTCTTTGCCCTGAAGCGGCGCTGCTTGACGGACTCCGCTGTCATCCATATCCAGCCGCACAGGGAAAAGCACAGGAAACATATCACAATCTTCATATCGTTCTTCTCTTCAGACAGATTTTTGTTCCACGAAAAGTATATCATCGCGTCGATCGATCGGCAATAGGCATAAAAAACACCCGGACCGCTTCACCGCGGTCCGGGTGCAGTCTTATCGGATGCGTTCCTTCTATTTTTTGAGCTCCAGGTTTTTCCCGTTCAGCTCGATCTCTTCGCCGTCCGCAAGGATCAGGCGGTTCGGCGCGGCAAACAGCTCTGCACGGTCGGCATCGAAGTACTTGCCGTCCTTCACGATCATATGGTACGGGATGTTGATCTTCGCGCCGACGAGCTTCGCGCACTCGATCGCTTCCTCCATCCCCATGTTGTACTGCCCGTCGCAGCAGAAAAAGGCATAATCGATGTTCTGTGCCGCGAGCTCCTTCATCTGATCCGTCGTGCTCGTGTCTCCGCTGACGTAGATCTTTATGCCGTCGGAGAGCGTGAGCACATAGCCTACGCTGTCGGTGAGCTTGTGGTTCCTGTTGTTCCCGGCCTGCACGGCCTCCACCGTGACATAGCCGAGGTCAAAAGTCTGGTGTCCGCCCTTGAGCGCCTCTTTCCACGTAATGATCTCGCAGCCCTCGTTGCGCCCGGCGACCTTCTTCGGGTTGTTGTGGTCATAGTGGCCGTGGGTGATGAGGATCAGGTCCGCCGGGACCGAGTAGTCGCCGACATAGGGGTCGATATAGATCACCTTTTCCTCCGGCGTAGTGACGCGGAGGCTGGCGTGACCCATGTAGAGCAGGCTGCCGTGCTGCACCAGCGGCTCGCCGTCGGGGCCGACCTTTTCAAAGAGCTTCAGATACTCCTCAAGGTCCGTCGTGGCCGTGGTGATGCTGATGTCGAGCTCGAAATCCCCCTGCGGGATATAAAAGCTGAAGTAGTGGGATTCGCCGCTCTCGCTGTCATAGTGGCCCATCGGATGCTCCTCGCCGGCGAGGGTCCGGGTGGTGTATTCCGCTTCGATCTCGTCGCCGAAGGCCTGGTAAATCTCCTTGATGTCCTCTATGTTCTGTCTGACGAGCTCCTCCTCGCTCAGGCCCTTCTCATCGTCATCGAGCGCCGTGATGATAATGGTGAGGTATTCGCTCATGCCCTCCCCCGAAGCCATGAACATGATCCCGTTCTGTTCCTCCTCGTAGGCCTGCCGGAAGGAAACGGGCTTGGTGGGATCGGTCGCGTCGTCGTTAAGGCGGATCAGGGTCCAGCCCTCCGGCGCGGTGAAGCGGAAGCCGAAGTATTTGTTCGTATAAACGTTATCCTTCAGCTCGCCGTTGAGCAGGACTTCCTCCTCCTCACTCAGCGCGAGGACTGCGTCCGGGATCACGATCTCGTGTTCCTCTTCTTCGCCGCTCTCTCCGAAAAGATCCTGTGCTTCACTGAGCACCTCCTGCGCTTCGGCCGCCGCGTCCAGAACGCTCTGCGCCGCACCCTCACCGCAGGCTGCCAGCGCGAAAATCATGTACAGCGCGAGGATCATTGCAAATATCTTTTTCATGTTTTTTCCTCCTTGCTCATTGTCCTGACGGAGTGTTATATCATATACTGTTTTACTTTATTTATCCGCATTTATCAAGAGGAAAATGACCGCATGTTTTACCGGTTTTTTTAATATAAATGTGGAAAACACCTGCCCCGGATGATATAATTAGAGCACAGGAATAACAAAACAGCACCCGGACTGCAAAAAGAGGTCAGGGTGCTGTTTTGGCTCTTTCTATATGCCTCAGGCAGAAGCAGAGGACAGAATGGTCTCTTCTCTCTGAAAGGGGGGCATCACATCATACGGGAACCAGTATTTGCCGCAGCGGACAAAGTACTGCCGGATGTGCAGCTCGAGCATGGCCGAGGTCATATACTGCGTTTTATTGTTGTTGTTCGTCAGCGCCAGCTGATCGTTATAGGTGATCACGGCGCTCAGCTCACGCAGGTCCGGCGAGAGCTCCTTCTCCTCAACGATCCTGCAGGACTTGTTCGGGGAGGACTCGTGCCAGCCGCCGGTCCTCAGCTCGGCGGCCGTCTCATCAGCCGCTTTGGCGATGGCTCCCCGGAGTGCTGTAACGTAAAGCTCGAAGTCTCCCGTATCAAAGCCCGTTCCCTCCGGAAGAAGCCTGCGCATGGTGGAGAGCGTATAAGGCATCTTGCCGAACCTCTCGCCTACCGCGTCATCCCCCAGAATGGAAACCATCCAGGCCCATTGAAGCGCATCGGCGGCCTTTTTCTTGTGGGCGGAGCGAAACAGCTTGAAAAGACTGCAGAATCCGAAAATGACCGAGACGGGTGCGCCGAGGAAGGCAAAGCCATACCCGAAGATCAGCACGCCCGGTCCGACGAAGCGTTTTATGACCCAGCGGCCGAAGATGAACAGCACGAACCCCGCGATCACGCCAATGCAAAACCATTTCAGCGCATCCTTGATCTCCGCTCCGCCCGGAAGTCCGCTGCCGTAGCTGAGTTTCGAGAGGCGATCCGCTTCCGCCTGCTCCGGCTTTCTGCCGTTTATATCAAAAACGACTGTCTGTATTTTATTCATTTCTGTTCTCCTTTATCACATTGTGTTGTCTGATCGGTCAGCCCATCCAGCCGCCGATTCCGTCCCATACCATCTCCAGATTCCGTGCCATCCCGGGATTCCGCGCCTGAAACATGCTGTGCGCCTGCAGCATCATGTCCATGCCTCCCGCCTCGTCCAGCTGCCTGCCCACCTCCCGGACCTCGCCGGCCTGGGATGTCAGATAGCCGCCGGGCCTCTGCCGGTACAGCGCCAGAAGCCTGTTTACGCTGTCGGTCAGCAGGTCGCCGGAATCGCCGTCCGCCGGCAGGTCACCGGAATTGCTGTCTGCGGGCTCGTATCCCATCTGCCCGAATGCGGCGGCCAGCTTCCAGGCGCCGGTTTTGACGAACTTTTCATAGATCTGCTTCCGGATGTCCTCCAGCAGAAGGTTATTGACGCGCGCAAAGTCCTTTTCATCTTTGTAGAAGCCGTCTCCCAGAGGCACATAGATGTCGTGCTTTCCCTCCTGAAGGAGCTCGACGGCGTCGGGGCCGATGCGGCCGAGGACTCTATAGGGCTCTTTCTTCAGCCTGGCAGGGGCTACAAAAGAGTCGTACACCAGGATGAACAGGCAGGGAGCGAATGTCACGAACATTCCTATGACCTGCAGCGGCTTCGATCCGCCGCCATGTGCGCTGTCGGCGTAGCCTGCGAAGAAAAGGATGAGTCCGAGGAAGAAGATCAGCACGCCGATGCCGTAGATTTTGCCCGGCGAAAGGATTGTGCGGTTCTTCCGGATCAGCTTTTTCTGGCACTTCTCGCACAGACCGACCCGCTCGATGCCGGTGGCTTGTTCCCTCGTCGATCTCTGGTTCAGCATAATGCAGACCTCATGGCTCACCTTCAGGCAGTCACAGCTGTATGTTGCTTCGTTCTCACCGCAGCTGATGCATTTCATGCCGGTCCGGCCTCCTTCTCTCTTACTGTTCCGCGGGCGCTCCGTCCGTGATAAAGGGCGCCGCGTCGAATGTGAACTGCTCGTCTTTGTTTTCGCTGCTGTACAGGATGACCTCGTCGGGCAACTCCGTCAGATCATAGATATAGGTGATCGCTCCGCCGCCGATGCTCGCGCTGTCCCAGGAAACAGTCTTCTCTCCCACCTTGACGTCCGCGTAGAAGGGAACGATGAGCTTTCCGTTCCGAAGCGGCAGGATCCCGTTGAACCCGTATCCTCTTCCTGCGACCTTTACGTTCAGTTTGCCGTTTTCGTCAAGATAGACGGCTGCCGGCTTCGCATAAGCAGTATTCCCTTCAAAGCTCAGCTCGGCTTCTTCCTGTTCATCCTCTGCGGCGGCCTCTTCTGCTTCCTCTTCCGCACTCTCTGTTTCCGCTGCTGCCGCTTCTTCCTCAATGCTTGCCGCTGCCGCGGCAGGCTCTGCGCTGCTTTTGAGCTCAGGGGCCTCTTTTTTCGCTCCGCAGCCCGTGCACATGATCAGTGCCAGGCAAAGTGCGGTGATCTGTGCAAATACTTTCATTATCATGGTAATTATATCCTTTCTGTTTTTATATCTTTTAAGATCTGTGAGTCCGGATCTGCATCCGTTTTCAGAATGTGGACATATTCTCTTTCTGAGAGCCCACGTTGCCGTTTGTCGAGACGTTCATGGTCAGGACATAGTCCCCGCGGCGCTCCAGGGTGAAGCGGTCGCTGCTGCTGCCGTTCTTCAGGCGCTGGTACACGCCGTTCGGCCCGAACATTTCTTTTTCACCGTACCATTCTCCCTTGCCGGTCGCGATCTTCAGGATATAGGTCCCGGCGGGGAGCTTCACGGTGGCGGTTGAACCGCTCTTTATGAACACGCTGGATACGAGGGTCTCCTCGGAACCGTTGACGATGTAGATCTTGAAGTAGGTATTGGTCCCGTTGCCTGTGTTCGGATCGATTTTGAGTGAGCAGCCCACGCTGCTGTAATCCGGGTTGTGATACACTTCGCCTGTTTTCGGATTATCGAGAACGCATTTCTCTGCGCGCTCTTCCGCATCGCGGAAGGAGCCCAGCGCCTTGAACAGATCGGATGCCGTATAGTACAGTCCGTCGCTGAACGCCGCATCCGCCTCGGCATACTTGATCTCGTTCCTGCACTGCAGGGCAAGAGCATCGCGGTTTTCAAGCTTTTCACCGAATTCCGTATCGAGCAAGCTGAGTGCATATTCATAATCCCCGCTTGCCATTGCCTTTTCGATCTCACTGCTCGTCAGAGAGAGACGGCATTCACGAAGGAGCGTTTCCGAATTGCTGTATCCGTCTGCACCCTCCAGAGCCTCGATCGCGGCTGCATAGTCGCCTTTCTCATACAGGCTCTTTCCTGTCTCATAGGCCAGTGCGTGTTCGCATTCCTCGGCCAGCTCGACGGAGTCCTTGAATCCGCCCAGAGTCCGGAAGCTGTCTCCCGCCTGCTCGTAGGCGCCGAGCTCCATGCTTTTCTTCGCTGCCTGATAGGTAATGCCTTTTTCCGCATAAGCTGCCTTCTTCTGTGCGTCCTCATAATCACCGAGAGCGGAAAAAACATCCCGTGCCTTCTCATAATCGCCCGCCTGCAGATAATCCGTACCGAGATCGTAGTGACGGATCTTTGCCTGTTCGGAAAGAGTCCGGATAAGATACAGTCCTATCAGCAGACCCAGGATCACCGCTCCGGCGATCAGCCATACCGCCATTCCGTTCCTCTTGCCCTGTTTCTTTGATCCCGCCTGATCGGCAGATCTGTTTGCAGCCATCTCCTGCTGTGCGTTTATGAATGTTGCCTGATCCATTTTGTACCTCCGTTTTCAAATATCCTGTTTTTGTTATCTTCCAGTACTTCCTTCGGGTATGTGCAGCGGCTTTCTTCCGTCCGCTGCTCCTGTTTTCTGTGTACACTGTAACGCAGCTTCTTATACCGGTTGTCTGCTTCGAGCATACAAATCAAACTTTTTTAAAAAAAATATACGGCATAGCCGAAAGCATCGACTATGCCGCAGTTTTTCGGGATCACGACCCAATGCTGCCCTGCAGGGTGACCCTCTCCGATCGCGCTCTCCCGTCATAAAAAGTAAAAAAGCCCTCCCTTTCGAGGGGGGCTTTTCTGCGCATAACAGGAAATGCCGTCAGCCGCTTCTCCGGAGCGCCCGCTCTTTCTCAGAGCAGGACCACCTCGGCGGCCGGACGGACGAGGATCTTCTCTCCGCAGACCTTGCAGACAAGAAGGGTGCCGCCGGTGAGGATCTCGCTTTCCAGCTTTCTGGAGCCGCAGCGGGGGCAGCACTCGGGGGCCTTCCGCAGCTCCAGCGTCTGCGTGCTCCCGTCATCTCTCCCCTTCCTGTACTCCAGCGTGTCGACGGCAAATCCGCCGCTGACGCCGTCGATCTCTTTTTCTTCAAGAACTGTTTTCTTCTCTTCCATCGGACTATCTCCTTTTAATTTGCTTTTCCTTTTCTTTATACGTGGCGGACGGGAGAAGGGACGATCTCTCCCGTCAAATTGACGAATACCGCTGAAATTATAGCATTTTCACGGGAAAACGGCAAGAATCGGTTTCCGGCTCCTTTCCTTTAGCGATTTTAACCACTAAAGTGCGCCTTTTCTTTCGGAACTTTTGTGGAAACTACCATCTTGTTATTTGCCGGCAAAGTGCTATATTAGTAAACAATCAGCCGGAAGGAGAAAAGAATATGGCTTCCAGGCGCTTCTCCTATTATTACTATCGCTATTTTTCGACAGTCTCATAACTGCCGGCGATAGACCACGCTGATTTTTAAGTAGATCAAAGCAGTCCGCCAGCAGAGCGGGCTGCTTATTTTATTGCCGGGAACCCTGTTCCCGGAAGAAAGGACAAATCATGAAAAAGATCATTGCTCTCCTCCTCGCCGCGTGTCTCGTGTTCGCCCTGTGCGCATGCGGCTCCTCTGCACCGGCTCCCGCAGCGGATTCCCAGCCTGCCGCCTCCTCCGGCAGTTCCTCTTCCGAGCCCGCTCCGGCGGCTGAGAAGTTCGTCGTCGGCATCTGCCAGCTCGTGCAGCACCCGGCGCTCGACAGTGCGACCCAGGGATTCATCGACGCGCTCACCGAAGAACTCGGCGACGCCGTAGAATTCGACAGCCAGAACGCCTCCGGCGATATCACCACCTGCGCCACCATCTGCAACGGCTTCGTGGCCTCCAAGGCGGACCTTATCATGGCTAACGCCACACCCGCTCTCCAGGCGGCCGCCGCGGCGACCGACACTATCCCCGTTCTCGGCACCTCCATCACCGAGTACGGTGTGGCCCTCGACCTCAAGGACTTCAACGGCACGGTCGGCGGCAATATCTCCGGCACTTCGGACCTCGCTCCGCTCGATCAGCAGGCCCAGATGATCATCGACCTCTTCCCCGAAGCGAAGAACGTCGCGATCCTCTACTGCTCCGCCGAGGCCAATTCCGTCTACCAGGCTGACGTCGTTGAGGCATACCTCGAAGGCAAAGGCCTGAACGTTGACCGTCTCACTTTCGCAGACTCCAACGACGTTGCCCTCGTGACCCAGACCGCATGCGCCTCCGCGGACGTGCTCTACATTCCCACCGATAACGTGGCCGCTTCCTGCGCAGAAGCCATCGGCAATGTGGCCGAGCCCGCCGGTATCCCCATCATCACCGGCGAAGTGAACGTCTGCAAGGTCTGCGGCGTCGCGACCCTCTCCATCGATTACTACAACCTCGGCCTCACCACCGGCAGGATGGCTGCGAAGATCCTCAAGGGCGAGGCGGACATCTCCGCTATGCCCATCGAGTACTTCGAGAACCCCGTCAAGATGTTCAACCCCGAGCTCGCCGCCAAGTTCGGCGTGGATATCCCTTCCGACTTCGAGGCTATCGAAGAGTGATCTCCCCCGCAAAATGACCGGCATCGGGCAGTACGGAAAATCAGCCGGCCTGCCCGATGCTCCGGATATTACAGATAGGATCGAACAACGCACATGAGTTTACTGAATCTCCTCTCCAGGCTGCCCGCCGCGGTAGCGCAGGGCATGATCTGGGGGATAATGGCCTTAGGCGTATATATAACCTTCCGCGTGCTCAATCTTGCTGACCTCACCGTCGACGGCACCTTTGCCCTCGGCGGTGCGGTCTCGGTGATGCTCATCATCGCCGGCTGGCCGGCATGGCTCTCCGTGCTCGTGGCTGTAGCAGCGGGTCTCGCGGCAGGATTCATCACCGGCCTGCTGCACACAAAGCTCGGCATCCCCGCCATCCTTGCGGGGATCCTGACGCAGTTTTCGCTCTATTCGATCAACCTGCGCATCATGGGCATGAAATCCAACCAGACCGCGAACCTCAAAAATTACGGCATGTTCTTCGAAAACGGGAAAGGCTTTCTCGTTTCGTCCCGCTACATCCCGATGGCGATCCTCGCCGGCGGGGTGCTGGCGATCCTGGTCCTGTTCGCACTGTACTGGTATTTCGGCACCGAGCAGGGCAGCGCCATGCGCGCCACGGGCTGCAACCCGAACATGAGCAGCGCCCAGGGTATCAATATCAACAACATGAAGATGCTCGGTCTCGCCTTTTCGAACGGGCTGGTTGCCTTCTCCGGCGCGCTGATGACGCAGTTCCAGGGCACGGCGGACGTAAACATGGGCCGCGGCGCCATCGTCATCGGCCTTGCCGCCATTGTCATCGGTGAGGTGCTCCACGGCGCTCTGTTCAAAAAGAACAGCAACTATGCCATACGGCTCGCGTTCATCATCATCGGCGGCATCCTCTACTATTTCGTGATGACCGTGATCCTCTGGCTCAAGCTTGACGCGAACGACCTCAAGCTCTTCACCGCCATCATCGTGGCGATCTTCCTCGCGGTGCCCTACCTGCAGGAGAAGGCACGCAGCTCCTTCGCCCGCAGCGGCGGAAAGGGGGGCTGAGGCATGCTGGATATCCTCAATGTCTCCAAGACCTTCAACGCCGGCACCATCAACGAGAAACACGCGCTCACCGATCTGAGCCTCCGCCTTGAGAACGATGACTTCGTCACCGTCATAGGCGGCAACGGCGCCGGGAAGAGCACCCTGCTCAACGCCATTGCGGGCGTCTGGCCGCTCGACAGCGGGAAGATCCTCCTCGACGGGGAGAACATCACCCGCCTGCCCGAGCATAAGCGGGCAAAGAACATCGGCAGAGTCTTTCAGGATCCCATGATGGGCACCGCTCCCGATATGCAGCTCGAGGAGAACCTCGCCCTCGCCATGCGCAGAGGGCAGCGCCGCGGGCTCCGCTGGGAGATCACAAGCGACGAGCGCGAGTTCTACTATGTGAAGCTCAAGGAGCTCGGTCTCGGCCTCGAGGACCGGCTCAAGGTGAAGGTCGGCATGCTCTCTGGCGGCCAGCGTCAGGCGATCACACTGCTGATGGCCACGCTGAAGAAGCCCAAGCTGCTCCTTCTGGACGAGCACACCGCCGCCCTTGACCCGACCACCGCCGCCAAGGTGCTGGAGCTTTCAGACAAGCTCGTCAGTGAAAACAGGCTCACCACCCTCATGATCACGCACAACATGAAGGACGCCATCCGCCACGGCAACCGCCTGATCATGATGAACGAGGGCAACATCATTCTCGACATCTCCGGCGAGGAGAAGAAACAGCTGACCAAGCAGGACCTTCTCGACAAGTTCGCCGAGGTGGCAGGCAGGCAGGAGGAGACCGACGAGGTCCTTCTGTCATAAAGAAAAGAAAGCCCGCACTTCCGATCGGGAGCGCGGTCTTTTCATGCGTATGGACTTTGCTCCCGCAATCTGCTATAATAACAAAGTTATGTAACCCTACGAAATGTTTGATCCCGCATCATCAGGAGGCAACTTATGAATAAATCCATCAACCGCAAGGAATTCCTTTTCGCGCTGATCGCTTCGCTCTGCTTCATTGCACTTGCGCTGATCTCTTTCTTTGAGGACATCTGGTTCGCCAAGTCCGCCCTGTTAGGCAGAGTCGTTTTCATGGACGTTGTCGGCTGGCTCGTGTTCGCAGCCCTCGCGGTCGTTCTCTTCCTGGAAAACAAAAACGCTTTTCTCATCGCAGCCGCGGTCTATGCGCTGATGTACCTCATCAACATCTTCCGTATATTTGATACGCAGATCCTGCTGAACTTCCTCGCGTGCCTTGCACTGGCCGCCGTCGCTTTCCTCTCGTGCATGGGACACCCGGTCGTTTCAAAGCTCCGGTTCGTCCCCGCCGCGCTGATGTTCCTCGGTGCTCTGATCGCATGGATCAGCTATCAGTATTTCAGCGGCTTCGCACTTTATTGGAAGACCATCCTGGCTAACCTCCTTGAAATCGCCGCCGTCCTCTTCGCAGGGCGCTGGCTGAAGGAAACGGTGTAAGAAGATTTCTGACGTAAATACTGCATCTATTTCCCGGCAGGCATTCCGTCTGCCGGGTTTTATCATACTTTTTTGTCATTCTGCACAAAATGAACCGTGTTTTTTCGTAAAAACTGTGCCATCATCCGACTTTACCCCGGTGCAGTGTCTATTTTGTTGACTTTATAATAAAGTACGGATAAAATATCAAAGTCTATAAAATAGCGTTTTAGCACGCTAAATCAGCACATTTTTTCATTTCAGTGCAAATCATGTCTGGGGGATCGGGATGGCCGGATATATCATAAAGAGAATAGCGGTGGCGATACTGACGCTGCTGGTGATCATGTGCATAACGTTTCTTCTTATGAACGCCGTTCCGGGCAGTCCGTTCCTAACGGAGAAATCCACCCCGGAGCAGATCGCCAGGGCCAATGCCAAGTACGGACTGGACAAACCTCTGTATGTCCAGCTTTTCAATTATATAAAGAATTATCTCAAGGGGGATCTGGGCACCTCGCTGAAGATGCAGGAGGGCACGGCCGTGTCGAAGATCATCTTCCATCAGGGTAAGTTCCGCCTTTCCATCAAGCTCGGCGTATACGCGCTGCTGCTCGCCATCATTATCGGCATCCCCCTCGGCTGTATCGCCGCCTATAACCGCGGCAAGTGGATCGACGGCTTCCTGCGGGTACTCACCACGGTGGGCGTCGCCATACCGACCTTCGTGCTGGCCACGCTGCTGCTCGTATCCTTTGCGGTGAAGCTCAAGTGGCTGCCGACACTGAGCAGCTCCCTCACAAGCTTCAAGAGCTACATCATGCCGGTGGTTGCCCTTTCGTTCTACTATACCTGCTATATCGCCAAGCTCACGCGCACGAGCATGCTCGATGCGATCAACCAGGACTATATCCGCACGGCGAGGGCCAAGGGCGTGAAGACCCGCTCCCTCATCCTCAAGCATGCCTTGCGCAATTCGCTGATCCCTGTTATCACCTACCTCGGACCCGTTCTGGCCGGCATCATCACCGGCAGCTTCGTCATCGAATCCACCTTCTCGATCCCGGGCCTGGGCAGATACTATATCCAAAGCGTTCTGACCCGCGACTATCCCGTTATCATGGCGACCACGGTCGTCCTCTCCGCGCTGGTCATCTTCATGAACCTTGTGGTGGACATCGCCTATAAGATCGTCGACCCGCGCATCACCCTTACGGGGAAGGAGGACTGATCATGGACGCGAAATTTGCAAAGATCAGCCCCTTCCAGGTAGATCCCGACAAGATCCCCCCTCTCACCGATGAGGACTTCGCTCCCGCCGCGGAAAATGAGAAGGAGGCCATGGTGGAGAAGCACAAGAGCGTCTCCTACTGGCGCGACGCGTGGAGGCGTTTCCGCGCGAACACCGTCTCCATGGTGGCTCTCGGGATCTTCATACTCTGCCTGCTCTTCGCTTTCGTCGGCCCGCTGCTTATCCCCTACGGCTACGGCGATCAGTACCGCGCCTCTCAGAAGCTCGCTCCGATGGAATTCTCCAAGGGCGAGGAGAAGATCGCCTCCATCACCGGAAACTGTGACGCGTTCTTCGCCACGGCGCTCCGTCCCGGAAGCATCACGGCGCTCTCGAAGGGCGATTACTACATAAACTACAAAGGCACGACCTATGCCTTCACGCTCACCAAGGCGCTTGAGAAGAGCGTCATCGTCCTCGACCTCGACGCGGAAGATCCCCTCGTCATCGTCAAGGAGAGCGATATCAAGGACGGAACGTGGAAAAAATCCACTCCCATCGAATTCACCGATACTCCCGCCGAGGAAGCGGCCGAGATTAAGCTCGTCACCAGAGTATTCCCGCACGTGTTCGGCACCGACTCCGCCGGCCGTGACCTTATGGCACGCACCATGTACGGCACCCGCGTTTCCATCATCATCGGCATTGTTGCCGCCCTGATCGTCCTGATCATCGGCTCGATCTACGGCGCCGTTTCCGGCCTTGCCGGCGGAGCGGTGGACTTCGTGATGATGCGTATCGTGGAGCTCATATATTCCATCCCAGAAGTGCTTATCGTCCTTCTGCTGCAGGTGGTCCTCAAGGATCCGCTGCAGGCCTGGTTCGATTCCGGCACCTCGGCCTTTGCCAAAGCCATGGGCGACCTCGGCTCCGGCATCGTCAGCATCTTCATTACCTTTGCGCTGCTGTTCTGGGTGACCATGGCCCGTATCGTCCGCGGCCAGGTGCTCATGCTCAAGCAGCAGGAATACGTCACCGCGGCCACCGCCCTCGGCGCGAACAACGGCCGGATCATCCGCCGCCATCTGCTGCCCAACTGCGTCGGCCAGCTGGTCATCACCACCTGCCTGCAGATCCCCAGCGCGATCTTCCTCGAGAGCTTTCTGTCCTTCCTCGGTCTGGGCGTCTCCGCCCCGATGGCGAGCCTCGGCTCCCTCTGTTCCGATGCGATAGAGACTCTTTCGATCTACCCCTACCGTCTTATCTTCCCCGGTATCATCCTCACGATCGTTGTGCTCACGCTCAACCTCGTCGGCGACGGCCTGCGCGATGCGCTCGACCCGCGCCTGAAGAGATAAGGAGGGCATGGACATGGACGAAAAGAAAACTCTTCTTGAAATAAAGGACCTCAAGGTCTCCTTCTTCACGCCGGCGGGTGAGGTGAAGGCCGTCAACGGCATCTCCTACTCTCTCGGCTACAACGAGGTCATGGGCATTGTCGGCGAGTCCGGCTCCGGCAAGAGCGTCGAAGCCTACTCGATCATCGGTCTGCTCCAGCCCCCCGGAAAAGTCGTGGGCGGCTCCATTGAGTTCGAGGGCGAGAATGTCCTCGAGTACGATGATGAGCAGATGCGCCAGTTCCGCGGCAACAAGGTCAGCATGATCTTCCAGAACCCGATGACCTGCCTCAATCCCGTTTACACCATCGGCAACCAGCTCACCGAGGCGCTCCTGTGCCACGACAAGGGCTATACCAAGGAGCAGGCCCGCGCCAGAGCCATCGAGATGCTCGAGCTCGTCGGCATCAACAACGCCGAAAAGAGGATCGACCAGTATCCGCACGAGTTCTCCGGCGGCATGCGTCAGAGGGCCATGATCGCCATGGCGCTGATCTGCGAGCCGAAGCTGCTCATCGCCGACGAGCCCACCACGGCTCTCGACGTGACCATCCAGGCCCAGATCCTCGAGCTGATGAAGGACCTCCAAAAGAAGGAGAACACCTCCATCATCTTCATCACCCACAACCTCGGCGTTGTCGCCGAGATCTGCGACAGGGTGTCGGTCATGTACGCCGGCCATATCATCGAACAGGGCCCCGTGAACGACATCTTCTACGACCCGCAGCATCCCTATACCAAGGGTCTGCTGGCCTCCACCCCGCGGCTCGACGAGGAGGGCAGGGAGCGTCTCATCCCCATCGAGGGCACGCCCATCGACCTGCTCAATCCCCCCAAGGGCTGCAACTTCGGTCCCCGCTGCAAAGACTGCATGAAGATCTGCCTGCGCGAGAAGCCGCCCTTTGTCGAAGTCGGCGAGGGACATATTTCCGCCTGCTGGCTCCACTTTAAGGATCAGGCCGGGAAGGAGGAGAAGAAATGAGCGAACGCGATGTTCTCCTTGAGATAAACAAGCTCCGGAAATACTTCCCGATCAAAGGCCAGAGCATTTTCAAAAAGCGCTATGTGCAAGCCGTGGAATCGGTATCCTTCTCCATCTACCGGGGCGAGACCTTCGGTCTGGTCGGCGAGTCCGGCTGCGGCAAGACCACGCTCGGCCGCACCATCATCCGCCTCTACGAGCCCACGAGCGGCCGGATCGTCTACGACGGCACGCCCATCTACGACAGCGAGCAGAAGATCGCCGTGGACATGCTCCCCTTCCGCCGGAAGATGCAGATCATCTTCCAGGATCCCTCCGCCTCTCTTGACCCGCGCATGACTGTCGGCGAGATCGTCGGCGAGGCGCTGGACATCCACAAGCTCTGTCCGGGCAAGCAGGAGCGGCGTGACAGGATCAACCAGCTGCTCGACGAGGTCGGTCTCAACACCGAGCATGCCAACCGCTTCCCGCACGAATTCTCCGGCGGCCAGCAGCAGCGCATCGGCATCGCCAGGGCGCTCGCGGTGGATCCCGAGTTCATCGTCTGCGACGAACCGATCTCCGCTCTGGACGTCTCGATCCAGTCCCAGGTCGTCAACATGCTTGAGGACCTGCAGACCGAGAACCACCTCACCTACCTCTTCATCGCGCACGACATCAGCGTCGTCCGGCATATCTCCAACAGGATCGGCGTCATGTACCTGGGCCAGATGGTCGAACTTGCCGAGAGCTATGAGCTCTGCAGCCACCCCATCCACCCCTACACAAAAACGCTGCTTTCCGCGGTGCCTCTGCCGGATCCGGTAAAGAGCCGCGCCCGCCAGCGTATCCTGCTCGAGGGCGACATTCCCAGTCCCGTGGATCCTCCGAGCGGCTGCCGTTTCCACACGCGCTGCCCCTACGCCACCGAAAAATGCCGCGCCGAACAGCCCGTACTGAAGGAATACGGCCCCGGCCACTTCGCAGCGTGCCACCTGCTCGAGCAGGGCTGACCCAACTCCGGTAATCAGCCGAAAGGCTTTTTACAAATATATCCATTTCATTGAAAATCCAAAACAGGAGGAAAAAAAATGAAAAAGACCCTTGCACTGCTTCTCGCGCTTGCAATGGTGTTCGCCCTCTGCGCCTGCGGTGAGTCTGCTCCCGCATCCGCCGGCAGCGACACCCCGGCTCCTGCAGCAAGCAATGACACCCCGGCTTCTGCTCCCGTAGCAGATGACGAGCCCTTTGTGATCAACGCCTGCATCGCGTCCGAGCCCGAGACCATCGACCCGAGCCTCATCAGCTCCGTCGACGGATCCACCTACACCCAGCACCAGTTCGAGAACCTCATGAAGTATGAGATGGTCGACGAGCTGGCCGGTGAGGACGAGAACATGCACAACACCAAGATAGTCTGCGGCCAGGCTGCCGACTACTCCGTGTCCGATGACATGTGCGTCTACACCTTCACCCTTCGTGACGACATCTTCTGGTCCGACGGCCAGCCCGTAACTGCGAACGACTTCGTTTACAGCTGGCAGCGCCTTGTCGATCCCGAGACCGCTTCCGACTACGGCTACTTCCTTGACGGCATCGTCCTGAACGCTGCTGCCATCCAGGCCGGTGAAGTTGACAAGAGCGAGCTCGGTATCAAGGCTCTTGATGACAAGACCGTCGAGATCACCCTTGAGGCCCCCTGCGCCTACTTCCTCGAGATGTGCGCATTCGCCTCCCTCGTTCCTCTGCGCCAGGATGTTGTTGAAGGCAATGACAACTGGACCGATCCTGCAAGCATCGTTGTCAACGGCCCCTACAAAGTTGTTGAGTGGGTACACGACAGCTACATCCGCATGGAGCCCAACGAGTTCTACTATGATGTAGAGAACCTCGGCCCCGATGCCATCGTATGGTGGCTGAGCGACAGCGAGACCGCTATCCTCTCCGCCTATCAGTCCGGCGAGTATCAGTTCATCGAGAACTTCCCGACCGACCTGATCGAGAGCCTCCAAGAGTCCGGCGACTGCTTCATCAACCCCTACGTCGGAACCTACTACCTCTACCTCAACTGCTCCAAGATCGAAGACTGGCGTGTCCGTGCCGCAATGGTGCTCTCCGTCGACCGTGAGAACATCGTTGAGAACGTGACCCAGGGAGGACAGGTCCCCGCCACCGGTTTTGTCGCTTCCGGCATCCTCGACTCCACCGGAGCCGACTTCGCCTTCGGCGCTTCCGAGCTCGGAGCCATCTGCAACACTCTCTCCAAGCTCTACCCCGATGCTGACCTTGAGACCTACGCCGGCCGCTGCGAGCTTGCCAAGAAGCTCTACGACGAGGCAGTCGCAGAGAAGAAGTGGAACCCCGACACCACCATCGTTTACAACTTCAACACCTCTGAGGCTCACAAGGCGATCGCTGAGGCCTGCGGCTCCGACTGGGAGACCGTCCTCGGTCTGAAGATCACCCTGGAGAACCAGGAGTGGGCAACCTACACCAACGGCCTCGGCGAGCACAACTTCGGTGTTGCACGTCTCGGCTGGATCGCTGACTACAACGACCCCATCACCTACCTCGAGCTGCTCGTAACCGGCAACTCCTACAACTACGGCCTCTACTCCGATGAGAGCTTCGACGCTGCCATCGCCGCTGCCAAGGCTTCCCTTGCCAGCCCCGAGCGTGACGCCCAGCTCTACACCGCTGAGGAGACCCTCTTCGGTGAAGGCGGCTTCCCCGTCTGCCCGATCTACTACTACACCAATATGTACTGCGCCAACGGCCTCACCAACATGGGCTACACCGGATTCGGATACTTCTTCTTCTGGTATGCCCAGCAGGCCTGATGCCTGAAAAGGAATAAAGGTATAGTATTATAAAGCACAGCAGCAGGCCTGCCCTTCGGGGCAGGCCTGTTTTTTAATTGTCTGTCATGACTGCGAAATCCTGTTGACACCTCCCGGATTCTTGCTATACTAAAAATATCCGTTCAGTTTTTTCCGATGCCGTCCCCGCGGTCTCCGGAAGTCCGCAGGCGGCTTGTGTTTGAACCGTTTCAAAGGAGGATCGAAATGAAAAGGTTTGTTGTTATCGTTCTGAGCATCGTTCTGGTCCTTTCCCTGAGCATCAGCGCGTTTGCCGCAACCTCTGACGGAGTTGCCACCAATACCGGCGGCGCAGCCGGCGGACCTTCTCTTCTGCTGGGCATATACAACTCCTCTGATAAGAAAATCACCGTGATCCCCGCAAAGGATATCGGGATATTCACCATCTATTCTCTCGATAAGATCCCCGAGAATGATCAGACCTCTTTCCTCAAAGCCAGCGAAGAGGCCGGCAACATAACCGATCGCACCATACGCTCCTTGTACTATCTCTGGATCCCCGAGTCTTACAAGCAGATCGACGGCTTTGCCTACGTGCGCTATCCCTTCACCTGCGCCGGCAAGAACATCACCTTCACCGTCAACGGCAAGGAGATGGAAGTCTGCCCGATCTCCGAGAACAGCTGGTATGCCAAGCTTACCGAGTTCGGCACCATTCTCATAACCTGCGACTGATATCGCCGCAGGCCGCACAGTAAAGCCGGAGGCACTGTGTTTCGTTCTGAAACGCAGTGCCTCTTTTTATGGACTTTTCCCTCATATCGTGCGATAATACTTTATGTATTTGCTGATGTCAGGAGGTCGCCTGTATGGAAGGCATCAATGCCGTTGTTAATGAGGCTGAGGGTTTCCTCAAAAGCTCGGTCTACACCATTGTCCTCTGGGCCCTGTTCTCGTTCGCCCTGTGCCTCATAGCACGCAAATTGAAATCGAAACGTCCGTGGCTTGCTTGGATCCCGGGCTTGCGCTACATTTCCCTCGGCAGCAGCCTGGGCATGACACGTGAGGGCATCTTCATAGCCATCGCGGAAACGCTCTCCTTTCTGAACTCGTTTATTATGGGGGCCATCAAAAGTGAAACGGCCTCGGTGGCCGCAAGTCTGATCCTGCTCGTCCTCATCGTATTCATGCTGGTCTACCGAATCCGCCTGTTCCTCCGCCTCACAAGGGCCTTCGGACGGAAACGGGCGTGGATCATCCTTTGGATCTTCGCGGAAGTACTCACCGCGCTGATCTTCGGCGTGTTCAAATCGTTCCAGCCGGTGAAGACTGCCTTCGACGATGACGACGGGGATGAGCATAAGGCAGGCACAGCTCCCGCCGAGATCTCCGGTGCCTCCGCCCTTCATGGCCACGCTGCGCTTGAGTCCGGCCTGAGTGTGGACCTGCGGGAAAGAACGGTCAGGGACCTTGGCAAGAAGCGCTATCTGCTCAAGGACATTTCGCTGGACATTCCCAACGGATCCCTCGTGATGCTGCTTGGAGGCTCCGGCTCCGGCAAGACCACCCTCGTCAACGCCATCATCGGCTACGAAAAAGCCGACGCAGACGTCACGCTGAACGGCGGGGACATCTATCGGAACTACAACCGCATGAAATACAAAATCGGCTTCGTGCCGCAGAAGAATCTCATCCGCGGAAACGACAGCGTGATTCAGACCGTTGACGATGCGGCGGAACTCCGTCTCCCGAAGAAGGAGACACGCTCCCGCTCGAGGAAGCCCCGCGTGAAGGAGGTCATGGACCTGCTGGGTCTGAGTGCCGGAGAGGGCGGTCTCGTCTGCAAAAAGTCCGGCGGACAGCTCAGGAGGATCTGCATTGCGATGGAGCTGGTGTCTGACCCGGAACTGCTGGTGCTCGATGAGCCCGACTCCGGCCTCGACGGTGTCATAGCCCGCGAGATCTTTACCAAGCTGCGCGCTATTGCGGACGAGGGCAGGATCGTTATTGTAATCACCCACACACCCGACAGAGTGATAGACCTGTTCGACAAGGTCATCGTCCTCGGCAGGGACTCCGGCC
This sequence comes from Oscillospiraceae bacterium, assembly GCA_017434755.1. GTDB lineage: Bacteria > Bacillota > Clostridia > Oscillospirales > Oscillospiraceae > Limivicinus. The sequence goes on along the minus strand of JAFRER010000006.1, from coordinate 45,441 downwards.
GCTGCGGACGCCTCGCCTTCTACGGCACGCCTCAGGAGGCGCGCGCGTTCTTCGGCAAGGACACCATGGAGGGCATCGTGATGAGCGTGAACCGCAAGGAAGAAGGCGGCGACGGACTTGCCGACCACTTCATCGAGGAATACGCCAAACTTGCCGCAGGTGCGGCGGAAGGAGGTGCGCAGGCATGAAGGAAAAGAAAATCCAGCATAAGGGCCGCCTCGCGCAGACCGGCATCTATCTCAGCAAGTTCCTGCGTATGTTCGTCTATCAGAACGACTGGAAAGTAATCCCGATGGGCGCGATCATCGCAGCCCTTGTCACCTTCGTTGTGGGCGGCAACATTTTCAGGACCCAGGAGGGCACTAAGCTCGGTGTCTTCGCACTCGTGTGCGTGTGTATCTGGAACGGCTTCTTCAACTCCATTCAAGTGGTCTGCCGAGAGAGGGAGATTATCAAGCACGAGCACCGCTCCGGTCTGCACATGTCTTCCTACATATTTGCTCAGATGATCTACCAGCTGCTCCTTTGCACCGCGCAGACCATCGTCACGCTGCTCATCTGCGTGGTGGCGGGTGTGAAGATCCCGGAGGTGGGCGTCGTCACTCCCTGGGGCATGCTCGACATGGGCATCACCATTCTGCTGATCACCTACACGGCAGACATGATGGCTCTGATGGTCTCCTGTCTCGTGAAGAATACCACCACCGCCATGACCGTCATGCCCTTCCTGCTGATATTCCAGCTGGTGTTCTCGGGCGGCTTTTTCTCGCTGGAGGGTATCGCCGATAAGGTAAAATACCTCACCATTTCCCACTGGGGCATGGACAGCCTCTGCTGCGTTGGCCGTTATAACGAGCTGCCGATGGTGACACTCTGGAACACACTGGTCGGTTTCAAGGACGTCGAGTTCTCGGGAATGACCCCGCTCAAGGACATCCTGGTAAAAATAGAGCAGGAAGGCTACCGTGACGAGCTCCTTCAGTGGTCCGGTCAGCAGAACACCGTCGCCTCCTATGAGGCCACGATGCAGAACGTCACGTACAACTGGCTCTTCCTTTTTATCCTGATGCTGGTCTTCATCATACTCTCCATCATTGCCCTCGAGTTTATCGACCGGGACAAGAGATGAAAGCATAAAAAAGGACCTCCCGTGAGGGAGGTCCTTTTTTATGCTTTCAGAGCAGAAGATCAGTGATACGGATCTTATCCGGTCACTCGAGCCTTCCGTCGTCATGACGGACTCTTTTCAGCAGATAGGTCTCGATCGGCTTCTCTTCCGAAACTGCTTTCTTAAGCGCATCCAGAAATTCACTTCGTGTGCAGGCATATTCACCAGGGATCGGGATCTCTCCAAATCTGTCACGATACATTATATTGTACTCTCTGCATGCCAGCGCAAATTCCATAGAATTCATTTTTTCGTCTCCTATTCTATGCCGTAAAAGTCTTTAAACTGATTGTATGTGTTCGGATAATATCTTTCAAGGAAGTGGTTGCTGACCGCATTATCCGAGCACAGAGTCGCGCCCATGTTCGCATAAGTCTCCTTTTCTCGGGCGCCGGGACTGTCCCAATAATTGTCCCAATGCGAGTATTCGGATCCAGCAAGGCCCTCTTTGTTAAAACGATCCAGGATCTCCGGGTCGTTATTGAACATACCGTGCATTATATCGGATACATTACGGTCCAGTGCTGCGCCGTTATTGAACGCATCGTCCAGCATCTCGTTGAATTTCATCCGCCCCTCGGGCGTATCTCTGTCCATAGCGGCAAGGTCTGCCTCCATGGCATCCCTGAATTCAGGCGACTGGGATTCCCATCCGCGCTCATGGTCGAGATAATGGCTCATTTCGTGCGGCAGCACGTCCGCATACTCGTCGTTGTCCATTCTCTCATCCATCCGTACCTGATGGTGAAGCGGCGAGTAGTAGCAGCCGTCTTTTACCGGACGCCCGAATTCATCCGGTGAATACCCGGTATCCTCCACCGGTTTCAGATCCGACGTGTGATCGTTCAAGGCGGAAACGATCTCCGGCGGAGCGTTTCTGTACGCCAGATCGACAGTATCGCGTCTGTCTTTGGGAACGTGGTCCAGGAAATCGTCGCTCAGATCCGAAGCTCTCGGCATGTCGATGCGGTCTCCGGTCCTTTCCGGCATCTCAAATTCGGGCTTTTCCGTCTTTTCGGGCTGTTCGGGCCGATCAGCCGGAGCTGTTTCCACAGGCCGGAGCTTCTCATGCTCCGGGCTTTCCTGTTCGTGCAGTTCCGATCCGCGCGTATCCGTCCGGTCCGGTTTCTCGGGCACATCCAGTTTCGGATGCTCCGGAGCATCTGTCTCTCCGGTGTTATTCCCTGTCTCTTTCTTCCTTTCGGGAGATCCGTCCTCCCTGGGGCTGAGCTTCTCCTTATCCATCTCGGACGCTTTCACCGGTTCCGGCTCGGAGACCTCCCGCGGGGCTGTGTTCAGTTCAGGGTTTTCAAAGCTGTTGTTCAGTTCACTCATCTTGCTGTCCTCTTTGCCTTTTTTCTAGGCTTTGCCTTCCGCAAATCGTTTTGTTTCGCTTCTTTCCTTTCTCATCTCTGACATGATACGCCGTTCTCTTTCTCAGTATGGTGGTTCACATGCCGCGAACGCGATAATGTACATCAGAACGGTACAGATCAGGTCCAGTGTCAGCATCGTGGCGAAGGGTTTTTTCCTCTTTGCCGACGCCAGTCCGATCAAGCTCAGGAGGATGCCGAGCGGCAGGAAGAAATCGAAAAAGAATCCCACAGGGCCGCTTCCGGTGTAATAGATCAGCGGGATCAGGAAGCTGAACACCATGCCTATGACGGAAAAGATGATGGTGCAGGTTATCAGGCCGGTCGGCCTCTTCTCAGGCGTTACCGTTATAGGGCAGCTCACTTTCTTGTCCGTTCCCTTGATGCGGCACGTGAGTACGCCCCGTCCCGCACTGCCCGCATGGATGAGGCAGGTCCTACCGTCTTTGCTCGTTTCGATCGTTCCGAGTTGCATGCTGCTCAACTCCCAGCAGATCTCTCCCGGCGAGGCGTCGGGCGGGAACAGGTTACAGGCGATCGTCCTGGACTCGTCTGCCTGAAGAGTGAGGCTGGCGGAGGAAAGCGTGATGTTCTCCAGCGGGGGATAGACCGTGACTGGGACTCTCTGGGTACAGTTGGTCGAAGCCACGGTTATCACGGCCTCGCCGGGCTCCAGGCCGATCACCTCGCCCTCGGACGTGACGTGCACCGCGTCCGGATTGCTGCTGGTCCACTGAAGGCTGCCCGCGTCCTCCGCATTTTCTGGGACGATGTACGCTTTGATGCGTCCTTTTTTTCCGACCTCCATGTTGACCGCGCTCGGGATCAGCTTGATGTTGGTCACGTATGAGTGGCTCGAGATCGACAGCTGTCTGCTGTCGCACAGCACGCCGTCAGGCGTCGTCACGGAGAGCGTCACCGGTCCGTCCTTCAGGGCTGTCACGCTGTTGCAGCCGATCTTCACTGCATCCGCCCGGTCGACCCGAAGCTGATACATGTCGGAAGCACTCGACGGAAAGACGGCGAACTGGAATCCGACAGACTCTCCCGCTTCGAGAGCGGTTTTTTCTATTTCAAACAGGTATTGCGGCTTCTGCGTGGAATACGCTTCGATCAGGAGGCTCTCCCCTCTTGTCAGCGGCGAATACTTCGCGCGTGAAAAGACCGCTTCGATGAAGGGGATGAACTTTGTATAGTAGCGGTAATACTCGATGAACGTTTCCTTATACTGGTCCGGCACCTCGACGATGTTGACGCCGCGCGTGTTGCGTATGTCGAAACGGTCGGATAACAGCAGGACTGTCCTCCCCTTACCCAACTCGTCCGGTAGGCTGCCGACGACGCAGATCTCAGCCGGTTCCTCCGTAATCACGGATTTCGTACGGATCAGATACGCAAGATCCCCGCCGATACGGACACGTGTCTCCCGGTCGATGTCATAGCCGTACTTGTTGCAGAGCCCTCTGGCAAACTCGAGGATCTCGTTCGCGTTGAACGCCATGCCAGGATCTTTCCCCCGGACCTCGGCGCAGAAGGCAGACTCCTTTTCCAGCGCGCTCAGCATTTCGATCTGGAAACGGGACCCGGTCAGCTCGATCCGGTACTCATTTCCGAGCTCCTCGTCCAAAAGCTTCAGCAGACGCTTTCCGCAAACGTGCAGATCTTTGTTCTCGCAGCCGGCCAGATCGCTGTAGGGGCTGACTGTCTCCCCGTCGACGGAAATGACGGGATACCGCTTAAGAGGTTCAAAGCGGACAGAAACGGTGTTCATTATATTCTCCTCCTGCCATCGGATTATCGGATCTCATAAATGTCGTGGTAGAGCGTATTGTAATCGATCTCGTGCTTCTCAAAGCGCTGCGCGTAGATCATATACTGGACCATGATGTTCCGGCACTCGTCGTCCAGTTCGACATACTGATCGAGCTGACGGTTGATCAGGGAATGCCACTGGTCAACGGACTCGCTCGTATAGATCACGCCCATGCGGTCCTCCGGCGGCTCCGGATCGACCTTCAGGCGGTCTGAAGCGATGCGGAAGGCGTCGGAACATCCCGCGATACGGATCAGGGCCCGCCCGAGCAGCATACTGTCGAACTCGTGATCCAGAATGCCGCACATACCCCGGATAGTGCGTTTCATCGATTCCTTCGCGGAACCGCGGATATCGAACTTTTCGATCGCATCCAGCACACGGTTCACGTTGCAGCTGTCGGAAAGCGCGTACTCCCGAAGGAGCGCGGTCAGCACCGCCGCGCGGAACTGCTTGATCTCGGTGTAGCGGAGCGGCGGCTCCGAAGCCTCATAGCGGTCGTCGGCGAACAGGATCTGCGCCAGCACTGCCTCAGACCAGTTGCTCTGCATGACCACGGCTTTTCCCACCTTCAGGCGCGAAAGCTCGCTGATCTGGCCCTCCTTCAGGGAAACGGCGCGTCCGATCAGGTCGCAGTCGTCCTTTTCCGGCAGCCTCATCACGATCTTCGTGTTCGTGTTCTTGACGGCGGCGATGTCTACCGAGGTCGGCGACTGGTCCACGATGAAAAAGCCCTCGCCGTAGGTGCGCATCTCCGCGATACTGCTTACGATCATCTCAACGGACTTGGCGACCACCTGGTTCCCGGCGGTCCCTTTCAGTCCGGACACGTTCTTGAGCAGATTGTGCGCCTCCTCCAGGACCGTCACGTGCCGCAGACCGGAGTTCATCGAGATCGGGGAGGCCATGCGGTACTCGGAAAGGCGCAGCACGAGCATGCCCATGATCAGCGATTTCGTCTCGCTCGAGCCCACACGGCTGAGGTCCACGATCGTGCTGCTGTCGAACAGCTCCGCGTCGGGAACGTCGAAATCGTCGCAGAAGATCTGCCCGTAAATGCCGTTCGTCAGTGAATTCACACGTGTGACGAGGGCGCCCGTGTAGTCGCCCTGCGTATCCGCAGAGTAACTCGACTGTTTGATGATCTTCGGGAGCTCGGCGAGCAGGTCGGTAAAGGTCGGGAAGACCGGCTCTCCTTTCTTCGTATAGGTCGAGTTGAGGAGATCCCAGCCCTTGGCGATATACGCGTGCTCCATCGCGTCCTTCAGAATCGCCGGCATGGCCGCGTACATCTCCCAGCAGGCGTTGAAAATCTCCACCAGCCTGTCCAGATGCTCCAGGATATGGATCTCTGCGGGGAAACGGAAGGGATTGAGCTTGAGCAGCTGCCCGTGCGCCGCGTTGGTGCAGAACACCCGGATGCCCGGCAATGCGCCGAAATGCCTCCGGTATTCGCCCTTTGCCGGTTCGATCACCAGAAAGGGCACGGCGGGCTGCGTGCGCCCGAGTTTTTCAAGGATCGTATATACCGTATTGGATTTGCCGGAGCCGGTAGACCCGGTGATGAAGCAGTGCGACGTGAGGCTGTCCACGTCCAGATCGACCGGGGCCTTCTCCTGCTGATCCATGTAATAGATGTTGCCTATGTTGATCTTGCGGGACTTCGAGGAGCTGAACACGTTCCTACCGAAGCCCGTCATCTCGGACACCACCACGCCCGGAAGCGAGTGCCGCGGCATGGAAAGGAAGAGCGGGAGCTCTCGTCCGTTCACGACATTGACGGGCCGCACGATCTGCTCCCCTACCATGTCGCCGGCGGGGATGCGGAAGCGGGGATGCTCGAAATAGCGGAGTGAGTTGAGGATCCTGCATACTTTCTTCTCGCTCTCCGCGCTCACAAAGTTCACGTGGGAGCGATCAGAGCCGCTTTTTTCCCCGAGCATAAGCGACTTGAAGGTCCCCGACGCGACGGCGACCGTCTGCTTTTCCCGGGAGATCATATACGCCGCGCATTCCCAGAGTCCGTACGAATCGCCTTCCCGCAGGCGTTCGAGATTCAGATCCAGTTTCTTCAGAAGTTCCTCCACGGACTTGTTTTTATATTCGGTCGTGACCGTTTCGCTGGTCCCCTCGGAGGTGGCGCTGGATGTCTGGGTGCTTCTGCCTGTCTGCGAGGCGTTGGTCGAGGTCGTAGTATCGGTGCTGGATGTCCCGGTGCTCCAGCTATCGTTCGATCCGACATTGATGTTGAAGCTCGCGAGGAAATGACTCCCTATGTTGAATCCTCTCATTCTCCCGTGCGTGTAGCCGGACGTGGTGCCGGTGGACAGGGAAACTCCCTCGCTGATGATGCTGGAAACGGTATCCGTAATGCCCTCGGTGAGGGTGACCGTATTGTTCCGGCCCTGCGCCAGCGTCGTCTTCGCAAAGGGGGAAAGTGCAGCGGCTATGTTCTCATATCCCAGGCGGCGGCTGTCGGACTCGTCCCGGCTTAGGGGACTGGCAATGATTTCGCAGACATATTCCTTGCCCCGCATGGTGTCGATGAATTTTTCGAGTCCCTGGACGAAAGCCTCCTGCTTTTCTCCACGCATGGAGGGCGTTACGCTGATGCATTCCACGCTCATGCCGTCGTCGCTGAAGGAGTCGTATTCATCTCCGATGGCCTCGCAGACCACTTTCTCGATCTCCCGTGGATCTTTGAGCATTTTCAGGGAACTGCCGGGGAAGTTGGCCATAAAAGCATCCGCCAGGATCCCTTCCGCGACGGCGAAGTGGCGTCTCGCTCTTACGCCGAGATACAACTTCACCTCGGTCTTTCCCCCTACGATGAAGAGCGCCACGTGGTCCACAAACTGGGCCATCGCACCGTAGACGCTCACCAGCTTGTCCAGCACGTTCTCGTCTTTGTCATAGACGATCTTCTCGATCTGACAGAGACGGACGAAGCGGTAGCTCCTGTCGGTCTCCGGAAGGGAAAGCGGCTCGTATTCCGCCAGGTTGTCCAGATAGCTCCTGTTGATAAAGTATTCGGCAGACTGCACTGCCTCCTCTATGCCGCGGTTCTGCGCAGCGAAAGTCGGTTCAGCGGGCATGAAGCATCCTCCCTATTCTTGAAGGTCTGTGTCCGGCGGAGAGATCCTTTTTCGAAAGCACAGAATCATAATCGGACACGCGAGGATCAGGAAAACGGCGATCCACTGGGAAGTCGAGAATCCCAGCCAGATCCCCCGGACGGTGTCGCCCCGGAAGAATTCGATCACGAATCGTGCGATCGAATACAGGATGAGATAAATTCCCAGGATGAGAAGTCCGTTTCTCGGTTTCCGGGTATAGACGGATAGTATGGCAAACAGGATAAAATCGCAGAGCGCCTCGACCGCCTGGATTGGGAAGAGAGTCTGCGAAAGACCGGCCTGTGCGGAACGGACCGCGAGCGGCCCTTCATAGGGCAGACCATAGCAGCAGCCGGCCAGAAGACAGCCCAGCCTTCCGAAGGCGTGTCCCAGCGGGATGCAGGGGACAATGGAACAGGCATAGACGTCAAGATCGAGGCGGCAGACACGGATCAGGATCAGGGCTCCGGCGATGCCGCCAATCAGACCGCCGTACCAGACGAATCCTCCACGGACGCAGCCGGAGAAGTCCCCGGCAGCCATCTCCCGCAGAAGGCGTCCGGTCCCGTAGGAAAAGACGCGGAAGGCGATCCTGGCCAGTGCGAACGCAGCCAGAAGGGCGGCGGCGGCAATCATCAGGATCTGTTCGTAACTGCCCCCTCGTTTCCGAACGCGCCGGAGAGAAAGCAGAAAAGCGGCGGTAAAACCCGCCGCCATGCAGATCCCGTAGAACTGGAGGGCAAACGATCCGATATAGATCTGTGGAACCATTCCGCCTCCTGTCTCAAACATAAAAAATGACTGTCGATCATTCATTTATTAAATGATTTTACATGAGAAAGCCTTGATTTGTCAATCGTTTTTCCGCTTTCCTATCCCCTCTTCCATACCCGTTTTTCAAGGGAAAACGGCTTTTTCAGCAGGTGTACGGACAAATAAATAAGCCCTCCCGTTCGGGAGGGCCGTATGAGCCGTCCGTGCGTCCGGATGGATCACATGTCCTTGGAGTTGGAACTCTTAATGAGGCTGCCGTTGGGGCCGTAATAGTTGACCACCACAGTCTCACCCTGGCGGCCGGAGAACATGCCGTACATCGCGCCGTAGACATAGAAACTGAAGGCCGCGACTTCCTCGGTGAATCCCACCGTCGGGGTGCTCACCGTGCAGTCGAACTGGGTGAAGTTATCGTTATGGACGATCTTTGTAAAAGCATATCCGTCGCCGATCATGCTGAGAAGGTCCTTCTCGATGGAGGCGGCGTAACTGTCCACCATGGCACGGTGCTGAATGGTGGTAAGCTTGTAGGTGATGGAGCCGTCCTTGTTGAGCGTGGCGGAGGTGTAGGCCATGCCGGCCTTGGCGTCCAGGTCCTTCTGGGTGGCGTTTCCGCCGGCGAAGCCCTCGGGAACGGTGAGATATACATAGGTGACGCCCTTTTCGGTCTTCACATTGCCCTGCTTCTCAAGCTCTTCCAGGATGGGATCGGTCTCCTCGCTCTCGCCGGCAGCGGAAGCATCCGTTCCGGTCTTGTCATACGCGGCCTCTGCAGCAGAGCCGCAGGCGCACATAGCAAAAAGCATCGTCAAAATAAGAAGTACAGATAAGAATTTTTTCATGTGATTAACTCCTGTTGTTCTCTTCTGCGCCGCGTTCGTTTCCGGCGCACTGAAGGGTGTGTCAATAGTCTATACGATGCAGAGAACAAAATGGACGGATGAATTGTAAACAAATGTCGGAAAAAAGAAATCAGTCCTGACAGCCGCAGGAGATTCTGCCGTTGAAAACACCGTACCGGTATATTCCCTCACAGCCCTTTTCGTCCGTGACGCGCATCTCGAAACAGATCCGCTCCCAAGGGACCTCCTCCCCGAGTGCCATGTCATCCAGTTCCTCGGTGATAGCGTCGGCATCGGCATAATCCCAGGCGGTGGAGAATTCCGTTTCCATCTCCACTTCCTTCGCGTCCGTCATCCCCGCTATGGCAGCCGCAAGCTCTGTAGTCGGCAGGTGGCCGGAGAAAACAAGCCTCTCCCCGTCAACAGTCAGGAGGAGCCGATCGATCCTGCCGCAGCCGGCAATCATAGCACCGCACAGAACCGAAAGCTGAACCTGCACGATCTGTACGGTCCGGATCGCTGCGAAATCCCCCATCTGCCTCGGCTGAACACCGGTGACCTTCAGATGCTCTTTATAAAAAGCCATGTGCTCTCCTCCGCTTTGTTTCCGTTTTTTCGCTGTATTATAGCATAAAGAGGGCCGGAAGGCAAAAAACTCATTGGACTGCGGCCATGTCGATAGAACACTTTATTCGAAAATGGCTTGAAAGCGATGGATACGAATGGCATGAAAAAAAGATTATCTCCGCGACAAGTACCGTCCGTTCCCTGCGGTTCTGCAGGTCCTTCCTGCCGCCGTATCAACGCCATACATCGTGATATGGCTCTATGTAAAGGATCTCTTCTTCATTCTGATCTTCAACGCAGCATTTCTGCTGGGTGTCGGCGTTTTCAAAGCAGTTTATCTGATCCGAAGTAAGAAACACACGTTCTCCTAAAACCACAGCATTTTTTGCCAAAAACGCCATTCATCAATATGGATTTTTAATTGTATAATAACGGCTTATTCATCGTGAAAGTGTAAACAACAACTGCCCTCCCGAAAACGGGAGGGCAGTTGTTGTTTTTTTTTCTACACGATCAGCAGACGGCGGCGATGCTGATTGTCGCCGAACTCACGGAATAGCACGGGAGAAGGCATGTCCGGATCCAGAAGTGCCTCCATCTGCGGCGGCATATACGAGTGGGTGCAGCAGAAGCCGTAGCATATGTCATGGAAGCCCTGCGCAAGTCCGCCCGGTTTTTTCACGATGAGCGTGGCAGGCTCCTGTGGATGCCAGTGCGTCTTGCAGTCGGCACGCATGTCGGCGTAACGGAAGTCCTCGCCGTTCACGCGCCACAGGATCTCATCCGACCCGAAGACCTCTCCGTCTACGGTGAGGTGCCCCGGGATCACCTGGCTGAGGTACACGCCGCGGTAGTACGGCAGGCGGATCCTGAGCTGAAAGCCCGTGACCTCTCCGTTTTCCACGATGTTGCGGAAGCCGACCGATTGTATGACCTGTTTTTCCATTTCGCTTCCTCCTCAGTATCCCAGAACTCTCTTCATGAGGATGTGGTGCCGGCGAAGGGTCTGGCCGACCTCGTAACCGGCGTCGTACTTGTCCGTGCCCTCATACTCGCTCAGGAGATAACCGTCCCAGTCCTGCTCCTTGAGGATGTTCAGGATGTTCCTGTAGGGGATGGTGGTCTCCCGGAAGTTATCGTCTATGTTGTTGAACTTGGCATGGCAGCAGTAGACATAGGGCAGGAGTGGGATGATATCCTCCGGCTCATTGGGGACAAAGTTCGGACTTACGAATTCCCCCTCGCCGAAGTGTCTGCGGAACACCGAAAATCGATGTTCAGGCCAAAGCACTTCGTGCCGGTCTCTTCGATGAAGTCGATGTAGTCCCGCACCATTCTGCTCTTGAGATTAGTCGGGGTGTGAATCTCCGGGCAGAGTTTCAGGCCGAGGCGCTCTGCCAGCGGAAGTATGCCCCGGATGATGTCCCGCCAGTTTTCCACCGGATCGAGATCGTCGTTGATCACGCTCATCTTGGTCCGCAGCACACGGAAATGGTCTTGATAAAGGTAGACTTGCCGGCGCCGTTCTCGCCTACCAGCGCATGGACCTCGCCCTCGCGGAAACTGATGGACACATTGTCAAGCGCGACAACGCCCGGATAACGTTTGGTTATGTTGTGTAATTCAAGCAATTCCATGGCATTCACCTGAAAAGGAGCTCCGGAAGTTCGAACTCCGTCGTCATTTTGTAGGGCATGCCGGTCTCGGCGCACACATTGAAGGCGTTGATGGCCTCCGTGACGTGGCGGCAGAGTTCGGCACTCACGCGGGGCTTGCGTCCCTCGACGATCGCCGCAGCCAGATCCGCCACGCCGGCGCCGCGCTCATTGCCGATACGTGGGACAACCGTTTCCACATCCCGGAAGAGAAAGCGGCTCTCGGGGCCGTAGATCGCATTGATCCTGTCGGGGAGAGACTCTTTTGTATTCACATAGGCCTTGAACTCATCGGCCTTCAGGAGCCGAAGCGCGCCGGTCATGCTGTTGGGATCCGGCGCCTCGATCACGCCTTCAGTTCCGTAGATCTCCATTCTGGGCAGACTGGACTTCCACTCGTCATAGGTCATGTTGAGGCTGCCGACCGTGCCGCTCTTGAAGCTCAAGATCGCGCAGTAGTTGGTGAACACCTCCACATCGACATCCTCGTGCGGCAGTCTGCGCACGTCCCAGCCGCGGTTGGCATAGCAGAACACGCTGTCCAGAGGGCCGAGCATGGCCACAAGCGTGGTGAGGAAGTAAGGGCCCATGTCCAGCGCAGGGCCGCCGCCTTTTTTGTACAGGAAACCAGGGTTCGGATGCCAGAGGTCAGCGCCGGGGCCGACATAGTTTGCCGAGACGTTGATGACTTTGCCGATGGCACCGTCGTCGATGAGCTTGCGGATCGTCTGGTATTCAGGGGAAAGGAAGGTATCCGGCGCCGAGCCGACGAAAAGGCCCTTCTCCTTTGCAAATGCCACGATCTCGTTTGCCTGCTCAAGGCTCGTGGCCAGGGGTTTTTCACAGTAGACATGCTTCCCCGCTTTCAACGCGGCCATTGTGAGGCTGTAGTGCGAGGCCGGATTGGTGATGATGAGGACGATATCCACCTCAGGATCAGCGAACATCTCCTCGCTCGTATAGATCTTGGGGATATTCCAGCGCGCCGCCGCGGCTTTCGCCGCCTCCGCGTTCAGATCCGCGCAGCTTACCGGACGCACGTTGCTATATTTGGGGCCGAGAGTGCTGAGATACGCGTCGCAGAATGTTCCGGTGCCGATGACACCGATGCCGAGAACTCTTTTCTCCATAAGACACCTCTCTTGATTAATCGGAATAACTCCTTGCTTTTTCCCAACTTTTAGTTTATAAAAAAAACATGCTGAATGTTGTGACACATGTCACTTCATACTTCCCAAGTTTTACAATGCTTTTTGTCGGAAATATCCAAAACGCCGGGGCCGCCTGAAGGCAGACTGTTCGGCGCCTGCGGGAGGTGTCTTTATGGAAACGATAAACGATCCGAAACGGCGGAACGCCTACATCGACGCGATCGGTCTGCGAGAGAGTTTCCGCGGTGAGATGCCGAAGATTTTTCTTCTGCACTACAAACCCGGTGAACTGCTCACCAATCCTTTCTCCACCCTGACTTATCTGCAGTTCATAGTCGAGGGTGAACTGCTCCTGTACGACATGCCGGACGAGAACTCCACCATCGTACTGCAGACCAGCTACAACTATGTCAATATTCTCGGTGATTTTGAGCTCGTGGGCAGCAAGTTCACACCTCTCTTCGTGGAGGCGAAGACGGATGTTTATACACTGGCGCTTTATCTGGAGCAGAACCGGCAGCGTCTTTTGGAAGACCCTGTTTTCCTTTGCTACCTCTGCCGCTGCCTTGCCAACAAGCTCAACGGTGCCGTAATGAACAACCGACAGGGCACTTTGCGCAACAGGGTCCTCGTCTCGCTGCAGTATTCCTCAAACGGTGACAGAATGACGAACATAGGCGATCTGGCCCACTCACTCGGTGTCAGCACGCGCCAGCTGCTTCGCGTCCTGAAGGATCTTTGCGAGGAAGATGTCCTGGAGCACCCCTCGAAAGGCGTGTACATCGTGAAAAACAAGCCGGGCGGCTGAGACCGCCGTTAAGGAAGCGAAGCCCTCCCCATATGGGGAGGGCTGTCTTCTTTATGCCGCGGCTGTTTCATGCGCTTTTTTCTATGATCAGTTCATGGAAGTGGTTACGCATGCTGTTGACAATCGCTTTCTTCTCTCTGTGCTCCACGACGAGGATCGTGGCCGCCTGATAGAAGGCGACCGTGGTAAGAATGTCAAAGAAGTAGAAAACAAGGTCGTTCCATACTGTATCCGCCACCCAAAAGCGCTTGATTATGATCATGATGAGGAAGAACAGCACTCCGATGCCGATGAATGAGAAGGCCAGATTGCGCCTGCTCTTGTTCTGTGTCCGGCTGCCACGCATCTCGAGTGCGAAGTTCTTCCGAATGATCTCCACCAGCTGCGACTCCGAATAGCCGCAGAGGTCGTTGAAGCGCAGCGTGAGATCCACCTTGTAGTCATTCGGGACCAGGCCGAACATGCTCCCGATGTGCGCAAGCACCTCCCTGCTCACAATCGGCTTGAGCAGGCAGCACGCAGGATCGAAGAGATCCTCCGTCTTTTCATATTTCAGCACCATTTTAGCAATCTTTTTCTCCTCATCCGTCTCGAAAAAAGACTGCGCCACCTGCTCCAGTTCCCTGTTCTGATCCTTTTTCTTCAGGATCTTCATCTTTTTCATGATTCTCTTCTCCGTTTTTCAGCAGGCACTACACCTGCTCCGCTTCAATAATGTCGATCTGCTCGGTGACCGTACCGTCCTCGAGGAAGGTGCTGAGGTAGAGCTTGCAGCCTTCCTTGAGACTCATATCTGTTCCGCCGGAGTTTTCGATGAGATGCCAGATGGTCCTTGCTGGGATGACGATATCGGCCGTGTTGGTATACTTTCTGCGGGCGCGGGCCATATAGCGCACGATGTCACGGATGGCGTACTTGCCGCAGGTCTGTCTGTAGAGTTCGGCGTCCTTCTGCCTGCGGCGCATGCAGAAGTGGTTGTGTCCCAGCCGCAGGAGCGTGGCGATGCCGACGGTGACTGGTGTGATCATGATGATGGAGATCCACACCGGGATCCGCGTAGCGAATCCGTAGAAATCGTCCCAGCCGCCTTTGTTCGGCCCGATCACCACCACCATCATGAAATACACAATGGCATAGAGCAAAACAGGAATCAGCGCCCAAACGATCTCTTTTTGCGTCACATAATGGTCGCAGACGAAGAAGACGAAGGTGAGGATAGCCAGAATAGGGCATACGCCGTGAAGAAAGAAGCGAGAGCCGGTGAAGATGAGCACGAAGCCCTTTGCCGGCGCAAGGATGAACAGCGACACAAGGAATGTGAGTGCCACAGCGGTGACGGAGGCGAACATGAACTTGACAACCCAGTTGGGCAGGTGATAGTGACCGGTGCGCAGGCCGTCGATCGTGTAAGGCAGGGCCATCAGCATGGAAAGGCCCGTGAGGATGTTGGAATTGACAGTGAACATGCAGAAGGTGCGGATGCCCATGTGGTCGAAGTTCACATCGAACACCTTGATGAGATTCATCGTCACCCCCACGCAGACGCACACGGCAACAGTCGCTGTGCTCACCAGCGCCATCATGCACTGCGCCATGGTCGCCTTGAAGGAAGGATCGCTCATTTTGTTCATGCGCTCGGGCCCCCTCAAAATGATTTGTGCGATGATTATAGCATGGATCCGTGTACATGAAAAGGCCCTCCCCCCTGTCCGGGGGAGGGCCTTTTCATTCTTTTGACTCACCGGTCCAAGGATGTCAGGCGGTAAAGATAATACGTATGCTCCGAGCCCTCATAAAAGAACACGGAAGTGCTGACAAGTGAGTAGAGCCGGTTCCTGTCGATGCCGTCCAGTGATCCGCTTCTGGTCACCACATAATCGCATTTCCCTTCCGCAACAAATTCATCCTGCAGTTTCCGCAGTTCGACCAGCGGGATGTTCAGTTCGCAGAAAGAGCGGCAGTTGGGGATTATCCCGGTCGTCGTATAGAACCCGCCGTCAAGGAACCCATAATTGAGCAGCGTTGCATTCTCCGTTTCGGAGATGATCTCTGCGAACTGATACTGAGGCAGCTCTTTCTTCTCCACGCCGATCAGATACCGGTTCGGCGTAAGAGCATAGGCGGCTGCCAGGAGGAGAAGATATCCCCAGCACCAGCCTCGTTTAAGAAAACGCTTCTTCTCATTGAACGCATCCGTAATGCTGCAGAGCGGCACAAAGCCGAGGCAGACGAAAGGCGCCAGGAAGAACGCATAATACTGATAGCTCCTGCCGCCGACATAGGACACGAAAAACGCCAGGGCGAACATCGCGCACGAATACAGCAGCTCCGGTATCCATCTGCGCACGACGCAGTATATGCCTCCGATCACCATCAGAATGAACCCTGCAATGAAAAAGTACAGATTCCTTATCCCGTGGTAGAGTCCGCCGATCACTCTGCTGATCAGAGAGCCGCCGTCTTCAAGATTTGAGTAGATAAAGAGATTGTCGTATATATAGACTTCCAGCCAGTCTCCTGCGGCGTGATGGATGCCGAAATATAGTATCCACGGCAGAGTCCCGATAACAAGACCAGCTGCGATAGAGGCGGCGGCACGCAGGATGCGGCCCCACTTCTTATGGATCAGCATGTCTATCGCATATGCCGCAAACCACCCGGCGAACAATCCGCACAAAGAGAATTTCGTCCAGAACACACAGGCGGCGGAGATCCCGATCATGATCGATTCACGGTCGGCAGGGAATGAACGGTTCCTTACCGCCTTCAGTGCAACAAACACGGTGTATGCCAGAAATGGAGCACACAGCTCCTCTGCACTGTCCCCGTGGCAGAACGCTCTGGATGTGAAAACCACCAACGCTAAAAACGGAACGGTGTATATCGCCTTCCGGCCGCAGAACAGTTCAACGCTTTTATAGCTCCAATACAGGAAAACGGCGGCAAATACCGTTTCGATCAGATACATGCCGAAAAATGTGTCGCGGGATATCAATGCCGCCGCTGCATGGATGAAGTATATAAACGGACCTTTCTGCTCAAATAGATCTCGATATGGGACAACTCCCGCAAGTATGGACTTCCCCACCGTAAAATAACAGTTGGCGTCCTGCCAGTCGTTGAACGGGTAGATCGGGGAAGACTTGGAGCAGATCGTGATCGCCGCCAGGGCCGACAGCAGACACACAAGAATAACCGACAAACGCTGCCGCCGGTTTCCGTCAAGCTCGTTTTGTTTCATTGAATCAGCATCGATCATCATACTACAGCCTTTATAACTCTGACAGTGATAATTGCGAAACGGGAGAGCGAAGCTTTGCCTCAGGTCTCCGGCATCGTGGAGGGATCCGCGCGCTCGATCACGAATTTGTTCTGGATGAAGCCCACATTCATATGGACCTTCAGGCAGACGAAGGGATCGTCCGGAGTGATTTTGATCACGGGGTCGTTGCACTTGCGGTTCATCCCGCAGACGATGTGCATCTTGTACTCACCGTAGGGCAGCGGCATATACAGGCTTTCCCTGTTTCCAATCGCCCCGTAGGGCTGTTCGTTCAGATAGATGCCGAAGCCCGTCGCCGCACCCATCATATTGCCCATGCGGTAGAGACCGATCATGCCGGGCTGATTGATGCTGAGCGTCTCGCCGCACTTTGCGCACGGACCGGATTCGAGTATGTTCTGTACATTCCCGCACTTGGGGCATTTCACGCGGTATTTCTTTGCCATTTCCTTTCCTCCTTCAACTGTGACTGACCTTATTCAGCCTGTAGATTGATTTTATTCCTTTGCCCTGCCGATGTCAACGCATTCCCGTTGGAACACAGCGAATAACAGGAGCGAGAAAAGACGGCAAAAGCCCTCCCGTTTCCGGGAGGGCTTTATATTGCTGTTGACTATTGATTATGCCTTGCGGACTTTGTCCATGTGGCGCACGAGGTCAAGCATCTTGTTGGAGAATTTCTGATTGTCCTTCCCCTGATAGATAAAAAACTAATATTGAAAAACCATAACTGCTTAATTGGCTATTGTATATTCGACGATATAGAGAATAGGATATGAGGCCAAAAACACATACAAAATGCAAATGGGTATTTCAATTTTATCCTTAACAATAAAATGTGAGTTGCTTGTTGACATAATCAAAAGAGGTAATATAGGTATAAAATATCTACCTTGTACGCCGCTAATATAATTCAAATACCTGTCAGACCAAGTTATCAGCATGGTCAACATAAAGGCGACCACCACCAACACCGAAATCATTATAAACCTTTCTCTCATTTGCTTTGTAATTTGAAATGCATCATTTTCTGTATTCTGTGCAGAAAGAAACAGCAATATCAGTAAACTCGCAACGTTCCATTCCGGAATCTGAAGTGTCAGCCCGCTAAGCTTTTCTCCTGCTGCTTCTTTAATCCATGAAATCAAATACTTTTTCAGAGTGTTGCGCACCATTACAATGACATGCCCGGGCATAGACAGGAGTTCCTTCACAGAATATGTGTTTTGTTCGCTCACGGATGAATTCACAATCCATTTTACGGAAGGAATTGCTGTAACAGCAAAAATTAGAACACATGCGCAGATAATACATACGAAAGAAACACGTTTTTCTCTTATGCTACCAAATCGGGTTGTCGGAATCAAACTGTACAACAGTACAAGAAATGAATACGCTCCCTTAGCTGGTGTAATAAGTACCGAGCAAATCAGAAAGACCAGAAAATCACTTTTCGTCAGTCTATTTTCCTCTGCACAAGCCTTTATCAAAGACGCTATATATATAAGTGCAAGACCATTGATATAACTATCGTACGAGTATGAAGCAGCCTGTTGTAATGCCATGGGGAGTATCCCGATCATGCCAAATGTAAGCTTGAATCGTGGAACACGCCGAATTGCTATCGCAAGACAGCCAACATAAAAGAGCAGATTGAAAAGCCTTCCCACGTAAAAAGTCTGGAGAAAATTCAAATGCAGGAGTCTCGCGACCGCAATTCCCATGGCCTGAGGCAAGTATTCAGCAAAATAATACAGCGAGCGGATTGACAACTCTGCAATATTTATTGATCCTTCCTCTTTTGGCTCTTCCAGAAATGATGAAATGATTCTGCGGTATGCATCCGAAGTATTAGAATGTTTAGTAAAATCTATGAATTCAAAATCAGCAGCGTTTGCTTCTTCAGGATTTGGCTTCATAAGTATTTTATTTGAGATTATATAAGATGCGGTGTAATGTGTTGCTTCGTCTGGAACTGATATCGGCGTAATTACTGTCAAAAACAGCAGACCAAATCCAAGCGCAAGAAAAGGAAACAGCTTTTCATATTTTATGCTCTCTGCTCTCCGAATCAGAACACCAATAGACAAAAGGACAATCATAGCCGTAAACAGAATCACGAGCAGGCCAAAGGTTTTTAATTCCGGAGCCGCTTTTGCCGCGTGCAGTATCATATATGATATAGAGCAAAATATTATTAAAAATGGTGCAATAATATATATGCTACGCAGTTTGCTATTCATTGATTCATCCTTTTATGTAGTGATATTCATATCCCTTCCTAATTTTCTGTTTAAAAAATAGCGATGCTCATTTTTTTCTTCCTATGATATTTTTATATTATCATTGTCATATACCCATAACAAGTATCTCTTCAACATTTTCATGCCATTTCACCCTAATTTTTAAAATATTATTTTATAATTAACTTTTTCACTATTTTTTGTTGGGAAATTGTCTTTATGCCAAAACCAGATAAAAAGAAACCAAAACCTCTTTGTCGCAAAGTATTTCCTGGAATAGTCTGACGAGAATCGTTCTGTCAGTGCAGGATATATTATTGATTTCCTTGAAGATGATTGTGGTATAATTGCAGATCGCCTCGGCAGCCAAAAACAAAGGCATGAACATTGAAAAAGCAAAAGCCCTCCCGTTTCCGGGAGGGCTTTATATTGCTTATTGACTATTGATTATGCCTTGCGGACCTTGTCCATGTGGCGGACGAGGTCGAGCATCTTGTTGGAGAAGCCCCACTCGTTATCGTACCATGCAACGAGCTTGACAAAGTGCTCGTTCAGGGCGATACCGGCCTTAGCGTCGAAGATGGAGGTGTGGGCATCCGTGCGGAAGTCGGAGGAAACGACCTCGTCGTCCACGTACTCGAGAACACCCTTCATCGGGCCTTCGGAAGCGGCCTTCATGGCAGCACAGATATCGGCATAGGAGGCGGCCTTCTCGAGGCGGAAGGTCACGTCAACAACGGACACGTCCGGAGCGGGGATACGCATGGACATACCGGTGAGCTTGCCGTTGAGCTCGGGGATGACCTTGCCGACAGCCTTGGCAGCGCCGGTGCTGGAGGGGATGATGTTGTTGTAGATGGAGCGGGCGCCGCGGAGGTCCTTCTTCTTGGGGAATCCGTCGACGATCGCCTGGGTGGCGGTGGAGGCATGCACGGTGGTCATGAGGCCTTCGACAACGCCGAAGTTGTCATTGACGACCTTGGTGATGGGAGCCAGGCAGTTGGTGGTGCAGGAAGCGTTGGAAACGAACTGCATGTCAGCGGTGTATTTGTCGAGGTTGACGCCGCAGACGAACATCGGGGTGTCGTCCTTGGCGGGGCCGGACATGACGACGACCTTGGCACCGGCATCGATGTGTGCCTGAGCCTTGGCCTTCTCAAGGTAAACGCCGGTGCACTCGAGAACGTACTCTACACCGAGCTCGCCCCAGGGGATGAGAGCCGCGTCACGGTAGGTCTTGTCAGAAAGGACCTTGATGACCTTGCCGTTGACGGTGACGGTGCTGTCCTCATCGTTGCCGACGACTTCGCCGTCGAAGCGACCGTGGACGCTGTCATATTTTACGCAGTAAGCAATGTGGGAAGCGGGATGACCCGGAGCGTTGATGGCGACGACTTCGATGTCGTCAGACTTCACCGCTGCGCGGAAAGCGAGGGAACCGATGCGGCCGAAACCATTGATGCCGACTTTGATCATTAATATATTCCTCCATTAATAAAAATAAACAGTTTGGACTGCTGCGGACATGTCCCGCAAAACAGCGTTAAAATTGTATCATACGGCATGACAATTATCAAGTTCGACTTTTGAGAAACAGGGCAAAGTTCGCTGGAAATTTCTCCGGAATGCACAGTTCAGACGGGAAAGATTCGTATAAAAGCGACAAAGCCAAGTTTCAGTTGACATTCAACTCTACTATAGTATATAATCTTCAAACGGCACAACAGCCGTATTTTCAATCATTGTCAACTGCTTCGGGTATCCGCGTTCCCGATGTTGAGTATAATACCGAAAGGAGTGCAGCAGATGTTCCGTACCTACCAGCCGAAAAAGCGTCAGCGCAAAAATGTCCACGGCTTCCGTCAGAGAATGAAGACCGCGGACGGACGCAAAGTCCTGTCCCGCCGCAGAGCAAAGGGCAGAAAAAGCCTCACCGTCTGACAGAGTGAGTTTACACATCCTTTTGGAACAGGTTTAAGACATTTTCAGGGCGGAGCGATCCGCCCTAAGGTCGTTTTTTGAGTATTCGAGGGCATTCGATTGGACGCAAGGTATTCATTGAAAAAAAACAGTGACTTCCGGCATATCTACGCCAAAGGCAAGTCATGCGTCAGTCCTTATCTTGTGGTCTACTGCCGGAAAAACCGGTCCGATGTCAACCGCGTCGGTTTCACCGTTTCGGCAAAGCTCGGAAACGCCGTCTGCCGCAACCGTGTACGCCGCAGACTGCGCGAGATCTACAGGCTCAATTCAGGCCGTCTCGCTCCCGGACACGACATTGTGATCGTTGCCCGCTCGAGAGCCATCAACGCGGAATATACGGCCCTGAACGACGCTTTCATCGGATGCTGCCGCAGTCTGGAGCTTTGTGAGAAATGAAAAAGCTGATGATCCTCGCCATACGGTTCTATCAAAAGCACATATCTCCCGCGTTTCCTCCGAGCTGCCGCTTCATACCCACCTGTTCCCAGTATGCGATAGAGGCCATCACAAAGTACGGCGCCCTCAAGGGCGGCTGGCTGGCCCTGAAGCGCATATGCCGCTGTCATCCCTTCCACCGGAAGGACTACCCCTTCTACGACCCTGTTCCCTGAAGGATGACGGCATCCGGTCCGCTGAGGACCGTGTATCTACTATTTTAAGGAGAAAACTATGTGGGCAGCAATTACCAGACCCTTCGCATGGCTGATGCGCTGGCTCTACACGAGTACGGGCAGCTATGGTCTGTCCCTGATCCTCTTCGCTCTGGCGGTGAACCTGATTCTCAGTCCGTTCATGGCAAAGAGCAAGAAGAGCATGATGCGCACCACGCGTCTGCAGCCCAAGCTGCAGGAGCTTCAGAAGAAGCACGAAGGCAATCAGCAGAAACTTAACGAAGAGACCCAGAAGCTCTACCGGGAAGAGGGCGTCAACCCGATGTCCGGCTGCATCTGGACTCTCATCCCCTTCCCCATCCTGATTGCGCTGTACAGTGTAATCCGTCAGCCGCTGAGCAGAATGATGTTCCTTGCAACCGAAAGTATCGACAGGATTCGGGATACCCTCGTCTCCGCAGGCCTGTACACCATCCCCGCAAAAGCGGACGCCTACGCCGAGATCAAGATGACCGACCTTGTCACCAAGAACTGGGACACGCTGAAGGATGCCCTTTCCGAGATTCAAGGCCTTATCCGCATAAACTTCAACTTCCTCGGGCTCAATCTCGGTGAGCGTCCCTGGGATCAGGTCAAAGGGATTTTATCCGGTGAAACCCCGATCAGCTGGGCCGTCATCGGCCTCGTGCTCATCCCGCTCGTTTCTGCGGCCCTCTCCTGGCTCACGATGAAGGTCAGCCAGAAGATGAACCCGCAGCCCGCCGGCAACGCACAGGCCAACGCCACCGCGCAGAGCATGAACCTCATGATGCCGATCATGTCCATATGGATCTGCTTCATCATGCCCGCCGCCATGGGCATCTACTGGATTTTCAACAGCGTTTTCGGCATGGCCCGCGATTATATCCTCACGAAGATCTATAAGAAAAAGCTCGATGAAGAAGACGCCGCAAGAGAAGCGGCCCGCAGCGAGAGAGAGAAGGAACTCGAGGAAAAGCGCCTTGAGACCGAAAGGCTCCGCGCGGAGGGCAAGACCGAAAAGAACGTCAACACCAGCAAGAAAAAGATGCAGGCAGCCGAGAAGCAGAAGAGCGATGAGCGCAAGGCCGCGCTTGAGAAGGCCGAACGTGAAGCCAGACGCAAACGCCTCGGCATAGCCGATAACGAGATCCCCGCCTCTCAGGTGGGCAACCGCAGATACGCCCGCGGCCGCGCCTATGTGCCGGACCGCTACACCAACCCCGAGAATGCCGAGGCTGCCACTCTGGCCGCCGCGGAGGCTTCCGAAGGCGTTGCGCCGATCGATGAGAGCATCGAAGACGATGTGCTCGTCACGGCGGCTGAAACCGTCTCCGAGGCTTTAGAAGATGTGGAAGACCTCGCGGAAGAAAGCGAAGTTTCCGACGACTATCTCGATGTCGATCTCTCGGTAGATCTGGGTGAGGGCGATGACGAAGAGGCCGCGGAAGATGAGCCGTCTGAGGACGCAGCAGACAAGGCCTCTGCAGAGGAGAACGGAACAGAATGATAAAATCTTTGGAAAAAAGCGCCCGCACCGAGGATGAGGCCATCAGCCTCGCTCTCGCAGAGCTGGGCCTCGACCGCGACGATGTGTCCGTTGAGATACTTACCCGCTCGAAGTCGGGTTTCCTCGGCATCGGCGCGTGCAACGCAGTCGTAAAAGTCACCTATGAGGTCCCCGATCCCGAGCCGGTGAAGGAAGTAAAGCCGGAACCTAAGAAGGAAACGAGACCTGAGCCTGCGAAAGAAAAGCCCGTTGAAAAGAAGCAGGAAAAGAAACCCGAGCAGAAGCCCGCCGAAAAAAAGGCGGACCAGAAGCCGGTCCAGAAACAGCCTGTGAACAAGCCCGCTCCCAAAGCGGAACACCCCGCTCCCGCAAAGCCCGCGGATCCGAACGAGCCGGCAGAATATGCGGCCATCCGTTCCTTCCTTGACGGACTGCTTGAAAAGATGGGCGTCAAAGCCGATATCGAGATCACTCCCCGCGCAGACGCGGACGGGA
Organism: Oscillospiraceae bacterium; assembly: GCA_017434755.1. Lineage (GTDB taxonomy): Bacteria > Bacillota > Clostridia > Oscillospirales > Oscillospiraceae > Limivicinus. The sequence continues at coordinate 22,031 of JAFRER010000006.1, read as the reverse complement.
TCGACGTAAAGCTCTCCGGAAAGAGCATGGGAGCCGTTATCGGCAGACGAGGCGAGACGCTCGACGCCATCCAGCACCTCACAAACTACGCCGTCAACCGCGGCTGTGACAAGCGCCTCCACATCAACGTGGATGCAGAGGGCTACCGCAGCAAACGCGAGGAGAGTCTCGTGAAGCTGGCGGAGAAGATGGCGGAGAAGGCCATCAAATACAAGAGGAGCATGGCGCTTGAGCCTATGAACTCCTATGAGCGCCACGTGATCCATTCGGCGCTCCAGAACTACGAAGGTGTCACCACGGCATCGACCGGTGAGGAGCCCAACCGCCGTGTCGTCGTTTCATACGTAAAGCCTGAGACCGCGTCCAACAAGCCTCAGAGCCGCGAATGGGCATGACCTGAAAAATATTTCGGACAAGGAGAATAAGCAGATGTTTGAAAAAGTTCAGAAAGTCTTAGCGGAACAGTTTGAGATCGATCCCGATACCATAACCCCCGAGACCAACATCTACGATGACCTCGGCGCCGATTCCCTCGACGCGGTGGAACTCGTCATGTCCCTTGAGGACGAATATGGGATCACCATTCCGGATGATGTCGCGAACGAGCTTGTCACCGTCGGAAAGATCACGGAGTATCTCGAAAAGGTCATAGGCTGACATCAGAAGCAAACACCCCGCCTGCCGGCGGGGTGTTATTATACACTTATTTGTTAACATAATATGGTTTCCATATTTCAGCTGATCATAAAGCAAATCTCCACGGGATCGGTCTGGTCTGTGCAGACGTTAAGTTTCGCTTCACCCGCTTCGCCGACGGTGCGCAGATAGCAGCCGCACATGCCGCCCTCGGCCGTGACCACATCCGGACCGACGAGCTCTGCTGCGCCTTCCACTTCGAGGAACACCGGAAGCTGCGCGTAGGGCGCGACCGAGCCGCACTCGTCGAGGATGCGGATCCGCACGGCGGCCATGTCATACGTATCGCCCTCGCAAAGCTCCGTCCGTTCCGTACGAACGTCCAGATGCAGCTTTTCACAGGGCCTGATCACCTTTTCCGCCACGGGGACGCCGCCCTTCTTCGCGACGAACTTCCACTCGGTCGCTTCGCCGCCCCAGTTGCTCACGTATTTGCCGTATAGCCTCGAAAGCTCCGTGTAGGAGATCCCGTAGCGCGCCATGACTGCGCCGATCTTCAGCTTCCCGGTCGGAGGGATGTTCGAAACGCCTCGCTTCTCGATCAGCTTGAGGCAGTCATAGACTCTCGCCGCTTTCAGTTTCGGGAAGCCCTCTTCGGTCATGAGCAGGTCGCCCAGCAGATCGTCGCACACGACGGGGCCGTGCGGCAGGGCCGCGAATTCCGAGCCTTTACAGGTCTTCACAAAGTATCCGTTCTTGAAGAAGTCGGTCTCGTCGGCGTTGGTGAAGATATACGGCGGAGGCGTCATTTTGCCGGCATTGTAGTCTCCTATGTCCATGGAAGAGCTCACCTCGAGGAAAGGCTCATCGTCGGCCTGTGAGGAGAACAGCCATGAGGCGGGCTTCGGGTTGCGGAACGCGTCCAGCACGCCGTGGTAGCAGACTCTGTCGCCCGAGCCGAAGTCCTTGTGGGTGGGGTAGTCGAACATACACCAGCCGAAACAGCCGGCGTGCTCTCCGGAGGCAGCCGCGGCGTTCTGCACCTTCGCATGCCGGAGGGCGTGCTCCTGCCGCCTGTCGCTGTTGTCGAAGGGCTTGGTCGGGAACATATGGCCGTTGTTCTCCGAGATGAGGAAGGCCTTCTGCGGATCCGGGGTCACGTCGGATTTCTTCTTTGCTCCGTTCCCGGTGCCGTCATAGGAGAAGTCGTTGAAGGCATAAACGTCCTCCAGCAGGCTGCTCTTCTCCAGATACCGCACACCGGAAGTCGCCCGCGAGGGGTCGAGCTCATGGGCGGTGAAGTTGGTCTTCTTGTAGAGCCCGTCGTCGTCCTGGCTCTCATTGATCCGCACGCCCCAGAGGATGATCGAGGGGTGGTTCCTGTACTGCAGCACCATCTCGCGGGTGTTCTCCACGGTCTGATCCTTCCATGCGCCCTCTCCTATGTGCTGCCAGCCGGGGATCTCGGTGAACACAAGCAGACCGAGCCTGTCGCACTCGTCGATGAAGAAATGGCTCTGGGGATAGTGCGAGGTGCGGACGGCAGTGCATTTGAGCTCGTTTTTCAGGATCCTCGCGTCCTCACGCTGGAGCTGCTCCGGAGCGGCGTACCCGATATACGGCCAGCTCTGGTGGCGGTTGAGCCCGCGCAAAAAGAACTTCTCTCCGTTCAGATAGAAGCCGTCGGCACGGAACTCCGCGGTACGGAAGCCGATGGTGACCTCTCTGGTATACACGACTGCTCCGTCGCTGTCGAGCATCTCGGCCCTGAATACATAGAGCTTCGGATCGGCGGGGCTCCAGGGCTTCGCTTCCGGAACGCGGAGATCGATGTCCCAGCCTGTCGCTGAGGCGATACACTCCTCTCCGTCCAGCACGCGGCTGCGGGCCGTGTATCCTCTGGTCTCCCCCTTCAGGGTGATCTTCGCCCTGAGCCGGTCGAGCTCAGGCGTATACACGAAAACATCGGAGATAAAGGTCTTCGGCCTGATGTCGAGCCACGCCTCCCGGTACAGGCCGCCGTAGGTGAGATAGTCGATGACGAACCCGAAGGGCGGGATCTCGGGGTTCTCGGTGCTGTCGAGCTTTACGGCGACGAAGTTCTCGCCTTCATAGTCCACATGGTCCGTTATCTCCGTCTCGAAGGCGGTGTAGCCGCAGCGGTGCTCACAGATCTGTTTCCCGTTTATATATACGGTCGCGATGTGAGCCGCGCCGTCAAAGCGCAGGAACAGTCTCTTCCCCTCGTACTCCGGCAGGATATCGAGCTTTCTGCGGTAGCCCGAAACAGTCTCGTAATATGCGGGAGAGGCGTAGTGAAGCGGGACCTCCCGCACGGTGTGCGGAAGGCGAACCTCTTCGCCCTCCTCTTCCCCGTTCAGGAACGCCTCCGACCATTTATAGGTAAAGGTCCATCCGTTATTCAAAGAGATCATGGCGGTTTCCTTTCGATCGTTGATACTTAAATAGTATCACTCTTTCTCTTTCTGTACAATATAAATAAAAAGAGGCGGCAGGCACCGCATACGATGCCTGCCGCCGCTCTTCATCTTCTTACTGAAAACAGTAATTCTTCTCACACAGGGAATCAATAAAACTCAGGAATTCCGCTTTGTCGAACAGAGGATGCGGAATAAAGCCCTCCACCGCGTGGAAGGAAGCGATCTTCCTCACCTCGTCGATCCAGATCATGATCCACTTTCTCATTTGCTGTCCTCCATGTCTTCCGTCGGAACCGGGATCTCCGCTCCGCGGATCTCTCCGGCCGTCTTCATAAGCGTCTCCGGTCCGCAGTCGCGGCTCCACAGACACCACTGTACTCCATCGTCTGCTGAATACCAGCTGAAAACGATCCCCTCGCGGCCTTCACGGATCTCATAATCTGCTGTACCATCGCTCCAGTTCATTGCTTTTCTTACCGTGTCATACACCCCGGAAATATCCTCGCTCTGCGATGTTTTCAGCGCCCGGAGCAGGTATTCGCAGCCTCCGTGCAGGAACTTCACCTCCGCCATTTCCCCGATGCGGGCGATGAACGCGGGCTCGGCGCCGTCGGGAAGAAAGATCCCGTATCCCATCGCTTCCAGATCCGCGAGCGTGCACTCCTGTACAGGGTTCGGGATTAGGGCCGTTCCGCTGCTGTTTTCATTGTCCCCAGCACTTTCCTGGACAGCGCCGAATGTCATCCCCGTGTCGCCGCTCCCGGAAGATTCTTCCGCTTCTGCGGGTTCCGGCAGAGGCATCTCTGCGATGCCGTACATCGGTGCTGCCGGCTCGGCCGGAGCGGCATCATAGGAAGCAAAGGTATCAAACACCGCTTCGGCTTCCTGCGCGGAAGACGCTTCCTTCGCATAAGCTCCTGCGGCAGGGGCGGAGGCTCCCATGCGGAGGTCCCGCCAGGGATGCCACGCGAGCACACCGGCGATCACCGCACAGAAGCAGGCGGCAAGCGCCGCATACCGCAGCCAGTTCACTTTCTCTTTGCGATAGTTCTGGGCTTCCTCCAGCAGATACTTGTCAATGGAGTTCTGAAATTCAAGAAAACGCTCTTTGTTCATAGTGCAACACCTTCCTTCGTCATGGCGTCGAGGAGCCTGTTCCTCGTACGGAACAGAGAGGATTTGATCTTGGGCTCGCTCACGCCCAGTTCCGAGGCGATTTCGGAGAGACTGTAACCGTACCAGTACCGCAGCACGAATATGGCCCTTGTCTCCTCGTTCAGTCCCCTGAGGAAGGAATTGATGAAGATCCTGAACTCACCGGACTTCTCCACATCCACATAGTCCCCGCCTCCAGCCAGGCACGGTTCCAGTTCCTCGAAAGCCTCGGTCAGCATGGTCGAGCGCTTCTCGGCAGTGTTGTAGTCATAGCGGTCGAGCGCGAGGTTGCGGGAGATCCTCGCGACATAGGCCTTGAGGGATTCCGGCCTCTCTGGCGGGATGGAATTCCAGATCCTCAGCCACGTGTCGCTCACACATTCCTCAACGTCCCGGGTATCGGGCACGATCCTGCGGATCACCGAGGCCGCGAGTTTCTCATACTTCAGCCGGATCTCCTCGATGGCCCTCTCCGAGCGTTTGAAAAACAGCTCTATGATGTTCAAGTCTTCCAATTGGCTACCTCTGTTGAAAAAAGAACGTTCTCTTTTCACCTTTTAAGACGGAAAGACAGGTGAAAAGGTTTCACACATCTTTAAAAAACTGCCCGCCGTCGTCACCGAAGGCGGGCATATGGTCAGTTGATCGAATCAGTGCTGATGATACAGGGGATAGTGGATGTGCAGCAGGTCGTGGGCGCGCCCGTCGAGCAGCTCGTCGTAGACATACTTCATGGCGGGGTTGTCCTGCGGGATCTTAAACTCGCAGGCTTCGTCGTCGCGCCAGAGTCCCTGCTCACGCTCGGCCTTGCGCTTGTTGGAGGCAGGAGGCTGTCCGCCGCCGCCGATGCAGCCGTTCGGGCAGGCCATGACTTCGATGAAGTCGAACTGCGCTTCGCCGGCGTTCATCTTCTCGACCAGCTTGTCGAGATTGCCGAGGCCGTTGACAACCGCGATGCGGATCTTGAGATCGCCCGCGGAGATCTCGAAGGCCTTCGTTCCCTGCAGACCGCGGACGCCGCACTCGGCGATGGTCTGGAGAGCACCCTCGGAGCTGTCTGCGAGGACATAACGGATGACGGCTTCGGTAACGCCGCCGGTGATGCCGAAGATGGTGCCGGCGCCGGTGTAGTCACCGAGAGGACTGTCAGCCTCGGAATCAGGCAGGTTGGCGAAGTCGATGCCGGCTTCCTTGATCATCCTGCCGAGCTCCTGGGACGTGAGGACCAGATCGATAAGCCTCTGGCCGTCCTTCTCAAGCTCCGGACGCGCGCACTCGAATTTCTTCGCGGTGCAGGGCATGATGGCCACAGAGTAAACATCCTCGTCCTTGAACTGCTTGCGGATGAGGGCGCCCATCATCTCCATCGGGCTTCCGGCCGTGGAGACCTGCGGCATCAGCTCGGGATGTGCATGCTCGACGTGCTGGATCCAGCCGGGGCAGCAGGAGGTGAACATCGGGAGCTTGTCCCCGTTCTTGACCTTTGCGAGGAACTCCTGGGCCTCTTCGAGGATGGTCAGGTCGGCGGTAAGGTTGGTGTCATACACCACATCCGCGCCGAGACGGCGGAGAGCGGTGTAGATCTTCTTGGCAACGGGAACATCCGCAGGCAGACCGAACTGCTCGGCAAGGCCGACACGGACGGAAGGAGCGATCTGAACGACCACTTTCTTGCTGCCGTCCTGCAGGAACTTCCACATCTTCGGGATCTCGTTCTTAATGGTAATGGCACCGGTCGGGCAGACCGCCGCGCACTGGCCACAGCCGACGCAGGAGGTATCACTCATGCTCATGCCGAAGCCGGGGCTGACATAGGCTTTCTTGCCGCGCTTTGCAAAGTCGATGGCGCCGATATTCTGAACCTCGGCACACATGCGCACACACAGGCCGCAGAGGATGCACTTGCTGGGATCGCGGACGATGCACTTGGAGCTTTCGTCCTTGGGCTCGTCTTTATAGGTGTTGCCTTCGAAGCGGGTGTCATCCACGCCGTATCTGTGGCAATAGGCCTGCAGTTTGCAGCTGCCGCTCATATCGCAGGTGAGGCAGTCCGCTCTGTGGCTGCTCATCAGCAGCTGCAGGGTGGTGCGGCGGCTGTCGAGCACTTTCTTCGAGTGGGTGTAAACCACGAGCCCGTCTTTCGGAGCCATGGAGCAGGCTGCGTCAAGAGCACCGCGCTCGTTTTCAACGAGGCACAGGCGGCATCCGCCGTAGATGGAGAGGTTTTCGCAATAGCAGAGGGTGGGGATATCTATGCCGTTGTGAAGGGCGACTTCCAGAACGTTGCGTTCGTTGGTGAACGGACATTCGATGCCGTCTATAATCATTTTCTTGTCAGCCATCTTTATGCCTCCTTTATTGCCTTCTTCGGGCAGCCGTCCTTGCAGGTGCCGCATTTGATGCACTTATCGGTGTCAATGACATGCGGTTTTCTCAGCTCGCCCGTGATCGCGCCGACCGGGCAGTTGCGGGCGCACTTGGTGCAGCCGATGCAGAGTTCGGGATCGATGACCAGATGGGAAAGCTTCCTGCAGGTGCCCGTGCGGCACTTTTTGTCGTAGATATGCTCTCTGTACTCTTCCTCAAAGTTCTGAAGTGTGGAGAGCACGGGGTTCGGGGCGGTCTTGCCGAGACCGCAGAGAGAGGAGACCTGAATCATTTTTGCAAGGCTCCTGAGCTCTTCTATGTCGCCGTCCTTGCCCTTGCCCTCGGTGATACGGGTGAGGATCTCGAGCATGCGGGTGGTGCCTTCACGGCAAGGCGTGCACTTGCCGCAGGACTCATCGCAGATGAAGCCCATGAAGAACTTCGCGATGTTGACCATGCAGGAGGTCTCGTCCATGACGACCAGTCCGCCGGAGCCGATGATCGCACCGACTTTCTTCAGGGAGTCGAAGTCCATCGGAAGGTCGAGGTGCTCTTCGGTGAGGCAGCCGCCGGAAGGTCCGCCGATCTGGACAGCCTTGAACTTTTTGCCGTTCTTTATGCCGCCGCCGATATCGTAGACGACCTCTCTCATCGTAGCGCCCATCGGGACCTCGATGAGTCCGGTGTTCTCCACGTTGCCGGTGAGGGCGAAAGCCTTGGTGCCGGAGCTGGTCTCCGTGCCCACGGATTTGAACCACGCGGCACCTTTGTTTATGATGTCGGGGATATTTGCGAATGTCTCAACATTGTTCAGGCAGGTGGGCTTGTTGAACAGGCCCTTGTCAACGGAGCGCGGGGGCTTGGTGCGCGGCATGCCGCGGTTGCCCTCTATGGATGCGGTCATTGCGGAACCTTCGCCGCAGACGAAGGCGCCGGCGCCGCAGTTGATATGCATGTGGAAGTTCTTTCCGCTGCCGAGGATGTTGTCTCCGATGAGGCCGAGCTCTTCCGCCTGAGCGATAGCATTGCGGAGGCGGCTGACGGCCAGAGGATACTCAGCACGGACATAGATATAGCCTTCGGTGGATCCGGTCGCGATGCCGGCGACGATCATTCCTTCGATGACCTTGTTCGGGTCACCTTCCATGCAGGAACGGTCCATGAACGCGCCGGGGTCGCCCTCGTCGCCGTTGCACACTACATACTTGGGAGTATCCTTGTTGGCAGCGACCTGGCTCCATTTCTTGCCGGTCGGGAAACCGGCGCCGCCTCTTCCGCGGAGACCGGAGTCGGAAACCTCGTTGATGATCTCTTCGGAGCTCATCTCGAACAGGGCCTTTGCCATGGCGCTGTATCCGCCGATGGAGAGATACTCTTCAATGGACTCGGCGTCGATGTGGCCGCAGTGCTCCAGGACACGGCGGGTCTGCAGTTTGTAGAAGGGGATATCCTCCTGGCGCTTGCAGAGGGTGCCGAGCTTGGCATAACCGAGGCGGTCGACAAACTCGCCGTTTACGATGGTCTTGTCAACGATCTCTTCAACGTCACTCAGCTTGCACTTGGTGTACAGCCAGCCTTCCGGCTCGATGCGGACCAGCGGGCCCATCTCACAGAAACCGTGGCAGCCGGACTTTTTCATGGTGATCGCTTCGGGGTTGGGATCGTCCTCGAGCCCCTCTGCGAGAAGGACCTGCGTCTTAAGCCCCTTTGCCTCGATCTGCTTTTTCAGTTCCTCAAAAATCTTGAGGCTTCCGCCGGCCACACAGCCGGTGCCGCAGCAGACGAGGACCTTGCGGTTCTGAGCGGCAGCCTGGGCCTTACATGCGGCCTGATACTGCCTGAACTCCTCAATGGAATTGATCCTTGTTCTCTTCATTGCTCAATCCTCCTTCGTGCGAAGCTCCGTAATGAGAGCTTTTGCCTTGTCGGGGGTCATCTGCGGGTGGACTGTATCATTCACCATGACGACCGGAGAAAGTCCGCAGGCTCCGAGACAGGAGACTGTCTCGATGGTGAACAGTCCGTCGTCCGAGGTGGCCTTGCCTTCGTTGGTGCCCGTCGCTTCATAGATGGCGTCGAGGATCTTGTCCGAACGGCGGACATGGCATGCGGTACCGCGGCAGACCTTCAGAACATACTTGCCTTTTGCATCCAGGGAAAAGTTACCGTAGAATGTGGCAACACCGAAGATCTTTGCTTCGCTGATGCCGACCTTGCCGGCGATGTACTTGAGGACCTCTGCGGGGAGGTAGCGGTACACAGCCTGGACATCCTGCATGATGGATATGATCCTGGTCTTGTCACAGCCGTAGTTTTCCAGGATCTCATCGATCACTTTCAGGTCAAATTTTTCCATATGGACCTCCTGTAAAAAAACATTGTGAAATTTTCTCCAATGATATGATTATAAGTCAGTATACGGGGAAAAGCAAGTGTGTTTTTCCCGTAGGACATGTTTTTTAAAAAAGCAAAATAGTAGCTGTAAACATCTAATATTATCCGTTTTTTTAACTTTTTACGGAAAAAGTACCGCCCCAAAGGGCGGTACTTAATCGGTTTGTTTCTTTGTTCGAAAAGCTCAGAGATTATTCCTCTGCAGCGTCTTTCTTTTTATTGCCAACCGCGGCAATGACCCAGAAAATCACAAGTGCAACACCGCAGATGATATACCACATGACAGCGGAACCGCCGCAGGCGCCCTTGAGGGAACCGGCAAGAACGAAAGCCATCACGATGGGAACGATGAATCTGACGCAGAACTTGTAGAACGCTTTGAACGCATTGGAAGGATCGCCGTGAGCGACCTCGTCGAGGACGAGATCCGGTCCGCTCTCCCAGCCGATCATCAGGGCCATGCACATTGCACCGAGAGGCATGAGCAGGTATTCAGACCAGGTGTCCATGAAGTCGAGCCAGTCTGCGAGGACATCGGGAACAGGTCCCTGGATGCCCAGCAGAGCGGCGGGATGGATGCCGTTGGAGCCGAGTCCGTCCCAAGCCACTACAACGGCCTCAACAAGGATGAGCAGAGAAACGATGGAGATGATCTTTTTACGGGTATCTTTCTCTCCCTTTGCGAGGTCCTTGTCGATCCAGTGTGCGCCGACGGTCTCCATGAGGGAGATGGCGGAGGAAATGGCGGCAATCAGAACGAGAGCGTAGAAGATGACACCAAAGAGAGGTCCGATCTTGCCCATATTGGCAAACACGTCCTGCAGAGTGACGAACAGGAGTTTGGGTCCGCCGATCATCATGTCTCCAGGGGCCACGCCGTTCTGCAGGTTATAGGAAATGGCTGCAGGGATGACAGCGAATCCGGCGAGCAGGGCGATAAGGGTATCGGCTGCAACAATGATAACGGAGTTCTTTACGAGGTTCTCCTCTTTGCTGAGGTAGGAACCGTAGGTCAGGATGGCGCCCATGGCCAGAGACAGGGAGAAGAACATCTGGCCGCCGGCAGTGCCGAGCACACTGATAATGTCAGGCGCTTCCGAGATATAGCCTTTGGCTACCGAGTAACCGGGAACGAACATGAACTTCAGACCTTCGGACGCATACGGCAGCGTGAGAGAACGGACGATGATGACGAGAAGCATCACGAACAGAGCAGGCATACCGATCTTGTTGAACTTCTCGATACCGCCGGAAACACCGCCCTGCACGATAATCATGCAGATGATGATGAACAGGATGGTAAACACAACTGCGCCAAACGGGTTGACAAGGATCGCGACGAAAGAATCCATGCCGCCTGCAGTGATACCAAAGCTGAGCTCTGCAAGGTTCAGAGCCATGTACTGCATAACATAGCCGCCGAGCACGGTGTAGAAGCTCATGATCAGGAACGGAGCGATGGTGGCAGCCCATCCGAGCCATTTAAACTTCTTTGTCACCTGCTTGTAGGCATCGATCGGGCTGAGCTTGGTCTTACGTCCGATAGCGAGTTCGGACACCATCACGATAAGTCCGACGAAAACGGCAAGGAACAGATATACAATAAGGAATGTAAATCCGCCCGACTTGCCCATCTTATGCGGGAAACCCCAGATGTTTCCGAGGCCGACCGCGGAGCCAATGGCAGCAAGCAGAAATCCTATGTTGCTGCCCCAGGAGCTACGACCGTTTTGTTCCATAAATGAAACCTCCTCAATATAATAGTCCGGTCTTCCAATGACCGGGATCTGGCCGGTCATTGACCAACCATTAACAAATTGTGAACAGATTATAGCATTATACTTGAAATATTAAAAGCACTATATTATTATGTTTATGATAACTTTTCGTTATGGATAGGACTTATCATAAGAAAGACAAATATTTAACTATGGACAGCAAGAAAATTCGTGCATTATTAACAATAGCGGAGAGCAAAAGCATCACCTCCGCCGCGGAAAAACTCGGATACACCCAGCCAGGCCTGACGAATATGATGAATTCTCTCGAAACGGAACTCGGTCTGGAGCTGCTGATCCGGGGAAAAAACGGCGCCAAGCTTTCACCCTACGCTCTGGAGCTTCTCCCCTTCTTCAACAGTTTTCTCGAGGCGGACAGAGAACTCGTGAGCAGCGCCGAGAGGATCATTGAAAAATATAAGTATTCCCTCCGCATCGGAGCATACTCCAGCGTCGCCCGCTGCTGGCTGCCTTCCATCCTTTCAAATTACAGAGGCTCCAATGTGAAGACCGAGACGGAGCTCACGGTCACCGGTATCCGCAGCCTTTACGGAAACGTGAAGAACGGCCAGCTCGACTGCGCCATCGTGAGTCTGCGGGAGGAGCTGCTCGGTGATCTGCGATGGATCCCCCTGCACTCCGACGAGCTGCTGGCTGTGGTACCGCTGGATCTTGCCTGGAGCAGAGACGATTTCCCCTTGGAAAAGTTCGACGGAGAGGAGTTCCTCATGCCGTCCGGCGGCTTCGACATGGACATCCTTCCCGCGCTCAACGGCGGCGGCCATCAGTCCGGCGCCATCGTCCGCTACACCAACCTCGACGACGCCGCGATCATCTCCATGGTGTCCCACGACCTCGGCTTTTCCATCCTGTCGGAACTCGTGGTGCAGGGCATCGCCGAGAACGTACGTCTGCTGAAGCTCTCTCCCCCGACCTTCCGCGAGCTTGGGATCATCATTTCCCCGGAATGGGAATCGGACTCGAATCTGCGGAACTTCGTCCGCTGCGCGCAAGAGACCGTGGATACGATGTATGCCTGATCCCCGTGCGGATCCGGCATGAAAGCACCGCCGCTGATATGTTTCAGCGGCGGTGCTTTATCGTTCATATTCAAATTATTCTCAGCGCGTCTTCAGTTGAAGCCGTGTCCGAAGAAGACGGGCATTAAATCGTCCGGCTCACATTGCATAGTTCCTCATCTGACCGATGATGAGTTTTCCGACCGTGTCGGCAAAATGGTTCAGGTCGCGTATCCTTACAAGATCCTGTCCGTATACCGTCTTCGCGCCGGGCAGTTCCTCGTCCGTCCCGGTGAAGATGCAGATCACGGAGATCCCTTCCGCCCGCAGACGTCTCACCTCGCGCGCGGTGTCCGTCAGCGCCCGGGCTCCGTCGTAGCTGAGCCCGACGTCCCGTTCGTCTCTCCGGATCTTCGCAATATCCATCGGCTTCACATCGGAAAGGACGATGAGCATCTTATGCTCGTAGGAGGTGCGGGAAAGCATCTCCCCGGCCGCGCGGAGCGCAAGCCCGTCCCTATTGCAGCCCTCGGCCCAGTAATCGAATATCCTGCTGCTGTCCCCGGAGGACGAATAGTCGCTGAACAGCTTCATCACGGTGAATCCGCTCATGGAACAGAAGCTCATCACTCTGCACGGTACATGGCATCTTTTGAGTGCTTCGGCGATGATATGTGCCTGGGAGGAGATGCTCCCAGTCCTCCGTGTCTGCGAATGGGACGCGTCCAGAAGGATGTCCACGCTCATGTCGCCGGCGTTAGCGTTCTCCGTTCTCCGGAAGACCTTCTCGTCACCGAGCCGCGCGGCTCTCCACGCAAGCTTCGGATCGACCTCTCCGGAGGCTGCTTTGACCGATTCCGGCTGCATATGGAGGAGGACGGAGTTGCTGATACTCGTGCTGAGCTTTGCAGTCAGGAGCCTGTTCCGGATCCGGTTCTTCTCATAATACACACGGTTGCCGGCCATGATCTCCGCCTGGCGCTTTCGCTGATGCATCTCGAAGGTGCTGTAGACTCCGCTGAGCTCCACGGTCTCCCCCCCCGTATAGAACAGGTGGGTGAAGCGGTGGTTTCCGGTGCACAACTGCCTTTCTAGCTGTCTGACCTGCGAAGCGGTGTAGATCGGCTTTCCGAATTTTGTTGCGATGAACTCGCGCAGTTCCGGCTCGGTCAGCTTTGTGCCGATGGAGTCTCCTCCGCCGGTGAAGACAGTAAGCCCGCCGTACAGGCCCTTTTCATGGACAAAGGTTCTGTCGTGCAGGTCGGCCAGTTTCCGGTACAGGCCCTTGCCGCCCCGCTGAAGGAAGCTGTCGACCGACATTCTTCTCATGTGCGGGAGCCGGTATTTCAGGCGGATCTTCCCGTCGCCGTAGAGGCCATAGTGCTCGTAAAAGTATTTTCCGGCAGTCTCCACGATCTCGTCCGCGGACATGCCGTCATCGAACTTCAGAGCCGTTTCGGCAGGCTTGGGACGAAGGCTCTCGAGGACCGGGCGGCCGGACAGCTCCGTCCGGTACAGGACGGGTTCGAGCGCATTCCAGAATATGCTCTCGTAGACATCCGAATCCCTGTATCTGTCGAGCTGGGCAAAGAGCTTTTCCAGTTTGGAATAGTCATAGCGGCGTCTGGCAGCGCCGAAGATGAGATTCCAGTAGAGGTCGGCGTCGCCGTTGTCGTCATAGGCCTTGAAGTCCGGTGCGAAGGAATAGTCTTCCGCGCCGTTCCATATTAAATTGTCAGCGCGTCTTTTCTGAAGCTCCGAAACAGTATTATCCATCATTCAGACTAATCGCGGGCGGCGGACGCCCTGTGTCTCATTCGAATATGTCTTCCTTCTTGAGGCTGCCGTTAATACGGGTGGAAACGATGTCCTCGACGAGCGTCCGCTCGAAGCCGTCGAAGCTCTTGTTGATGATGGCGATATCGAGCGCCTCGCGCAGGGAAAGGCCGTTGAACACGAGATTGACGGCCGCAAGCAGACCGCGCAGATCCAGCGCCTTCGTCGAGATCTCGGAGCTTTCGCACTTCCTGCGGATCTCCTCAAAGAGGACTGTAAGCTGAGATATGTATTCCGCTTTGAGAGACGGATACTGCTGCGCGAGCAGCTTTTCAAGATCCGCACCGGTGATCACGGGCATGTTGATGACCATGAAACGGGAGGCGAGAGCCTCGTTCAGTTCGCGCGTTCCAGCGTAGCCGTAGTTCATGGTGGCGATGAAGCGGGTCGGCGGTGCAAGGATGATGCGGCTGTAGCCCGGCACGTCGATGATCCGGCGGAAGTCAAGCGTGGCGTGCAGGACCGCGAGCGATTCATTTTTCGCCATGTTGATCTCGTCCAGGATCCCGAAACCGCCTGCCTCGGCGCAGGCGCAGATGGGGCCCTTACGGAAGGAGACCTCTCCGTTTTTGAAAGTATCCGTCCCGATCAGGGTGGAGGCGTCCGTATTCAGATAGAAGGAAATGTCCCACTCGGGCCTTCCGAAAACGGCGGAGAGGTTTTCCGCGAACACATTTTTGCCCGTTGCTTTCGGTCCGACGAGAAGAAGATTCTCTCCGGAAAGGATAGCCGTGATCGCCAGCTTCCAGATCTCGCTGCCGTAATAACGGAACCTCGGCACGGGGATCCTGGCCCTGTCGCCCTCGGCGGCAGGCCACTGTCTTCTGTATTCCTCAATGCGGGCGATCAGGTCCTCCCCTATGCCCTCCTGTCTCAGAAAATCAAGCATGATCGATACCTCTCAGTTGTATAATGATCTCGCATGGGTATTTATTATAAGTATTATTATTAATATAAATGTGCGTTTGTCAACAATAAGAAAAGGATATCTCCGGAGAGATATCCTTTTCTTTATATCGCACGCTGTGCTGTGCTTCTCAGTTGACCTTCTCCTTGAAAGCCTTTGCCGGCTTGAAAACGGGGGTGTTGCTGGCTTTGATCTTGATCTTCTTGCCGGTGGCAGGGTTGCGGCCCTCACGGGCATCGCGGTGCTTGCAGGTGAAGTTGCCGAATCCGAAAATGGAAACGGGCTCGCGCTTTGCGAGAGAATCCTTGATGGAATCGAAAACGCAGTCTACAACAGCTCCTGCAGCTTTCTGGGTGAGGCCGTTCTCGGCGGCGACTTTCTTTACGAGTTCGGTTTTGTTCATTTGAATTATCTCCTTTTTTGTATTGGCTCATGATTTGGCTTTGCCGTTGACTGATTATAGCAGAGAAAACACATATAGTAAAGGGGGTAATTGCTCTTTGCCCGCTTATTTTCGGATCAAAAAGCGCTTTTTGCTCCGTGAGGGATCTATTCTTCGCGTGTGAACTCTCTCAGGGTCCAGACATAGTCCTGCGGCCGGTTCAGGGAGAACTCACCGTGGCGCAGACCCGGGAGCAGAGTCTTCGTGCTGCCGGGAACCGCTTTGCAGATGGCCTCCGCTGAGCGCAGGACCGTTCCGCTCTCCTTTTCCCCCGCGAACACGTGCACCCGTGCCTGCGTCTGCGAGACCGCGCCCTTCAGGGAATAGGCCGTGCTCGCCTTCAGGAATGCGATCATGTCGGTCTTTTCGATCCGGCAGGTATCACGGTAGTAATCCTCGAACAGTTCCTGCCTCATGTGCAGGGACCGGAACTGCATTTTTGCAAAGGACCTGTTTTTAATCAGTCCGTAGCTGCTTCCGAAAGCAGGGCCGATCAGCGCGTTGGTCAGTCCGGACGGGATCACCGCGGCGCTCTCGACCATCGCACAGCGGCAGATATCCTTCCGTTGGGCCAGCATCTCCAGCAGGATCTGTCCGCCGAGAGAAAGACCGCCGATCAGCTGGACGCTTCCGCCGAGCTTTTCATCGATATAGCTTATTATCTCCGCGGCATTGTCCTCAATGGAAGAAAAAGCGCGGTCGCTGCCCGCGTGGCCGTCCAGCACCGGCAGGACAACATGGAACTCATCCTGAAGAAGCTTCGCCTCCTCGCGGTAATTCCACCACGAAAGACCCCCGCCGTGCAGCAGGAGGATGGTCTCCGCCTTGTTATTCCCGAATTCCGCAGTGTTCACTTGCTGCTCACCTCTCATCGCCGCCTTGCTCCGCAGAGCCGGATCATTCGGAACCGCTCAGCAGGGAGTTGGCGGCGCCGAAAAACCGGCTGCCTCTTGATGCCTGATCTCTCTGCTCTTTCAGCTTGCCCATGACCGGCGTATATGTACAGCCACTGCCTTCGGACCGCGTCGTTCAAAGCGTTGATGCTTTCCACTCCCAGAAGAGACACACGGACGATGAAGTGCGTTGCACGGAGCGCTTCCGTCAGATCCGTTTCGATGAGATATGTTTTCCCGCAGCCCCACTCACCGGTGAGCAGAAAAGCGCCGAGATGGTTTTCTTCGTTGCAGTAGCGGACCAGTTCCTGTAAAGTAGTCATGCTCTTTTCTTCGTATCTTTTCAGTCCGGAACAATTCCCGTCAACTGATTATATATCAGGGAACCGCGCGGCGCAAATAAAATGAAAGAACTCGCGCAGATAGTCTGCAGCGACCCGGCAGCACAGCCTCTGTTCCCTGCGGAAACGAATGTCGAGAAAAAAGTTCTGCCGTTTCAAATGCAAATCTTTCCGAATTCTGATTGACATACCTCCCGGTTTTTTTTATTATAATAATTAAGCTTATCAAATAAGCTCGGCAAATAGTTGCCTGAAACGAAAGGAGAAATCATATGGCGAAACTACTTCAGTACGGAATGGTTGGCGGCGGCCCCGGTTCCTTTATCGGTGTTGCCCACAGAAAGGCGATCGCTCTCGGAGGGAAAGCGGTTCTTGTTGCCGGCTGCTTCTCCTCTAAGATTGAGAAGTCCCTCAAAACTGCCGGAGAACTCGGAATCGCAGAAGATCGCACCTATGCGGACTTCAAAGAAATGGCAAAGGCAGAGGCAGGGAAACTTGACTTCGTGACGATTGCTACCCCCAACAACACGCATTATGCCTGCTGCAAGGCATTTATCGAAGAAGGCATCAATGTAATGTGCGAGAAGCCCCTGTGCTTCGGCATTGATGAAGCAGAGGAGCTCGTTGCTCTTGCGAAAGAGAAAGATGTCGTGTTCGGTGTGATGTATGGCTATACCGGCAACGCCATGACCAAATTTGCAAAGCAGCTGATCGCTGAGGGAAAGATCGGTGACGTGATCAATGTCAGCGCAGAGTATCCGCAGGAGTGGCTGATCGACCAGCTCGATCCCTCCACGAGCCGTACCGCTCAGATGAGCGTATGGCGTACCGACCCGAAAGTATCCGGTATTTCCAACTGCGTCGGCGATATCGGCACGCACATTGAGAACACGGTCGCTTATGTTACCGGTCTGCATCCGAAACGTGTAGCCGCAAAGGTCGACTATTTCGGTCACCCGCTGGATCTGAACGCCAATATCCTTGTTGAGTTCAATAACGGAGCTTCCGGCAATTTCTGGTGCTCCCAGGTCGCTGTCAGCCACAGGAACGGCCTTAAGCTGCGTGTCTACGGCACAAAGGGCATGCTCGAGTGGCATGAGGAAGACTGCGAGTATCTGACCTTCTGCGCCAAAGGCGAGGCTCCGCAGAAGATGGCCCGCAACTGCGGCTATGTCTATGGCCGTGCAGCAGAAGTCGCTCATATTCCGAGCGGCCATCCCGAAGGATTCTATGAGGCGTTCTCCAACATCTACGATTCCTTCACTTCCACTATAGCCAAGAAAAAGGCCGGCGAGCCCCTCACCGAAGCTGACCTTGACTTCCCGACCTGTGTTGACGGCATGCTCGGCGTAAAATATCTCCACGCCGTGATCGATTCCGGCAAGAACGACTCCGCCTGGCGCGAAGTCAAGTGATCTGAACTGCCTGTTCGATCGTCTCAGAAAACTTTCCACAGTATATGAATAGGAGACAGGCCGTTTCCGGCCTGTCTCTTTCATTTGGATGCTGTATGGTTGTTCGTCTGCTCCGTTGCTCTTTTCAGGAAAGCCAGGAGAGGATGCTTTCCGCCGTCAGGCGCTGCTGCTCGTCCTCCGTTACGGCCGCGGCGTTGTCTCCCCTCTGGGCACCGTAACTGCCGAATCCGGCGTGATTGCCGCCCTCGATCACGATCTTGTCGACCTTGCCGTACCGTTCCGCCTCCGCTATGCGCGCCAAATTCAGCACGCCGTCTTCCGAACCGTAGATGATCAGCATCGGCTCGTCCACATCCTTCGTCGGATAGGACGCCAGAAGGATCACGCCATTCAAATCATGGTCCGCAGCATAATTGGCGGCAACGGCTCCGCCCAGCGAGTGGCCGCCGATGTACCAGTCATCGTATTCGACCTGCTCCATAATGCCTGTCGCCCTGTCCATACCGAAAACAGCCATGTGAAACGGCATCCTGACAAGGCATACATCGATCCCGGCATCCGCTAGAGCGTGCAGCAGAGGGGCATAGGCTGTTTCCTCCACCTTTGCTCCGGGATAGAAGATGAGCGCCCTGCCGGCATCCGGTCCGTCGAAAAACCAGCCGTAATCCGTCTCCGTCACAATGACCGTATCCGATCCCAGTGCCGGCAATGCATCGTCAGACGCGTGATAGTAAACGGATGTGTAGAGAAGAAACGCAGCCGCAAATGCCAGCAGGACCGCAACGGGGATCAGCCACAGTATTTTCCTTTTCATAGCCCTGCTGCCTCCCCCTCTCTGCTCTTCTTCGGGATCTCCGCACCGTCGTATCGCGGGACAGACAGGCGCGGAGTTTTTATTTATTATATCATATGACACATTCATTTGGAATGATTTCCCTGTGCGCTGATAAGTCCCGTTGGATCCCGCCGGGGTACATCAAAACGAAAAAGCACCCCGTTGGGGTGCCTTTCGTTTTGGCTAAAGATTGCTATTTCAACAAAATGAGGTTAATCGTTGAATTTTACTAACCCTTGCTGCGAGAAAATGCCCTAATGACTATGAAGCATACGCAATAAATCCTCGCATGTAAACCTAATCGTACACGTGTCCAAGCTGAGTATTAACCACCCAAACTCCATCATTCAATGGTTTCCAATACTCTTCTTCAGATAAAAAAGTATTGTGTTGGAAAACGTATTTTGGGGGATGAGCAAGAAGATCCTGAATCATATATTGTAGCTTGTACTCTTCTAATTGGTCGTATCTTATTCTCAAGAGAGGAATACCATTGCATTCAGCAAGGACAGTCTTTGTTCGGTCACAAACACATCTGTCTAAAAACTCTGCTAAAGATTCAAAGAAGGCGTAAACAAACTGAAAATGCTGCTGTCCGTCGCATTCAATAAAAGCAAACAAGTCATTTTCCCGAATCAAGGAAAAATCAAACCTGAATTGAGCAATACGCCGTTTTGAAATAATCAGATGCTCCTTTTGCATAGTAATCACATAGCTATCTAGAAATTCATCATATTGTTTTTCTGAATAACCAAGTTCCTTTACCAGCAAAGTTCTAATAGACACATTGTCGATATGTTTTATGGACAGGTCATGATAAAAGAAAGATACAAACCCGGAATGCGGGTCAGGCTTTTGCGGATGAACGACACGCAGGCGCCTCCTGTCGGAACAGAGGGGACAGTGCGAGGGGTCGACGACATTGGATCTGTCATGGTTGCATGGGACAACGGTTGCGGTCTGAATGTTGTCCTTGATGAGGATGAGATTGAGATCATAGACAAATAAGCAAAATAATAAACTGTACGAACACAAAAAAGTGAGCCTGCCGCTCTAATGAGAGGTAGGCTCTGCTTTTTCAATTAGCATCTGGTAACTCGCCGGGATGGACCAGAGTGATGATTATCCTCTCCCGAGGTCAATTGTACCGATCGGTACGCCTCCAGTATATTCCATCCTTGGTGTGCTGCTTTCCCTGATCTCCATCTCATAAGCTATATGCTCTAACGTTTCCATATCTAATTCACCGGATATCAGGACCAGATACCCTGTTGTTTTCTGGAAGATCAATATATAATTTGCGCGGTCGTATGTTGGGTAGATCAGCTTGCTGCAATCTGATGTGACCTCAAGAATCTCCCAATCTCCCAATCGTTCCTCTTTTACTACATTTACATCGCCGCTCACCACAAGCTGAAATCCATCACGTATATTATCTAACGTAGAAATGCAATATGGGATAGTGTCGCCCGAATCACAGAACAACCGTTTAGTCCAGCCTTGCTCGTCAGTAATTCCTTCTGTTGCTTCCTGCGGAAGCCAGAAGCAGCGGAATTCTGGTGTATGCGTTATCTCTTCAGGGCAAGATAGCGTGAAAACCATTCCGGCGTCTGGATTAGCAAGAATTACGCTATTCCACACCTCGCCATCAACGACCTCTTCATACCGAAATCCTGAAACAATATCTTCGTCTGCCGAGGGTTTCCGGTGACTTATAGTATATTCTGCAATGGCAAATGCGACTGTACCAAAGGCCAGAGCAAATACCGCAGCAAGGAGGAAGGCCCGCGGCAGTTTTCTGATTCTGCGTGACTGACTATTCTTCACCCCGAGGCGATCCTGTACACGATCCGTAATCCTTGCTACAAGCGCTGCGTCATATTCGCCTATGTTTATGTTTTCAGGATAACAATCCTGTACCAGATCAGTAATGCGTGTCTTCACAGCTGAACCCCCTTTCTGTCAAGTATTCTTTTAACCGTTTCCGTCCACGGGCAAGTTTAGCTCTGACGGTAGCGTCCTTAAGCCCAAGCGCCTTAGAAATCTCTTCCGTCTTCTGATAAAAGAAATAATAGCGTTGGAAGATTTCGCGGTCCGGTTCACCAAGAGAATCAACGGCCTCATGGGCTAATTCTCTAAGTTCCGACAGCAGGATCTTTTGCTCCGGCTGATTCGGGATGCTGATTTGTAGAACGTCGTCTTCCAACGGTTCTTCTTCGTGATGCTTCCGTAATGCTGTTTTTGCTTTATTGCGAACAACTGCCGCAAGATAAGCTTTCAGCATCTCTGTTTCAATATTCTCACGGTTTTCCCATATGCTTAAAAAGGAATCGGACACGACTTCTTCAATATCCTCTTCGCCCAAAGCATGGGATAGAATGTTGGAGGCAATTGCATATGCATAGCCGCTGTATTGCCGTATCAGTTCCGGCAGAACAGACTCATCACCCCGCCGGAGTCTGTGCAATAGTCTTTTTTCATTCATAGCAACAGTTTAATCCTCCGGCCAGACCACTGTATCAAACCGGATATCAACACTCTTATATAGCTGTTCAATATGCAGTTTTTCGTCCAGGCTGCTGCTGATTTCCCAAAAGTGCGAAGGGGTCGTGGTGATGATCGTTACCCATGCCGTGTATTCTTTACCATCTTCAATGCTGCGCATTTCCTTTACTTTTGCTTCACAGCCAAGTTCAACGAATTTCTGCGCCAGAGCAATGTGATCATCCACTGTATCTGTACCTTGGAGCATGGCATCTGTGTGTACTACAAAAGAATATGGCTCATCCTGCGGCAGATCCCTGAACATTTGCAGTTCCGATTCTTTCCCATAGTAATTGCCTTCTTCAGCATATATGCTGTGGATGATATCTTCATAGCTTTTGTAATCCTCAGGCTGGCCCTGCTCGGTTTCCGAACTCGGCATTCCGCTGGCCTCGGACTGCAACCGTACATAAGGCGTCGCATCAGGCGCGTGACTTGGCCAGGGGGATACAGTTGTTACAATTGCAGGCTTGGAACGATTACCGCATGCCGCCAGAAAAACCATACACAAGATAATCAGAAGAGTTATTCTTTGCTTCATAAGCTCACTCCTTTCAATGGCTTTCACTTATATAGACACACTGTCTGAAGAAAATGTGACAGTCTTCGATGGTATTTTGAAAAACAATGTATTTCAACCTGCCAAGGGTAGGGGCCGTCTGCCGTGTCTGCTAAAAGGAATTGTAGCTGTATTATAGCACAGGTTTCAAGTGGTCAACGGAGCGCAGACCTGTCATGAAATCATTAAATTTTACTCAAAATTCTGGAAATCAGAGCCATAAAAGCAAGAATCCTGAGCCGAGAAATACCCGGTTCAGGATTTCTTTTTAACTATATAGTGGAAAAGTCCCAAGAATAGCTATATTTCACAGCTATTTTGGGACTTTTAAAGTAAAAAAGTAGGATTGCTATCTTGTTAAAATAGCAATCCTATTCTGGCGCAGAAGGAGGGATTCCTTTTCTGCGGAAAAGCCACGGCGGTTGCGACCTGCCACCGGCAGCTCGCTAAGAGCCGCCTTTCGAATCCC
>JAFRER010000024.1 GCA_017434755.1 Oscillospiraceae bacterium | reverse complement strand
GATGTCCTTATACCCGGCCTGCACCAGCGCCTCCGCCTCCCGGATCACCTCTTCCGGCAGGCGCGAGCGTTCGCGCCCGCGCACATAGGGCACCACGCAGTAGGTGCAGAAGTTGTTGCAGCCGTACATGACCGACAGCCAAGCCTTCACCCTGCCGTCGCGCGCCATCGGGATGCCTTCGGCCACGGCGCCGTCGTTCTTTTCGGCGGCGAAGATGCGTTTGTGCCGGTCCATGACCGTCTGCAGCAGCTCGGGAAAGCGCCACAGCTCGTGGGGGCCGAAGACGAGATCGACGATCGGATAGGATTTCTTGAGCTTTTCGGCCATATGGGGCTGCTGCACCATGCATCCGCAGACCGCGATGATCTGCCCCGGCCGGGCCTTCTTCGAGTGGTTGAGGGCGCCGACGTTCCCGAGCACGCGCATCTCGGCATGCTCACGGACCGCGCAGGTGTTGACCACGATGATGTCGGCCTGAAATTCGTCCTCCGTAAAGCCGCAGCCCATCTCCCGCAGGTACCCGCGCAGCTTTTCGCTGTCCGCCTCGTTCTGCTGACAGCCGTAGGTGTCCACCAGGGCGAGGGGCTGCACGCCTCCGGCGGTGAGCCGGTCAAAAAGCGCATGACAGATCTGAACCTGGCGCTCGATTTCTTCCTGCGGAATGGTTTTTCTTTCGACTTTCAATGCGATTCTCCTACTGTGTTTTTCCGTACTTCTTCCATGGCCTGCTGCCGTCCGATTATACTGCAGCCGGCGCCCGGGGGCAAGCAGTTTTTCTGCCGTTTCGCAAAAATACGGACCATTATAGCGTCAGCCATGTTGGGCAAAAACAACTTGCCCTTTAACTTGCCCTTTGATATAATACAGAGCAAGTTAAAGGGATAAGTTAAAAGAAATGTTGCGATAGGACAGGAGGTTTATCCATGGCTTTGCCGATAAATGTAAATGATCTGATCCACCAAAGGAAAGTTGAACGAACGAGGATTGAATATAAAGAAAACTGGAATCCGGAACCGATTATTCACACGATTACAGCTTTTGCGAATGACTTTGACAATATGGGAGGAGGATATATTCTGATCGGAGCAGCGGAAGAAAACGGTCGACCCAGGCTGCCCCTTGAGGGACTTGATCCGGACTCCATAGATGATATACAGCTGGATCTTTTGAACAAATGCAATTTCATTGAACCGCGCTGTATTCCTGTCATCGAGCCCTATAACATTGATGGGAAGGATATCCTTGTCCTTTGGGTCCCCGGCGGTGAAGATCGGCCATATAAATGCCCTGAGAAGGTTTATACCCAGAAGGGTGGGGAGAAAAGCTCGAAAGCCTACTATATCCGGAAAGGTGCTCGAACACTGAAGGCAAACGCCCGTGAAGAGCGCGAACTGATTGCTATGGCAAGAGATATTCCTTTTGATGACCGGATCAACTACCACGCCGACATCACTGATATGAAGCCGGCTCTGCTGGCTGATTATCTCCATACGGTTGGCAGTGACCTATATGATAATGCCTTGAATCGATCCGTAGAAGCCGTCGCTACAGACATGCAGCTTGTCCGAGGGCCTTCCGAGTACAGAAAGCCGGTTAACGTCGGGCTCATGTTCTTTAGTGAACATCCTGAACAATATTTCTCATTTGCACAGATCGAGGTCGTAGATAAGCCGGATCCCACCGGGATCGGCATGACCGAAAAAACATTTAAAGGGCCGTTGGATCGTCAGCTCAGAGATGCTTTGGCATATATCCGTAACTATATCATAAAAGAATATGTCACCAAGGTTCCGGACAGCGAGCTGGCAATTCGCGCCTTTAACTGGCCGTATCAAGCTGTTGAAGAGGCACTCAGTAATGCTGTCTACCATAAATCATATCAGATTCATGAACCGATTACCGTAACAGTAACACCGGAGAAAATGGAAATTTTGAGTCTTCCCGGTCCGGATCGATCAATAACGGATGAACATCTTGCAGACCGTGTGCTGGTTTCAAGGAGATACAGAAACCGGCGAATCGGAGAGTTTCTGAAAGAACTGGAAATTGTCGAAGGCAGGAATACGGGTGTACCGTTGATTCTCAGTTCCATGCAGAACAACGGTTCCGCCCTTCCAAGCTTTGAGACAGATGAAGACCGGAGTTACTTTCTCACGGTATTGCCGATTCATCCGTTCTTCCTAAAACAAGATAACAGCAGTTCTCCTGAAAAACAGCCCTCGCATATTCCTTCCAGGCGAAACAGAGGAGAAATAAGAGTACTCATTATAGACGCCCTGACGTTACAGGGGAACCTCTCAACGAATGAGCTGGCAAATGCGCTGGGCTATAAAAAGATCACTGACACGCTCCGAGAAGTTGTAAGCGAAATGCTGATTTCAGGTGAGCTGACGTATCTGTATCCGGACAAACCCAAAAGCCGGAATCAGAAAATCTGTCTCGTAAAGAAATAGAAAAGCCTTCATCGTGTACAGTGGAAAACCGAACCTTGCTTTTTCCAAACAAACGGGTATAATAAATAACTCTTAAGCCCCTGTTAAGCATCTGAAACCGGAAGGAGACGCCGTTATGCCGCATATCAATCTCTTATCTCCCCATGTTGCCGACCTGATCGCTGCCGGCGAGGTGGTCGAGCGCCCGGCCTCGGTCATCAAGGAACTGATGGAAAACGCTTTTGACGCCGGTGCCGACCAGGTCACGGTCGAGATCCGGGACGGCGGCGCCACCATGATCCGTGTGACCGACAACGGCTGCGGCATGGCGCCCGAGGATGCCGGCATCGCCTTTCTGCGGCATGCGACCTCAAAGCTCGCT
>JAFRER010000005.1 GCA_017434755.1 Oscillospiraceae bacterium | reverse complement strand
TTTGTCAAATGACGGGACTTCATTATATTTAAACTCCGCGCTGGCAACAGCAACGCCGTCCTCGGAGTCCACGAGCTGGACTGTATAATATCTCGGTCCCGACGTGAAGACCGGGGTATAGGTCGCGTCATCGGTCGCAGGAACCAGCTCCGGTGTCCAACAATTTCCAAAAGTGTATACATCGGTCGTGGTCGGTTCCTTGGTCGGAGTCTTCGAGCAGACCGGCATCTCATTCTCTGCCACCTTGACGGTCTCCAATACCGAACCGTCACCGTTCAGGAACGTGATGGTGTAGTATACGGTCTCCGTTCCGTTTCCGGTGCCGGTGTCAGTGTCGGTCGTGCTTTCAACGACGGTAGTGGCATTGCTGCCGGTAACCGTAACATCACCGCCGACTGTGGTATCACCGTCGCCGGTAACTGTAACATCTCCGACAACTGTAGTATTACCGTCACCGGTTACTGTAACATCTCCGACAACCGTAGTATTACCGTCGGCAACCGTAGTAACGCCGCCGGTCGTGCCTTCACCGCCGGTCGTCTGATCTCCGCCCGCCTCGGTGATTTCCGTATCCTCGGAATCATCCAGTGCAAGCGCAGAGATCGGCAGCATTCCTATGCACATGATCAGCGCAAGGAACAATGCCAGTCCTTTTTTCAATACAGCGTTTTTCATCATTCACCCTCCGTGAAAGTATATACATTTCAAGGCTTTGCGCCGCATTCGGCGCCCTACTGTACACTCATCCTACCAGAGCCACAGTCAATAAAAGAATCAATTACAGAAAAAAAGCGTGAAAAAGAGCAAAACCGGGATATCTAACGGATAAAACAACTGTTTTCAATACAAATCGGCTAAATACCTGCAGAATTCTTTAAGAAAACGCTTCAATTATTGGAAGTATTATACCGGATGACAACCTTTCTGATACTTTTTTGACTTTTTTGCATAAGCCTACCAAGCATCACACAATACAGACCGGAAAACAGATCCGGACCGTGCAGGTCAGTAAAGACCTGAAAAGCCCTGTTTTCAAGCGCTTTCTGCGCTCTGTCCGGCTATTCCTTTTGTGATGCTATGCGTTTCTTTTTCATAGTTCGCTTACTATAATATTATAGAAATAAATTGTGAACAATTCAATTATGCGTATGATTCGTTCTGTTTCTTTATACGACGGCAGCTCTCTGCTGGCCGGTGCAGCAAGAACGCAGGAGCCGTTCCGGACCCCTGCGTTCTCCCCTGTGCAGATCATCAAGTTTATTCATATTTGGAAATTTGCTTTTCATATAGGATTCTTTACGATTCTATTCCCGAAGCTTCGAGCCGTCTTCTCTCCGCTGCCACCATCTCCGCCGTCGAGGTTTTGGTGAGGCTGTCCTGCCCGCTCTCGGACACGTCGGCGAAGGAGTCGAAGATCTCCTGCTTTTCGGCCAGCAGATCCATGATCTCCCCGTCTATCGAGCCCTCGCAGAGCAGCCTGTACACGAGGACGGTGTTGAGCTGGCCCATGCGGTACGCTCTTGAGATGGCCTGCGTCTCAAGAGAGGGCTTGATCTGCGGCTCGCAGAAGATTATCACGCTGGCGGCCTGGATGTTCAGCCCGGTCCCGCCGGCCTGCACCTGGGAGAGGAGCACGGCGCCTCCCTGCTCGGCGCTGAAACCGTCGATCATCGCCTGTCTGTCCTTTGGGGAGACGGAACCCGTCAGCGGGCCGAAGCATCTGCAGTCCGAGAGCATCCTTCCCGCCTGGCGCAGGGTATTGAGGAAGAAGGAAAAGACGATGACCTTCTTGCCGTTGTCCACAGCCTCCTCGCAGATGTCCCGCAGCTGCACGGCCTTGGAGGAATCCTTCGGATCGGTGACGTTCCACGAGACCTGTCGCATGGCCATGAAGTCCCCCGCCATGACGGAATCGTAGTATCGCGCGTATTCCGCGGCGTTCATGCCGCACCAGATCTCCTCCTCGATCTTCTCCGGCAGCTCCTTGAGCACATCCTCCCGCTTACGCCGGAAGTACACCGGCGCGACAAGGCTGCGGAACTCCGAGGCCTTGGAGAGAGAAGATATCCCGCCGATGCTCGCGGCAGTGTCCGGATCGAGGCAGCTGATGAGGAAATGCATCTCGTCGAGGCGGTTCTCCAGCGCCGTTCCCGTCATGAAAAGCACGCGGTCCGTCTTTCTCCGCAGCACGAGAAGGGCGCCGGTGCGCAGCGCCTCCGGGTTCTTCACGTAGTGCGCCTCGTCCGCCGTGAGCATGCCGTACGTGAAGCCCTCCGGGAGCGTGAAGCGGCTGATCATCTCGTAGGTCGTGACGGCAACGCCGCCGGACCTCACCCACCGCGATACGTCGTTCAGGTAAAAGCCGCCGTGGATCTTTACGGGTTTCAGGTCGCTGTGCTTCTCGATCTCCCTGCACCAGTTGATGAGAACGCCCGCGGGACAGACCACGAGGAAATGCGTCTGGCCCCTGTTGCGGAGGCAGACCATCGCCGCGATGGCTTCCACGGTCTTGCCGAGGCCCATCTCGTCGCCAAGCAGGACCGTCCGCTGGTTGATGATGAACTTGACACCGAGCTCCTGATAGGGGCGGAGCGTGCATTTGAGACCGGTGAGGTCGAGATCCGTCTCGTAGACAGATTCGTAAAGCTCCGCCGGAAGACCGCCTGTTTCGGAAAAGCGGAGGTCGAAGCGGAGTCTGGTCCCATAGACGGAATCCTCCTCCAGCGCAATGCAATTTTCCAGGAATGAATAAAAGGAAGCCGGGTCTTTGGAGAAGGTTCCCCATGCTTCATCAGCAGTAAAGCTTCGGATGGGATCGACCCCGGCAAGGAGCGCATCCGCCTCATCCGTCAGCCCGCCGAAAAGGACGGCCGCCAGCCCAGATACCGCCGTGATCGCCTGCTCCTGCTTCGCAGAAGAAGTGAAAAGCCATTTCAGCCTGTTGGAAAGCAGCGCCGATGAAGCCGAACAGGCATCCATCCCGTTTAGGAGGTGCTCCGAAAGAGGCGCCGCCTGCTTCTCAAGCGCATCGTACTGCATGGCTCTGTTAACGGCAAGAACGAGCTTATCCGAAGCGGCATCCCGTTCATCGACAGAGAGCTTTATGCTGATGTTCCCGGCCACTCTGTCCCTGATCTTGTTGAGAGCATACAGCGTCCTCTGAGCAGAAGTCTCTCCTATCCCCTCAATTTCCGAAAGTGAATCGATCGTCTCTCCATATAGTCTGCCGAGATCCTCGATGCCTGCCGCCCTGAAAGCGGAGACCCGGATGGCAAGCCCGGACTTCCGAAGCTCCTCCAGATCGAGTTTGCATAATTCAACTTTCACCTTCTCATCAAAAAGATCATCCGCTGCCTTCACAGCCGCCCGGCGGGCGAGAGAGGATTCCCCGATCAGAGAGTTCAGAGAAGCCTTGTATTTTTCTGCCATTTCGACAAGTGCTCTTGCTTCCGAAGCCGTCATATCCGGATCACCTCGCTGCATAAATGATTTACATAATTTGATATACGTAATATTGTAAACATATTTTCAGTTACGTAATTTTATTTCCATAATAATACTTTCTTATCCTTTCCGCATATCTGTTTGCTATTATAGCAGGATAATGCTATATTGGATACAGATATAATGAAAGAATGGAGGGCAGGATCAGTATGTACGATGTCTCCAGATTCACCGAAGCGCAGAAGCGCGCCTATCCCACTGCTCTGGCCGAGATCCGGCGCGGACGGAAGATGAGCCACTGGATGTGGTATATATTCCCGCAGGTCGCTGGCCTCGGCTTCAGTTCCACGGCTCAGTACTATGCGATAAGCGGACTTGAGGAGGCAAGAGCGTTTCTCGCAGATGAGACTCTGCGAAACAATCTGGTGGAGATCTCCTCCGCGCTGCTGCAGCTCCCCGGGGACGATGCCGAGGCCGTCATGGGCTGGCCGGACTGCCTGAAGCTCCGCTCCAGCATGACCCTTTTCAAGTACGCCGCGCCGGACGAGCCGGTATTCCAGCAGGTGCTGGACAAGTATTACCGCGGTGAAGACGACTTCCGGACCATGGATCTGCTGGACCTCTGATCAACGATTTATTTCCATCAAAGCAAAAAAAGAAGCCTCAAAGGGCTTCTTTTTTTATCTCAGCTCCGTCATGGAGAATTTCCTTCCGCCGCAGCGCCTGCAGGCCACCGAGGACGCCTTCTTGAAAGGCCCCCGCCGGTTCGCTTCCCGCTGCAGCGTCTGTACCACTTTTCCGGCGCGCATGTAATAGGTCTCGGCACCGCAGCGCATACAGGTGACTTTGTATTTTGCGTTTGCCTCCATGCGTTCCTTCAGCGCCGCGTCCTTCACCGTGGCCCGCGGCGTGCAGCCTACTTCCCTGCACACGGTCTTCCAGACCTTGTCGTGCCCGTGCCGGGAGAGCGGGTGCCGGAGGAAGACCACCGCGTGGGCGTATTCATGGCGGATGGTGTCAAGGAAGAGGGCCTCGTCGCCGAGGACCCTGCGCGAGATCGTCACGGTCATGGTGCCGCGGGGAAAGCCCGGCCTGAACTGAAAGCTGCCGAGGCGTTTGGCCGCATTGTTGAGCCGGATCTCCATGCGGGAGGTGTCCACCCGGCAGATCGCGTCGAGCCGGTCGTACTCCCGGCGTATATCCTCTATGCCGCGCATGCTTACCTGTTATTATCTGCCTCGGGATCCTCGTGTTCCTCCGTCGTCCTCTCGCTTATCACAAAGCGCGGCCTGTGTTTGGTCTCGAGATAGATCTTCCCGATATACTCGCCGATCACGCCGGTCGCCGCGATCTGGATGCCTCCGACGGAAACGACCGTCGCGATGATCCAGAGCATGCCCGCCCGGATCCCGCAGGCGGCAAGGATGGCCAGCGCGATGAGGCCGAGGAAGCCGATCGCCGTCATCAGGATTCCGAAGATCAGGATGAGGCGCATGGGGCTTACCGTGAGGCCCGTTATCCCGTTGATCGCAAGGTCCGCCATCTTACGGAGCGGATAGTGCGTCTCACCGGCTTTGCGCTCCTCCCTCACATACTCCACCGTGCTGCTTTTGAAGCCAACCAGAGGCACCATTCCTCTGAGATAGATATTGACCTCTTCATACTTCAGCAGTTCCTTCAGCGCTCTGGCGGAGATCAGCCGGTAGTCGGCGTGGTTGTATACGACCTCGGCGCCGAGTCTGGCAAGGAAACGGTAATAGGTCTGGGCTGTGAAGCGCTTGAAGACGGAATCCGTGCTCCTGTCGTTCCGCACACCGTAGACGATGTCCGATCCGGCATAGTATTCGTCCAGCATCCGGTCGATCGCGTCGATGTCGTCCTGGCCGTCACAGTCGATGGTGACGGTGACATCGCAGCGGTCGGCGGCCTCAGTCAGTCCCGCGAGCAGGGCGTTCTGATGGCCCCTGTTGCGGCTGAGGGAGATCCCCGTGCAGAGTCTGTCCCGCTCCGAAAGGCCGCGGATGATGTCCCATGTGGAGTCTTTGCTGCCGTCGTTGACGAAAAGCAGCCTGCTCTCCGGCGACACCTTTCCCGTCGAGATGAGCGCGTCCAGCTTGCCGGTAAAGAGCGGAGCCGTCAGCGGGAGCACCTTCTCCTCGTTATAGCACGGGATCACGATATACAGCGTATCCATAGTATTCCCCCTGTTTCGGAATCGGGCTGTGAAAAACTCCACAGCCCGTTTTTTCTATGAATGCAGGAACTCGTCCAGTTCCCGCACGGTCTTGAAATAGTTCGTGCAGTTGGCGCGCATGAAGTCCTCGATGAACGGGATGTCGTAGGCCCAGCCCGCTCCCGCGAAGTCCACTCCGGCGGCGCAGGCCATGTCGTAGCCGGGCTTGAGGTCGTCGATCACGAGGATGTCCTCCGGTGAAAGAGAAAACCTCCGCATGATCTCATAGAGCGCCCAGGGCTCCGGCTTCCGGTTTTCGTGCGGTACCTCCCAGCCGTAGACCAGGTCGGGCTCCGGCAGGCCGTTGGCCCGGTAGTCCCGCAGGATGTTCCTGTCCATGGAGTGGGAGATGACGCAGAGGATGCCTCCCCCGGCCCTGTGGCGGAGCATGATGTCTCCGATGCCGGGATAGGCTTCGGGGATGTGCCGGCTCACGTAATCGAGCCAGTACTCCTTCTCCTTTTCCAGCATCACGTCGTCCATGCCGTATTCCCTGCGGCACATCTCCACGAAGCCGGGGGTGAAGTTGAGGATGAAGTAGTCCTCGAGGGAGATCTCCCTGCCGGGATAGAATTCCTTCAGGAATTCCACGAAGCAGGGATAGTGGATGGTGGCCGTGGAGTTGACGGTGGTGTCGTCATGGTCGAAGACGAGGCATCTGTACTTCATGCGGCGCGGATTCAGTAGAAGGTGGCGACGGGGTCGTCGGGCGGCGTGCTCGGGACCGAGGAGATGTAGGTGAGCACAGGGCCTTTTTTGCCGTAGGCCCTGCTGAACTTGATATTGATCTTCGCGGTGAGGATGACCCAGGAGTCATCTTTGACGGGAACGGATCTGTCCCACTGGCAGATGAGCGCGGCGAACTGGATGTCCTCCACGCAGCAGGTCATCACGTGCCTGCCGACCACCACGCTGTCCTTCGGGAGCCTGTCCCGCACGATCACGCGGGCCTTGAACGTGACGGTCTTCCGGTCATAGGCCGGCGCATTCTCGGAGAGGTCCCTGTAGAACAGGGCGTAGTCCGAGTCGTTTATGACGATGTTTTCCGCGTTCACATCGAAGGGCAGAGGGTCCTCTATGTCGTCATAGACCACATTGCCCTCGGGGCTCTCATAGGCGATGTCCGCCCGGCGGGAGGCGCCGCGGACGATCTTGTGGAAAGCCATCTTATCCATCTCGGGACGGAAACGGTTGAACACCGCGAGCTCGCAGCTTTTCAGCTTGTCGTAGACGAGCTGGCGCATGTTGGCGTTGTAGGACAGGAAGGTGGCGGAGTCCGCGAAGAAAAACTCCTGATAGACCCGCCAGTTTTCCGGCATGGCGGCATAGAGCGAGTCGAGCATCCACATGCCGTTGTATTCGATCACCACGCGCTCGGCGTTTGTCTCTTTGAGCCAGGCAGCCAGCTGTTCCCTGTTCAGATCCTTCTCGGCGTAAATGTCCCGGATGAACACGGCCTTATCGGCGAACTGGTCGGGGGCATACTCCTCCTCCCCCTCCTCGCAGACGAGGAGCAGGGTGCGTTCGCCGTTGCAGAAGCGCCTGTCCTCAAGCGTCTCCTGGATGAATCTCGTTTTTCCCGAATCAAGAAACCCGGTAAAAAGGAACACCGGGATCTCACGCTGTTCAGCCAATTTTGAAAAGCTCCTTCAATGCGTCTTGTTTCAGTCCGGAACCGATCACGCAGAATCTGCCGGTAACGGCGGGCGCGCCGGTGCGGATGTCGGATTCACCGGGGACATAGTCGAAGTAGATCCATTCGCCGTCCCGGCCGTCGAGCATGCCCTTGGCGCGCAGGACGATACCGAAGCGTTCCCCGTCCTCCAATGCGGCAAGGATCGCGGTGATCTCGTCCTTCGTGAACTTTCTCGCGGTCTCGGTCCCCCAGGAATCGAAGATCTCGTCGGCGTCATGCTCGCCGTGGTGATGGTGATGGTGGTGGTGATGTTCGTGCTCTTCCTCGTCATCGTCATCATCGTGATGGTGGTGGTGTTCATGCTCTTCTTCATCATCGCCGTCATCGTCATGGTCATGATGATGGTGATGCTCGTGTTCATGCTCATCCCCGTCATCATGGTGGTGATGATGGTGCTCATGTTCGTCTTCATCCTCGTCATCATCGTCATCATGATGATGCTCATGCTCGTGCAGGAGCTCCTCCATCTCTCTCTTGAGGGAGTTGCTCTGCATCTCCTCGAGGATCTGCCCGCCGCTGATGGCATCCCAGGGCGTGGTGATGATGGAGGCATCGGGGTTTATGCTTTTGAGCAGCTCCACCGCCGCGACGGTCTTCGCCTCGTCGACGATGCCGGTGCGGCTGAGGACGATGAGGTCCGCGTTCTTCACCTGGTCGTTGAAGAATTCACCGAAGTTCCGGGCGTAAAGCCTGCACTTGCCGGCGTCCACGACCGTTACCTTTGCCCCGTGGCCGATGCCTTCCACTCGCTCCACCGCGGCCGCGACGTCGCTGAGCTTGCCGACGCCGGAGGGCTCGATGAGGATCCGGTCGGGGGCAAAGTCCTCGACCACCTTGCGCAGGGCCTTTGTGAAGTCACCCACGAGGGTGCAGCAGATGCAGCCGGAGTTCATCTCCGTGATCTCCACTCCCGCGTCCTGCAGGAAGCCGCCGTCTATGGCGATGTCGCCGAACTCGTTCTCGATGAGGACGAGCTTTTCGTTTTTATAGCCTTCCGCTATGAGCTTCCGGATCAGGGTGGTCTTGCCCGCTCCGAGGAAGCCGGAGAATATATCGGTCTTTGTCATTCTATGCTCACTTGCTCCTTTTTCTGAATCAGCAGAGTCTGGATCCCACAGGCACGGCGTCGTCGAGGATCATCAGGTGGAGTTCCTCCTTGCCGTCAACTTCGCGGACGGCGGAGAGCAGCATGCCGTTGGAGTCGAGGCCCATCATCTTCCGCGGAGGAAGGTTCAATATCGCGGCCACCTTCTTGCCCACGAGCTGCTCCGGTTCATAGAATTTGTGGATGCCGGAGAGGATCTGGCGGGGCGTGCCGCTGCCGTCATCCAAGCTGAACTTCAGCAGCTTTTCAGACTTCGGAACGGCCTCGCAGCTGAGGACCTTCACCACCCGCATATCGCACTTGGCAAACTCGTCGATGGAAACATCGGGGAGCACGGGCTCGACCTTGGGCTGAGAGGGGTGCTTCGTGAGCTTCTCGAGCTCGGCAAGCTCCTTTGCAGCATCGAGGCGCGGGAAGAGAGTCTCCCCCTTGCGGATGATCGCGCCTTCGGGCATGGAGCCGTAAACGATGGTATCCCATTTTCGGGCTCCCCAGGGAACACCCAGCTGATCGAGTGCCTTGGAGCAGCTATCCGGCATGAAAGGAGTGAGGGAGATGAGGCTCACACGGAGCGCTTCAACAAGGTTGTACATCACCTTGGCAAGGCGCGGCCGGTTGGCCTCGTCCTTGGCGAGGACCCAGGGTGCGCACTCATCGATGTATTTGTTGGCTCTCTGGATGAGTTTGAAGATCTCCTCCAGCGCCAGATGCGGCTGGAAGGCATCCATCTGGGCGGCATACGCTTCAGGAGCCTCTCGGATCAGCCGGATAAGCTCCTCATCGGCGGGATCGCTGTCGCGGTCCACGGGGATGGTACCGCCGAAGTACTTTTCCACCATGGCCGTGGTCCTGGAGACGAGGTTGCCCAGATCATTGGCAAGGTCCGTGTTGATGGTGCTGATCAGCAGCTCATTGGTGAAATTGCCGTCCGAGCCGAAGGGGAAAGTCCTGAGCAGGAAGAAGCGCAGCGCGTCCACGCCGAACCTCTCCGCAAGGACATAGGGATCCACCACGTTGCCCTTGGATTTGCTCATCTTGCCGCCGTCGATGACGAGCCAGCCATGGCCGTATACTTTCTTCGGGACGGGCAGGCCGAGGCTCATGAGCATGGCGGGCCAGATGATGGAGTGGAAGCGGACGATCTCCTTGCCGACGATATGCACGGCGGGCCAGTACTTTTCGAAATCATCGTAGCGGTCGTTGTCGTAGCCGAGAGCGGTGATGTAGTTCGACAGCGCGTCGACCCAGACATACACGACGTGGCCCGGATCGAAGTCCACCGGAATGCCCCATTTGAAGCTGGTGCGGGAAACGCACAGATCCTCAAGGCCGGGCTTTATAAAGTTGTTGATCATCTCGTTTACACGGCTGGCCGGCTCCAGGAAGGTGCCGGTCTCCAGCAGATCCTGCACGGGCTTTGCGTACTTGGAGAGGCGGAAGAAGTAGGCCTCCTCCTCCGCGTCGCGCACTTCCCTGCCGCAGTCGGGGCACTTGCCGTCCACGAGCTGGCTCTCCGTCCAGAAGCTCTCGCAGGGCGTGCAGTACTTGCCCTTGTAGGTGCCCTTGTAGATATCCCCGTTCTCATACATCTTCCGGAAGATGCGCTGGATGGAGATGACATGGTAGTCGTCCGTGGTGCGGATGAAGCGGTCGTTGGAAATGTTCATCAGCTTCCACAGGTCGAGGATGCCTCCCTTGCCGGTGACGATGTCGTCTACGAACTGCTGGGGGGTCTTGCCGGCCTCCTTCGCCTTCTCCTCGATCTTCTGGCCGTGCTCGTCGGTGCCCGTGAGGAACATGACGTCATAGCCGCGAAGCCTCTTGTAGCGGGCAATGGTGTCCGTCGCGACGGTGCAGTAGGTATGGCCTATATGCAGCTTGTCAGAAGGATAATAGATGGGGGTGGTGATGTAAAAGGTGTTCTCATGTGCCATATTCGATCTCTCCTGTAGAGTTAGATTACGTTATCAGCCGCCTTCAGCTTCGCTGCCGGTCTCTTCTGCGGGAGCCTCAGGTCCGGTGTCTTCGGGATATACCACGTCATGCCGCAGATACATGCAGTAGTCCTGGTTGGTGTATATGATGTCGAGAAGGTTGCCGTCCTTGTCGTAGTGCTTGCCGACGGATTTATAGATATCTCCCACGTAGGTATTCAGATAAGCCTGACAGTGCTCCAGATCATTTGTGAAATACTGGGCATGGGTGAAAGCGGAGAAGTAGGTGTTTTCGATCACGACATAGCTGCCGTCGACATCCGTGCCGATGATCTGGATGGTGACGGTCTTCTCATCGTTGTCACAGACAGCGTGGATCCGGACGGGATAATCCCGGGTGTTGGTGAACTTGAAATCTCTGTTCGGCCAGTCGACGGTGGCGTCAAGGCCGGCGTCCATGTAGTTGACGCGGAACTGGTGGTTCGCCCTTTCATAGGCGAGATTGGCGAGCCTCACCGCCACGCAGAGCGTGGAGGAGACCTGGCAGATGCCTCCGCCGATCGCCTCGGTCACGGTGCCGTTGTCGTAGGCGCCGGCCATCAGATAGCCCTTTTCCTCTGTTCTTTGGCCAAGAGTCTCATTATACGAGAAGGTCTCGCCGGGCAGAAGCACGGTCCCGTTGATCGTGCTTACCGCAAGATTGATGTTGGAGCAGCGGTTGGGGATGCTCCCCTTGAAGCTCGTGGTGAATTCACCGAGCACGTCCCGGAACAGCACCGAACGCAACTGACTGCCGGTGATCTCGGCATAGGTAGCCTTGATCGGGATATAGACATAGGTCAGCGGCTCCGCGGCAGACCACATTTTTTCCGCGGCGGTCACGTCGAAGTCCACGCCTATGACCTCATCGACTATAACGTCATTCTCGCTGTCATAATAGGCATCACTCGGCTCGGAGTAGATCTCCTCGCGGACCTTTTCGAAGTCCGGCATGACAAGATGCTCGCCGCTCACCTGATACATCACGGCTTCGTCGTTATTGGCGAGAGCCTTGAGCACCTTTTCCTTCAGAGCGGCCGCATCGATCTTGATCTCGCCGGCTCCCTTGAGCACCACGAAGCGCTCGTTCTCTCTGTCCACGCCGTAGGCGGACTCCGCGCAGATCTCGTCGAATTTTACGATGGCCTGGGCCAGCAGGTCATCGACATACTCCTCGTTGACCTCATAGGTCCTGTCGGTGACGTCCACCGGCATGATCATCGCGTTGATGTAGTTGTAGGCGACCTCGAACATGTTCCCTTCCCTGCCGTAGGCCTCGGCCGCGTTCAGGGCGGTCGTGGAAGTGGTCCGCAGGCCGGCGGTCGTATAGTCGATGGAGGTGGTCACGTCGAGCGGCAGCCTGACCTCGAGAGCGCCGCTGATGCTCTTGTCCCAGTTGCAGCTGTCGAGCATGTCCGCGGCCTCCTGCCTCGTCATGCCGCCGATGTCGATCCCGCCGACGTACACGTTCGGGAAGATCCTGTCGCTCTGCTCCACCCGGTAGGCAAAGTAGGTCGCTCCGCCGCCGATGAGCAGCACGAGAAAGAGGAAGATGCACAGCGGGAGGATCCATTTGCGTCTGGGCTTCCTCTCCGCGTACTCCGCCTCGTCATAGTCGTCATAATCCCTGCGGGAACGGTGCGGTGAGGAGGGCTCTTCCGGCTCGTCATACGTGTCGTCGTCCTCCGGTTCTCCGTTTCCCGGCTCATCCTCTTCCGGTCCGTCCTCCGTCTCGGCTTCCGTCTCCTCTTCGGGATCGTCCGGCTCTTCCGAAGGCAGCAGGTCCTCTTCCGGGGGACTCTCCGGCTCCGGCGCCGTCACGGAAGTCTCCTCGACGGGCACAGAAGTGTCGTCCGGTTCGGGCAGATCGTCCGGGGAGGATGAAAACTCCCGGAGTATGCTTTCAAGATCGTGTTCGTTATCCAGATTCACTGATCGTTCTCCTTATCTGTATCTTCCGACTCGGCGGAAGACTCTTCAAGCTTCTTTTCGTATACCTCGCGGAAAAGCTCCTCCTCGCTCATGGGGATGGAGGTCTTCTCCTCCGCGTCCAGCGCGTCGCTGAGCCAGGGCGTGCCCTCGACCCTGCTGCTGGCCTGCGTCTCGACCAGGATGCCGATGAGCGTGTTGGAGATGAGGAAACCGGGCACGGTGAAATGCCACCTGTCGCCCGTGAGCTCCGTCCAGCCCTTCTCCCGGAAGGCCATGAGCACGTGCTCGATAGGTCTCCAGTCGCAGCGGCAGATCCTGCTGTAGTCATGACCGGACATGCCGTTGATCGTCCGCATGGCGAGCATGATATATTCGACCGCCCGCTCAAAGGGCGTGAGCTCCTCGTATTCCTCTATGATGCTCGCGCCGCGGTTGATGCCGGCGATATAGCCCTTGATGTCGCGGATGTAGCTGTAGCGGAGGCGGCCCACACAGGAATGCGCCCCGGGGCCGAAACCGATGTAATCCTCGAGGTTCCAGTATTTGAGATTGTGCCTCGATTCGAAGCCCTTCGCCGCGAAGTTGGATATCTCGTACTGTTTGTAGCCGTAGCGGTCGAGCTGCTCGGCGGCGTAGCAGTACATATCCGCCTGCTCGTCGTCATCCGGCAGCACCGGCGAGCCCTTGTAGTTTTCATACATGGGCGTGCCCTCCTCGAGCTTGAGCCCGTAGCACGAGATGTGCTCCGGATGGAGCTCGATGGCCTTTGAGAGCGTCTCCGCCCAGTCGTTCCTCGTCTGGGTCGGAAGGCCGTAGATCAGGTCGAGGCTGATATTGTCGAAGCCGGCATTCCTGCCCTCGTTGACGGCCCTCTGCACCTGCTGGAAGTTGTGCCGGCGGCCGATCAGCTTGAGCAGGTTGTTATCCGAGGCCTGCATGCCGATCGAAAGCCTGTTTATCCCGCTTTTCCGCAGCAGCTTCAGGGTGTCGGGCGTAACGCTGTCCGGATTGACCTCGATGGTCACCTCCGCGTCCCTGCGGACGTTTCCGACCAGCTTGAACTGCTCGAACACCTCGCAGATGCGCCTGGCGCCGTAGAAGCTGGGCGTGCCGCCGCCGAAGTAGATGCTGTCCACCTCGTAGTTGAGCAGCGACTCCGCCGACTCCTCGATGTGCTTCAGCAGCGCCGCCTGATACTCCGGCATGAGATAGTCGCAGTCAGTCAGCGAATAGAAATCACAGTAGGAGCACTTGCTTGCGCAGAAGGGTATATGAACATATATTCCTAAAGTCCGGTCCATTGGGCCTCCGAAGGATCAGTATTTTGCGGGCAGTCAGATGAGATCGCTGACCTGTCCCACGAATTTTGCGGGGTCTTCCAGCTCCACGCCCGCCATCAGTTCCGCGAGGGAGAGCAGCACGCCGGTGAGGGAGGCGGCCTTTTCCTTATCGGTCTCCCATGCGCTCTGCAGCGCCTTCACGGCGGAATGGTCCGGGTTGAGCTCCAGGACCCTGTTCGCCTTTATGGAGCGCATCTCCTCGCTGGGGCCGTATTTGAAATACTTCTCCATCTCGAGCGTCACGCCGCCCTCGGTGGTGAGGCAGCACGGAAGGGAGCCCGGCTTGGAGGACAGCTTCGCCTTCACGATGCGTCCGTCGGAGGAATCTTTGACGAAATCGAGGAACTCTCTGTTCTCGATGTCCCGCTCCTCGGCGGCCTTCTTCTCCTCATCGGTCTCGAAGCCGAGATCGTCCGTGACGACGTTGCAGAAGCTCTTGCCGTCCTGCTCCCGGAGGTTCTCGACTACCATCTCGTCGAGCGCGCTGGTGAGGTAGATCAGCTCGAAGCCGCGGCTGCGCACCTGCTCGCACTGGGGCAGGCTCATGGCGTGCCTGACGGAGTCGGAGGAGGCGTAGTAGATCACCTTCTGGCTCTCGGGCATGTTCTCCACATACTCCTTGAGCGTGATCTGCCTGTCCTCGGATGTGTAGAATATCAGGAGATCCCGGAGGAAGTCCTTGTATCTGCCGTATTCATCGCAGATGCCGCACTTTAGGTGGACGCCGAAGTTCTTGAAGAACTCCTCGTACTTCGGTCTGTCCTCCTTCATCATCTTCTCCAGCTCGCCCTTGATCTTCTTCTCAAGGTTCTGGCCGATGATCTTCAGCTGACGGTCATGCTGCAGGATCTCCCTCGAGATATTGAGGGACAGGTCCGGGGAATCGACGATGCCCTTGACGAACTCGAAATAGTCATGCACGAGCTTGTCGCACTTTTCCATGATCATCACGCCGTTGGAATAGAGCGTGATGCCGCCCTTGGCGTCGCCGTAGAAGACGCCCTCGTTCTGTTCTCCGGGGATGAAG
This sequence comes from Oscillospiraceae bacterium, assembly GCA_017434755.1. Lineage (GTDB taxonomy): Bacteria > Bacillota > Clostridia > Oscillospirales > Oscillospiraceae > Limivicinus. The sequence continues at coordinate 3,940 of JAFRER010000005.1, read as the reverse complement.
AGCATGGCCTTGTAGGAGACGGTGCCCTCGGCATTCACCCGCACGAGCGCGCAGGGGTCTTTCCTGTCGTGATTCTTCTCTTTATAGAAGGCGATGCAGTCTTCATCGCTGACATCGCTCCTGCTGCGCTGCCAGATGGGGACCATGGAGTTTACGGTCTCGTTCTCCGTGACCATCTTATATTCATACTTGGGGCTGCCGTCGTCGTTTTTCTCGCCGGTCTCGAAGCGCTCCTGGTGCTCCACGTCCATTTTGATGGGCCAGCGCACGTAATCGGAATATTTGCGGATGAGTGCCTTGAGCTTCCATACCTCGAGGTAGGAGCCGAAGACCTCGTCCTCGGTGTCGGGCTTGAGGTGCATGATCACGTCGGTGCCCACGCCGTCGCGCTCGCATTCGGTGACGGTGTATCCGTCGGCGCCGCGGCTCTGCCACTTCACGGCCTCATCGCTGCCGTACTTCTTCGTTATGACGGTGACTTCATCGGAGACCATGAACGCGGAATAAAAGCCCACGCCGAACTGACCGATGATGGAAAGGTCCTCCTTGTGCTCGGGATCCATACTGTCCCGGAACTGGTAGGAGCCGCTCTTGGCGATAACGCCCAGGTTGTTTTCACATTCCTCTTTGCTCATGCCGATGCCGTTGTCGCGCACGGTGATGGTGCGGGCGGCCTTGTCAGGGATGATGTCGATGCGGAAGTCCTCCCTGTTCAGGCCCACGTTCTCATCGGTGAGGGAGAGATAGCAGAGCTTGTCGATCGCGTCGGAAGCGTTGGATATGATCTCTCGAAGGAATATCTCCTTGTTGGTGTAGATGGAATTGATCATGAGGTCCAGCAGTCTTTTGGATTCTGCTTTGAACTGCTTTTTTGCCATTTTTGAAAGTTTTCCTCCCGGTTTGCATAATTTCATAAATTTAGATTATAGCACAATCCCCCTTTTTTTCAATATGACATTTCTTCCCTTTATGATTCTTTTGTAAATTTTGCCCGTCATCCGGGAGTACTGAAAATTGACTGTAAAGGACGCCTGTGGTAAAATAACGGCAAGATTTAAAACAAATACTATATGAAAGGCAGTGATAGTTTGATCCTCACCCCTGAACAGCAGGCCATGCTGGACGGCAGCAAAGGCGAGGTGATGGCCAAGATCGTCAAGACGCTCGTCATGTACGGCGACACCTTCGGCGCGGAGCGCATGGTGCCCGTGACGAGCGAGTACGGCCACACGGTCATCAGCTACGGGCTGAAGGTGCTCGGCCCGGTCCTCGACGTGTTCGACGAGATCATCGACGCCGGCCTGACAGACGGCCAGAAATTCACCGCGGACCCCAGACCCCTGGATAAGAATGTCCCCTCGAATCTCCTTGAGGACCTGATCTTCAAGAAGCTGATGTACACCGATCAGGCCCGGTATGAAAAGCAGATGGAAAAGCTCGGCATCCTCAACGACGACGCCTACACCTGCACCTGCTACCTCGACCAGGTGGGCAACAAGCCCGGCAAGGGAGACATCCTCTCCTGGGCCGAGTCTTCCGCCGTGGTGTACGCCAACTCCGTGCTCGGCGCGCGCTGCAACCGGAACTCCGGCATGATCGAGCTCTTCGGCTCCGTCGCGGGCTTCGTCCCCGAATTCGGCTTCCTCACCGATGAGGGCAGGAAGGCTGACTGGATCATCGAAGTCAGATGCGAAAAGAAGCCCGAGGCTCAGCTCCTGGGCTCGGCCATCGGCATGAAGGTGATGGAGGCCGTCCCCTATGTGAAGGGCCTCGACAAGTGGCTGGGCACCGAGCTCAACGACGACGCCTGCGCCTACCTGAAGGACTTCGGCGCCGCCACCGCCTCCAACGGCGCGGTGGGACTGTATCACATCGATGGGCTCACCCCCGAGGCGAAAGAGCTCGGCGAGTCTCTCATCCGCGAGGGCGCCCCGGTCTATGTGATCGACGACGCGGAGCTTGAGAGCGTGAAAGCCAACTACCCGGTCATCTGGGCGGACAAAGATGCGAGACCGGAGCTGTGCTTCGTGGGCTGCCCGCATCTCACGCTCAAGCAGCTGTGCGACTGGACCGACGCCATCGACAAAAAACTCGAGGTCAACGGCCTCAAGAAGGTCTCCGTGCCCACCGTGTTCACCGCCTCCCCCGCCGTCATCAAAGAGTTCAACAAGACCGACAAGGCCAACATCCTCAAGCGCTCGGGCGTCATCGTCAGCTACATCTGCGCGCTGATGTACATGAACAACCCGCTGTGCAAGAAGAAGGCCGTCATCACCTGCTCCAACAAACTGCGCACCTACACGTCCGCCCGGTACTACACCGAGGATGAGATCCTGAACATCATCACAAGCAAGGAGGCGAAGGCATGAAAGAATTCAAGGGCCGCGTTATAGTTCCGGGAACCTGCAGCGCCGAGGCGCTGGTCTCCCACGGCGGATTCAATACGCTCGCGTCCTTTCAGATGGCAATGATGTTCAACAAGAAGGGCGTCCCCTGCGGCGACCAGAACAATCCCGATCTGTATGGTCAGAAGATGCAGGGCAAGGCACTGTGCCTTCCCATCACCATAGGCTCCACCACCGGCGGCATGATCCTCTATACTGTGCTGGCAGCCGGAAAAGCCCCTGCCTGCATGCTGTTCTCCGAATCGATCGACTCGCTGGCGGCATCCGGCGCCATCATGGGCGACGTGTGGACCGATTCCTGCATGCCCGTCATCGACAGGCTCGGGGACGAATTCCTCGAATACGTGAAGACCGGCATGACCGTCACCGTCAAGGAAGACGGCGTTGTGGAAGTGGAGTAAAACCTGCATTATGTATGAAAAGGACCGCGGTCACTGCAGGCCGCGGTCCTTTTCCCGCTGTTCTTGACACTGAGCGGGTGCGGTGGTAAATTATCATACACATGCCGGTGTGGTGGAATGGTAGACACCAGGGACTTAAAATCCCTTGGGAGCAATCCCGTACCGGTTCGAGTCCGGTCACCGGCACCATATTAGGACGGTAATTTTGATAGAATTGCCGTCCTAAACTTTTTATGTAAAAATGCGAGGAATTTGCAGAAATCCTGCTTTTTCCTCGCATTTTTCGCTTTGAAATTCAGATCGCATCACGGTCGCTCGGTTTTTCCGGCGGCCGTTTTTTGTTTTCCAGGGTCATTTTCCGGCCTCGGCTCCCCAGAGTTTCGTTCACTTTCAGGGGGATTTCGTTCACTTTCAGGGGGATTTCGTTCACTTTGCCGGGTTTTCGTTCGATTAGTTTACATAACTCGGAGTTTCGTTCAGTTTGTCTTAGTGCTCTTCGTACAGGTATCGGACATCCAAAAGAAAACTCAAAAGGCCTTCAACCTGTCCTCTTTCTAAAAGATCATCGATGATTTGAAACTGGACATAGCAGCAACCCTTAAGATACTGCTTTGCCGTTGCGAGGTCTGTGATACTCGGCTCATTTGGGTCTTCAATTAGATATTTCTTCAGCCTGGCGTTTGATAAAGGGCCGTGTAGGTGGTTACTGTAGATCCTCTGACGAAGATTCTTTGTCCGCCCGACATAGAGGGTTTCGTCTGAATCTTGAAGCCTAATTATATATACGCCCGGACCATCTGGGATTAACGCAGGCTTAATATCTGCAAACGGATATCTAGGCGCCGATAATATTCTTTCGGCAATTTCTATACCCTGCTGCATTCGACGTTCAAGCATATCCATAACTCAATCCCCAATTCATGGCTGATAGACATGAAGCCCACGTTTATATGCGTAATCCCAAAGCTGCCACATAAGGTTTTCATTATAGCCCTTTCATCTCAAACACCCCCATAATAGAAAGCGCCCCGCGGATGGCAGGGCGCTGTGGTGGTTATTTTATCCTTCGATCTGGATCGTTTTATGCTCCGGAAGCGCCACCGGCTTCTCTTTCGGGAAGTCAAGCGTCAGGAC
>JAFRER010000023.1 GCA_017434755.1 Oscillospiraceae bacterium | reverse complement strand
TTCCTGCATTGCGAGCACTCCTTTCTCAAAGTCCGGGACGGATTATTCCTCGATCCACGCACTGGCGCGGCCGGGGGCTCCGCTGTCGCCCTCGATTATCAGCGGAAGGAAGGCGAAGTTCCAGCGCTCTTCGGTGAGCAGCTCCTTCGGGAGATAAACCTCCTCGCCGTACCAGATGTTGTTGCTCAGCGCGATCTTGTGGGTGGGGCCGCCGCCGTCCTCGGGGCGCGGGCCGCCGACGCTCAGACCGTCGATGCAGACGCCCTTGACGCCGTGATCGACCATCCACTGCGCACCTTCCGGGGTGAGGAAGGTCCAGTTGTCCACGTAGTCCACGCCCCAGTCGCGCTTCAGCCCCAGCCCAGTGCAGAGCAGCACGATGTCGCCAGGCTTGACCTCATCGGCGTAGCGATCCAGCAGCTCCGGCCCGATGCCGGTGTGCACAGGCAAATCGAAGAAATCCATGGGTACCGCTTCGCCCACCAGGTTTTCAATGGGATACTGCGCTGCGTCCAGGCCGTCGATGAAGTGATGGCGCGGCGCGTCAAAGTGGGTGGAGGTGTGGGTGTTCATGTACAGGCGCTCGGACTGATAGCCATCGCTTGCGATCTTGGTCTCGTAGTTGATCTCGCACAGTTCATAGGGCAGGTAACCGGGGTTGTTGTGGAAGAAGGTCTGGGAGCAGTCGATGAGCTTTTTGATTTTCATGGCAGTTTCTCCTTTTCAATAAAAACTGTATGTACTTTTTGACTTCGCAAAAGGGATTACAGGATCACATAATGGAGGATGTAGATGACGATGCTCATGACGCCGATGGTCGTGGCGGGCGGGTCGATGTGGGTGCTGGCATCGGTGTTGATCGCATCTCCGATCACCGTGCAGACGAGTGAGGCAAGCATGCCCCAGATCGCGGCGGCCAGCAGGCTGCCGTTTGTGGCAAGCATGGCGTACCCGGCTGTGCAGGTGATGTGGTGCGTGGGCGGGAAGTTCGGCTCCAGGAACCAGAAGATCAGAGAGGCCAGACTCAGGAAGAAGGGCAGCCAGGGGTTGCCGCTTCTCTGGATGATCCCGCCGGCCATGAAGCCCACCACCAGCCCCAGAAAGGCCCAGTAGATCCATTCCTTTTTGTTGCCTGCGTAACGGGGAATGGCTTTCATGTTCCGGTTGAGGAACTTACCGTCTCCAAAGAAGATCCTGGCCAGGCAGGAGAAGAGGATCACCGAGACGCTGCCGCCGTCGATCACCAGACCCAGCTTGTTGATGAGCGTGACCAGAAGCATGGAGGCGACCGCCACCAGACCCGAGACCAGCAGCACCGACACATCCTGGAATTTGGCGAGACTCGTGAGGATGGCGGAGCCGCTCAGGTCATGCTTGCGGACTTTGGAGGCAAACGCCGTAGCGACCACGGCGCCGGTGAAAGCGATATAGGGGAAGAGACCGTAGGAAACAACATCACCAATCATAGCATACTCGGGGAAGGCACACATGGCAACCATGACCAGGCCCGCCAGCAGACATTCCTCAAAGGCTCCGACCAGCGCGGCGATGATCCCGCCGCAAAACGCGATTGCAAGCATATACAGCGTCATGGATTTGTCTCCTCTCTACTTGATCAATGTTCAACATTGGCTGTTGTGGTTTATTCATACCATGAAACGCGGCTTCCGTCAAGTCTTTTTCTCCCGCTTTTACGTATTTTGGAGGAGTGCACAATTTTCCGATATGTCCATTGTTCAACATTGACAAATACTTTGCTGTTCCCTTGACAAAGTCTTGCCCCCCCTGCTACACTTTGTTCAACGATCAATATTATATGTAGGAGAATCCGTATGGATATTCAGAAGATCAATAACAACGCCGTTCAGCAGATCATCGACGCCTTTACCCAGCAGCTGGTACAGGGAAAGCTGCATCCCGGCGATCAGATCCCCACGGAGGTGGAGCTTTCGGAAAAGTTCGGCGTGGCTCGCAATACAACACGGGAGGCGATCAAGATCCTGGTGGCTATGGGTGTCTTGGAAATCCGCCGCCCGGTGGGTACCTTTGTGTGTGAGGGCTTCACAGAACCTATGATCTCACCTCTGCTCTATGGCATCATCCTCGGCCGGGGCGACAGCTACGATGAGCTGATGGATCTGCGGGAGATCATGGAGACCGGCACGATGCTGACGGTCATCCGCAACGCCTCTGATGAGGAGATCGCCACCCTGTCCAAGCCTCTGGAGGCTCTGGGCAAGGCCTGTCATAAAAAGAAGCCCTCCGTACAGGAGGTCTTTGATCGGGACGACATTTTCCACGAGGCGGTCATGGCTCTGGCCCACAACCGCATGGTGGAGCGCATCGCCTCCACGGTGCGTCTCATGACCCACGACATGCGGAGAGAGAGCGTGGAGCTGATGCTCTCATCCAACCGGGCGGAGGAACTATACCAGGCGCACGAAAAGCTCTACCGCATCCTCTCCGAGCGAGATGTGGACGGCGTGTATCGCGAGATCCGCAGCACCTATTTTGTCCCGGACGAGGATAAGACAGTGATCGCGCTGTCGGAGCAATAAATCCTTGAATAATCGATTGAAAACAAGAAAAGGTGGTGTCACAGGGAAAAACTGCGACATCACCTTTGAGTTAAGTCCATATAGGCATGACCATTTACATATAAGGTGCAGCCTCTCGTTTTAGCCCACGCCGATCGCCATCGGCTAAGACAGTGGCGATATATTGTGCCAAATGCGGATTGCGTGATGTTGCCTTAAGGTATGATTAAGGTAACTGGGGTAATCTAACTTCCATATATAAACACCGACGCATCTCTTTCTTAGTTTTCGAGCGCCCCAGGCAAACAAAAAAAGACCACATCCACCGAGTAATCTCAGTAAATGTGGTCTTCTCTTTTACCGTTTGGAGACGTCACTCAAAGCTTCTTTCTGAAATCCCTAAGTGAAAGGCTCCGAAAGAGGTGCTTCTTTTTTCTATGGAACAACGGATACCGCAAGTGATGCGGTATCCGTTGTTATTATACCCAAAGGGAAAAGCGTACTCACATAGACCGGAATTCCGGATCCTCTTTCTCAAGCCAGGCCATGAGCAGATTCACTATGCGCGACTGCTCATCCGGCGTAAGCTCCCTGTGCTGAGGAACCTTATACCACTTGCTGAGGCATCCTCTGCAGCAGCAGGCCGTGGCGTGCATCGCCCTGAAAACGGGATGTCCGCGCATGGGAGTCTGCTTCCCGTCATTCAGAGGCTCCGACGGAGCGAGCTTTTGCCGGACGAAATCTTCGGCATGCCGCCGGATGACATCCGGTCCCTTTTCTTTCAGATACTCCCGGTCTTTTTCGGTCAGCCGGAAGCCTGAACGGAATTTTGATCTTTCAAGTTTTTCAAGCGCTTCGTTTACAGTCTGCATGACAGCTTACGCTTTCCGCACGCGGACTTGCGGGATCCCGCTTAGTCCGCTGCCGTTTTCTGGTAATCGGAAGGACTTACGCCAACGATCTTTTTGAATGTGGAACTGAAATGGGCTATATCCCGGAAACCGGTCTGCTCCGCCACCTCATAGACCTTGCTGCGGCAGTCCCTGAGCATATCCATCGCTGCCCGGATACGGGTCTGGATCAGATAGCTGCCGGGAGACTGGCCGGTTTCGTCCTTAAAGAGATGGCTCAGTCGGCTGTCGCTCAATCCAAGATGATCAGCGACTGTGCCCAGGCTTATATCCTCGCTGTAATGCGAGTCGATATATTTCATCGCTTCGAGCACATACCGGCTGTATTTCGCATCCTGTCCGGCAGAAGGCTGCGGAACGGGAGAAGGAGCAGCCTCAAGGGATCTTTTGACCGCTTCCTCAAGCTCTCCGTCACGGAAAGGTTTCAGCAGATAGTCCGCGGCTCCAAGCTTTACCGCATGCTGTGCGAAACTGAAATCCGAATAAGCGGTGAGGAAGATCACCCGGCAGCCGATGCCGTCCTTGCGCAAGGTACGGACCATATCGATCCCGTCCATCATGGGCATCTTGATATCTGCAACGATAAGGTCCGGCTTCTTTTCCCGGATGACGGCAAGACCCGCCAGGCCGTTCGAAGCTTCCCCCACCACCTGGCAGCCGATGCCTGCCCAGTCCACGGCATGTACTATACCCTGGCGGACGAGTTCCTCATCTTCTACCACTACTATCCTTTTCATTCTATTGCTCCCGGTCGGTGTTTTTCTTCAGCTTTTCCACAGGCAATTCTGCGCGTATGCAAGTGCCGGGACAGGCATCGGTGATCCGGAGTCCGTGCTCCTCACCGTAGTTCAGGCGCAGAATGGCATCGACATTGTGCAGGCCGAGATGGCCCCTGCTGTGTTCGCCTGCGTCGCTGCGGGCAGAGAGGAAGGACTGTTTCATCTCTTCTGAGATCCCGCAGCCTGTGTCGCGGACTTCAAGCACAAGAAGATCGCCCGCCAACTTCGAGGAGACCGTTATCTCGCCGCTGCTGCCATCCTCAAAGCCATGGATGATGGCGTTTTCAACAAGAGGCTGCAGCATGAGCTTGGGGATGAGCAGGTCAAGAGTCTCATCGTCGATCTGCGTGCGGTATTCGAATTTATCCGGAAAACGGATCTTCTGGATCTCAACATATCTTTCAAGAATTTTGAGTTCATCCCGGAGAGGGACGAATTCATCCGCAGAGATGCTGCTGCGGAGTATGTCCGCAAGGTTTGCGGAGATGGTGGAGATCTCCGGAACATGATGAATCTTGGCGAGCCATTTCATCGTGTCGAGCGTGTTATAGAGGAAGTGGGGGTTCAGCTGTGCCTGCATCATCCGCATCTTTGTCTCTCCGAGTTCCTGCTGCTGACGGATGGAGCTGTTTATGTTGCTTTTGAGCCGCCCGGTCATGCGGCCGAAATGCGCAGAGAGCAGACTGAGCTCGTCGGTACCGGTCTCTTCCAGCTGCACGTCAAGATTTCCCTGCTCCACCTGAGCCATTGCCTCATTCAGAGACCGGACGGGCTTTGAGACCTGATTGCTCAGACGGACGGAAAACAGCAGACAGAGGAAAAGACAGAGAAGGATAGAAAACAGCGCTACGGCATACAGAATACGTGCGGTATGGTCGCTGAGAGGTCTGGCCATACAGAGCACGGAGATGAAACCGCTGTTTTCATCACGGGAGATGAAGAGACGGTAATCATCCAGAAGCGTGTCGGAGCTGCCGGGATGGAGAAGAGAGCTGCGAAGGAGTTTTGCGGTATCTGCCTCCTTCAGAAAAGGAGAGGCATGGATCTCGTTCCACATGGGATCGAGGAGCATATAATCGGTCTCAGCGGTAAGATCTGCAAGCAGTCCGGAGAGACAGGCATCCGATACTTCAATCACGGCATAGCCGAGAACGGACCCGCCGCTTTTTGCGGGGCAGGCGATCTCCATGCAGCTGCGCTGTACGGAGTCATAGGGAGAGATTCTGCGGAACACGACCCGGTCCTTGTCACGGGCGGAGAAGAGCAGCCCCCAGTCTGTGGGGAGCCTTTCCCCGGGCTTCCCTTCACCGGTGGTATACAGAAGGACACCGCCGGAGTCATAGACCGATATGTCGGGGGAGGAGGGAATGTCATTCAGAGCGCTGTACAGCACGTGATAGATCTCGGTGCTGGCGGGAGCATGCTGCTCAAGAGCCGAGGTTATCAGAGGATCGGAAACCACTCTGTTCAATGCGGTTTCGGACTGGGTAGTAAAGGAGGAGACGGCTCTGGTCATGGAGCCGATGCGAGACTGGCCGGCCCGGTCGGTGTTTGCATCCGAAGAGATCCGGAAGACGCTCAGGATCAGGATGACACAAATGAACAGGGGCAGGGCACCGGCCAGAAGAAAAATACGGAAGAGAGACCTCTGATAAGCACTTTTGAACATATCAGCCTCCCTTTCCGAGAGAGTTCCATCTCTGCAGGAACTCCTCTTTCAAAGAGGAAGCCTCTTCAACATCATATTCCACAAGAGGGATCTGATCCGCAGGAAGCAGTCCCTCCCTGTCCGCGACATCGATCCGGACCGATCTGCGTGAAAAACTGCTGGCCACCTGATTCTGAACATCCGTTCCCTGTACGAATTCCAGGAAAGCGACCGCATTCTCGCGATGAGGAGCACCCGCAACAAGAGCGGAGCCGTCCGGCAGGATGCTCGTGCCCTCCGCAGGATAGACGATCCCGATCTTGGCACCCTGGGCGATGCTCTTCAGGGCTGTCTGTTCGAGAGTGATCCCTATGGACATGGCCCCGGAGTCGACCATGGACGCAACGTCTCCGGAATCTTCAAGCACGGCGGAGTCCAGATTCTCGTAGAAACGCTCAAGCAGTTCCCAGCGATCTCCGCCCAAGGCGGTTAACATGGTCATGACGGCGGAGTAGCTCGAACCGGAGACCACGGGATCGGCGAAAGCGATCCTTCCTTTCCACTGTTCGTCGAGCAGATCTGCCCAGCCGGTGATCTCACCCTGCCGGACGAGTCTTGTGTTGTATATGATAACAAAAGGGAGAGAGGAAAAGGGAGTGCAGATATCGTCTCTCTGCCGCAGTCCAGGCATAAGGCTGTCTGCTCCGGAAACCGTGTATGGCTCGAAGCAGTCCGAATGGGAGAGCAGGCTCTCCACACCGCCGCCGAACATGACGTCCGCGACGGGAGAATTCTTTTCCTTCTCTATTCGTTCGAGAAGCTCACCGGTACCGCCGCTAACCAGATCCACCCAGATCCCGGTCCGCTCCTCGAATTCTTCAATGATCGGGCCATAGACCTCTTCTTTATGGGAAGTGTAAACAACGAGGCGCATGGATGCTTCGGGAGAATAGTCCAGCAGCTGCGGATCCGCACGGAAGCCGCAGCCGGAAAACAGTATGGTTATCAGAAGAAAAATGACCGGCAGGATCTTTTTCAAATACGGGTCCTCCCCGGATAAGGTCATAATAATAGTGAAAGAAAATAAAAAACCGGGAGCCCTTTAGGCTCCCGGTCATTCTATCACATCAGGGAATAAGCGTCAAACGGCCCTGCGCGATCAGGCGGCCATTCTTCCTGCTGAAGAGGATGATGTCATCCCCGCGGAAATCGAAGCGGACCTTCTGACCGATGTTATAGAGCACACCGCCGAAGACCACGCCGGTGAGAAGGAATCTGCCGACCTGGATCTTAACGGTGGTCTCCATACCGGTAGGCATTGCGGAATAGATCTCACCCTCGATGGGGCCGTCCGGCACGATGTCGATGAATTCGGGCCTTACGCCGATGACGAAGTCGTCATTGCCGACTTCGACCTCATCGCCGTAATCCTCTCCCTCGTCCACGGTGGCCACGTGGTAGCGGAAGAGTGTGTCTTTGTTGCCCTTCTCCACATAGCCTTTCTGCTTGGCTTTCTCAGCTTCTGCCTCCTTACGGGCCTCATCGGAGGAATCCTGTTCCGCATACCAGGCGTCAAGGCTGAGAGGAGCGTTGGGAACGAATTTTGCCTTAAATCCCTCAAATATGCTGAGGTCAAGGCTGCCGTCGGCATTCTGGCTGCCTTTTGCATCGATGAAGTTGATGGCGGGATTGCCGACAAAGTCCGCGACGAAGGTGTTGTTCGGCCTTCCGTATACGGTGAGCGGAGCGTCATACTGCTGGAGCAGACCGTTCTCAATCAGGCAGATCCTGGTGGCGAGGGTCATTGCCTCCATCTGATCATGTGTGACGTAGACGAAGGTGGAACCTGTCTCAAGGTGCAGACGCTGGAGTTCGGAACGCATTTCCAGACGAAGCTTTGCGTCGAGGTTGGAGAGCGGTTCGTCCATGAACAGAACGCTGGGCTCCGGAGCGAGGGTCCTTGCAATCGCAACACGCTGCTGCTGACCGCCGGAGAGCTCCGCAGGATAACGGTCCATGAACATGCCGATCTTGACGATCCTTGAAACGCGGCGGACGCTCAGGTCGATCTCTTCCTTGCTGAGCTTGCGCACTTCCGTTACGACATTGCCGTCTTTCACATAGGCATAATCTTTATCGAAGGTGCAGCCCTCTGAGAAGCATTTTTTCACCGCTGCGTCAAGTTTCTTCTCGAGTTCGGCCCTCTTTGCCGCCGCGACCGCTGCGGGATCGGATGCCTCGTGGAGCTTGTAGTTCATGAGCTCCTTGGCTGTGTAGATGGAGATCTCATAGTGGTCTATCAGCTTGATATGAGCCTTGTTCACGTCGAGCTTGCCCTTCTTGTCCACGCACTCGCGGATCGTGCCCACCACCTCTTCGGGCTTTTTGAGGGCCTCGATCAGAGCGGCCGTGCGGCGGGCTTCAAGGTCGTATTTCGGAAGCTCTTCCTTTATGTTGCTCAGACCGAAGGAAATGTTCTGGTAAACGGTCATGTTCGGCCAGAGAGCGTAGTTCTGGAAAAGGAAGCCTACCTTCCTCTTGTTGGGAGGAATGTTGATCCCTGCGTCTGAGTCAAAAACGACTCTGTCGCCGATGGTGATCCTGCCGGAGGTGGGAGTCTCCAGTCCCGCGATCATACGCAGGGTGGTGGTTTTCCCGCAACCGGAAGGGCCGAGCAGGGTAACGAAGGCGTTATCGTCTATGACCAGATTGAGATCATCCACCGCATAGAATTTATCCCATCTCTTGGTAACGTGTGTAAGAGTGATCTTAGGCATGAGTTAACCTCCTATTCCCTCGTCAAGGCTGGCGCCGGTCAGCTTATTGACAAGAGTGTTGAAAATGAGGATCGTAACGATGAGCAGCAGGTTGATGCCGCTTGAGAACGCATACAGGCCCATTTCATCGAAGTAGTCCAGCGTGGTGGAGAGGATGAAGCCCTGCACGCAAAGCAGCATGAACAGGCTCAGCTCTCGCAGACAGGTCATGAACGGAAGCAGATAGCCGCTGATGATGGAGGATTTCTGGATCGGGATGATGATCCGCAGCATCCGCTTGATCCACGGAATGTCCTGTATGATGGCCGCCTCCTCGATCTCTCCGGAAAGCTGGAGCATGGAGTTGAGGGAGGAACGGCTGGCGAAGGGGATGTATTTGACGGTACCGGCTATGATCAGGATCCAGTATGTGTTGAAGAGGTTGATCTTCTCACTGGAGAGCAGAACAAAGAACGCGGCACCGACCGCGATCGAAGGCATCAGGTAAGGCAGGAAGGCTACGGAGTTGACGTAGTTGGCCCATTTGCTCCTCCTCTGCTTTGCCACGGCATAGCCGACCAGCGTACCGATGGTGCCCGCCACAAGGGCGCAGGCCACGGATACGAGAATGGTGCCTCCGAAGGCATGCCAGATCGTTTCGTTATAGAGGATTCCTTTCTGACCGTACATTCCGTTTTCCGAAATGTTTTCATTCGTTGCCCACCATTTGGTAGTGAGATTGCTTGAATTGCCTGTATAGAGGAAACTGTAGTCTCCGGGGTTGGGAAGGAAGGTCTCAAATGCGAAGGAAACGATCGGGAAGATGCTTGTGAAGAAGGTGATTATGACCAGTATGAAAGCAATGATGTACTTGCCGGATTTGCCGAGATTGATCTTGGAGATCTGGCCGGACTTTCCGGTTACGGTGGTATAGCTCTTGCGGCTCGTCAGGCTGAACTGGTTGAGCAGCATGATCGCCACACCGAACAGCATCATGATCACCGCAATAATCGAGGCTTCACCGGTCCGGTTGGAGTTCATGGAGATATATTGTGTGGACAAGGTGCTCAGACCCAGATAATGCGGAACGGGATAGGAACCCATGGCCGATCCGAAGACCAGCAGGATGGTGGAAAGGATGGCGGGTTTGACCATCGGGAGCGTGACCCGGAACATGATCTTCCACTTTGGGGTATCAAGGATCGTTGCGGCCTCTTCAAGGTTCGCATCCATGTTGCGGAAGATGCCGCCGATGAGAATGTATGCGAACGGAGCGTAATGAAGACCCAGTACCATCAGGCTGGGGAACAGCCCCTGACACCACCATTTGGGCATATAAATATGGAACAGTGAGGCGAGAAGGCCGTCCTTGACGCCGGTAACGTTGACAGACCAGAACAGGTTCTGCCATACGACAGCCAGAGTCCACTGGGGCATGATATACGGGAAAATGAAAATGGAGCTGATGTATTTTTTCCAGGCCAGATTCGTTCTTGTGACCAGAAAAGCCACTATTCCGCCGAATATGATCGAAACGACACAGGTGCCAACAGACAGAAACAGCGTGTTCTTCAACGGAGTCATCAGGAACTTCTTCATGACGATCTTGTTTGTGAAAAGATCCTTGAAGTTCGCAAAAGAGTATCCGCTGACTTTTCCTGTAAGCTGGGCATCGACCGTGCCCGGATGGATGGCGACGGTATCCTGAAGGATGGCAACGATCGGAGCAACGGTGGTTATCGTGAGCACGATGCCCAGAAGCAGCAGGATCACATTATAGGGCTTGGAAAAAAAGGTCCTCAGTTTGTTGAGAAAGATCGCTGAGCCGTTAGGCCTTAATGTTTCCTGAACCATTTGTCTCTCCTTTCAAGGAGTTATTTGAGAAAGCGCCCTTGGAGCACCGGCTCCAGGGGCGCTGTTTCAGTTTTCTTTACAGTGCGGATCGGAAAGATCAGCCTGCGTATTTGTCGAGGATCTCGATCCAGCTGCCGACCGTGAATGCAACGGAAGCGCAGTACTCAGGATCTTCGAGAACGAGCTTACCTTCGGTGGTCCACCAGTCATAGCCGCGGTCGTTCTTGGCGGGGAAAGTCAGAACGCCGTCGACTTCGCCACCCTGAGAGTGGTGATAGGTTTCCTCAACACCCTTTGCAACATCGGGATTGGAGGAGTAACCGCCCATATCTTTGCCCCATGCGGAGAAGCCGTCAACCGTGCAGGTGATGTAGGAGATGAATGCGCAGGCGGTCCAGGGCAGCGGGGAGTTGTCGGTGACGAACATGTAGTGGCAGTAGCCGTAGCCGCCGATACCTTCGTAACCTTCGTCATATGCGGCTACATTGATATTGTTCTTGGAGACTTCGTCAGTTTCCTCGACGGAACGGAGCTTGGAGTAAACAAGAAGTCCGAACTGGTCGGTGGAGGATTTCTGGACAAGGGCGTTGCAGATCGGGCCGTCGTCGGTCACAGCGTTGTAGGAGCCGACCCAGAGCTTGATCCATGCAAGGGCATAGGCGCCGTTGGCATCGAGACCGAGGTCCTTGGCATCCTGAGCGACCTCATCGATGGTGGGCTTGAAATAGGCTTTCTGGGCATCAGGGAGCTTGTCGAAAGATTCCTTGAGCCATCCGGCGTACTTCGGCGCGGTGAGCATGTAGAGGAAGTTCTTGCCGACGATCTCGGAGTCAATGTCCATGAACTGGCCGTGCTGGCCTTCCCCTACAAAGTCCCAAACGTTGGTGGGTTTGAAGGAACCGGTGTTGTTGTACATGAAGACCTTGTTGAGGGTCTGGAGGGGCAGGTAGCCGGTGTAGGTCTCGGCATCAACGCCGTTGGCCTCGGCCCACTCCTTGGGGATGAAGGTATCGAGAACGCCGGTCTGGACCATCTTGCTCTCGATCTGGTTGCCGTCCTGGATAAGGGTCAGGGCGAATGTGCCTTCGCTCTTCTTGGAGTCGGAAGTGAGCTGATCGAAGATCTTGTTGTTCTTCGGCTGCTGCCACTCATACTGAAGATCATAGTTGGGATCGATCGTCTTCAGATACTCGATGAACAGAGGCAGAGCGGATTTGCCGCGGCTGGAGTTGCCGACGCCGTAGAGGGTCTTTCCGTTGGACTCTTCTATGGCTTTCTTGGCAAGCTCTTCCATGGTCATGCCTTCGGCCTCTTTGATGATGGCCTGGACACGGGTGAGCTGTACGGGTGCAGCATTATCTGCCGGAGCAGATGCGGTGGCTGCCGGTGCGGAAGAGTCGGACTGGGCAGGTGCTGCAGGGGCAGCGGACTGTCCGCATCCTGCGAAGAGAGCGACACACATAACAGCCGCCATCAGCAGTGCAATGATACGTTTTTTCAATTTCTTTTCCTCCTGTGATGATTTTGAATTGAACAGATCGTTTGCTGTTCTCTTAACAAATATTTTACAAAACAGGAGCAGAAAACACCATAGGACAATCCTGTCTTTTTTTTCAAAATCATGCTGAAATTTGCATGGATCATCCAAAAGCCGGAATTCAAGAAGAGAGCATTTTTGTGATTATAGTACAAAAAAGAGCGGAGGAACGATCCTGTGATGCTTGCAATGAGAGAGGATCCAAAGTATAATCGACATACTGCGACATATACAATAAGTATTGAAGAATCATTTACAGAAGGAGGAAGAAAACGGGCATGACCTTAGAGGAAAAGATCGCCGCGATCGATGCGGCGACAGGGCACGGCGAATTCATGACCGATGACATCATCGGGGAAGGGACACTGAAAAACAAGATCATCTGCGGCTGCCGCACAGGCTATATGTTCAAACTGAACAACCTGAGCTACCGCGGCGTGTGGATCTCCACGCTGGAAAACATCCGCCTCAAGGTGGACGGGGAAGAGGTGTCCCACAACGATATGAGCATCCAGCTCAGGGATTTTCTCTGCAACGTGGACGAGACCGGAAACAACACGGATGTCTTCTGGGCGGCAAAGGACGAACTCTGGGTGATCGTGAACAAGGTGGGCGGCCTCAGCGCAGGGGAACACACATTGGAGATAGAGGTCAGCAAGAGGAACGACTTCGGTCATTCCTTCGGTGAAGCGGAGGAAGGCTACGTAGAGAGAGCTCTTGAGTTCCAGCATCCGGCCACAGGAAGGCAGACCATCATCTGCAGAATAGAGGAGGCGTGATCATGAGCAGACTGAAACACGGCATTACCCTGTACGGCTTCGGCGGATCCTATGTCCACGGAAACGCGACGCTCGAGGATGTGCTGCGGAAAGCAAGGGACATCGGCTGCGACGGGATAGAGATCGTTGCGCCGCAGATGGTGCAGGGACATCCGAATCCCTCCGTCGGGTGGATGGACTCTTTCAAGGATCTCTGTGCGGAATATGAGCTGGACCCGGTCTGCTACAGCATCTATGTGGACAGCGGTAAGCACAAGGGGAGGTTCACGCGTGAGGCGGAACGCATGACCGACGCTGTCGCAAGCATGGAATTTGCCAAATACATGGGCTTCAAGGTGGTCCGCAGCCAGGACGCACTGCTCCCGACGACCATGGAAAAGCTTCTTCCGTATGCGGAGGAGCTCGGCATCCATCTTGCCATCGAGCTCCACGGGCCCTATTGCCCGACCACACCGATCTTTCAGGAATACTATGAGCTGTTCGAGAGAAAAAACTCCGATTACCTCGGCATCGTGATGGACTTCTCGGCCTTTGCCTCGGGAGCTCCGGGCAATGTGCTCGCGCCGATCCCGGACGGTGTCGTTCATAAGGACATCCTGAACAAAATCAATCATCACTATGCCACCACCGAGATCCCGGAGGAGGAGCTCGTGAAGATGATCTACGCGGAGGGCGGTGACGAGGCGGACGAATACGCCGCGAGAAAGCTCCTGTTCTCCATCGATCCTTATACGGCAAAGTTCGGCACGCCCTACTGGAGGACACATCCGGACTACGACGGCTTCCGCAGGCTGCTCAAGTATTCCAAATATATGCACGGCAAGTTCTATTACATGGATGAAAACGGCAACTGCCCCGGCATAGACTTTGAAAACTATGTGCGCATCATGAAGGAAGAGAACTATACCGGATACATCGCCTCGGAGTACGAGGGGACAGATCCCGACGACGCCGAGCAGATCAGGCGGCATATCGCCATGCTCGACCGGTACTGGGAGAAATACTGATACTGAATTATATGGCAGCAGCCGGTGCATCGGGCACCGGCTGCTGTTTCTGTTGCGTCACCTGGGGGGCTGGAGTATAATCGAAATAAAGAGATTCATGAACGGAGATCGGAAAATGAAGACGATTAAAGCGGCGGATATCCTTCTGCCGGATGTCGGCGATATGAGCAGGTGGAGCGTGATCGCGTGCGATCAGTTCACATCCGACAGAGGATACTGGGATGAGACCCGAAAGACGGTCGGTGATGCGCCTTCCACGCTCAACATGATACTGCCCGAGGCCCTGATAGGGACTCCGGATGCGGAGCGTGCGCGTGAGAGAGTCTCCGGATACATGAAAAGCTATCTGGACAGCGGTCTGTTCAGAAAGCTGCCCGGGGCATTCATGTATATCGAAAGAGAATTTGAGGACGGCACGGTCCGGCACGGGATCGTCGCGGCAGTCGACCTGGAGGAATATGAATACAAACCCGAAAAGGAAGCGGCGATAAAGGCGACGGAGCGCACGGTGGAGGAAAGGCTCTATAAGAGGATCGAGCTCAAGGAAAACGCGGTCCTCGAATTGCCGCATGTGCTTATTTTCTACAGGGATCCATCGGATCATATCGTCGGTCAGCTGCGCGCCCGGAAGCCGGAACTGAACAAGGAATACGATTTTGAGCTCATGCAGGACGGAGGCCATATAAAAGGCTGGTCGGTAAGCGGAGAAAAAGCCGCGGAGACCGAGCGGGAACTGAACGGGCTGGTTTCTGCCGAAGGCACCGGCGCGCTCGCTATGGGCGACGGAAACCACTCGCTCGCCACGGCAAAGCTCTTCTGGGAGCGGATCAAGTCGGGCCTGACGGATACCGAAGCGGAGACCCATCCCGCGAGATATGCCCTTGCGGAGCTCGTGAACATATATGACAGCGGCATTCGTATCGAGCCCATACACCGAGTGATAAGCGGATCGGATGTTTCGGATTTCACGGCGTTTGCCGGAGAGCATTTTGCCGCTTTCCGCAGAAACGGAGGAGAACATCTGCTCAGAACGGGATCCGCCGCGGATGAATGTACAATAGGCATATCCGGGCTGACCGTCGGACAGATCGTAGAGGAGACCGACAGGATGATCGCGGAATATCTGAAGGAACACGGCGGAGCGGTGGACTATATCCACGACGACGAGACAGCTGTTGGGATGGGACGACGCCCCGGCTGTGCGTTTGTTCTGCTGCCTGCCGTGGAGAAGGAGGAGATCTTCGACACGGTGAAACGGAAAGAGCTGTTTCCGAAAAAATGCTTTTCGATCGGCAGCGCAAGAGAGAAGCGCTATTATCTGGAATGCAGAAAAATCAGATGATGCTGTCATAAAAAGCAAAGGCAGGGGCGACCCTGCCTTTGCTTTTTACTGTTCATATTTCTGTCGATCGGACGGATAATGTAACGGAATCGAGCAGGTTTACAAAACCGCTGCCCGTTTCGGCCCCGAGTTCTCCACCCGGCTCCGTAAAGCTGTATGTGCCGTATTGCCCGCTGAGCGATGACAGCCATACCGCGGCGGCACAGGTGCCGCTGGCGCAGGACCGCTCCCAGAAGAGCGTGTCCGCGGCGGGAACATAAACGAGAGGGACGAGGGACATCCGCGCCTGATCCAGCTGCATGATCCCGGCGGCGGGAGATTCGAGCTCCGTGCACCACTGCTTCAGTGCGGATTCGACAAAGGCCGGATCCAGAGGATCGATGCATATGATATGACTTATCCCCGGAAAGCGCACGACGGGAAGAAACATGTCCGTTCCCTGAAAGCTGAAAAGCTTCCGGGAGATCTCCTCCGGGAACGGCATCCCGATCTTCCCGGCAAAGCTCTGTTCCGAGATCCTTTTTAGCGAGGCGGAAAGGGGATGGTCCAGCCCGTAAAAATCCACGGAGAAAGTACCTTCGTCGGCGCCGGACTTCATCGCGGCAAGTGAAGCAACGGAAAACGCCGCGTTGCCGCAGAATTCACCGCCTGCCATCCGGAGCGATACACTTTCGGATGAGAGGTTCTCTATGAACCCCACCTGCTCTGCAGAAGGCTCTGCAGAAAGAAGACGGGCGGCGATATCCGGATATGTTTCCGGAGGAAAAGGCGTTTCTACAAGGACGGTGATGTTCCCGGCGGGATCGGCATAGCAGTAATCGACGCGCGTATTATTCATTGCTGATAATTCCGCAGGAACTGGCGGGTCCGCTCCTGAGACGGATCGCCGAAGAACTGTTCCGGCTCGCCCTCTTCAACGATGACCCCGCCGTCCATGAATATCACCCATTCCGAGACGGCTCTCGCAAAAGCCATTTCGTGGGTCACGATGACCATGGTCATGTTTTCATCCGCAAGCTGACGGATGACCTTCAGGACTTCTCCGGTGAGCTCCGGATCAAGTGCGGAGGTGGGTTCATCAAAATATAGGATCTCCGGCTGCATAGCGAGAGCCCTCGCTATGGCGACACGCTGCTGCTGACCGCCGGAAAGCTGGCAGGGATAGGAATTCTCCTTGCCCTCGAGCCCCATCTTTTTGAGAAGCTGCACCGCGCGTTCCCGCACCTCTTCCTTGTTCTGACCATGCAGGACCGGAGCTTCGCTTATGTTCTTCATCACAGAATAATGCGGGAAGAGGTTGAAGTTCTGAAACACAAGCCCGAAACGGGTACGGAAATGGTTGAGAGATGCTTTCGGCGCATAGACTCCGTCGTGCACGGCATACTGACCGTCATACAGAATGTCGCCCCCATCGGCGGTCTCCAGGAAGGATGCGCAGCGAAGAAGGGTAGATTTTCCCGAACCGGAGGGGCCGATGATGGACATCACGTTGCCGCGGTCCACAGACAGGGAAATGTCCTTCAGGACCGAAAGAGATGAAAAGGATTTCTGAAGACCCCGTATCTCGAGTATGCTCGGGGAAACAGATGTGTTCTCTGTCATTTAAGCAGCACCTCCTACCTGTAATAATCGAGTCTCTTCTCAATGCGGCCCATGACATAGTCGACAACGTCGTTGAAGACATAGTAGAAAACACCTGCGACTACAAACGGCATGAAGCTCGTCTGAGAGTTTGCAATCTGTTTGCCGATGGTGAACATCTCCTGATAGGAGACTGTGAAGGCCATGGATGTATCCTTAACGAGCGTGACCACCTCATTCGTGATGCTCGGCATAATACGCTTGACCACCTGAGGGAGAATGATGCGCATAAATGTCTGGACCTTGGAATATCCGAGCACTTCCGCGGCTTCATACTGCCCGATGGGAATGGACTCGATCCCGCCTCTGTAAATCTCGGCAAAGTATGCCGCGTAGTTAATCGCAAAAGCAATGACGACAGGGATGAGCTTGTTCCTTGCCACGTTTGCACCGAAGAGGTAATACGGACCGTAAGTCACGGCGAGCAGCTGCAGCATAAGAGGCGTGCCGCGAAGAACGGATATGAAGAAACGTGTGACGGAGGAAACGACCCTGTTTTTGCTCATGCGAAGCAGAGCAACGATCATACCGAGCGGCAGAGAGAACAGCAGGGTCAGAAAAAAGATGGCGCAGGTCTTTCCGAGACCTTCACTCATCTTGACTATCATTGTCATCAACGACATGGGAAAGACCTCATTTCCTAAAAAACAGAAGTTCCCGAAAGCGCATGGAAATGCGCTTTCGGGCGGGATTCAGATTTGCTGCCGGAATATCAGCCGTTAAGGAAGAGCAGATTGTTTACGATATCCGGATAATTCTCTGCAATGGCAGCATAGGTGCCGTTTTCTACAAGTGCCTGAACTGCGCCTTCAATGCTTGCACAGAGTTCTGCGTCACCGGAACGGAAAGCGATCCCGTACTGCTCGGCACCGAGATTCTCGTTGATGATCGCATATCCCTCATGTTCGGCAGCATAGCTGGAAGCAACCGGGAGGTCGACAAACACGGCATCCACCGCATTGCCGGCAAGCTCGGTGAAGCACTTGAGGAAGCTGTCGCAGGTAAGAACACTGTCAAAAGTGGAGGCAAGGTCTGCCAGGTCACCATTCAACAGAGCCTCACCGGAAGTTCCGAGCTGAACAGCCACGACCTTGCCCGCGAGATCGGCAGAGCTCTTATATCCGCTGTCGGCCTTTACCATGAGGACCTGGGTGTTGTCGTAATACGGCGCGGAGATTACGTAGCCTGCTTCAGTCATGCTGTCGAGAATGGTCATGCCGGACCATACGCAGTCGCATTCCATCGAATCGAGCTGGACAAGCTTCTGATCCCAGTTGACTCCGAATATCTCCAGCTCCCAACCGAGAAGATCACAGGCGGCCTGACAGACCTCGACATCGAAGCCGGTATAATTGCCGTCATCACCGAGATAGCTGAAGGGGGGATACTCGGGATCTATGCCCATGATGAACTTTGTTTTTTCCGCGGGGACTTCAGCCGGTGTATCCGCAGCGGCCGGAGCATCGGCGGCAGCCGGAGCGTCTGCAGGGGTATCGGCTGCGGGTGCCGGAGCGGCAGCACCACAGGCACACAAGGCAAGGACCAAAGCCAGCGCAAGAAGAATGCTGAGCATCTTTTTCATTTTTCTTTCTCCTTCGTAATAACAATAGATTACTTTGACAAGATAGCACATTAGCGAGCTAAAGTAAACAAAAGCTTTCGGCCTCACTGTGCATTTTTTGCACAACAACAGAAATGCCGGCACTTTAATTCCTACTTTTTTTGTGGTATATTGAATCCACAGAAAAACAGTAGGAATTAGGAGCGGGCCTTGAATATCACGAGCAAAGGAAGATATGCGCTGCGGGTGATGACCGATCTTGCCCAGCATCCCGACGACGGCTTTATTTCCCTAAAGACCATAGCCGAACGGCAGAATGTTTCCATGAAGTATCTGGAGATGATCGTCGGATGCCTGAAAAAGGCGGGACTTGTGGAGAGCACGCGCGGCAAGGAGGGCGGATACAGGCTCGGCCGGAAAGCCGATGCATGTTCCGTCGGCGAGATCCTGCGCTGCACGGAGGACACCCTCTCGCCAGTGGCGTGCATCAAAGAGGGGAGCGTCGACTGCGAAAAGGCAGGAGCATGCCTGACCCTTCCGATGTGGAGAGAACTTGACGATCTTGTCAACGACTACCTCGACAAGGTGACGCTCGAAGACCTCATAACCGGCAAAAAGTGGAATTAAAATTTGATTCAGATAGAAAGAAAGGACAGTACGAAATGTTTGTTTACGCAGATAACGCCGCGACCACTTCGGTGAGCAAGACCGCGCTCGATGCGATGATGCCCTATCTCACCGAAATGTACGGCAACCCCTCCAGCCTTTACGGCTTTGCCCAGAAGGTCACCGAGGGAGTCGCGGAAGCGAGGAAGACCGTCGCTGAGCTGATCAACGCGGAGCCGAGGGAGATCTACTTCACATCCGGAGGCAGCGAGGCGGACAACCAGGCGATCGTCTCTGCCGCACTTGTGGGAAAGCGCAAGGGCAAGATGCACCTGATCTCCACGAAGTTTGAGCATCACGCGGTGCTGCATACGCTCAAGAGACTGGAAAAGGACGGCTTTGAGGTGACACTGCTCGATGTGCACGAGGACGGTGTTGTCAGACTGGAGGACGTTGAGGCCGCCATCCGTGACGACACGGCGCTGGTGACGGTGATGTTCGCCAACAACGAGATCGGCACCGTTCAGCCGATCGCCGAGATCGGCGCGCTGTGCCGCTCGAAAGGCATCCCCTTCCACACCGACGCGGTCCAGGCCGCGGGACATATGCCGATCGATGTGAAGGCCATGAATATCGACATGCTCTCCATGTCCGGGCACAAGTTCCATGCTCCCAAGGGAGTGGGCGTGCTGTATGCGAAGAGGAACATGCCGCTGTTTAATATAATAGAAGGCGGCGCCCAGGAGCGCGGCAAGAGAGCGGGCACCGAGAACGTCGCGGGCATCGTGGCGCTTGCAGCGGCACTCAAGGAGTCCTGCGACAACATGGAGGCCAACACCGCCAAGATCATCCCGATGAGGGACAAGCTGTTCGCTGAACTCAGCAAGATCCCGCACAGCAAGATCAACGGAAGCCTGGAACACCATGTGCCCGGCACCGTGAACATGTGCTTCGAGGGGATAGAGGGCGAATCGCTGCTGCTCATGCTGGATTCCTACGGCATCTGCGCCTCTTCGGGAAGCGCATGCACCTCCGGCTCTCTGGATCCGAGCCACGTCCTTCTGTCCATCGGGCTGCCGCATGAGGTGGCGCACGGATCGCTCCGTCTTTCCATCGGTGAGTACAACACCATGGAGGAGATCGACCATATCATCGCGACCGTTCCGAAAGTAGTGGAATATCTGCGCAACATGTCCCCGGTCTGGGATGAACTTGAAAAGGGCGAACGCCCGCATCTGATATAATTAGGGAGGAAAAGAATCATGGCACTGTACAGTGATAAGGTAATGGACCATTTCCAGAATCCGCGCAATGTGGGAAAGATCGATGACGCAGACGGCATAGGCGAAGTCGGCAATGCCAAGTGCGGCGACATCATGAGGATGTACATCAAGGTGGAGGACGGCATCATCACCGACTGCAAGTTCAACACCTTCGGCTGCGGCAGCGCGATCGCAACGAGCTCCATGGCGACCGAACTCATCAAGGGCAAGCCGGTGGAAGAGGCGCTGAAGCTGTCGAACCAGGCCGTTGTGGAGGCGCTCGACGGACTGCCCACGCACAAGATCCACTGCTCCGTCCTCGCGGAAGAGGCCGTAAGAGCCGCTGTCAAGGATTACTATGACAAAAACGGCATAGCCTATGATCCGGAGGAACTCAAGATCAACGACTGCGAAGCCTGCGAGATGGGATAAGTTAATCAGATAAGGAAACAGCGCCTTTCTTTTCCGGAGAGGCGCTGTTTTTGTTGCAGAAGCCACTGTTAAAACTGTTTTTTATAATGTATAATGCTTTTAAAGAGCAGAATAGATTTTGGACGGAGAAAGGGAAAGAATATGAAAATAAAACTGAATCCTGATGAGGAGATCGTAAAGACCATCAAAGAGGGCCTCGAACACACAGGCGGATACTGCCCCTGCAGAAGGGAGCGTACCCCCGAGACCAAATGCATGTGCCAGGAATTCCGCGACCAGATCAAGGATCCGGATTTTGAGGGCTTCTGCCACTGCATGCTGTATTACAAAGAGAAATAATAAGAGAATAAAGGAGGAATAACAATGGAGATAGTTTTGACAAAGCAGAACTTCGAAGCCGAAGCGCTCAAATCGGATATACCCGTGGTCGTTGACTTCTGGGCTTCCTGGTGCGGCCCCTGCAAGATGCTTGCACCCGTTATTGCGGATATCGCATCGGAGTATGCCGGGAAGGTGAAGGTCGGCAAGGTGAACGTGGACGATGAGCCCGAGCTTGCCAATTCATTCAGGGTATCCAGCATCCCGACGGTCGTCCTGATAAAGGACGGTGCGGTCGCAGCAACATCCATCGGCTTCAAACCCAAGGAGAGACTTCTTGCGGATCTCGGGCTCTGATCCGGGAAGACTGAGAACAAAAATAAAACAGAAAAGGAGATAAACATGGGTAAATATTCCGGCACACAGACAGAGAAGAACCTGGAGGCCGCTTTTGCGGGAGAATCCCAGGCAAGAAACAAATACACCTATTTTGCATCCAAGGCAAAGAAGGAAGGCTTTGAGCAGATCGCGGCTCTGTTCCTCAAGACAGCAGAGAATGAGAAAGAGCACGCCAAGCTGTGGTTCAAGGAGCTCGAGGGCATCGGCGATACAGCAGCCAATCTGGCAGCGGCGGCTGACGGCGAGAACTACGAGTGGACCGACATGTACGAAGGCTTTGCAAAGACGGCGGACGAGGAAGGTTTCCACGAGCTGGCGGAGAAATTCCGCGGCGTGGCGGCCATTGAAAAGCACCATGAGGAGCGCTACCGCGCTCTGCTGAAGAACGTGGAGACCGCAGCGGTCTTCGCAAAGAGCGAGGTAAAGGTATGGGAGTGCCGCAACTGCGGACACATCGTGGTCGGCACCGCCGCCCCGGAGATCTGCCCGGTCTGCGCCCATCCCCAGGCATACTTCGAGATCAACAGCGAGAACTACTGATTCTAATTAAAACCAACAACGGCTTCGGCAGAAATGCCGGAGCCGTTGTTTATGTCCGGAAAAGAATAGCTTGAGACCGGAATAACACAAGGATAGAGACAGAACGTTTTTACCGTATCGGACACGATTCGCCCCTCCTTGCTAATGATGGCCTGAACGGATATAATCTGATCAGAATGAACAAAGGAGCATGGCGATGACGGATTCTTTATCAAAATCCCTGTACTGCAGCGGAGTTCAGTGCCCCAAAATGCTGTGGCTGAAGAAGCACCGACCGGAACTGTTCGATGAATCTGTGATGAACCAGGCCGTGCTGGATACGGGAAGTGAAGTCGGCGATCTGGCGATGGGCCTGTTCGGGGACTTTACCGAGGTCCCCTACGGAGAACTTTCCGGGATGATCCGGGAGACGGAACGGCTGCTGGCAGCCGGGGAACGGATCATAGCAGAGGCCTCCTTCTCCTGCGACGGCCTGTTCTGCAGCGTGGATATCCTGCAGAACAACGGCGGCGGGGAGGTGGAGCTCTATGAAGTGAAAAGCTCGACTTCCGTCCACGAGATCCATTACCATGACGTGGCCTATCAGATGTTCGTTCTGGAAGAGCTCGGCTTCCGTGTAAGCAGGGCCTGCCTTGTGCATATCAACCGGGAATATGTCCGGGGAAAAGAACTGGAGATCGAGAAGCTTTTTGCCGTGGAGGATCTGACCGATACGGTGCGGCAGATGCAGCAGGCGGTGGCGGAAAGAGTCATTTTTCTGAAAGACTGCATCCGGGATTCCGAGGAGCCCGCAAGAGATCTGGGACCGTTCTGCTTCGACCCCTATGAATGCGGCTTCTGGAAACACTGTACGGAAGATCTGCCGGAGCCGAACGTGTTTCAGCTGTCCGGCATGCAGAAACGGACCATGTTCAAAAACTACTGGCAGGGAATCATAAGCTTTGAAGATCTGCTGCGCGAGGCGAAGCTGAACGCCGGGCAGGAGATGCAGATCGAGTATGAACTGGAGGACCTGCCGGACCATATCGAGGCAGACGGGATCCGAAAATTCCTCGAGGGACTGTCCTACCCGCTGTATTTCCTGGACTTCGAGTCGTTTCAGCCGGCCGTCCCTCTCTATGAGAATGCAAGACCATACGACCAGATCGTGTTCCAGTATTCTCTCCATTATTATGAGGAGGAAGGCGGTCCGTTGCTGCACAAGGAATACCTGGCGATGCCGGGCGGCGACCCCAGGAGAGAACTGGCGGAGCAGCTTTGCAGGGATATCCCGGCGGGCGTATGCACGATCGCCTACAACATGGCCTTTGAAAAGGGCAGGATAAAGGAACTGGCGGGCCTGTATCCGGATCTCCGGGATCCTCTCATGGACATCCACGACGGCATCACCGACCTTATGGAGCCGTTCCGGAAGAAGCTTTACTATACGAAAGCCATGCAGGGATCCTACTCCATCAAATACGTACTTCCGGCACTCTTCCCGGAGGATCCCGCTCTGGATTATCACAATCTCGAGGGCGTGCACAATGGGGGAGAGGCCTCTGCTGCCTTCGCGGCGATGGCGAAGATGGGGCCGGAGGAGCTGGCGGCCTGCCGGGAAAACCTGCTGAAGTACTGCGGACTGGACACCTTCGCTATGGTGAGGGTGCTGGAAAAGCTGCGGGAAAAGGCCGGATGAAACAGAATATGGCCTGAAAGCAAATCACAGATTTTTGGAGGCGGAAGGCCTTCAGAAGGAGAAACCATGAATACAAACAATACTGTTATTCGCCTGGAAAGGAAAGAAGACTACAGAGAGGTAGAAAACCTTGTGCGCGAGGTGTTCTGGAACGTATACCGTCCGGGCTGCAGTGAGCACTTCGTGATCCATGTGCTCCGGGACGATCCGGCTTTTGTGAAGGAGCTGGACTTCGTCATGGAGCAGGACGGAAGGCTCATCGGGCAGAACATGTTCATGCGTACGGTCATCAATGCCGACGACGGGCGGGTGATCCCCGTGCTGACCATGGGACCCATCGGCATCACGCCGGAGCTGAAGCGCCATGGCTACGGGAAAAAGCTGCTGGACTACTGCCTTGAAAAGGCAACAGCCATGGGCTTCGGCGCGGTGCTCTTCGAGGGAAACATCGGCTTTTACGGTCACTGCGGCTTTGCCTATGCCCGGAACTTCGGCATCCGCTATCACGATCTGCCGGAAGGCGCGGACGACTCCTTCTTCCTCTGCAAGGAGCTCATTCCGGGATACTTGGATGATGTTACAGGCGTATATCAGACACCCCAGGGCTACTATGTGGACGATGCGGACGTGGAGGAATTCGATAAAGCGTTTCCTCCCAAAGAGAAGCTGAAACTCCCAGGGCAGATCTTTGATTGAAACAACCGGCCAAGGGCTGAAAGGGATCAATGAAGCCATGCTGAATACAGAACGCTTGCGCATATATCCCGCAACGCAGGGGCAGATGGAGGCCATGATCGCCTCCGAACAGGATGAAGACCTCAGGAAAGCATATACCGAGATGCTGGATGGCTGCCTGCAGCACCCGGATCAATGGGACTGGTATGCCGTCTGGATGATCGAGAAGACGGATGGTACACATATCGGGGATCTCTGTTTCAAAGGGCTCCGGGAAAATGGTAACGCAGAGATCGGTTACGGAATCCTGGAAGCATTTCAGGGGCAGGGCTATGCCACGGAAGCGGTGCGTGCGGCCTGCCGATGGGCATTTCTGCATCCGGATGTAAAGGCACTGGAAGCGGAAACAGATGCCGGAAACACCGTGTCTCAGAGAGTCCTCGAAAAATGCGGCTTTCGCCCTAACGGAAGCTTCGGAGAGGAAGGGCCTCGCTTTACGCTGGGCCGTCCGACCGATGCGGCGGAAGGAACAAGATGAATAATGAGGAAATGAACGGCAGCCTTGCGGTCAACGGAAAGGATTACCGGATCGTTCGCCTGCTGGGCAAAGGCAAGGGCGGATATTCTTATCTTGCGGAAAGCGACGGACAGACGGCGGTCGTCAAGCAGATCCACCACGAGCCCTGTGATTATTACAGCTTCGGAAACAAGATAGAGGCTGAATTGGGGGATTATGAGCGGCTTCAGAAAGCCGGGATCCGCATCCCCGGGATGCATGCCGTTGACAGGGACGCCGAGCGGATCGTCAAGGACTATATCGAGGGGCCGACCGTGATGGAGCTAGTACAGGCCGGCGCAACGGCCGAGCCGTATCTGCCCCAGGTGCGGGAGATGGCGGCAAAGGCCATGGCCGCCGGGCTCAACATCGACTACTACCCGACCAATTTCATCGTGCATGACGGATTGCTTTGGTATGTGGATTACGAATGCAACGACTACAGCGAGCAATGGGACTTTGAACACTGGGGAATTCAGTACTGGCGGTGAATATGAACAAAGCGACAGGGAACTGAAGTTGTAATGTGACAAACGGGGCCGATGCATTATATGATGTGTCGGCCTCGGTTCATAGGATTTTTCGCATAAGGGGAAACCCGCCGTTGACTAACGAACGAACGTTAGGTATAATAGGCGATGTAATTCAGCGTTACTACTATTATGGAGGGAAGGCGAAGAGCATGGAGAAGAGCAACACACGGGAAGAAATACTGGAAGCAGCGCTGGATCTTTTCGCTGTTAACGGATACGAAGCGACCAGTATCTCGCAGCTCGCCGATGCGGTAGGTATCCGCAAGGCATCCCTTTACAGCCACTTTGCCAATAAGCAGGATATTCTGGATACTGTCGTTGAAACCGTTCTGAAAGGATATGCGGACCATTCGATTTTTGTACGTGCCGACTGGGACAATCCGGAATTCACAAAAGATAAAACCGGCATGACTGCAGAAGATGTGGCAAAGCTCATCCAGGGACAGATGCGCTACATCCTTCATGACCCGCACATCAGCAAGGGCAGGAAGATGCTTATGATTGAGCAGTTCCGCAATGCAGAACTGGCAGAGCTTCAGACGAAGCAGAACTATGAAGATGTCCTGCACTATTTTATGGGAATGATGCGGTTTCTGATCCGTGAAGGAACCTTGAAAAATGCAGATCCTGAGATTATGGCCGCGCAGTTCTCTTCTCCGATCACCGTTTGGATCAACCTATGCGACCGGGAACCGGAGCGGGAAAATGAGGTAATGGAACTGGTCAGGAAGCATGTGATGCAGTTTTTTGAGATCTATCGGAAGTAAATCTTTTTGAATGGGGATTTACGATGGCCGGTCAGATCGGAGACGGATGACCGGTTTTCTTTCGGGCATAAGACTAACGAACGATAGGACGTCAATGGCATCCGTTTTCACCGATGAAATATGATGGCATATAAAGGAGGCGAGGCTGAAATGAGTAAAAAAGCACTTGTCATGGTCGACATCCAGAATGACATTACGAAGCACTACAGGGATATCATCGACAGCATCAACGCCGCTGTAGACTGGGCAACGGATCTGGGAATGGCGGTCATCTATATCAAGCACAACAATCTGTCACCCGGTACGCGGACGTTCAAACCGAATACGAAGGGGGCGGAACTTGCCCCGGAACAGAAGGTGGTGACGGATCATATCTTTGTTAAGACAAAGGCCAACGCGCTGACCAGCGGAGACTTCTCGGAGCACATCCGGGAAAACGGCATCGACGAGTTTTATGTTACCGGCGCGGATGCCACAGCCTGCGTGAAATCCACTTGCTTCAATATGACCAAGGCAGGATATACGGTGCATGTCATCTCCGATTGTGTGACGAGCTACGACCTGAAGAAGATGCCGGAAATGCTCTCCTATTATGCAGAAAAGGGCTGCGAGGTCAAAACGTTGGCGGAGTATGTGGAGTCGAATTAAGCGGTAATAAGAAAAAGGCGGTGAAAATGAGAGTTCTGAAAAGGATCTGCAAAGTCATGACAGTGCTGTTTTTGGTATTGATGCTCGGGCTGGCGGCTCTGGATATTTATCTGATCAAAATGCCTGAACTGCGGGCAAAAGTTAAAATCGACGGAATCGAAGATGTGGCCTGCAGAATCGAAGATATGGCAATACATGAGAATGTAAAAGTGATCGGACTGGGTGAGGCTTCGCACGGAAATGCCGAGTTCCAGGAACTGAAACTGGAAGTTCTGAAAGTGCTGGCATATAAATACAATGTTGACTGTTTTGCCAT
>JAFRER010000004.1 GCA_017434755.1 Oscillospiraceae bacterium | reverse complement strand
TGACAAAGGCAGGCTATACGGTGCATGTCATCTCTGATTGTGTGACGAGCTACGATCTGAAGAAGATGCCTGAGATGCTCGCCTATTACGCTAATAAGGGCTGCGAGGTCAAAACGCTGGCGGAGTACATGGTACCGAATTAAGCGGTAATAAGAAAAAGGCGGTGAAAATGAAAGTTCTGAAAAAGATCGGCAAAGTCATGGCAATACTGTTTCTGATATTGCTGCTCGGGCTGGCGGCTCTGGATATTTATCTGATCAAAATGCCTGAACTGCGGGCGAAAGTTAAAATCGACGGAATCGAAGATGTGGCCCGCAGAATAGAAGATCTGACAATACATGAGAATGTAAAAGTTATCGGACTGGGTGAGGCTTCGCACGGAAATGCCGAGTTCCAGGAACTGAAACTGGAAGTTCTGAAAGTGCTGGCGGATAAATACAATGTTGACTGTTTTGCCATGGAGATGGATTACGGTGAAGGTGTGATCATCAATGATTACATCAATGGTCATTCAGAGATGTCAATTGATGAGGTGATGAGCCGGATCAACTTTACGATCTACAGAACGGAGGACATCAGAGATCTGATCGAATGGATGAAGGACTACAACCGATTGCACGGTAATCAACTGTCATTCTATGGATTTGATTTGCAGAATCCGGATGTGGATCTGAAGTTGATCCTGGATTTTGTGGCAGACAATTCCATCGGGGAAGGTGCGGGGCTGGCTGATATTTTCGACGGATATCTGAACAGCAATGCAAGTTTCAGGGATACGGGCCTGAGTGAAGGGTTCGAAATGCTCAAAAGTTTGGGGTTCGCCCTGAAAACCGGCCGGGAAGCATATCAGGATCTGTATAACTATGACCGTATCCTGGACTGCATCGAAAATGTCCTTCGGACCAGAGAACTGGCTGCCAGATACGATGGGGACAACGGTATGGTTGAAGGAGCCCAGGCACGTGACCGGATGATGGCTTTAAAGGTCATTGAACTATCGGAATCACTGAACGGGTCAAGGATGATGATCACAGGGCATAACGGACATATCGGCTATGCAGGGAACTATACGCGGACGATGGGTTCGTTTATCCGGGACGAACTGGGTGACTCGTACTATGCCATCGGCACAGACTACTTCATTTCTGACTGCAATATGCCGTCCGGCAGCGGCAGAAGATCCAACCACAGGTTTGTTTCAGGTGATATTCTGGCTTATCAGGCGAAGACGATAGGAACGTATTATCTGGATTTTTCCATGGTCAGCGAAGGAACTGATGTATACAAGTATATACATGGACCCATTTATACAGGCAGTTTGGGAGAGGGCTACAGCATTCGAAACACCATTCTTCAGGATACTGTCAGGATCTACTGTGAACCGGAATACCTGTATGATGCAATGATCCTGATCTACGAATGCACTCCGTTGAATCTGCTGACCGAAGAAAGCTGAAAGGACCCGGTACCGGAGGTAAGATAATCCGATGAGACGGGGTCCCGGATGGAATACGGCATTCCTTTGAAAGAAAAATGAAGGAGATATGGCAAACATAATAACATTTTTCAGAATAACTGCCGGTATCGCTCTGTTTTTCTGGCCGATGTTCTCTCCCGCCTTTTATGTGCTTTACATAGCGGCCGGGTTATCGGATATGCTCGACGGATTTGTGGCGAGAAAAACCGATACGGTCAGCGAATTCGGGTCGAGGCTTGATACGATCGCAGACTTTGTGCTTGTGGCCGTATGTCTGTTTAAATTGCTTCCGGTCCTGCCTGTTCCTGCATGGCTGTATGTCTGGATCGGAATCATCGCTCTCATAAAGATTGTGAATCTGATTTCCGGATTTGCTGTACAGAAGAGATTTGTGGCTGTTCATACCGTTATGAACAAAGCGACAGGGCCGTTGCTGTTTCTGCCGCCGATGACGATTTCCGTTCTCCCGCCGAAATACTCCGCGATTGTTGTATGTTCGGCAGCAACGTTTGCCGCGATTCAGGAAGGCCATTTCATCCGGACAGGAAGAGAATAGCAGCTCGGGATATACGGAGCCGGGGTTGGGAGGAAAAGAAGATTATGAAATTCAAAGGAAGTCTTATCGTCGTAAAAGACTGCAAGAAAGCATTGAGGTTTTATCAGGAGATGTTTGGATTCGAGTTAATTCAGGATCATGACGGCAACATGGAGCTATCCGGAAATCTGTATCTCCAGGAAGAAAAGTACTGGGAGCGTTTTACGGGGAGGCGCGTTATTCCGCAAAGCAATCAAACGGAGCTGTATTTTGAAGAGCCGGAGATTGACAGTTTCGTAAAAAAGCTTGAGACTCTCTATCCTGACACGGAATATGTGAATCACCTTATGACGCACAGCTGGGGACAGCGGGTCGTCAGATTCTATGACTTGGACGGCAATCTCATCGAAGTTGGCACCCCTGTATAATCCGTGTACATCTGTTCCGCAACCGTTTTGATGAAGAAAAAAGTATTCAACGAGAATTGTCCGCTCGATATTTACGGATAGGTCGAGGCAGACGGATAGCGGAAAACGGACATCTGTTTCCTTGCGTGCGACACATACTGAGAGGTGCTGTTTATGGCGTTTGATTTCAAAAAAGAGTATAAAGAATTCTACATGCCAAAGAATAAACCCGGCATCGTAACCGTGCCACCCATGAATTATATCGCAGTCCGGGGACAGGGCGACCCCAATCAGGAGGGTGGTGAGTACAAGCAGTCCATCGGGCTGCTGTACGGCATTGCATTTACCATTAAGATGAGCAAAATGGGGGATCATCGCATCGAGGGCTATTTCGATTACGTCGTTCCTCCGCTGGAAGGTTTCTGGTGGCAGGAAGGGGTTCAGGGCATTGACTATGCGCGCAAAGATGCCTTTCAGTGGATCTCCGTGATCCGTCTGCCGGATTTCGTGACCGCGGATGATTTTGCGTGGGCAGTCGAGGAAGTGACAAGAAAGAAGAAGACAGACTTCTCAAAGGCAGAGTTCCTGACCTATGATGAGGGGCTGTGCGTTCAATGCATGCATTCAGGTTCCTATGATGAGGAACCCGCTACGGTTGCCCGGATGTATGAGTATATGGAGAGCCAGGGATATATTTTGGACATAACAAGTCAGAGAATGCACCATGAGATCTATTTGAGCGACGCAAGAAAAGTGGCGCCGGAAAAGCTGAAAACTGTGATTCGGCACCCGATCCGAAAGGAATAGCGGCAGGACAGATCCGAGCAGGAATTGACAGGACGATCTCCGCTTTATCAGATACAATGATCCCGTCAAGGAAAGGGGGGCCGGCCGATGGAGTGGCTTACCAGCATCCGTACAGCAATCGATTATATGGAAGAGCATCTGACAGACAACATCCGTGCGCAGGATGTGGCGGATCGGGTGTATCTTTCTCCGTTCTTTCTTCAGAAGGGATTCTCTCTGATAACGGGATACAGTATCGGGGAATACATCAGGAACCGAAGGCTTTACCGGGCAGCGGTGGATCTGAAGGAGACGGATGATAAAGTGATCAACATTGCATTTCGGTACGGGTATGAAACGCCGGAAAGCTTTACAAAGGCTTTCTCCCGATTCCATGGCGCATCACCATCACAGGTGCGCAGCGGAGCGGCTATAAACACTTTTCTCCCCTTGACAATCAAACTATCCATTCAGGGAGGGTATCAGATGGAATACAAAATCACACCGATGTTCCCGTTCAAGGTCATCGGCTTT
The DNA here is from genome assembly GCA_017434755.1 of Oscillospiraceae bacterium. Classification (GTDB taxonomy): domain Bacteria; phylum Bacillota; class Clostridia; order Oscillospirales; family Oscillospiraceae; genus Limivicinus. The sequence goes on along the minus strand of JAFRER010000004.1, from coordinate 15,229 downwards.
CAGAAAGAGTTTGACAATGAAACCGCTTACGCGGAGATTCCGAAATTCTGGGATGAGATCTGTGAAAAGTATGCTTACAACGTGTATGCCGGAAATGCTCCGGCAAATCCCTATGAGCAGGCTCTGGTAGATAACTGCATCGGGGAATATGGCGTTTGTATCGATGACATTGGCGGCGGAAAGTTCCGGTATCTCGTTGCCGGCAAATACACGGGCGGCAATGTACCGGAAGGCATGGTTGTTTATGAATTTCCCAGGAGCGACTGGGCGGTGTTCAACTGCATCGGCCCGATCCCGGATGCACTTCAGAGCGTGAACACGCGGATCTTCCGAGAATGGCTGCCCGGCAATCCGGAGTATGAGCTTTGCGGTAATGCCAGTGTGGAGTGGTATGATTGTGTGAACGGAGAAAAAAACGATCCCGACTACCATAGTGCGATTTGGGTGCCAGTGAAGAGAAAAGGATAATCAGAGAATCATTACAGTGCTATCCCTCAAAAAAGGAAGAGGATCTGCATTGAAAAATGCAGATCCTCTTCCTTTTTTGCAAGCCCTTTCAGCCGGATGTGCAAATCCGTTCCTCTACAGGGTGATGCGCCTGGCCGAACGGGCGGCCATGGACCAGAAACGGTCGCTGTCCAGGGCAGCAAAATCACGGGAGGTGTCGAGACCGCCGATGTCCCGAAGGGCACGGATCGTCAGCGCAACGGCAAGGAGGTGCTTGCAGAGGCCGGGATAGGGACACTCGCAGTACATCTCCGTAAGCAGGTCTCCGTCGAGCCGAAAGTTCACCTCGTACCACGAGGATCCTTCGATGAAGGCGGTGCCGGCGCCGTTTTTCACACCTATATAGGCGACCCTGCCCGAGCGGCAGTAGTCCAAGGCACGCTCGATAACACTGAGGCTGACTTCCTCGGTCTCCTCGATCTCCGAGAGCGGGATCTCATAACCGTCACCGACAATGATCTGCTCTTCGGTCTCCTCCTGACCATCCCAGTGCTTCGGGGGCAGGATCCACGCCCGGAACTCGTCGGGGGACAGAGCATCGCCGTCGAAACTCACCATCTTGTCCAGCAGGGACTCAAACGTGCCGCGGAGGGTGCCGCCGGCTTTGGCGATGACCCGTTGGTAATCCGCCAGATTGATCCTGAACTTTGTGACGACCTTCTCGACCTCTCCTATCTTTCCGGCAAGTTTGCCGCTGACGAAGACCCGGTCACCAGGCTCAAGGGCAAAGCGGTCGTTGTAATAGGTCAGGACTCTGCCGTCGTCAATGAAGCGGACGGAAACCAGAGAACGGACCGGGTCCGGAGCGGCTGCCGGAGCAGTATCCATTTCCGAGGCTGCATACGGATCCCCTGTGCCGAAACCGAGAATGCTTTTCATACGGAATCTCCTTTTCTTCCCTCTGAGGGCTCGTTCATTTCTTCCATCGACCTCTTTTATGGTTCAAGAATACCATGCGAACTGTACAATAAAACGGACAGAAAGATGTGTCGCCCCCTGTTAAGTAGACTAATATTTAGGACAAGCGGCTATGCGGCAAGGAGACGCGCCTCCATGGGCTTCATAGCCACTTGACAAACAAGATACTGATAAGTATACTTTGTTATACTGAGTTATACAAATCATACTTTTTATAACAGAGAGGTACACCGTATGAAACTGCCAAAACCCAAGGGCAAATTTGCCTGGACCGCAACGGTGGGGGAAAAGGGCCAGATCGTGATCCCCAAACAGGCGAGGGAGCTGTTCGGCATAGAGCCGGGAGATACGCTTCTTCTGCTGGGGGATGAGAAGAGGGGCATCGCCATTCCACCGAAAGACCAGTTCACGAAGATGCATGAAAGAGTGTTCGGAGAGGACCCGGGAGGCGAAAACGAATGAGCATTGTGGAAGTAAGAGGTCTGTGCAAGAAATATCCGGAGTTCACGCTGGATAACGTAAGTTTTTCCCTTGATAAAGGGAGGATAACCGGTTTTATCGGACGCAACGGCGCCGGAAAGACCACCACCATCAAATCCATGCTGAACCTGGTCCACCCGGACGCCGGGGAAGTGTCCTACTTCGGCATGCCTCTTGCGGGCAATGAAGCGGAGATCAAGACCCGTATCGGTTATTCGACCGGCACTCTCAATTACTATCCCCGGAAAAAGCTCAAGGATCTGATCGCAGTCACGAAGCTCTTCTATCCCAACTGGGATGAGGATGCCGCACGGGAATATGCGGAGCTTTTCAAGCTTGATCTGAATAAAACGCCGCTGGAACTCTCCGAGGGCATGAAGGTAAAATGCAATCTGCTGCTTGCCATGTCCCACGGGGCGGAGGTGCTGATCCTCGACGAACCCACGAGCGGGCTGGATCCCTTCTCCAGGGATGAGCTTCTGGATGTGTTCCTGCAGCTGCGGGATCACGGCGTGGCAATCCTGTATTCCACGCATATCACTTCGGATCTGGAAAAGTGCGCGGACGACATTCTGTATATCCGGAACGGAAAGATCGTTTCCTCTGCGGAGAGGGGAAGGTTTATCGAGACCATGGGGCAGCCGGGCGAGACGCTTGAGGAGATCATGCTCCGGTCGGAAAGAGAGGCGCGCAATGGGTAATATGCTGAAAAAAGAGATGAAGCTCAGCGCTTCGATCCTCAGTTATCTGTTTATCGCGTTCGGGTTTATGACACTCATCCCCGGCTATCCGATCCTGTGCGGCGCGTTCTTCACCACGCTGGGCCTGTTCCAGACCTTCCAGAGCATGCGTGAGAACAACGACACGGTCTATTCCGCACTCCTGCCTGTCCCGAAGAGGGACGTTGTCCGCGGCAGATACGCCTTTGTGGTCTTCATCGAAATGTGCAGCTTTGCGATCATGGCAGTCATGACGCTCCTGCGGATGACGGTCCTTTCGGGATCGACCGTGTACAGGGTAAACGCCCTGATGAACGCGAATCTTGTGTTCCTCGGGTTTGCCCTGCTGATCTTCGGCTGCTTTAACAGCGTGTTTGTGGGGGGATTCTATAAGACGGCCTATTCTTTCGGAAAGCCCTTTGTTTCCCACATAATCGCGGCGTTCGTCATCATTTTCATCGCGGAAGCGCTGCACCACGTTCCGGGGCTTGAAGCGCTGAACGCCTTCGGCTTCGACCATATCGGGCTGCAGCTTATAATCCTTCTCGCGTGTGCGGCGGCTTTTGCAGTTCTTACGGTGCTGTCAATGAAGAGAGCGGAGAGAAACTTCGAGAGGATCGACCTGTAAATGCGGAGGGCTGCCTATGGAATATGAGCACATCGTGCACCCGTTCCCGCCGCTGTTCGATGAAAACAGCGAGATCCTCATCCTCGGCAGCCTGCCCTCGGTAAAGTCACGGGAGCAGATGTTCTTCTACGGACATCCGCAGAACCGCTTCTGGCCCCTGATGGCAAGGCTGCTCAATGAGCCGGAGCCGCGGTCGATCGAAGAGAAGAAGGAGCTTGTCCTGAAGCATCACATAGCGCTGTGGGATACGATCTGCAGCTGCGATATCATCGGCTCCGGGGACAGCAGCATCAAAAACGTCGTGCCGACGGATCTGAAGCCGATCCTTCAGGGCTCGAAAGTCAGCAGGATATACTGCAACGGCCGGACTTCATGGAAGTATTTCCGCCGTTATCAGGAGAGAGAGCTCGGCATCGAAGCGCAGGCGCTCCCGTCGACCAGTCCGGCGAATGCCGCATGGACGATGGACATGCTGGCATCGGCATGGAAGATCATTCTGGAATGAAGCATACGAACTGAAAAACAACAGTTTTGAGAACATTTTGTAATGAAAGCGGAGGCAGAGTGCCTTCGCTTTTAATATTTGTAGGATTCTCCAAAATTAGGTAAAATATTAGCTTGTATATTACCTATACTCATTTATAATGTAAAATGAGGTGGGGCCTATGAACATCGATACCGAAACCATCGTTTCGGTATCCGAGGCAAATCAGAATTTCTCAAGGGTCACCCGAATAGCGGACGCAAAGGGAGAAGCCGTGATCTTCAAGAACAACAGGCCGAAATACCTGCTCATCGATCTTGAGGGACCGCCGTTATCCGGCCTGAACGAAAAAGAGAAACTGCGATTTGTCGCAGAGAGGATACTGAACGACAGCAGACCCGCTGCAGGGAATAAATGAAAGAAGGATAATACAATGGAAAATAAAGAAAAGTTTCTGAATTCAACGGCCGTACTGAACATCCTCGTGACGGTCCTCACCATAGCAGTCATCATCACATGCGTCTCCTGCCTCTGGTCGGTGGAAAGAGCCAAAGAGAAGATGGCGGATATTGAGGCTGCGCTTGAAGAACTGAGTTCCTCCGCCCCCCTGGACCAGTTCTGGACGGACAGCGCCATGAAGAAGGCCGGGGAAAGCGGCAGCCTGAACGGAGAGATCAAGACCGTGTTCCTTACATACAAAGACTACGGCACCGGTTATAACGAAGGCGAGATCATCCTGGTCAGCAACGACGAGGATTATCAGAACATCGAACTGGACAGCAGCGAAGCGGGACTGACCGAGCTGGGCGGCATCATCGCCGACTATCTCAAGGCCAATGACGGCGAGCTTGTCATCCTCATCAGCCGGAACAGGTTCTCCGAGAACAATCTTGCCCGTCTGGAAGAAATGATCAGCGGACAGTTCAGCAGTTACGCCGAATAAGACCGGCTCCGTCCGCGGCGCGGACAGGCAGTATACAGGGCTTAAAAAAGCAGCGGGAACGCCCCGCTGCTTTTTCTTTTCGATTTACGGGCGGAAAATGCAAAAAACTCTTGCAAATGAAAGGGCCTTCTGTTATTATATTCAAGCATTTCGCACGAAAACGGACTTTTCTCCATGTGATCCGCGGCAGAAACAGCGGGTTTGGGGAAGAGGATGATGTTTTCGGAGGGAAAAACAAAAAATATGGAGGAAAACAAATGGCATCAGTAGTTTCTATGAAACAGCTGCTGGAAGCCGGCGTCCACTTCGGACACCAGACCAGACGCTGGAACCCCAAGATGGCCGAGTACATCTACTGCGAACGTAACGGCATCTACATCATCGACCTGCAGAAGACCGTCAAGAAGCTGGAAGAGGCATATGACTTTGTGCGTCAGCTCAGCGAGAACGGCGAATCCGTCCTCTTCGTCGGAACGAAGAAGCAGGCCACCGACGCGGTCAAGGAGGAAGCCTCCCGTGTCGGTATGTTTTACGTGAACGCCCGCTGGCTCGGCGGCATGCTCACCAACTTCAAGACCATGCGCACTCGTGTGGACAGACTTGCACAGCTCAAGAAAATGCAGGAAGACGGCACCTTCGACATGCTTCCCAAGAAGGAAGTCATGAAGCACCTGGGCGAGATGGAAAAGCTCGAGAAGTATCTCGGCGGCGTGAAAGAGATGAAGAAGCTCCCCGGCGCCCTGTTCGTTGTTGATCCCCGCAAGGAGCACAACGCCATCGCCGAGGCCCGCAAGCTCCACATCCCCATTGTCGCCATCGTCGATACCAACTGCGATCCCGACGAGGTCGACTACGTGATCCCCGCAAACGATGACGCTATCCGCGCCATCCGCCTCATCGCCGGCTGCATGGCCAACGCCGTTCAGGAAGGCCGTCAGGGCGAGGATGTCGAGGTCCCCGCAGAAGCGACTGCAGAGGCTGCTGAAGCAGTCGAGGAAGCTGCGGAGCCGGCCGAAGCAAAAGAAGCCGAGTAATATAAACGATAAAAGGGGCCTGAATCAAGCCCCTTTTTTAATGAGTATAATAAGGAGGATAAGATAATGGCTTTTACAGCTCAGGATGTTAAAACACTCCGTGAGATGACGAATGTCGGCATGATGGACTGCAAGAAGGCACTCCAGGCCACCGACGGAGATATGGACAAGGCAGTCGACTGGCTGCGTGAGAAGGGCCTTGCAAAGGCCGCAAAGAAGGCCGGACGCATTGCTGCCGAAGGCATGGCATATGCACGCGTATGCCCCGAGTGCGGTGTCGGCGCCGTCGTCGAAGTTAACTGCGAGACCGACTTCTGCGCGAAGAGCGATCTGTTCAAGGCATTTGTAAAGGATGTCTGCAAGGTAGTCCTGAATGACGATCCCGCAGACGTTGAGGCACTGCTCAACTGCAAGTACCCCGGCTCTGAGCTCACCGTCGCCGAGACCCTCCCCGAGAAGGTCATGTCCATCGGTGAAAATCTCCAGATCCGCCGCTTCAAGAGATTCGGCAACCCAACCAACGTTGCCTATGTGCATATGGGCGGTACCCACGGCGTTCTCGTCAACCTCGCCGTAGAGGGCGATATCGACGCCACCGAGATCGGCAAGAACGTTGCGATGCAGATCGCCGCGATGAATCCCAAGTACTGGGACAAGGCCCTTGTTCCGCAGGAAGATCTCGATCATGAGCTCCAGGTCCAGGTCGCTCTCATGGACAACGATCCGAAGATGGCTGCAAAGCCCGCCGCCATCAAAGAGAAGATCGCAGCCGGCAAGATGAACGCTTTCTACAAAGAGAGCTGCCTGCTCCAGCAGGATTTCGTCCGCTCCGATCTGTTCTCCGGCTCTGTTGAGGGTTACATTGCAGACGCCGCCAAGAAGCTCGGCGGAAGCGTGAAGTTCGTTGATGCCGTCCACTTCATCAAGGGCGAAGGCATTGAGAAGAAAGAGGAAGACTTTGCCGCTGAAGTCGCAGCGCAGATGAACGCCGGCAAGTAATTCCGAGCTGAACGGAATAAACAAAAAAGGAAGCTGTGTTTTTCACAGCTTCCTTTTGCTATATGTACATGAATAATCAGGCGAGTTTCAGTTCGCGGCAGGTGTCGGGGCCGAAGACCTTTTCCATCTCTGTCTTATACGAGGGGAAGAGGTCTGACGGCATGAGCGCCTGCACGCATCCTGCAAAGCCGCCGCCGTGGACACGCCACGCGCCTTTGCCTTCGAGCAGTTTTGCGCTCAGCTCAAGGCCTTCGGCGAGCTTTGTATCTCCAGCGCCTTCGGCAACGATGTTGCCGAGCAGGTTCTCGGAGGATCTTCCGGAGGCGTTCATCAGCCTCATGTATTCCTCACCGTTGCCGGCTCTGAGAGCGTCGCGCATCAGAGGCACCCGTGCGTTCTCCTCAAAGAAGTGCTTTGCCCTCCGGACGGGGCGTTCGGAGAGACTCCACCCCTTTGCGAAGAATTCGTCGGGATCCACGTCACGGAGCACTTTCTGTCCGAAGCGGGCGGCTATGTCGTCCATCTCGATGCGGATGGAGGCGTAGGCATCATCAAGGCCGGCATGACTCCCGCCGGTGTTTGCCAGACAGAGCGTGAGCCCCATGGACCCGAAGTCGGCGATGATCGGGTCGATCTCCATGGTCCGGAAGTCAACATACACGGCATGGCCGAGGGAGCAGGCGAGCTGGTCCATGAGCCCGCAGGGTTTGCCGAAATAGTTGTTTTCGGCAAACTGGGCCGCCTTGGCTATAAACACCGGATCTGCTTTGCCTCCGTTATACAGCTCGTTGAGGATCCTTCCCACCATCACGGAAAAAGCGGCGGAGGAGGACAGACCCGAACCGGAGGGAAGAGTGCTCGTGACCTTCGCGGAAAAGGGTCCGATCGCAAGGCCGTTGTCCTTGAAGCAGGCGAGCATTCCCCGCATGAGGGCTCTGGATGTACCGTAGTCCTCGGGGATCACCTCGAGATGTTCGATGTCCGCATCAAAGGGCGCGAAGCCTTCGGATTCGATCACGGCTTTGCTGCCGCTGCTATTATCGACAGTCGCGGTCAGTCCCACGTCGACCGCGGAGGCAAGGATCCTGCCCTGCTGATGATCGGTATGATTCCCGGACAGTTCCGTCCTTCCGGGGGTGAAGATGGTGATGCTCATGTATACAGATCTCCGGAAAATGATTATTTATACAGAATAAGTGCTATTGCCTCAAGCGTCTCCGTGCCTTTGTTGATCAGGCTGTGGCCTTCGCCGTCATCCACGAAGGCAATGTCGCCGGGGTGCAGCGTCACGATAGTGCCGTTATCGCTGTATTCGCCCTCGCCTTTGAGGATGTAATAGGTCTCCCCGTCGCCGTGGTGGATGTGCCAGCCGATCTCACATCCGGGATCAAGGAAGAGGTGATTGAACACTCTCCCCTTGTTGTACATCTCCTCACCGGCTTCGAGGATATGGAGCATCCTTGCCTCACCGGCTCCGTTGAACATCTTTTTCTGATCTTTTACGCGGTTTTCAGCTCTTTTTATCATGTTTCTGTCTCCTTATCACATGCCGAGGTCTTCGTCGATCAGCACCACTTCCGTGGTCATTTCCATCATTGGTCCCCAAAGCACCAGAAGAGCATTGCAGATGCGGTGTTCGGAGCGGCAGTCATGGCATTTTCCGTCGATCTGGCAGGGGTTTTTGTAGGGGAAACGCTTGCCGTTTTCTATGGCGGCAGTATTTCTGGCGCGGTAGAGAGCGGATTCAAAATCGGGGCAGATCTTGTTTTTGCCGGCGATGATATACACCCGTTTTTCGCCGAAGACCTGACCGGCCAGCCGGTTCCCGCGGCCGTCGATGTTGAGGATCTCGCCGTTTTCCGATATGGCGTTGGCGCTGGTGATATACACCTCGGCGGCATTTGCCTTCCTGAGCGTATCGGGTCCCGGCTCTTTCCAGTGCCAGAACACCTCGTTGTTTGCGGCCAGCACATCATACAGGCCAAGATCCGCGGCTGTCTTGCAGCCGCCTATGCCGACGCTCGTTCCGCTGATCTCGCCGGAGAGGTACTTTACAGCCTCTTCCCCGGTGGAGAAGTGACTGACTTTGAAATGCCTGAGCTTCAGGTTCCGGATGGTTTTTTCAATGTCCAAAGCGATGTCCTCCTTGTCTTAAAATGTCGGTTTTTCAAGCATGGTTTCATTATATTCAAAAAAAATTCATTGTAAAGGGGGTAGGGATTTGATATAATACTTTACCGTATTGTGTAAAACGGAAAGTATGTCTTGGGGAGGCGAAAACGTGAATAAGAAACTGAAAAGGTTTGCCGAATCCGGCGTTCTGATCCACTTTTTCTTTCTTATCGCCTTTGCTGTAGCGACCTGGTTCTTCGGGATGCATGAGCTTGCCTATATCGAAGCGGGCATAATCGTCTTTCTCGTTATCTTCTCCCTGATCATGGCTGCCAGAAAACGCAAACAGCTCGCCGCATTCATAGAATCGATCACCTATGAGACGGACAATGCAAAAAGCAATACCCTTATGAGCTTTCCGCTGCCTATCGTGGTGTTCCGGCTCGATGATTCCCGTATAATCTGGGGCAACGAAATGTTTTTCGATATGTGCGGATCGAAGGGCGCCAGGCTCGATGCCACCATCACGGACCTTGTTCCGCAGTTCAGCGGCAAGTGGCTGCTCGAGGGGAAAAAGCGCTATAGCTCTCTCATAGAGCTCGGCGGGCGGAAATACCAGCTTCACGGGAATATTATCCGCTCGGCCAATGACGAGGCCGACGCGGCTTTCATGGGTATCACCTACTGGGTGGACGTCACCGAGTATGACGATATGCGGATCCTGTATGAAGAGACCCGCCCCGTCGTCGGGATAATCATTATAGACAATCTCGACGAACTGATCCGGAACTATCCCGACCGCACGAAGAACGACATACGGGACGCCATAGAGGACAAGCTGAACCTGTGGGCGGACAATAACCGCGCGATCCTCAGGCGTTATGAGAGAGACAGATACATCGCTGTTTTTGAAAAGAAATATACGGACGTTTTGAGAGCGGGAAAATTCAGCATCGTTGAGGATGTCCACGCGGTAGAGAACCCGATCGGCATTGCCGCCACAATAAGCGTAGGATTCGGAGAGGACGCCGCCGATTTCGCGGAGGCGCTCCAGTTTGCGAGTAATGCCGCGGAGCTCGCGCTCTCCCGCGGCGGAGACCAGACCGTAGTGAAGAACCGGCACGGCTTTGAGTTCTTCGGCGGACGCGGAAACGAAGTTGAAAGAAGGACAAAGGTCAAATCCAGAGTTATGGCGAACGCCTTTGCCGAGCTCGTCCGGTATGCCTCAAAGGTCTATGTGATGGGCCATAAATACGCCGATCTCGATGCGGTGGGAGCGTGTGCGGGAATAGTCTGTCTTGCGCGGAAATTCGGCGTTAAGGCAGGGATAGTCATTGATCAGGAAAACAATGTTTCCAAGGAACTGATAGCAAGGCTTAAAAGAGAAGACGAGGAATACGCCGCCTGCTTCATCACTCCGCAGGACGCCATGCTGCGGGCGGACAGCGGAACGCTTCTGGTGGTGGTGGACACCAACAGGCCGGAACAGGTGGAGGATCCGGATCTGCTGGATGCATGCACCCGTGTGGCGGTGATCGATCATCACCGGGTCGCCGCGACATATATCCAGAACTCTACGTTGAGCTTTATCGAACCATATGCGTCTTCTGCCTGCGAACTCGTTGCAGAACTTCTGCAGGAACTCATAGAAAAAGAGGATATCCGGCGCTGCGAGGCGGAGGCCATGCTTGCGGGCATGGTGCTCGACACCAAGAGGTTTTCTGTCAGGACCGGAGAGAGAACGTTCGAGGCGGCCGCCTATCTGCGCCGTTCCGGAGCGGATACTGCAGAAGTCATAAAACTCCTGCAGTCCGATATGGACACCACTGTCGCAAGGTATAATGTGCTGACTTCCGCCAAGCTATACAGAGACATTGCCATCGCTTCTCCGGAAGAGCCCCAGACGAGGATCGTCGCGGCTCAGGCGGCGGACGAACTGCTGAACATACAGGGGGTCGAGGCGTCGATCGTCATGGCGCCGGACGGGAAAGGTGGGGCTTTTGTCTCGGCCCGATCCATCGGGGAGATCAATGTTCAGATCCTGATGGAAAAGCTGGGAGGCGGCGGAAACCGCAGCGTCGCGGCGGCCCAGTTCGAAAAGATAGAGATAGATGAGCTTTATCAGAAAGTCAAAGAAGCGATAGACAATTACTACGACGGCTGATTTTGAAAGCCTCGGAGGGGAAAGATATGAAAGTCATTTTTTTGCAGGATGTCAAAGGACAGGGGAAAAAGGGCGAGATGAAGGAGGTTTCCGACGGATACGCCCGCAATTATCTGCTGCCTCGCAACCTTGCCACGCAGGCGACCGCCGACAATCTGAACGCTCTCAAGATCAAGGAGAAGGCGGCTGCAGCAAAAGCGGCCAAGGAAAAAGCTCAGGCGGAGGAAAACGCCAGAAAGCTCGAGGGAGTGCAGGTGATCATCCGCGCCAGATCCGGCGGTTCCGGAAAACTCTTCGGCGCCGTCACATCCGCGGAAATCGCTTCCGCGCTCAAAGAGCAGTACGGCATCGATATCGAGAAGAACAAGATCGTTCAGGGCGAGCCGATAAAGACATACGGCAGCTACACGGTCAAGGCAAAGCTCGGCTACGAGGTGAGCGGCAACGTCAATCTGCTGGTAGTGGAAGCCTGAGACAAAGCAAACGACAATTAAGATTTCGGGAAGGAGGAATACAAAATGGATGAATTGCTCGGCAGAAGCGTTCCGCGTTCTGACAGGGCAGAGCAGGCCGTGATCGGCTCCATGCTCATCGATCCGGAATGTATTCCCGATGTGATCGATGTACTGAAAGCGGATGAGTTCTATTCGCAGATCAATAAGGATATTTTCGAGACCCTGTATTCCATGTTCACGTACGGTCTCACCGTCGATCCCGTGACGCTCATTGACCGCATGAAGGTAAGGGGCGTTTTTTCCGACAATACCGAAGAGTATATAAAGGGGATCGTGGAGCTGACACCTACCTCTGCCAATGTCAGAGAGTATGCATCGATCGTGAAGGACAGGGCGCTGCTCCGCAGGCTCGGAGAAGCGGCGGACAGTATCAGCGAGATGGTGTATGAGGGCTCGGGCGAGGCGGACAGCGTGCTCGAAGCCGCGGAGAGACAGATCTACGCGCTCCGAAGCGGGAGAAATATCGGTCATCTGCTTCCCGTTTCCACCGTGGTCCAGACAGTTTTCCAACAGCTCAACGAAGCCGCCGAATCCGGGAGCAGCATCCCGGGGATCCCCACCGGACTGCCGGATCTGGACAATGTGACCCTCGGACTGAACAAGGGCGAACTTATTATCATAGCCGCGCGTCCCGGCATGGGCAAAACGAGTATAGCGCTGAACATCGCACTCCATGCTGCGATGAACGAAAAAAAGACCGTGGCGATCTTTTCGCTGGAAATGTCAAGAGAGCAGCTCGTGACCCGGCTTCTGTCGAGAGCGGCGCTGGTGCCTTCAAAGAACCTTCTTACCGGCCGCCTCTCGGAACAGCAGTGGAAGGATATCGCAACCGCCGCTCAGGCTCTGAGCGAGACGGATATCCGCATTGACGACAACTCCGCGATAACCGTCGCGGACATCAGCGCGCAGTGCAGGCGTCTCAGTAAAGTGGATCTTGTAGTGATCGATTACCTTCAGCTTATGAGTTCCTCCGGAAGCGGACGGTCCTGGTCGAATGAGAGCAGGACCCAGGCGGTGAGTGATATAAGCCGTATGATGAAGATCATGGCCAAGGAACTGAACGTCCCAGTCATCTGCCTTTCGCAGCTGTCCCGTGCCAGCGAGGGCAGACAGGACAAAAGGCCGGTCCTCTCCGACCTGCGTGAATCCGGAGCGATCGAGCAGGATGCGGACGTCGTCATCGGTCTGTACAGGCAGGGTTATCACGACAAGGAAGCGGAAGATCCGAATCTTGCCGAGGCCATCGTGCTGAAAAACAGGAAAGGCAGGACGGATACCGTCGAGCTCAACTGGATCCCGGAGTACACTTCCTTCGGCTCCAGAGACACAGTGCATGAAGACGATTACTGAACTCGTTTCCCGTTATGACATGTTTCCCGAGGGGAGCAGGGTCCTCTGCGCGGTCTCCGGCGGAGCGGATTCCATGTGCCTGCTCCACTGGCTGCACAGCAGTGCCGAAGCGATGGGGATCAGCGTAGCCGCTGCCCATTTCGAGCACGGGATCCGCGGAGAGGAATCGCTGCGGGATATGCGCTTCGTTGAAGAAGTCTGCGGGGAGATGGGCATTACGCTCTATACCGGACACGGCAGCGTCCCGGAATACGCCGCAGAGAAAGCGCTGGGCCTTGAAGAGGCCGCGAGAGAACTCCGATATGCGTTTCTGGAAGCGACAGCTCGGGAGAACGGATTTACAAGGATCGCCACGGCGCACAACGCCGATGACAACGCGGAGACGGTGCTGTTCAATCTCGCAAGAGGGACTGGGGCTGCCGGCCTGTGCGGGATCCCTCCGGTAAGGGGCAGCATCGTGAGACCGCTCCTTGAAACGACGCGGAGCGAGATCGAGAGATATCTCGAAGAAAACGAGATCTCCCATATAGAAGACAGCAGCAATGGTTCGCAGCAGTACAGCCGGAATAAGATCCGCCTGCAGGTGATGCCGGTCCTCCGGGAGATCAACCCCTCGGTCGCAAAGGCCATCCTCCGGACGGGCGATACGCTGAGAGAGGATAACCGCGTTCTCGAAGAGCTGGCGGAGGAGTTCATCGCCGGCCATTTCAACGGGGAAAGCGTCCGATCAAAGGACCTGGCCGCCCTGCCGGATGCGGTGGAAGCGAGAGTGATACGCAGACTGTGTCCGCAGAGCATCAGCGCGGTGCACACGAACGATATCATGAAGCTCGCGCTGGGGACGGAACTGGCGTATATTGATGTTCCCGGTGCAAGAATAAGAAGACAGAAGGGAAGGATCTTTTTCACAGACCCTCCCGTTCCCAAGAATAAAAAGAAAAAACAGTCCGAATAAAAGAGGAAAAAATGGAAAAAGACATTCAGAGCGTTCTTATCAGCGAGGAGGAGCTTCAGGCCAAGGTCAGAGAGATCGGCGCAAAGATCTCCGAGGATTATCAGGGAAAGACGCCGATCTTCGTGGGCGTGCTCAAGGGCTGCTTCATTTTCATGTCAGACCTTGTGAGAAGCGTGAGCATTAACTGCTCCATGGATTTCATGGCGGTGTCCTCCTACAGCGGCACGAAGACGACGGGAGCGGTCAAGATCAACAAGGACCTCAGTGAGGACATCTGCGGAAAAGATGTCATAATCGTGGAAGACATCCTCGACTCAGGCATAACGCTGAACTATCTGAAGCACTATCTTATGGTCAGAGAGCCTGCGTCGGTCAGGATCGTCACGCTGATGGACAAACCCTCCCGCAGAAAAGCCGATGTCTATGCCGATTACTCCTGCTTTGAGGTCCCGGATGCTTTCGTGGTGGGCTACGGCCTCGACTACAATGAGAAATACCGCAACCTGCCCTATGTGGGCATTCTGAAACCAGAAGTATATAAGTGAGGTGATCCCTGCTTGAAGCCAAAAAGAAACCGGGTCAGAGACATAGGCTTTTATGTCCTGCTTCTGCTGATAATCGTGGCCGTTATTGCGACCATGACAAGAGACAGCGTGAGCGAGTCGCTCAAGTATTCCGATCTTGTTGATCTGTTCACCGAGGAAAAGGTTGAGTCTTTTGTCACGGAAGGCGAAAGCATCACTCTGAAGGTCAGGACAGGGGATCCGGAAGAGCCTGTTGAGTCAAAAACATACAGCCTGTACAGCTTCTCGGTGTTTTACGAGGATTTCCATGAGCTCATCCAGGAGCAGTACGAGGCCGGTATCATAAAGGAATATGACTACACCGAAGGCTTCACGCTGCCGTGGTGGGTCAGCTTTGTACCGTATCTTATCCTGATCGGTCTGATGGTTCTGTGGTTTGCGCTTATGAACCGTCAGGGCGGCGGAGCCGGCGGGATCGCCAAGTTCAGCCGCGCCAGAACAAGGCTCGGAAGCGAAGAGAAGAACAAAAAGACCTTCGCCGATGTGGCAGGCTGCGACGAGGAAAAGGAAGAGCTGGCGGAGATCGTCGACTTCCTCAAAAATCCTAAGGCCTTCACCGATATGGGAGCCAGAATACCCAAGGGCGTTCTGCTCGTGGGACCTCCGGGAACCGGTAAGACCCTGCTTGCCAAAGCCGTTGCCGGCGAGGCGAACGTGCAGTTCCTCTCGATCTCGGGCTCGGACTTCGTTGAGTTGTACGTCGGTGTCGGAGCGGGCCGTGTGCGCGACCTGTTCGATCAGGCGAAGAAAGTCGCTCCCTCCATCATTTTCATAGATGAGATCGACGCGGTCGGCCGGCAGAGAGGCAGCGGCCTCGGCGGCGGCCACGATGAGCGC